>NZ_CP107968.1:600000-1200000 GCF_036084755.1 Streptomyces sp. NBC_00370
TTCTTCGGCTACCCGCTCGTCCGCAACATCGTGATGAGCTTCCAGCACTACACACCGCGCACCTTCTTCACCGGTGAGTCGCCGTTCAACGGATTCGACAACTGGCGCGGTGTGTTCGACAACCCGCTGTTCACCGGCTCCCTCTGGCACACCCTGGTCTTCACCCTCGGCTCGCTGCTCGGCCAGTTCGTCATCGGCCTGGCGCTCGCCGTGTTCTTCTCCCGCCGCTTCCGGCTCTCGGGATTCGTGCGCGCCGTACTGCTGCTGCCCTGGCTGGTGCCGATGGTGGTGTCGGCGGTCGTCTGGCGAAAACTCCTCGACCAGGACACCGGCGTCGTCAACAGCCTACTGATGGACCTGCACCTCGTCTCGTCGCCGGTCTCCTGGCTCAGCAGCCCGAGCGTCGCCCTGCTGTCGGCGATCCTGGTCAACGTCTGGATCGGCATCCCGTTCAACATGGTGATCCTGTACGGCGGGCTCCAGGAGATCCCGCGCGATCTGTACGAGGCCGCGTCCCTGGACGGCGCCGGCGGCTGGCGCACGTTCCGCAGTGTCACCCTGCCGCTGCTGCGCCCGGTGGTGACCGTCGTTCTCGTCCTGGGCTTCATGTCGACAGTGAAGATCCTCGATCTGATCCTGGCGCTGACCGGCGGCGGCCCCGCCGACTCCACGCAGACCCTCGGCACGGTCACCTACCAGCTCTCCTTCCAGCAACTGGACTTCGGGCAGGGCGCGGTGGTCGGCAACATCCTCATTCTTGTCAGCGCGGTGTTCGCCGTGCTCTATCTGCGCCTCAACCGCGCCGACTTCGGCCAGGGGAAGTGATCGCCATGTCCACCCGCCACCTGCGCAGGGGCACGAACACCGTCGCCGCACTGATCATTCTGGTCGTCCTGCTGTTCCCGCTCTACTGGATGCTCAACATCGCCCTCCAGCCGGGCGAGAGTCTGGCCTCCACCGACTGGTTCCCGACGGCGCCCGGCTGGGAGAACTTCCACCGCGCGCTCAGCAGTCAGGGCGGCTCGCTCGGCACCAGCCTGGTCGTGGCGCTCGGCGCCGTGGTGGTGTGCCTCGCGCTCGCCGCACCGGCCGCGTACGGCCTCGCGCAGCTCGGGCTGCGCGGCAGCCGCACCATGGTCTTCGGCACGCTCATCACCCAGATGGTGCCGGGCATCGTCATCGCCAACGCGCTCTACAGCGCCTACGTCGACCTGAGCCTGGTCAATTCGACGTTCGGCCTCATCCTCGCCGACGCCTCGCTCGGACTGCCTTTCTCGATCGTGCTGTTGCGGGCCTTCATGGTGTCCATACCGAGGGAGGTCGTGGAGGCGGCGCTGGTGGACGGGGCGAACCGCTTCACCGCGTTCTGGCGGATCGTCCTGCCGATGAGCCGCAACGCCCTCATCACCTCGGGCCTGTTCGCCTTCCTCTTCGCCTGGTCGGACTTCATGTTCGCGCTGACCCTCAACACCACCGACGACGTCAAGCCGATCACCCTGTCCATGTACGAGTACATCGGCGCCCATGTCAGCGACTGGGGCGCGGTCATGGCGACGGCGGTGGTATCCGCCGTACCGGCCGCGATCCTGCTCGTGGTGGCTCAGAAGTACGTGGCAGCCGGCATCACCGGCGGCTCGGTCAAGTAGCCCCGCAGCGGCCCGCGTTCACTCCACCGCACCGCATTCACCACAGACCCGAAAGGGCCCGGCACGACCATGAGCACTCCCTTCCCCGTTCTTCCCCGGGGCTTCACCTTCGGTACCGCGACGGCGAGTTACCAGATCGAGGGCGCCCACGACGAGGACGGCCGCGGTCCTTCGATCTGGGACACCTTCAGTCATACCCCCGGCCGTACCAAGGACGGCGCCACGGGTGACACGGCCTGCGACCACTACCACCGCTACCCCGAGGACGTGGCGCTGCTGCGCGACCTCGGCGTCGACTCGTACCGCTTCTCCGTCGCCTGGCCACGGATCCAGCCGACGGGTACGGGACCGGCGAACGCCAAGGGCCTCGACTTCTACGACCGGCTCACCGACGAACTGCTCGGCGCCGAAATCGCGCCCGCCGTCACCCTCTACCACTGGGACCTGCCACAGGCCCTTGAGGACCTGGGCGGCTGGCGGACACGGGAGACGGCCGAGCACTTCGCCGAGTACACCCGTCTGGTGGCGGAGCGGCTCGGGGACCGGGTCGCGCGCTGGATCACCCTCAACGAGCCGTTCTGCACGGCCTTTTCGGGCTACGCGGAAGGCCGGCACGCTCCCGGTGCCCAGGAGGGCACACCGGCGCTGGCCGCCGCCCACCATCTGCTGGTCGCCCACGGCAACGCCGTGCGCGTGCTGCGCGAGACGGGTGCACGGGAGGTCGGCATCACCCTCAACATCGACCTGGTCGAGGCCGCATCGCCGGCGCCCGCCGATGTGGCGGCGGCGCGCCGGGCCGGGACGCTGCACAACGACGTCTGGACCGAGCCCCTGTTCGCCGGGCGCTATCCGGCGACGGAGGCGGAGACCTGGGGCGCGCTCGCCGACGGCTCGTACCGCGAGGACGGCGATCTGGCGCTGATCGGCGCGCCGCTCGACTTCGTCGGCATCAACTTCTACCGTCCGCTGACCTTCGCGGACGCACCGCACACGGAACCCGAGGAGAGCCGGCGCAGCGCCGTCGACATCGGGGTGCGGCCGGTCGATCCGTACGGCAGCCGCCATACGACGATGGGCTGGCCGGTCGTACCGGAGGCGTTCACCACACTGCTGACCGGTCTGGTGGCGCGCTACCCGGAGCTGCCGCCGGTGTACATCACCGAGAACGGTTCGGCCGAGGCCGACACCGTCGCTCCGGACGGCGCGGTGCACGACCAGGACCGGGTGACGTATCTGCACGACCATCTGACCGCCGTGGCAGCCGCGATCGACGCGGGGGTGGAGGTGCGCGGCTACTACGTGTGGTCACTGCTGGACAACTTCGAGTGGGCGCACGGCTATCGGCAGCGCTTCGGGATCGTACGCGTCGACTACGACACGCAGAAACGCACACCGAAGGACAGTTACCACTGGTTCCGGCGGCTGATCGAAGGACACCGCGCCATGGACGACGCCGACCGCGCCCCCGTACAGGAGAGCCGATGAAGTTCACCGACGGCTACTGGCTGATGCGCCCCGGCGTCAGCGCCCATCACGCGGCGTCCGTGGCCGACGCCGTGGTCACCGATGACCGGCTGACGCTGTACGCGCCGGTGGGCCGGGTCACGCACCGGGGCGACACGCTCAACGGGCCGTTGCTGACCGTGGACTGCTGGTCGCCCGCCGAGGGCGTGATCGGCGTCCGTACGACCCACCACGGCGGACGGGCGCCCCGGCGGCCCGAGTTCGCCCTCACCCCGGCGGAGCAGTCGGCGGCCAAGACCGTACGCGAGGGCTCGGCCGTCGAACTCATCTCCGGCGAGTTGTCGTTGAAGGTCGACACCGAGGCGCCGTGGCGGCTGGACTTCAGCGCGGGCGGCCGGACCCTCACCTCGGTCGGCAGGCGCGGCACCGGCTTCGCGACCGACGCCGAAGGACGGCACTTCATGCTCACGCAGCTGTCGCTCGGCGTCGGCGAGAGCGTGTACGGGCTCGGCGAGCGCTTCACGCCGTTCGTACGCAACGGCCAGAGCGTCGACATCTGGCAGGCCGACGGCGGCACGAGCAGCGAACAGGCGTACAAGAACGTCCCGTTCCATCTCACCGACCGGGGGTACGGCGTCTTCGTCAACCATCCGGGCCAGGTGTCGTACGAGGTCGGCTCGGAGTCCGTCGGGCAGGTGCAGTTCAGCGTCGAGGACCAGTCGCTGGAGTTCTTCGTCGTGTACGGCCCGACGCCGAAGGACATCCTCGCCCGCTACACGGCGCTGACCGGCCGGCCCGCGCTGCCGCCCGACTGGTCGTTCGGCCTGTGGCTGTCCACGTCGTTCACGACCTCCTACGACGAGGCGACGGTCACCCGGTTCGTCACGGGCATGGCCGAGGCCGAAATCCCGCTGAGCGTCTTCCACTTCGACTGCTTCTGGATGCGCGAGTACCAGTGGAGCGACTTCGTCTGGGACCCGGACGTCTTCCCCGACCCGGTCGGCATGCTGGCCCGGCTCAAGGCTCAGGGGCTGCGGATCTGTGTCTGGATCAATCCCTACATCGCCCAGAAGTCGGCGCTGTTCGCCGAGGGCATGGCGCTGGGGCACCTGCTGAAGCGGCCGGACGGCGACGTATGGCAGTGGGACAGGTGGCAGGCCGGCATGGCGCTCGTCGACTTCACCAGTCCCGCGGCGCGGGAGTGGTACGCGGGCAAGCTGCGGCTGCTGCTCGACCAGGGCGTGGACTGCTTCAAGACCGACTTCGGGGAGCGGGTGCCCCTCGATGTGGCCTGGCACGACGGCTCGGACCCGGAGCGGATGCACAACTACTACACCCAGCTGTACAACGAGACCGTCTTCGACCTGCTGCGGGACGTGCGCGGCGAGGGTGAGGCCGTCGTCTTCGCGCGCTCGGCGACCACCGGCGGCCAGCGGCTGCCGGTGCACTGGGGCGGCGACTGCGAATCGTCCTTCGAGGCGATGGCCGAGTCGCTGCGCGGCGGGCTCTCGCTCGGCCTCTCCGGCTTCGGCTTCTGGAGCCATGACATCGGGGGGTTCGAGGGCACGCCGACACCCGCGCTGTTCAAACGCTGGGTGCAGTTCGGGCTGTTGTCGTCGCACAGCCGTCTGCACGGCAGCAAGTCCTACCGGGTGCCGTGGGACTACGGCGACGAAGCGGTGGCCGTCACGCGCTCCTTCACCCGGCTCAAGCACCGGCTGATGCCGTACCTCTACCGCGCCGCCGTGCAGGCGCGCGACGCGGGTACGCCGGTGATGCGGGCCATGGTGCTGGAGTTCCCGGCCGACCCCGCCTGCCGCTCACTCGACCGCCAGTACATGCTCGGCGACGACCTGCTGGTGGCGCCCGTCTTCACCGAGGACGGCTCTGTCGAGTACTACCTCCCGGCCGGTACCTGGACCAACGTCCTTACCGGGGAACGGATCTCGGGGCCCGGCTGGCAGCGGGAGACCCACGGCTTCGACACGCTTCCGCTGCTCGCCAGGGAAGGCGCTGTCGTGCCGTTCGGAGCGGTCGCCGACCGGCCGGCGTACGACTGGGCGGACGGGGTGACCCTGCGCGTTCACACGCCGGCCGACGGGTCGACGGCGGTGACGGCCGTGCCGCTGCCGGACGGTTCGGGAGAGGCGGCGGTATTCACCACGCGGCGGTCGGGGGACGAGATCGTCGTGGAGACCGGCAGCCAACTGCCCTGGAACGTGCTGCTCGTGGGCGTCGAGGCCGCTGAAGGCGGCGTGCCGCACGGGCTGGGCACGCTGTACGTCTGCCCGGCGGGTACGCCGAGACTGACGGCCCGCTGGTCGTAGCAGGCCTGAACTCGGCGCGTCTCGCCCGGCTTCACCTCGCGCCGGCCTTCACCTCGGGTCGGGCTTCACCTCGGACTCGACGAAGGCGCCGATGGCGTCGAACACGGCTGCGGGCTGCTCAAGTTGCGGGAAGTGGCCGGCTTCCGCGACGGGGCGGAACGTCGCCCGGGGAAAGGAGTCGGCCAGGGCGCGGCTGTACTCCAGGGGCACGATGCCGTCCTGTTCGCCGGGCAGCACCAGCACGGGGACGGTGACACGGTGCAGGCGTCCGCGCAGCTTGGGGTCGCTGCAGAAGGGGTCGCCCGCGTAGACGGCGAGCGTGGCCTGGTTGGCCGCCATCGCGGCCCTCTGGTCAGCGCCGAGGGTGGCAGGGTCGGGCCGCAGTTCGGGCCGGTGGAAGGCGAGTTCACCGGTGCGGACCGGACCGAGCTGCGCGGGGTCGGCGATGGTGAGCGGGGGTTCGGGCGTGATGCCGGTGGAGGCGAGCAGTACGAGCGCGCTGATACGGCCGTGGTTGTCTCGGACGCCCATCTCTGCGGCTATCCAGCCGCCGACGGAGTTCCCCGCGACCAGCACGGTCTCCAGGCCGAGTTGGTCGATGAGGTCGAGATAGGCGGTGGCGAGGTCGGCGACGCTGTCGGTGCTCTCCGGGCGGTGCGTACCGTCGAAGCCGGGGTGGGTGGGGGCGACGACATACGCGTGCTGGGACAGCGCGGCGGCGAAGCCGTCGACCGAACGGGGTCCGGCGCCGCCGTGCAGGACGAGCGCGCCCGCGCCGCCGGCCGCGTCGCGGTCGCCGTACTCCTTGATGGTGATGTCCAGGCCGCTGGGCAGAGCGATCGTACGGACGGTGCCGGTGGGGGCGGAGACAGTCATGGTGCGGGGTTCCTTGTCGTTGGTTTTGTGAGAGTCAACTGTCATGAAGATAGCCCCGCCCTCCTCACTCATGCAAGTGAACTCTCACGAAGAGATGCGACTCTCCCGCCCCGCTCGGCCCCGGTTACGCGAAGTCGGTCGCGGCGACGGTGCCGTACCGGCCCATCACCTCGCCGACGACCTGCGGGGTCATCTCCTGCCCTGCCGCCATCGTGTCGCGCAGATCCTGGAAATAGCGCACATAGAGATCCGGGGTAAAGGTGTTGATCATGACGACGGGCTCGTCGCCCGGGTTGGCGAAGGTGTGCGGAGCGCCCGGCGGAATCATGGCGAGCGTGCCGGCGGGTGCGTCGTACCGGCTCTCACCGACAGTGAAGCGGGCGGTGCCCGACACGACGTAGAAGCCCTCGTCATGCAGGGAGTGCCGGTGCTGCGGCGGTCCTTCGGTGTGCGGGGCCAGGGTGATCTCGCCGATGCCGAGCCGGTGCGCCGTCGTGGAACCGTCCTCCAGGATGCGGATCCGGGCGCCGCCGAGATCGATCACTTCGCCGGCGCCGGGGGCGACGACGGAGACGTTGTTCATGAGTACTCCCGCTGATGCTGTGAGGATGAATGCGAGTAAGCTCTCATAACAGGAGTCAACTAGCTACAGTTCCTCAGACGTGACGAGGAGAAGGGCCGACGGATGGCACCCCAGAACCCCGGTGGCCGGGCCAATCAGAAGCTGCGCACCCGCACCGCGATCCTCCAGGCCGCGGCGGAACTCATGCGCACCGGCCGCGAGATGACGATGCCCGCCGTCGCACGGGCCGCCCTGGTGTCCGAGGCCACGGCCTACCGCTACTTCCCCGATCTCGCCAGCCTCCTCCAGGAGGCCATGGCCGGGCAGTGGCCCACCCCCGCGCAGGCGCTGAGATCCGTCGCGGGCTCCCGCGACCCGGTGGAGCGCATCGCGGCGGCGACCGAGCACCTGTTCCGTACGGTCCTGAGCCATCAGGGCGCGACCCGCGCGATGATCGCGGCGACCATCACCCGGCCCGCGGCCACCTCCGCCCGTCCGGCCATGCGGGTCGGCCTGATCGACTACGCGCTCGCCCCGCTGGACGACACCCTCGGTGCCACCGACCCGGCCGCGCTGGCCCAGCTGAAGCGCGACCTCACCGTCGTCATCAGCGCCGAGGCGCTTTTCACCCTGACCGACCTGTGCGGGCTGGACCCCGACGCCGCTGTCGCCAGCGCCGTGCACACCGCGACGGCCCTCACCCGGGCGGCGCTGCCCGGCTGAGCCGACTCCCGCTGTCACAGATCTCCGGGTTGCGCGGTCAGTGGTACGTAACCGCAACTCAGCCAGGAGAAACCCATGGAATCGCGTCTCAACTTCTTCGGCAACGCCCTCGCGGGCAAGGTGCTGAAGCACATCAACTCGGCGGGCAAGATCGTCTCGGACTCCGGACTGCCGCTCGCGACACAGGAGCTGGTGAAGATCCGCGCCAGCCAGATCAACGGCTGCGGCTTCTGCACGGACATGCACACCAAGGACGCCACCGCCGCCGGGGAGACCCAGGCGCGGCTCAACCTGGTGGCCGTCTGGCGGGAGGCCACGGCCTTCACCGAGGCGGAGCGCGCGGCGCTGGAGCTGGCGGAGCAGGGCACGCGGATCGCGGACGCGGCGGGTGGCGTCAGTGACGAGGCCTGGGCGAACGCGGCCAAGTACTACGACGAGGACCAGCTGGTCGCGCTGATCTCCCTGATCGCCGTCATCAACGCGTACAACCGGATCAACGTGATCAACCAGCAGCCGGCCGGCGGCTACCAGCCGGGTCAGTTCGGCTGAGCCTGGGGCCAGCTCCGGGCCTGACTCCGGTATCCCGGTGCGCGGACGTGTGCGTCACCGCACTCCGGAATGTTCCGGCAGGCGTCAGCTCGGGCCAACAGTGACGACCTCACTGACCAGTTGAGCTGGCGCCGGCCGACCGCGCGGCGCGGCGGGCTGACGCACCGTCCCGTCGTACCCGGCGGTGGTCGTGCCGCAAACACACTCCGGCCGGGGTGGGCTGTAGCGTGGTGGGTCTCGGTGCGGCCTCTGTGCCGGAAGGGACGACCATGCACACGGATAATGACGCCGACTCCCTCGACGGCGCGACACGGGAGTTCCTGGCGGCGCGCCCGCAGCTCTTCGGCATCGCCTACCGCGTGCTCGGCAGCGCGGCGGAGGCCGAGGACATCGTCCAGGACGCCTGGTTGCGGTGGCAGAACGCCGACCGTACGGACATCGTCGAGCCGAAGGCGTTCCTGGCCACCGTCACCACGCGGCTCGCCATCAACACGGCCAAGTCCGCGCGGGTGCGGCGCGAGTCGTACGTCGGGCCGTGGCTTCCCGAACCGGTCGACACCAGCCAGGATCCGCAGGTGGGGGCCGAACGGGCCGAAGCACTCGAACTCGCGGTGCTCCTCGTCCTCGAAAAGCTGAACCCGGTCGAACGGGCCGCCTACGTCCTGCGGGAGGCGTTCGACTACCCGTACGGCCAGGTGGCCGAGATCCTGGAGACGAGCGAGGCCAACGCCCGCCAACTGGTGAGCCGCGCCCGCAAACATCTGGCCGCCGAACGCAAGGAGCGGGTCAGCCCCACCGAGCTGCAGCGCCTGCTGGAGGTCTTCCTCGCCGCCGCGCGGACCGGCGATCTGAAAGTGCTCGAGGACGTGCTCGCAGCGGACGTCGTCAGCTACTCCGACGGCGGAGGCGTACGCGGCGCATCGCGGATTCCGGTCGTCGGACTCCCGCACGTGTCCCAGTACCTCGTCGCGTTCGCACCCCGCTTCTGGCCCGAGGCCGAGATCCGCCACGTCGAGGCGAACGGCGGACCGGCGGTGCTCGTCCTGTCCGGCGGGAACGCAGTGGCGCTGCTGACCATCGACGCGTCGGCCGAGGGGATCGACCGGATCATGTGGATGATGAACCCGGCGAAGCTGGCGCCGTACGTGGAGTCGCTGGACGGCTGAGCCCCGATCCCCGCGCACCTCGCCGATCGGCGATGAGTTCGGGCGGCGGAGCCGGTCCGAACTGACATGACTCGAATCATCGCCGACATCTCGGCCTCCCTCGACGGCTTCGTCACCGGGCCCGACCCCCGCCCCGGCAGTGGTCTCGGTACCGGTGGCGAGGCCCTGCACACCTGGGCGTTCTCCGACGACCCCGACGACCGGCGGTACCTGAGCGAGGGGACCGCTCGCTCAGGGGCCGTCGTGCTCGGGCGCCGGCTCTTCGACACGGTCGACGGGCCGGACGGCTGGGACGACGAGACCGGCTACGGGGCCGGCGAGGTGGGGAAGCCCGCGTTCGTCGTCGTGACGAGCGCACTCCCGGAGTCGGTACGGCTCGCCGACCTCGACTGGACGTTCGTCACCACCGGTCTGGGCGACGCCGTCCGCACCGCGCGCGAGCGCGCCGAGGCGGCGTCGGCGGCCGGCGGCAAGGACCTCGATGTCGTCCTCATGGGCGGCGGCGCCACCGTCGGCTCGGCGATCGAGGCGGGGCTGGTCGACGTGCTGACGCTGCACCTCGCACCCGTCGTGCTCGGCGCCGGGACGCCGCTGTTCACCGGCGGAACGCCTCGGACGCTGGTGCGGCGGGAGGTGTTCGCGACATCGACCGTGACGCATCTGACCTACGCCGTCTGCTGACGACGAGAGGCGCTGCGCCGATCGGTCACGGCGTGACGATGTTGAAGTCCGGGTCGGGGGTGTCGAGCAGCGCCGTGAGCTTCGCAAGGGCCGCCGGATCGCCTTCTACCCGCACACCGTCCAGCCCCTTCCCCGCCAGCACGCCGAGCAGTTGAGGCTTCGTCAAGGTCAGCGTCAGGTCGTCGGCCGGGGCCGGAGCCGGGCCCGCGATTTCGGCGCTGCGGTAGGTCAGCGCGCCGTTGGACAGTCGCAGGTGCCAGGCGCGGCCCTCGTCCGTCACGTTCCAGGTCATGGTGACCCGCTCGTGCCAGGCGCGCGGCCCGTCCACCCGGACGGCCAGCGAGTCGATGAGCATGTCGACCGTCAGCGCCGCCGCCATCTCGGGGTTCGTCGTCTCCAGCGCCGTATGGGCGACGCTGCCGCGCAGTTCCTGGGCGCCCATGAGGTAGAAGTTGCGCCAGGTGCCGTTCTCCGAGCCGTGGCCGAGCGTCTCGTACACCGCGGCCAGCGCGTGTTTGGCCGCGGTGTTGTCCGGCGCGGCGAAGACGGCGTGGCCGAGGAGGGTCGCGGCGAAGCGCGGGTCGCCGGCCGCCGCGTACTCCTCACCCTTGGCCACGAGGGCGTCGACACCACCGTAGTCGGCGGCGAACCGGGCGGCCTGCTCGGTCGGCGGGTGCTCCCACAGATGCGCGGGGTTGCCGTCGAACCAGCCCATGTACCGCTGGTAGATGGCCTTGACGTTGTGGCTGACGGAACCGTAGTAGCCCCGGTTGGCCCACCGGTTCGCGACGGCAGGCGGCAGTTCGATGCGCTCGGCGATCTCCGCGCCGGTCAGTCCCTGGTTGGTCATGCGCAGGGTCTGGTCGTGCAGGTACGCCCACATGTCGCGCTGTCCAGCGAGGTGGGCGACGATGCGCTCCCTCCCCCAGGTGGGCCAGTGGTGGGAGGCGAAGGCGACCTCGGCCTCGTCGCCGAAGAGGGCGATCGTCTCGCCCAGGTAGTGCGCCCAGATGCGGGTGTCGCGTACGACCGCGCCCCGGAGGGTCAGGATGTTGTGCATGTTGTGGGTCGCGTTCTCCGCCATGCACAGCGTGCGCCGGTCGGGGAAGTAGAAGTTCATCTCGGACGGCGCCTCGGTGTCCGGCGTCATCTGGAAGACGATGCGTACGCCGTCGACCGTCTCCTCCTGCCCGGTGCGGGTGATGTCGAGCGTCGGGGGGACGAGGGTGATGGTGCCCTTGGACGTCGTCATGCCCAGACCCGCGCTGATCTGCCCGGCGGGTCCCTTGGCCAGCTCGGCGCCGTACATGTAGACGGCACGACGGGTCATCGCACCGCCCGCGTAGACGTTCTCCGCGACCGCGTGCTCCAGGAAACCGGCCGGGGCGATCACCGGAACCGGCGGGTGGCCGTGCGGGAGTACCCCGCGCGAGCCGCCGAAGTGGTCGCCGTGCGAGTGCGTGTAGATCAGCCCGGTAACGGGGCGGTCGCCACGGTGCTCGCGGTAGAGGGCGAGCGCAGCCGCCGCCGTCTCGGCGGAGATCAGCGGGTCGATGACGACGACACCGGTGTCGCCCTCGACCAGTGTCATGTTGGACAGGTCGAGGTTCCTGACCTGGTAGATCCCCTCGGTCACCTCGAACAGGCCCTGCTTGTTGCACAGTTGACTCTGCCGCCACAGGCTGGGGTGCGCGCTGTCCGGGCATTCGCCGTCCAGGAACGCGTACGCCTCGCCGTCCCAGATCACCCGGCCGTCCTCGGTGCGCACGACGGCGGGGCTTAGGGCGGCGACGAAGCCCCGCTCGGCGTCCTGGAAGTCGGATCGGTCAGCGTAGTCAAGATCGGTCATACGTAATGAATAGCGCATGTGCCCCATAAGCCGTGCGCCCCACGCCAGCCACCCTCCTTCCGCGCGACGCCACCGCCCCCCGCCCACCGCAGACGGGACTACGGTTTGCGGCCCCACGCGGAGACGAGCGGGGCGGTGGCCAGGTCCAGCCGGCCGGTAGCGACGTTCCCCAGGTGCGTGTCGATCTCCGCGTCGGTGGCGAGGCCTGCGGCGACCAGCCGGCCGCGGATCTGCCGTACGGTCGCGGCCTCCAGCACCGTGCAGGCGGGTGAGGTGATCGGGAAGTACGCGTCCGCCTCCACGTCGGCGAGCCCGGCCTCGCGCAGCAGCCGGGGCAGCGTGCGGCCGTAGGCGAGATCCGCTCCGCACGCCGCCATCAGTTCGCGGAAGCCGGTCCTGAGCCGGTTCGCGAGCCGCTGCTCGGGGCCTGACTCGTCGGGGCACAGCAGCGGCTGCAGCCCGGGGTCGGCGTCCTCCAGCAGCAGCCAGCCGCCGGGGCGCAGCGCCCCGATCATCCGGCGCAGCGCCTCCGCGCGGTCGCCCACGTGCACCAGGACGAGGCGCGCGTGCACCAGGTCGAAGGCTCCGGGCGGCGGCGGGTCGGCGGCCACGTCGTGCCGTAGCACCTGGACCACTCCGCCGGCGGCGTCGGCGGCGTCCGCCGCCCAGGACACCTCGATGTCGGTGGCGACGACTGCGCCCCCGCTCCCGACCCGCTCCGCCAGCCCGACGGCCACGGACGGCCCCCCGGCCCCGACCTCCCAGCACCGCATCCCCGCGCCGGTCCCGAGCCGGTCGACGTGCCGGAACGTCACCGGGTCGAACAGCTCGGAGAGCGCACCGAACCGAATACCGGCCTCCGACTGCTTGTTGTCGAGCAGATAGCCGCGTTCCGAACTGTCCGACGCTGTCATTGTTCTCTTTCCTCTCCAGATGGTGGGGCGCTGCCTGGCATGCTTGCCACCCGCGCCGGTGATCGGGCTCGGTGATCGCGCTCGGTTCACGTAACCACGGAGGAGAACCATGAGGATCCACCTGTCCAGTGTGTTCGTCGACGACCAGGACAAGGCCCTGCGCTTCTACACGGACGTACTGGGCTTCGTGAAGAAGGTCGAAGTGCCCGTCGGAGAGGACCGTTGGCTGACGGTGGTCTCCCCCGACGACCTCGACGGCACGGAACTCCTGCTGGAGCCCGACGGCCACCGCGCCGTCAAGCCGTACAAGTCGGCACTGGTCGAGGACGGCATCCCGGCCACCGCCTTCGCCGTGGACGACGTGCACGCGGAGTTCGCGCGGCTGCGCGCGCTGGGCGTGCGGTTCACGCAGGAGCCGGTGGAGATGGGGCCGGTCACCACGGCGGTGCTGGACGACACCTGCGGCAACCTCATCCAGATCGTCCAGACCAACTAGTTCCTGATCGATGTCACACATCGAGTCGCCGGCTTCTCTTGCAGGAGGACGACATCCCAAGGGAGCGCCGCACAGCAGCGCTCCCCCGCAGAAAACGGAGAATGCGTGTTCGCCGCCTATGTCACGGTCACCATCCTCGGCGCGGTCTTCAACGGCGCCGCCGCCGTCACCTACCTGATCGGCCACGAATACCCCAAGTCCCAGGCGGACATGAAGGGCCTGCCCCGGAAGTGGGTGCCGGTCCTGGGGCTGCTGCTGGCGGCGGGCACCGTAGGCCTGGTGGCCGGATTCGCCGTGCCATTGCTGGGAGCCGTCGCCGCGTCCGGCCTCGTGCTGTACTTCATCGGCGCGATCATCGCCCACCTGCGGGTGGGCTCCCGCAACATCGTCGGCGGAATCGTCTTCCTGGCCACCGCGGCGGCAGCGCTCGTACTGGGCTTGGCGTACCACGGCGGCTCCTGGTAACCCGGCGGATCCAGCAGCCCGCGCGAGGGCCCGGCGTAGGTGTCCGCCGGGCCCGCCGTCGGCTACTTCCGGCGCACCCGGCGCCGTATCGCCGGGCCGAGGCGGACCAGCAGTCGCTTCTCGACGCCCGACATCCGCTTCTCCGTCGCCGTCAACTGCTTGCGCATCGCGGCGATCTCTTGCTGTACGGAGCTGTACTGCCGCTCCGCCGTGGTGAGCCGCTTCTGCAAGTCGTTGTTCTTCTTGGTGAGTCCGTTGATGCGGCGCTCGGCCGACGCGTTGTTGTGTGCCAGCTGCTCACGCAGCCGGCTGAAGCGGTAGCGCAACGCGCCGTCGTCGGAGCCGTCCCACAGCGCCACCGAGGGCGGCAGTTCGATGTCCGCGATCCGTGCGTCGAAGGCAGCGCCGCCGTCGCCGTGGATGAAGGTGTTCTCCAGGTCGTTCTTGTCGAGGAAGGCGGTGAAACGGTCGAACCGCTCCGCGTGCCCCTTGAGAAGCCCGCTGAAGTCGGCCTGGTCGTAGAGGTCTTGGGGGTGGATGTCCCCGGGCAGACCGGGCAGCTGCCGGTGCGGGAGGTCGAAGTAGCGGCAGAGTTCGAGGGTGCGGGAGTCGTGGGTCAGTACCACGGCCGGAGTGCCGGCCAGCAGGGCCGCGATGTTGCCGTGGATGCGGGTGCCGTAGGCGAAGTCGTACGAGGCCAGCTCCCGCATCCAGACGGTCGGGTCCATCGGCACCCTGACCTTGTTCTCCCGGAACAGCGGGTGCGTCAGCTGGAGGGGGAACGCGTCGTGCCTCCCTGCCGCCGCCGTGGTGTCGCCCCAGAAGAGGATCTCGGCGTCCAGGGTGTTCTGCGCGAAGTATGTCAGCTGCGGGAAGCGCTCCACCGCGTGCCGCGCCAGGCCGCCCACGTCGCCGACGGGTATCGCGTCCGGCGAGAGGTTGATGGCGATCCGAGAGCCGGCGTCTATGGTGCCGGGGTCACGGGGCGTGGGGAAGGTGCCGCCGTGCAGGAACATCGAAGGGCAGCCGATGATGTCGACGTCGCCGAAACCGAGGCCGCGCAGATACGAGGCGGTCAGCTCACCGCGGACACCGATGGCCGGGGATCTCTCCAGTACAGCCCGGGCGAACCGGCGCACCGACGCCTCCATGGGCCGCAGCGGCTCCGTGTCGTAGTCGGCGCCGACCTGCGCCCCGACGCCGAGGACCACCACGGGAATGGTGAGTTGCTCGATCAGCGTGGACAGCCGGTCCAGGGACGCCTGGAAAGCGGGACGGAAGGCGTTGGCGAGCGGCACGACGAAGACGTCGTACTGCTCGTTGATCTCCCGCGCCCGCTCGGCCGAGGAGTTGGTCCTGATCCCGTTGGACGTGACCTCGGTACGGTCGGTGAGCAGCAGCTTGTGTGCGGCGTCGCTGAAGAGCAGATTCCCGTTGTTCGTACCGATCAGGTCCTGGTGAATGAACTCTTCGTGCGTGGCGACACGGAAGGGGCTCTTCCCCGAGCGGATGAGGATGCGCTTCATGCCGCACACCCCGTGCCCTCGACCGGCCTACCGGGCCCCTCCGTCACCTGGCGGTCGGTGCCGCACCAAATACCTGATGGAACCTGACTCAACACGAAATCCTCTTCACAAAGTCGTTAACAAGAGAACACAACTTGTCCGTCCGGCACTCTAACCGCGCCACCTAGGCCTCGTACATGTGTGCCAGCGGGCCATTTCCGCAGTGCCGCGGGGCTCGGAGCGTTTCGCCTACTCGTGCCGGAGGGTGTCCCGGAGTTCCGTGGCGACCGATCGGAGGCAGGTCGGGAAGTCGATCTGCCCCTGGGCTTCGACCCATTGGAAGAACGCGTTCTGGAAGGCGATCGTCGCGATCTGGGCGACCAATCCTGCCCTGCCGGGCTCCACGTCGCGTTGGTCGAGTGCGCCCCGGATCGCTGTGGTGAGTGCCGCGAGTTTTGTGCGCTCGCGTTCCTGGAGTTCTGCGCTGCTGTCGATCACGGCGCGGCGTTCGGCGGCATGATCGACCAGCATGACGAGTTGCGTGCCCACCTGGGCAAGGGCGTCGAGGGTCGCGGTCAGCGGGGAGGCGGTCTCGTCGGCGGTTCGCACGGCATCGGCCACCGCGGCGGGCAGGCGCTCGGAGCCCGCGAAGAGCACTTCGCGCTTGTCGGGGAAGTAGCGGAAGTACGAGCGCCGGGTGATTCCAGCGCGTTCGGCGATCTGCGTCACGGTCACGCTGTCGTACCCGTGCTCGCTGTAGAGCTCCAACGCGGCCTTCGTGAGCCGTTCTTCCGTTCCCGGGTCCCATCGCGCCATGGTCCGACCCTAGCAAGTGATGTCTCACTGTGCCGTCAGTGCTGCTAGCCTGAGTGATGACACAGTGAGACATCAGCGTGGAAGCCGACGCGGAGAGGAATCCCGATGGCACCGAACGAAGAGACCGACGAGGTGTGGGTCCTGGGCGCCACGGGCCGGATCGGCCGCGCGGTCGCCGCGCGGCTGGCGGCGCGGGGCGTCACGCCGGTGCTCGTCGGACGTGACTACGAGCGTCTGCGCAAGGTTGGTGCGGATCTCGGCCTCGGCGACGGCACGAAGACCGTAGTCGCCGGCACGGCAGAACACATCGCCGCCGCGATCACCCGCGAGCGGCCGGTTGTGGTTGTCAACACCATCGGCGACTACGCCGAGACGGCCGAGCCGATCGCCCGCGCCTGTATGCCGGGCGGCCACTACGTGGATCTGGCGGCCGACCTGGCTGCGGCCGGCCGGCTGCTCACCCTGCACGACGACGCAACCACCGCAGGGAGCACGCTCGTGACCGGCGGGGGATTCGGGGTGCTGGCGACCGAGGCCGTCGTGGCGAAGCTGTGCGAGGACCGGCCGACCCCGGACGCGGTACGCGTCGACGCTCTGTCTTCCGTGGCCGCCGAAGACGGAGTGCTGGGCACCGCCTTCGCCGCCACCTTCGTCGAGGTGCTGACCACCGGCGGACGTGACTACAGGAACGGCCGCCTGGCCAGGACCCGGCTCGGCGCGAACCCGCAGCACCTCACCCTTCCCGACGGGCAGCGGGTGAAGTCCGCGGGCGTCCCGACGGGCGAACTACTGGCCGCGCAGCGGGCCAGCGGGGCGCCGTCCGTCACCGCCACCTCCGCGCTGGCCCCGGCCTCGCCCGTCGTGCGGGCCGTACTGCCCGCGCTCGGAGTGCTGTTGTCCGTCCCCGCCCTGGGCCGGTTCGCCGTCCGCCGGATGGCCCGGACCACGACCAAGGCCGCGCCGAGGCCGCGACATCATTCCTGGGGACACGCCGTCGTCACCTGGTCCGACGGCACGAGCCGCGAGGGCTGGCTGCGCGTCGGTGACGGCATGGAGTACACCGCAGACGTCGCAGCGGAGATCGCCCTGCGGCTGGCGCGCGGCGAAGCCGGGCCGGGCGCCTACACACCGGCGGCCGCGTTCGGTCCCGGCCTCGCCACAGCGGCCGGGGGCGACTTCATCCTCGACTGAGACCCGCCACCCCGGGTCTGCGCGGCTCAGCGGGCGAGGCGGTGGAGCCAGTCTCTGAGGAGGGCCGTCTCGGTCGGGCTCAGCGGGAGCGTCGCCTCGTCCGTCGTCCTGACGGCGGCGTCGAGGGCGAGCGCGCGGGACGCGAGGCGGGGGTCCGCGGGCGGGGGTGGGTCGGTGGTGAGGGAGTCGAGGACGGTGTCGCGCATCCGCCGGGCGAGGTCCGGGTCACGGTCCTCGGCGGGCGTGCTGATCAGCGACAGGGTGACGCCCGTGACGGCCGCCGTGGACAAGCTCGCGGCGAGAGCGGGCGGGACCCGCAGGCGGCCCACGGCGGCGACGCGGTCGAGTGCCTTCAGCAGGTGGTCGTGGGCCTCGTCGGCGGCGGGCGGCCGGCGGTCCGGCCGGTCCGTGCCGAACATCAGCAGGTAGAAGGCGGGGTGCCGCAGCCCGAAGTCGACGTGGATGTCCCAGCCTCGGCGCAGGTCGTCGACCGGGTCGTCGGTGTGCGCCAGATCGTGCTTCTCGGCCAGATAGATGTCGAAGCCGTGGATGGCCAGGGCGGCGAGAAGGCCGTCCTTGTCGGCGAAGAACTGGTAGAGGGAGGCCGCGCGGATACCGGCCGCCGCCGCGACCGAGCGGGTGGAGAGCGCCTGCGCGCCCTCGCGTTCCAGGATGCCCGCGGCCACTTCAAGGATCTGTCGCCGGGTACGGCTCTTCGCTTCGTCCACGGTTGCAATGCTACGGCATTCGGCGTATCACTGACACGGGCACTGCTACGCAGATGCCCGTGGCAGTGATACGGCAAGGGAGAAGCCAATGAATCGTGTCGGATACGGCGCCATGCAGCTCGCCGGACCGAACGTCTGGGGGCCGCCGGACGATCCCGAGTCGGCGCGGCGGGTGCTGCGCCTGGCGGTCGAGCTGGGCGTCACGTTCTTCGACACCGCCAACGCGTACGGACCGCGTACGGTGAACCAGCTCATCGGGGAGGCACTGCGGCCCTTCCCCGAGGGACTGATCGTCGGCAACAAGGTCGGCGCCGGGCGCGGCCCCGACAAGACATGGATCATCACGGACCACCCGGAAACGGTCCGGCGCCAGGTCCACGAGTCGCTGGCCGACCTCGGTACGGAGGCGAGCGAGCTGACGTACCTGCGGCTCGGCGGCGACGGTCCCGCGGGACCGAGCGACGTGCCGCTGGAGGAGTCGCTGGGTGTGCTCGTCGAGCTGCGCGACCAAGGGCTCGTCCGGCGCATCGGGCTGTCCGGCGCATCGCCGGAGATGCTGGCCCGCGCGCGCAGGATGACGCCGATCGCGGCCGTGCAGAACCGCTTCAACCTGCTGGACCGCAGCGGCGTCCAGGTGCTCGCCGACTGCGAGGCGCACGGCATCATGTTCGTCCCGTACTTCCCACTGGCCTCCGGGCGGCTCGCCGACTACGACGAGCTGACCGGCCCCGCGAAGCGGCTCGGCGCGACACCGGCCCAGGTCGCGCTGGCCTGGCTGCTGCGCCGCTCCCCCGCCATGGTCGTCATTCCCGGTACGGCCGACCCCGACCATCTGCGGGCCAACACCGCGGCGGCCGAGGTGGCGGCGGATCTGACAAACGCCGAGGTGGCCCGGCTGACCGGTCTTGTCGACGAGTCGAAGGCGGTCATCGACCAGCCGCACCAGTCCACCCTCGACGCGCTCAAGTCCGCTGCCGAAAAAGGCCGTTGAGCAACGCCTTGCCGGGCGTGCGCGCTTCACTCACGTCGTCAGCTGTGCACGTACCCAGTCAGGTTCCGGGTTGACGTGGGCCCGGCCCGCCACGACGACGGTCGGCACGGTCTCGTCGCCGCCGTTCGCCGCCCGGACCACCGCGGCGCCGGCCGGGTCGCGCCAGATGTCGACCCAGTGCAACTGCCGAGAGTGACGGCCCAGTCGGAAGCGCAGCCGCAGGCAGTACTTGCAGCCCGGCCGCCAGAAGACGACCGGGCGGCCGTCGGCGGCGCTGCGGCGCTGTGCTTCCGGCGCGCCGATCGACCGCGGGAAGACCAGCGGCGAGTGCACGACCGCGACCGCCACGAACACCAGCAGGCACACCGCGGCCAGGCCCGGACTCCCCCGGAGGGCCGGCCCGGCCGCGACGACAACGCCGCAGAGCAGAAACAGCGTCGGCAGAATCCAGGCACGCGTCATGGTGCCGCAGACTACCGCTGCCCCTGCACCGTCGCCGCCGGGCGGCCGGAGCGCGGCCCGTCCGGCCGCCGGCCGTCGGCTCGTGCCGTACGGGCCCGGGACGCGGCGCCGATCGCGACGGCGCTGCTTCCCAGCGCGCTCCGTACGAGCCGCACCGGGTGCCCGCTCACGGGTGGTTCCGCCGCCAGTGCGCGCAGGATCGCCGGTTCGAGCAGGGACCAGGCCCTGCTGACACCGCCGCCGATCACCACCGTGGTGACATCGACGACGCCCGCCGTGATGAGGATCGCCCGCGCGACGGCCGAGCCCGCCGCTTCGAACACCGCGACCGCGTCCGGGTCGCCCCGGTCCGCCGCGTCCGCGACGTCCCGGGCCGTGGTGGGCCGGCCGGTCCGTTCCTCGTAGCGGGCGCCGATGGAGCGCCCCGACGCCAGCGTCTCCAGATGACCACGGCCGCCGCAGGTGCACGGCAGGTCGCCGAAGCCCGGGATGTGGCCGATCTCGCCCGCCGCGCCGTGCGGGCCCTCGAACAGCTCCCCGCCCATCCAGAAGGCCCCGCCGACACCCGTGCCGAGGGTCATCCCCAGGACGTACGGCTCCCCCTCGACGGCGCCCTTCGACACCTCACCGCGCAGGAACGCGTTGACGTCGTTGTCGAGGAACGCCGGTACGCCGAGGGCCGCTTCGACGGTCTCCGTGACCGGGAAGCCCGCCCAGCCGGTGAACGAGTCACTGGCGACGAGGACATGTCCCGTACTGGCGTCGACCACTCCCGCGGCGCCGACCCCGACCCCGCGCAGGTCGGACGGCACCCGGCCGAGAAGCATCCGCAGCGCGTCAAGTGCCGCGCCCACCATGGCTGTTCCGCCGTCGGCCGCCGGGGTCGCGACCTCCATGTGGTCGACGACGGCGAGTTCGTCCGTGCAGAGCACGACCTGGGTGGTGGTGCCTCCGATGTCGATCCCCGCGTACCTGGCGCGCACGGGTCGGTGTATCTCCGTTCGGCTCATGCTTCGACGTCCGATCCGCCGTCAACTTCCGCTGTGACCGACGCGTCCGATCCGCCTGCGGCGAGCGCCGCCTGCCGGTCGGCACGGCGCCGTCTTTGCAGAATCGGGTCCGGTACGGGCACGGCGGCGAGCAGCCGGCGGGTGTAGTCGGTCTCGGGGTGGCTGAGCGTCGCCTCGGTGGCGCCCTCCTCCTCGATACGTCCTGCCCGCATGACGACGACGCGTTCGGAGAACTGCTGCACCACGGCGAGGTCGTGGGACACGAACAGGCAGGCGAAGCCGAGTTCGTCCTTCAGCTCGGAGATCACTTCGAGCACGGTCTCCTGCACGCTGACGTCCAGGGCGCTGGTCGGCTCGTCGGCGACGAGCAGTCGCGGGGCGAGCACGAGCGCCCTGGCGAGGCTCACCCGCTGGCGCTGTCCGCCGGACAGTTCACCGGGGGCCCGTCGCGCGAAGTCCCTGGGCAGGCGCACCCGTTCAAGGATCTCGGCGACCAGGTCCCGGCGCTCCTTCGCCGACATGCCACGTCGGTGGACACGCAGTGGTTCGGCGATGCACTCGGCGACGCTCATCCGCGCGTCGAGCGAGGCGACGGGGTCCTGGAGGACCACACCGACACCGGACCGCAGGGCCCGGCGGGCGCGGGCCCTGGTCTTGGCGAGGTCGGTGCCGAACAGCGAGACCGTTCCGGCCGCGGGCTGGACGAGGCCGAGTGCGACACGGGCCACCGTCGACTTGCCGGAGCCCGACTCCCCCACGAGACCGACGGTCTCGCCGGGGTTGACCGCGAAGGACACGTCGTCGAGGGCGCGCACCGCGCCACGGCCGCGGCCGAACTGCACGGTCACGTCGCGCAGATCGACCACGGGGTCGGCGGAGGCGCGGCCTGTCCCGGTCTTCACCGGCTCCGCACCGCGCTCGGCGACGCTCAGCCGGGGTACGGCGGCGAGCAGCCGCTTGGTGTAGTCGTGGGTCGGGCGGAGCAGTACGTCCTCCACCGGTCCCGTCTCGACTATCTCGCCCTGGAGCATGACGGCCACCCGGTCGGCGAAGTCGGCGACGACGCCCATGTTGTGGGTGACCAGCAGCACGCCGGTGCCCGAGTCGACGGCGAGTTCGCGCAGCAGGTCGAGGATCTCGGCCTGCACGGTCACGTCGAGCGCCGTGGTCGGTTCGTCCGCGATCAGCAGGCTCGGACCGTTCGCGATGGCCATGGCGATGACGACGCGCTGCCGCTGTCCGCCGGAGAGCTGGAAGGGGAAGGCGGACGCCCGCTGTTCGGGGTCGGGGATGCCGACACGGCGCAGCAAGGAGACGGCTTCCTTCGCCGCGTCGGCGGCGGACAGGGAGCGGTGGTTGCGTACGACTTCGGCGATCTGTTTGCCGACGCGGGTGAGCGGGTCGAGTGCGGTCGCGGGCTCCTGGAAGACCATCGAGACCTTGCGGCCGCGCAGCTTGGCGAGGTCCGCTTCGGAGGCGGCGACGACATCGGTCGTACCGACCGATGCGCGGCCCGTGGCGCGGGCGTTGCCGGGCAGCAGTCCGATCGCGGCGAGCGCGACCGTCGACTTGCCCGAGCCGGACTCACCGACCAGCGCGAGCGTTTCGCCGGGCCGTACGTGCAGCGACACTCCGCGTACGGCGGGCACGTCGCCGTTCTCGGTGGTGAACGTGACGCCGAGGCCGTCGAGTTCGAGGATGGGCTCGGCGGTCACTGCGGTCGCTTCGGTGGCGGTCATCCGCGTCCCCTCACGTCGAATGCGTCACGGAGGCCGTCGCCGATGGCGTTGAAGGCGCACACGACCAGGATGATGGCGAGGCCGGGCGGCAGGATGAGCCACCAGCGCCCGGAGTAGGCGGCGTTGAGGCCTGCGGAGAGCATGCCGCCCCAGTCGGTCGCGGGTGGCTGGGCGCCGAGGCCGAGGTACGACACGTACGCGACGAGCAGGATCGCGTCGGCGACCTGGAAGGTCGCGGCGACGACGATGGTCGAGATGGAGTTGGGCAGGATGTGGCGGCCGATCGCGCGGCTGTGGGTGCCGCCGATGGCGCGCAGGGTGAGCACGTAGTCGCGGCTCTTCAGGGTGAGGGTCTCCGCCCGGATGAGCCGGGAGGGGACGAGCCACGAGACCAGTCCGATGATGACGACGAGGCCCCAGACCCCCGGGTTGGAGATCGCGGAGATCACCAGGAGGATGAAGAGCGCGGGGATCGCGATGCCCGCGTCGACGATGCGCATCATGACGGCGTCGATCCAGCCGCCCGCGTACCCCGCGGTCGCGCCCCAGAGGGTGCCGATGACGGTCGCGAGCAGTCCGGACGCGAGGCCGACGATGAGTGACACCTTGCCGCCGAACATCAGCCGGCCGAACTCGTCGTGCCCCACGGCGTCGGTGCCGAACAGGTGCTTGCCGCTCGGGGAGAGGTTCACCTGGGAGAGCGTGGTGTGCGTCTGGTCCGTGGAGTACACGAGCGGTCCGACGAAGCAGAAGAGCACGAACAGGACGACGACGGCGAGCCCCACGACGGCGAGCCGGTTGCGGGCGAACCTGCGGGCGACGAGGCGCAGTCCGGTGGCGGGAGCGCCGGGACGTCCCTGGGCGGACGCCCGGGTGCCGGGGGCCTGGCCCGGCTGCAGTACGGCGCTCATGCGCGACCTGCCTTCACTCGTGGATCGATGATCCGCTGGACGACGTCGGCGAGGAGCGTGCCGACGACGGTCGCGAGCGCGATGACGAGGACGCAACCGAGCAGGACCGGATAGTCGGACGACTGGGCGGCGGACCAGAACAGCAGTCCCATGCCCGGGTAGTTGAAGAGCTGCTCCACCACCAGCGCACCGCCGAAGAGCACGGGTACGTAGTAGCCGAGCATCGCGACGACGGACGTCAGCGAGTTGCGCAGGACGTGCCGGCGCAGCAGGGCCCCCTGCCGCGAACCGCCGGCCCTGGCGGTGCGTACGTAGTCCTCGGAGAGGTTCTCCAGGGTGGCGGCGCGCATGTACCTGCTGAACACGGCGACCATGGAGGCGGCGCCCGCCACGACCGGCAGGACGAGTCCCGCCGGGTCGGCGAACACCTGCCCGAGCGTGTCGCCTTGGGGTGCCTGGGCCGGGAACCAGTTCAGGACCTGGCTGAAGACCAGGACGAGCACGAGGCCGAGGAAGTACACCGGGGTCGAGTAGGCGATGAAGCTCAGTGTGGTGCCGATGTAGTCGACGGGCTTGTTGCGCCGGACGGCCTGCGCCATCCCGAGCGGGATCGCGAGGAGCAGTCCGAGGACGGCCGACAGCACGGTGAGCACGAGTGTCTTGGGCAGACGCTGTGCGATGAGCTGTGACACGGGCTCGTTGAGCGTGTACGACGTCCCGAGGTCCCCGCGCAGCAGCGTGCCGAGGTAGTAGACGTACTGCACGGGCAGCGGCTTGTCCAAGCCCTGTTGGTGGTTGAAGTCCGCGATCTGCTGCGCTGTCGCCTGCGGTCCCAGGATCCCGCGAGCGGGACCGCCCGGGAGCGCGTGCAGGAGGCAGAAGACCACCACCGTCACGATGAAGAGCACCACGACGGCCTGAAGGACTCGTCTGGTCAGGTACAGGAAGGTTGGCATCTGGATTCCGGCCGGTTCGGATCAGTGGGGCGTACGGGTCGCGGCGGGGGCCGGGTGGTGTCCGGGCAGGTTCGCCCGGCAGCACCCGCTCCCCCGCCGCGTGTTGATCACTTGCCGGTCCACTTCCACTGTGCGGGGTGGAAGTTGGCCAGGGAGTCCTGCGAGAAGCCGCCGAGGCCGTTCTTGACCACGGAGATCTGGTAGTCGGGTTCGGGCAGCCAGATCACCGGCAGGTCCTTGGCGAGGGCCTCGCTGTACTGCTGCACGGCGTCGTTGGACGTCGAGGTCGTGGACGCGGTGATGAGCTTGTCCACGTCCGGGTTGGAGTAGTTGCCGAAGTTCGAGCCGCCCTTGGTCTGGAACAGCGAGTCACCGGTCGGGAAGGCGTTGAAGTACCAGCTGCCCGCCGTACCGAAGAACGAGAGCTGCCACTTGCAGATCGACTGGTTCGCCGTGCACTGCGGGGTCTGCGAGAGGACCGAGTTGACCGGCGCGGTCTTGATCGAGAACTTGATCCCGGTCTTCGACAGCGACGACTGGACGGCGCTCATCATGTTGTCCGTGACCGGCGAGCCCGACTGCGAGAGCACCTGCATCTCGAACTTCGTCCCCTTGGTCACACCGGCGCCGCACTGCGCGGCGGAGCTGCCCGGCTGGGTACAGACCATCACACCGCCCTGCTCGCTCCAGCCGTGCGCGGTCAGCAGCGCCTTGGCCTTCTCGGTCGAGAACGGGTACGGGTTGTCCTTCTGGACCTGCGAGACGAACTCGGACTTCTGGGCCTGCGGGATCGGCCCGTAGCCGTTGACCGCCGTGCCGTTGAAGATGACCTTCGACAGGCTGGTCTGGTCGATCGACATCTGCACGGCCTGGCGTGCGTAGAGCTGCTTGAACACGGGCCCCATGGTGGGGTTGTTGAAGTTGTACGGCATGTACGTGATCGCCCACCCGGTCCACGGCTTCACCGCGTAGCCGTTGTTGGTGAACGAGTCCTTCTGGTCGAGGTCGCCGGCGTTGATGTATCCGTAGTCGACCGTCTTCGCGCGCAGCGCGTTCTTCTCCGCGTCCGTCGTGGTGAACGGGAGCAGGTTGACCGTCGCGATGTTCGCCTTCTCACCGCCGTCGTACTTCTTGTTCGCGGCGAGCACGACCTTGCCCGACGTCGCGAACGACTTGACGGTGTACGGGCCGTCGACGACCTTCCACAGCGGGTCGGTCGCGTAGCCCGAGATGTTCTTCGCCGCCGTGTTGAGGAACGTCCACACCTGCTTGGCGCCCGCGGGCGTCTTGTCGGCGTCGGAGACGGCCGCGGACGCGCTCGTCTTGTCCCACGCGTGCTGCGGCAGGGGCTTGATGAGGCTCAGCTCGTTGGCCAGCATCCACTGGCTGTTGTAGGCGCGGTCGAACGTGATGGTGAAGTGGGTGGCGTCGACGGTCTTGAAGGACGTCCAGTTGTCGGGGGCCTTGCCCTCGTTGTAGTTGGCCCACTGCGCCTTGTTGGCCTTGATGACGTTGAACCAGAACTCGACGTCCCGCGAGGTGACCGGCTTGCCGTCGCTCCAGTGCCGGTTGCCGAGTGTCACATCGACACTCTTGCCGTCCTTGGCGAAGTCGGCGGCGGTGGCGAGCGACGCCTCCTTGTTCCAGGCGACGGTGCCCTTGGACCCGTCGTACGCGACGAGCGGCTCCCAGAGCGCGGCCGCTATGGAGCCGTTGTTGGTGTTGAGGTGTGCCGCGGTGCCGATCGGCAGGATCCAGTTCGGTGTGAAGTTGGCGGGCAGCGCGTAGTTGATCGAGTCCGACGATGCGGACGCGGAACCGGTCGACCCACTGCACCCGGCGAGCAGCGCGCACGCCGAGGCGGCGGCGCCCGCTATGAGTGCCCATCGACGGCGTTCCGTCACGCGAGCAGGGAACATGACTCTCCTGATGAAGTACGACCCGTTGCGTCCCGGCGGAAGGCGGGGAGACGTCGCGGTGGGCGCTTGGAAGAGCAGTCAAGGCCGCCTCGCCCGAAAAAACAAACGAACTTTCGTAAAAAGAAGGTTTCTTTTTTTCTGAAGAAAGCCCACGTCGGACCATTCACCCCTCACCCCGGGGTTCATTTTATCCGTAATTGGCAGGTAACGAGGCGGAACCCGGGCGGCCTTGACCTCTCGGCCGGACAGCGGCGCAGGCGTACTGTCATCGCCATCATCCCCGTTCCGGAAGTTAGTTCACCCATGTCTGACATAAGTGCACCGCACCGGAGCGGCGCCAGGGGTGTGCCCTCCCTCGCCTCGCGCGTCCTCGAACTCATCGCCTCCGGCCAGGCGGTGTCACGCACCGAGCTGGCGGAGCTCCTCGGCGTCGCTCCGTCGACGATCTCGCTCACGGTCAGCCAGCTCGTCGAGCGCGGTCTGGTCGCCGAACAGGGCACCCGCGCGTCCGGCGGCGGCCGGCCCCGCAAGGTGCTGCGCGTGGGCGGTACCGACGAGTACGCCGTCGCGGCCGACGTCGGCGGCCGGCACGCCCGGATCGGTGTCGTGCTGCCCGGCGGCGATCTGACCGATGTCTCGACCGTGCCCTTCGCCCTCGACGACGGCCCCGAAACGGCGCTGCCGCGGCTCGCCGAGACGCTCGAAGAGCTCGCCCAGGCCCGCGGCCGGGAGCGGCTGCGCGGCGTCGGACTGTCCCTGCCGGGCCCGGTCGACGTCGAGTCCAGGGCCGTCACCCTGCCCTCCCGGATGCCGGGGTGGAACAGGTTCCCCGTCGGCACCTGGCTGGAGGAGCGGTTCGGTGTGACGGCCGCCGTCGACAACGACGCCAACTGCATGGCCGTCGGCGAACACGCCGCGCGGCCCGGCAGACGCGGCCAGTCGATCATGGTGAAGATCGGCTCGGCCATCGGCTGCGGCATCATCGTCGACGGGCGGCTCTACCGGGGCGCGACCGGCGCCGCCGGGGACATCACCCACGTACGCATCGACGCGGCGGGCGACATCCCGTGCTCGTGCGGCAACACCGGCTGCCTGGAGACCGTCGCGTCCGGAGCCGCGCTGGTGCGGGTCCTGCGGGAGAGCGGCGCCGCCATCGGCTCGGTGGAGGACGTGGTGCGCCTCGCCTCCGACGCCGATCCCCAGGCGACACGCGCGGTCCGCCAGGCGGGCCGCCACCTCGGCCAGGTGCTCGCGGCGAACGTCAACTTCTTCAACCCCGACGCCGTGTATCTGGGCGGCATCCTCTCGACCCTCGAACCGCTGGTGGCCGCCGTGCGGAGCCAGCTGTACGAGGCCTGCCACCCGCTGGTGACCGAGCACCTCACGATCGAGCGCGCGAGTCTCGGCGCCGACGCCGGTCTCTTCGGCGCCGGCCAGTTCGCGCTCCAGCGCGCCGCCGCGCAGTCGGCCGACGCGGTCGCCGACACGGCGCCCCGCCCCGTACCGGCGCGCCGGAACCCCGCACCCACCGGAGACCTGACCTCATGACAACCGCAGCAGGAGGAGCCGTGCAGCCGTCCCGCACGCCCGTCGCCCGTCCCGTCATCGCCATCGCGGGCCTCGGCATCGAATCGTCCACCTTCTCGCCCGCCAGGACCGAGGCCCCGGCCTTCCGCCCCGCCAGGGACGCCGACGTGATCGCGCGCTACCCCTTTCTCGCGCCGGGCGAGCCGCTGGCCGCCGCTGCGCAGTGGCACGGCGCGCTCGTCGGCAAGTCCCTGCCGGGCGGCCAGGTGACGGCGGGCGCTTTCGCCGAGCTGTCGGACGAGCTGATCGAGCGACTGGCGGCCATGCCGCACCTCGACGGCCTCTGGTACGACATCCACGGCGCCATGACGGTCGAGGGCATCGACGACGCCGAGGCCCTGCTGCTGCGCCGGATACGCGAGACGGTCGGCCCCGACGTCGTCGTCTCGACCTCGATGGATCTGCACGGCAACGTCTCACGGGAGCTGGCCCACCAGAGCGACCTCATCACCTGCTACCGGATGGCCCCGCACGAGGACCACATGGAGACGAAGGAGCGGGCCGCGCGCAACCTCGTGGACCTGCTCGTCTCCGGCGCGCCCCGGCCGGTCAAGGCCTGGGTCCCGGTGCCGGTGCTGCTCGCCGGCGAACAGACCTCGACCCGCGTCGAGCCGGCGAAGAGCGTCTACGCCGCCGTGGCAGACGTCGAGGCGGCGGACGGCGTCATCGACGCGGCGATCTGGGTCGGCTACGCCTGGGCCGACGAGCCGCGCAACCGGGCCGCCGTCGTGGTGACGGGACCGTCGCAGGCCGCGGTGAGTGCGGGCGCCGAGCGGCTGGCCCGAGGGTTCTGGGAGAGCCGCCGCGGGTTCGCCTTCGTCGCGCCCACCGGGTCGCTCGACGCCTGCCTCGACGACGCGCTCGCCTCGGCGGACCGGCCCTACTTCATCAGCGACTCGGGTGACAACCCCACCGCGGGCGGTGCGGGCGACGTCACGTGGGGACTCCAGCACGTGCTCGCCAGGCCGGAGTTCCAGGACCCCGAAGGGCCCACCGTCATCTACGCCTCGGTGCCGGGCCCCGAAGCGGTCGCCACGGCGCGGAAGGCGGGCGTCGGCGCGACCGTCACCGTCACGGCGGGCGCGGAGGTCGACGACCGGCACGCGGGACCGCTCACCATGACCGGCGTCGTGCACTCGATCCGGCAGGGCGACCCTGACGCGGAGACCGAGGTCGTACTGCGGGTAGGCAGCGTGTTCGCGATCCTCACCACACTGCGAAAGCCGTACCACCACGAGCACGACTTCACCGATCTCGCGCTCGATCCGCGCGGCGCCGACATCGTGATCGTCAAGATCGGCTATCTCGAACCCGAGCTGTTCGACATGTCCGTGGGCTGGAAACTCGCGCTCACCCCGGGCGGCGTCGACCAGGACCTGCTGCGCCTCGGGCACCACCGGATCCGCCGCCCGATGTTCCCCTTCGACCCGGACATGGCGGAGCCGGACCTGACGGCCCGCATCATCGCGCCGTCGGACGAACCGCTCACGGGCGACGACGAGTGAGCGGCAGCCGCAGGTGAACGGCAGCGGCGCGTGAGCGGCGGCGACGGGGCGTCACGGGGGCCTCTGGCGGAGTGACGGACTCTTGGCATAGCGTCAGGCGCATGACAGGTCCGAAGCTTCAGGTGGACACCAGTGTGTCCCACGCCGCACGCGTCTACGACTACCTCTTAGGCGGCAAGGACCACTACCCCGTCGATCAGGCGGTGGGTGAGTCACTGCCGGCGGGCGCGGCCGAACAGGCCAAGCAGAACAGGGCGTTCATGCAGCGCGCCGTCCGCTGGCTGGCCACCCAGGGCGTGGACCAGTACCTCGACATCGGCACTGGCATCCCGACCGAGCCGAACCTGCACCAGATCGTGCAGCAGGTCAACCCGGCGTCGCAGGTGGTCTACACGGACAACGACCCCATCGTCCTGGCCCACGCCGAGGCGCTGCTGATCAGCCATCCCGACGGCGCGACCCATTACGTCCACGCCGACGTCCGGCAGCCGCAGCGGGTCGTCGACCACGCGCGCCAACTGCTCGACTTCAGCAGGCCGGTAGCGCTGTCCATGATCGGGCTGCTGCACTTCCTCCCCGACGAGGACGATCCGTACGGCATCGTGTCCACACTGGTCGCCGCCCTCGCCCCGGGCAGTTACGTCGCGCTGTCGCAAGGCGCCTCGGACCTGTCCCCTCCCGAGTTCACCCGGAAGGGGACGGCGGGATACCGGGACGGCGGCATCAAGCTCGCGCCCCGGACGCGCGAGGAGTTCAGCCGTTTCTTCGACGGACTCGACGTGGTCGAACCTGGCATCGTCCGGGCCCCGCAGTGGTTCCGGGACGAGCCCGTCGCGCCGGTCGAGGACATCTACCTCTACGGGGCCGTGGGCCGCGTCCCGTAGAGCCGGCGGCTACGGCTACGGCTACGGCTACGGGCGCGGTCAGCGCTTGCGGGCCGTTATTTTCCGGCTACCGGCCGGGATGCCGGTCAGCACGACGTAACCGCCGTCCGTCCGGGCCGAGTAGGCGCGCGAAGTGCCGTCCCAGGCGGCTTTGTTGCCCACCCGGACGACATATTTCGCAGCGTCCGGCACCGGCACCGCGATCTCCGCCACGGCGCCGGCCGGTGCGTCGACCGTGAGGTCGAACCCGTCGCGCCCACGGTCCTGCCACGACACGGCGACGACGCCGGCCGGGGTGGTCAACTGCCCCTCGGCGTGCCGCACTCCGCCGGGGTGCGGGGCGATCCGGTAGGTGGGAGCGCCGTGCGGGTCGGGGGCGATCCCCAGCAGGTAGAACGTCAGGGCCGAGGTGGGGCCTGTCGACCAGCCGTGGGCCGCGCTCATGTACGAGCCCGAGTAGTCCGACGTGCCGTCCGTGCGGTAGCCCTCCCAGAACGTACTCGCCGTGCCCTGGGGCGCGTCGAGCATGTAGCCCCACTCCAGCCGGATCAAGTCCACTGCGTTGCGGTCGAGTCCGGCCTCGAAGTGCGCGTGCACCTCCATGCCGCCGGGGAACGGGTGCACCGATGTGCCGCTCTTCTCCGGGGTGAGCGCGCCGGTCCTGGTCCAGCGGGCGGCGAGCGCCTTGCCGATGGCGGCGGTCCTGGCCGCGTCGTCGGTCAGACCGAACCAGACGGCGAGCGCGTTGCCGTCCTGCGGGTAGAGCGTGGAGCCCGGCTTGTCGCGGTAGAGCCCGGCGCCCGCGTCCCAGTAACCGCCCGCCTCGACCGCCGCCTTCAGGGCGACGGCCTTCGCGGCGCAGGCCGCCGCCGTCGCCGCGTCGCCTGCCGCTTCGGCGAAGGTGCCCGCGGCGAGCAGCGTCCGGTACATGATCGCGTTGGCTTCGAGGTTCTTCCCGTCGGAGTCGGTACGGGCCCAGTCGGCGGACTGGGTGACGTCGAGCAGGCCGTCGGAGCCGATCTTGGCGGTGATGTAGTCGAGGGCGGTCCTGAACTTCGGGTAGACACCGGTCGCCCATGCCGTGTCGCCGCTGAACTGGAGGTAGGAGGCGGTGCCGATGAGCGTCCACAGGTGGTACGCGTCGGAGTTGCCGACGAAGTTGACCGCGGGGCCCGCGTACGGGAGGGCGCCGTTCGCCGCCTGGTGGCGGTAGAGCGTGTCCAGCGAGTTCCGTACGGTCCGCAGGTCGCCGAGCGAGACGTAGTCGGTCAGCACCGAGATGCCGAGGTCGCCCGGCCACACCGTACGGTCCCGCTTGGCGCCGTCCACCAGCACCGTGTCGCCGGACTCGCCGATCCGGGCGCTGTTGTTCCAGCCCACGTCCGGCGGGCCCCAGACCCGGCCCTGGTTGCTCGCCACGATGTTGGTCTGCACGGTGTAGGCGCCCGCGTACCAGATGCGGGTGAGCAGATCGTCGTCGCAGGAGAAGTAGTTGGGGTAGGCCCGCAGGTCGGCGACGTTCGGCGCGAAGGCGATGTCGACCGAGACGTCGGTGAGATCGACGGAGCCGGCTGTCCGGTTGACGACGGTCAGATAGCGGAAACCGCCGCGCAGTTGGCTGACCGGGGTGCCCGCCGCTTCGGTGCCGCCGGTCGGTACCGAGGTCTGGGTGCTCACACGGCCCGCCGGGTCGACCGGGTAGGTCACCGGAGGCTCGTTGTTCGAGCCGCCGTTGGAGCCGTCGCTGGACGCCGTGCTGATGTAGGTGGACAGCTCGGAATAGGTCAGACCGATCGTCTGGCCGCTGTCCGACGCGTCACCGAAGGTCAGGGTGGCGAAGCCGCCGACCTCCTTGCCGAAGTCGAGGGTGACCGAGGCGCCGGCGCCGGTCAGCCGGGTGCGGGCCCTGCCGGACCTCTTGACCAGGTACGTGGCGTTGTCGACGCCGCCGGTGGTGCTGTGCACGGCGACCGGGCGCACCGTACGCCCCACGGGTGAGAGGTTGAACCGGTCCCAGCTGCCGCTGGGGGCGGCGCGGTGTCCCGCGCCGCTCGCGGCGTCCCGGCCGGCGCTGTCGGCCCGGGGCGCGGCCTCCGCCGTGCCGCCGCGCATCCCCGCGGCGACCACCACCGTCGCCGCTCCCGCTCTCAGGAGCGCGCGCCGCCTGGGTCCCGCGCCCGGTTCTGTCGTGTCCGGCATCGCTGCTCCCGTTTGTGGTGGGTACATGACAGTGGCTTGAAATGAATTGAAATGTTTCAAGCTCAGACGCGGCACACGCTATCCACGGCCACCTCGCGATGGCAACCATGCCGACCCGACATATTGCCGCCACACCAGCGGTAGTTGACATGAACGCGCGCGGATTTCTTCGTCGGGACCCTTGCTGCGACCCGGCTCGACCGGTAAGACATTCCCGGGAATGAAACGTTTTTCTCCTGAGGAGGCGTCACCATGACCGCAGTCGGACCTCGGAGAGGGCGCCGCAGACGTCTCGCGGTGCTCTCCGCGTTCGCCGCGACAGCCCTGGCCGTCCCCACTGTCGCCTCGGCCCAGCCACCGTCCCGGCACGGAGCCGACGGAACGACGCTCGCCCCTGCCGGCCTGCGCGCGGACGGGCGGGCGTCCGGCGCCCTGCTCGACGTCGCGCGGCCGGCCTTCGCCTGGACGGTCCGCGACACGGGCCGCGCCGAGGCGCAGACCGCGTACGAGATCCGCGTCCAGCCCCGTTCGTCGGGCAAGGCCGACCGGGTGCCCGACGGCTGGGACTCCGGCCGGGTCCGTTCGGCCGACTCCACGAATGTGCGCTACGCCGGGCCCGCGCTGATCAGTGACCACACCTACACCTGGTCGGTCAGGACCTGGAACAAGGAGGGCAAGGCCTCCCCCTGGTCCGCCGCCTCCTCCTTCGACACCGGACTGCTCAACGCCTCCGACTGGTCGGCCTGGTGGCTGCGCGCCGACGACGGCGCCCTCACCCGCAGCGACTTCGACCTGACGAAGCCGGTCGCCCGCGCCCGGCTCCACCTCGGCGCGCAGGGCATCGTGGAACCGCACGTCAACGGCGCACGGGTGAATCCGGCCGAAGTACTGGACTCCTCGGTCACCGACTACAACTCCCGTGTCCTCTACCGTTCGTTGGACGTCACCCGGCAGCTCCGCACGGGGCACAACACCCTCGCGCTGATGGCGGGCAAGGGCCAGTACGGCGGTGCACCGGTGATCGTGGCGCAGCTCGACGTCACGTACACCGACGGCACCACGGCGGCCTTCGGTACCGGCCCTGACACGAAAACCACCGCGGGCCCGGTCACCGCTGACGACTTCTGGAACGGCGAGGCGTACGACGCCCGCAAGCTCCCGGCCGGCTGGGACACCGCCGGGTTCGACGACGCGTCCTGGCCCGCGGCACACGCGCTGTTCCCGGTCGCCCACGACAGGAGCCTGGCCCAGGGCAAGCCGGTGACCTCGTTGGACACCACGACCACGGCCGGCTGGTCGCCCGCCGCGCTCACCGACGGTGTCGACGCGTCGACCGACAACTCGGAGGGCTACCACTCCGCGATCGAGTCGGCGCCGGACGTCACCAAGTGGGTGCAGACCGACCTCGGTTCGAGCCAGAAGCTGCGCAGGGTCACCCTCTTCCCCGCGCGGCCCACCAACGACACGGGCGGTGACTTCGTCGGCGCCGGCTTCCCCGTCCGCTACAAGGTCCAGGTCGGTGACGACCCGACGTTCGCCACGGCGACCACCCTCGTCGACCGCACCGGGGCCGACCAGCCGAACCCCGGCACCACGCCGGTGGTGGTCCCGGCCGACACCACCGGCCGCTACATCCGGGTGACCGCCACCAAGCTCCCCTGCATCGGCACCAGTTGCACCTTCCGGCTCGCCGAACTCGGCGCGTACGGCGAGCACCCCACGACCGCCCTCGACGCGATGACCGCGCTCCAGGCCGATGTGACGCCGCCGACGCGGGTCGTCCAGACGTACAAGCCGGTCAAGGAGACCACCCTGGCGAACGGCCGGCGCGTCTACGACTTCGGCCAGAACCGCACCGGCTGGACCACTCTCCAGGCCGCCGCACCGGCCGGCACCACCGTCGACATCAAGCAGGGCGAAATACTCGACGCGAACGGCGAGGTGTCGACGGCCAACATCAGCTTCAGCGCGTCCGACCCGCCCCGGCAGACCAACCACTACACCTTCAGCGGAGCCGGACAGGAGTCGTACACCCCGCACTTCACCTACGCGGGGTTCCGCTACGCCGAGATCAGCGGGCTGCCCGCCGGCGCGAAGGTCACGGTGGCGGCGCAGGCCGTGCACACCGACGTACCGGCGGCGGGTTCGTTCAGCACCTCCGACCCGCTGCTCAACCAGATCCAGGGCGCGGTCACCCAGACCCAACTCAACGGCCTGCAGTCCATCCCGGTGGACTGCCCGACGCGCGAGCGGCACGGCTGGCTGGGTGACGCGGGCGACACCGACCAGGAGGCGATGAGCAACTTCGACATGCAGTCGTTCTACGACAAGTGGTTCGGCGACATCCGCACGAGCGCCAACGCCGACGGCAGCCTCCCGTCCGTCGCGCCCGCCAACGGCGGCCAGAACTCCTGGGCCACCGACCCTGCGTGGGGCAACGCGTACCCGCAGATCATCTGGGACTCCTACGTCCAGTACGGGACCACCAAGCCGATCACCGACAACTACCGCCAGGTCAAGGCCTGGGTCGACTATCTGGCGACGATCAGCGACAGCGACCATGTCGTCGTCCACTCCCCGACCACCTGGGGCGACGACTGGCTGTCCACCGTCAGCACACCGCACAGCTACTTCCAGACCGCCTTCTACTACCTCGACGCGACGCTGCTGGCGAAGATGGCCGCGGTGACCGGCGACAAGGCCGACGCCACGCACTACACCGACGTGGCCGCCCAGGTGAAGTCCGGCTTCCTCAAGCGGTACTTCAACGCGTCGACCGACGTCTTCGGCAACGGCTCGCAGCTCTCGTACGCGATGCCGCTGGTGCTCGGTCTGGTCCCGGCGGGACACGAGCAGACCGCGCTGAACCGGCTGGTCCAGGACATCGGCGCGCACAACAACCATGTCACCACCGGCTTCGTCGGCACCAGCTACGTGTTCCAGGCGCTCGGCAAGTACGGCCGCAACGACGTGGCGCTGGCCCTGGCACAGCGCAAGGACGAGCCGAGCTTCGGCTACATGGTCACCCAGGGACCCGGCACCATCTGGGAGAAGTGGAACAACTCCTCGGCCCCCGACGGCACTTCGTCCAAGGACCACATCGGTCTCGCCGGCTCGATCGGCCAGTGGTACTACCAGCAGCTCGCCGGGATCCAGGCCGGTGACACCGGCTCCGGCTTCAGCACCCTCACACTGGCGCCGAGTGTCGTCGGTGACCTGACCCACGTCACGGCCTCGCAGCAGACCGTGCGCGGCAAGGTCGAAAGCTCCTGGAAACGCGACGGCAGCACCCTGACGTACCACGCCGTCATACCGGTCGGCGCGACCGCCACCGTCAAACTGCCGCTGCTGGGAGGCGCGGGATCCACCGTCCGCGAGAGCGGCCGTACGATTTACGACGCCGGCCGGCACCCGCAGTCCGACCCCGGGCTGAGCGTCGGCAAGGCCACCGACCGGACACTCAACCTGACGGCGGGCTCCGGCGATTACACCTTCACCGTCAGCGCCCCGCGGACGCCGGTCAGCCATCTCACGGTGACAGCCGGCCACTCGACGCCGGTCAAGGCGGGCACCTCCGGCGACGTCAATGTGGTGATCGAGGGTGCGTCCACCGCGTCCGGATCCGCCGAACTCGGCGCCCGGGTACCCGCCGGGTGGTCCGTCTCGGCCACCCCGGCGAGCATCCCGCTGACCCCGGCGCCGACCGAGACCCTCGGCACCGTGCATATCGGCGTGCCGGCCGATGCCAAGAGCGGCGACTACGCGGTGCCGGTGACCGTACGGGCCCCGGACGGCACGGTCGCCACCAGCGAGGTGCGGATCTCGGTGTTCGGCAGTTGGCCGGCCGGCACCACGGCGACGGCGTCCACCTTCCACGCCCCCAACGAGGTGGGCGGCGCGACCCGTACGTACGACCCGGCGAACGCCACCGACGGCAACACCGCCACGTTCTGGAACGACGACAACCAGAACGCCTTCCCGGACAGCCTCACCGTCACCTCCCCGACAGCGGTGACGCTGGACAGCGTGGCCCTCGTCTCGCATCCGGACGGCGTGCCCACGGACTTCACCGTCCAGACGTGGGACGGGTCGCAGTGGACGACGGAGGCGACCGTGGAAGGCAACTCCGCACCGGACCTGCGGATCCCGTTCAACGATCCGGTGACCACGACCCAGGTGCGGGTGGTGATCACCGGAACCCAGGACGGCTGGAGCCGCGTGGCGGAACTCGCTCCCTGACCTGACAGGGCCTAGGCGGGGCCGCTGAGATGGGCGCGCAGGATGTCGCCCATGCGGAAGGCCAGTTCCAGGGACTGCGCCGCGTTCAGACGAGGATCGCAGGCGGTCTCGTACCGGGTGCCGAGTGTCTCGTCGACGACTTCGTCCAGGTCGCCGCCGAGGCACTCGGTGACGTCGTCACCGGTCAGTTCCAGATGGACGCCGCCGGGGTGGGTGCCCTCCCGTGCGTGCGCGGCGAAGAAGTCGGTGACCTCGGCGGTGATGTCGGACAGTCGGCGGGTCTTGTAGCCGCTGTCCGAGACGAAGGTGTTGCCGTGCATGGGGTCGCACGTCCACACCGGCAGATGGCCCGCGTCCCCGACGGCGCGCAGCAGTGGCGGCAGCAGGTCGCCGACGCGTCCGGCGCCCATCCGGCTGATCAGCACCAGCCTTCCGGGCGTACGGTGCGGGTCGAGGCGTTCGCACAGCGCGCGCAGTTCGTCCGGTGCGGTGGAAGGGCCCACCTTGATCCCGAGGGGGTTGGCGATGCCGGACAGCAACTCGACGTGCGCACCGTCGAGTTGCCGGGTCCGGTCACCGATCCACACCAGGTGGGCGCTGGTGTCGAACCAGGCGCGCCGGCTCTCGTCGTAGCGGGTCAGCGCCTGCTCGTAGTGCGGCAGCAGAGCCTCGTGCGAGGTGTAGAGCCGGGCCTGATGCAGTTCCGGCTGGGCGCCGGTGTCCACCCCGCAGGCGGACATGAACCGCAGCGCCCACGTGATGTCGTCGGCCGCCTTCTCGTAGCGCCTGCCCGCGGCACTTCGCCGGACGAACTCCTGGTTCCACGCGTGGACCTGGTCGAGGTCGGCGAAGCCGCCCAGGGTCAGGGCCCGCAGGACGTTCAGCGCGGCCGAGGAGTGGTGGTAGCCACGCAGCAGGCGTTCGGCGTCGGGGCGCCGTGCTTCCGGGGTGAACTCGGGGCCGTTGACGATGTCACCGCGGAAGGCGGGGAGTTCCACGCCGTCGACGGTCTCGGTGGGGCGGCTGCGCGGCTTGCCGAACTGGCCGGCGATTCTGCCGACCTTGACCACGGGCAGGCCGGCGCCGAAGGTGAGCAGGATGGCGAGCTGGAGGATCACCCGGAGCTTGCCCCGCACGTCGTCCTCCGTGCAGGAGGCGAACCGCTCGGCGCAGTCGCCCGCCTGCAGCAGGAAACCCTCGCCGGCGGCGACCCCGGCGAGCTCGCGGCGCAGGCCGAGGATCTCGTCCGGCAGGACGAGCGGCGGCTGGAGGGCGAGTGCCTCCGTCGTCCGGCGCAGTACCCGCGGGTCGGGCCAGTCGGGCTGCTGGGCGGCGGGGCGGTCCTGCCAGGAGCCGGGGTGCCAGCCGGCCGGCGGCAGGTGTGCGCTGCCGGGCGTGGACGCGGTCGGTGGTGGTGTCGTGGGGGTGTGACTCACCGTCATGCGATCAGCTCCTTGATCGTGGCGCCGGGGTCGTCGGCTCGCATGAGCAGCTCCCCGACCAGCACCGCGTCCACTCCGGCCCGCGCCAGTTCCCTGGCGTCGCGCGCGTCGCGTACGCCGCTCTCCGCGACCATGACCCGCTCGGGGCCCACGCGTGAGCGCAGCCGCGCGGACAGCGTCCGGTCGATGGAGAAGTCCCGCAGGTCGCGGTGGTTGACGCCGATGACGGTCGCCCCGGCGGCGAGCGCCGTGTCGACCTCTTCGGCGTTGTGTGTCTCGACCAGCGCCTCCATGTCCAGGTTCCGCGCGTGGCCGAGGAGTTCGACGAGACGCGGGGCGGACAGCGCGGCCACGATCAGCAGGACCGCGTCGGCGCCGAGAGCGCGGGCCTCCAGGATCTGGTACTCGTCGACGATGAAGTCCTTGCGCAGGACGGGCAGTCCGCTCTCCGCGCGGGCCACGGGCAGGTGTTCGGGGCTGCCGCCGAAACCGTCCTCGTGGGTCAGGACCGACACGGCGGACGCGCCGCCGTCGCGGTAGGCGCGGGCCCGTTCCGCCGGCCGGTAGTCGTCGGTCAGTGCTCCTCGGGAGGGGCTGCGCGGTTTCATCTCGGCGATGACGGACAGGCCCGGTTCCCGCAGGGCGGCGGCCAGGTCCCGCGGCGGCGGGGCCGCGGCGGCCAGTGCCGTCAGCTCGGGGACGGGGCGGGCGGCGAGGCGGCGCGCGGTCTGCTCTGCGGCCTGGCTGACCAGGGTCGCGAGAATGTCGCTCATGCCGGTACCTCCAGCGCGGCGGTACGCCGCGAGGCGCGGACCCAGCGTTCCAGCAGGGCGGCAGCGGCTCCGGTGTCGACGGAGGCGGCGGCGAGCCGCACTCCGTCCTGCCAGGTGCCCGCCGTGCCGGCGGCCCGCAGGGCGGCGGCCGTGTTGAGCAGGACGACGTCGCGCGCGGGGCCCGGCTCGCCGGTCAGCACGCCCCGGATGACGGCCGCGTTGGCCGTGCGGTCGCCTCCGGTGAGGTCGGTGGGCCGGGCCGGCCGCAGGCCGAGCGCTGTGGGGTCGAAGCGGTAGTGGGTGCGCTTGCCGTCGTGCAGCTCGGCCACGTACGCCGGTGCGCCGGTGCTCAGTTCGTCCATGCCGTCCTCGCTGTGGAACACCAGGGCACGGGTGACGCCGAGGCGGCCGAGGACTTCCGTCATCGGCTCGACGAGGCCGGCGTCGGGCACCCCCAGGGTGCGCAGCCGGGCACCCGACGGGTTGCACAGCGGTCCGAGCAGATTGAAGACGGTGCGGGTGCCCAGTTCACGGCGGGGTGCGGCGGTGTGCCGGAAGGCCGGGTGGAAGACGGGGGCGAACAGGAACGTGATGCCGGCCTCTTCGAGGCAGGCGGCCGCCTCGTCGGGGCCGAGGTCGATGCGGACGCCGAGTTCCTCCAGCACGTCGGCGCTGCCGCAGGCGGAGGAGGCGCTGCGGTTGCCGTGCTTGGCGACCCGTACGCCGCACGCAGCGGCCACGATCGCGGCGGCGGTGGAGATGTTGAAGGTGTTGAGGCCGTCGCCCCCGGTGCCGCAGGTGTCGAGCACGTCCCCTTCGAGCCGTACCGGGGTGGCGAACTCCTGGGCGGCGGTGGCCATCCCGGTCAGTTCGCCGACGGTCTCGCCCCGTACGGTCAAGGCCAGGGCGAGCCCGGCGATCTGTGCCGGGGTGGCCTCTCCGCGCATGATCACCCGCATCGCCTCGGCGGCCTCGGTCTCGGTGAGGGGCCGTCGTGCGGCCGCCCGCAGTAGCTCAATCATCGCTGCTCTCCAGGAAGTTCGCGATCAGCTGCTTCCCCTCGGGGCTGAGGACCGACTCGGGGTGGAACTGCACGCCGTAGGTGGGCTGGTCACGGTGGCTGAGGGCCATGAGCGTGCCGTCCGCGGTGCGGGCCACCGCGCGCAGTTCGTCCGGCAGCGAGTCCTCGGGGACGACGAGCGAGTGGTAGCGGGTGGCCGTGAAGGGGTTCGGCAGGCCGGCGAGTACACCGCTGCCGTCATGGTGCACCTGTGACGTCTTGCCGTGCACGGGCTCCCCGCGCACCACCGATCCGCCGAAGGCGGCTGCGATGCACTGATGGCCGAGACACACACCGAGGATGGGCAGCTGTCCGCCGAGAGCGCGGACCGCTTCGACCGAGACGCCCGCCTCTGCGGGGGTGCACGGCCCCGGCGAGATCAACAGCAGGTCGTACCGGGCGAGTTCGGCGACGGTGACCGCGTCGTTGCGGAACACCGTGGGAGCGCCCCCCATTTCGGCCACGTGGTGCACCAGGTTGTACGTGAACGAGTCGTAGTTGTCGATCACCGCGACGCGGGGGCGCCGGGTGGACGGCACGCCGGTGATGGTCATCTCCGCGCCTCCCCTTCGGCGCGGCGTACGGCGGTGAGCATCGCCCCGGCCTTGTGCAGGGTCTCGCGGAACTCGGACCTGGCGTCGGAGTCGGCGACGATGCCCGCACCGGACTGGACGTGCACCGTGCCGTCGGCGACGACGATCGTGCGCAGGGCGATGGCGAAGTCGGCCAGGCCGTCGTGGCCGGCGAAGCCGACGGCTCCGCCGTAGACGCCCCGCTGCTCAGGTTCGAGTTCCGCGATGATCTCCATCGCCCGGATCTTCGGGGCACCCGACAGGGTCCCGGCGGGGAAGGTGGACCGCAGGGCGTCCAACACCGTCTCCCCAGGAGCCAGTTGTCCGGAGACGGTGGACGAAAGATGCATCACGTGGGAGAACCGCTCGACGTGCATCAGCTGCTCGACCTGGACGGTGCCCGGCTCGGTGACCCGGCCGAGGTCGTTGCGTCCGAGGTCGACCAGCATCACGTGCTCGGCGCGCTCCTTCTCGTCCGCGAGCAGTTCCCGCTCCAGTTCCGCGTCGGCCGCCGGATCCGGATGGCGCGGCCGGGTCCCTGCCAGCGGCCGGGTCTCCACCCGCCGCCCCTCCGCCTTGACCAGGAGTTCGGGCGATGCGCCGATGACGTGCCGGCCCTCCCCCAGGCTCAGGTGGTACATGTACGGCGAAGGGTTGGTGGCCCGCAGGTGGCGGTACAGGTCGAGCGGAGCGGCGCGCAGCGGTCTGCTCAGCCGCCGGGACAGCACGATCTGGAAGGCGTCGCCGGCCGCGATGTAGGCGCGGGCCCGCTCGACCCGCTCGGCGAACTCCCGCTCCGTCAGGTTCGCCGTCCAGCCCGCCGTGTCGCTCTCCGGGGTTTCGCCGGTGCGGTCCAGTGGGCGGCCGGTGAATCCGGCGGAGGGCGCGGTGGCGCGCAGCCGGCGGCTGAGCTCCCCGAGCCGGGCGACGGCGTCGTCGTACGACTCGTGCGCCGGCCGATGGAGTGTGATCAGCAGGATCCGTCGGGTGGCGTGGTCGAAGACGACCAGGTCCTCGACGGCCAGGAAGGCGGACTCCGGGAGCCCCGGGGACGGCCCGTCCGCCACCGGCAGCGCCTCGAAGTGGCACGCCGACTCGTAGCCGAGATGTCCGACGACCCCGCCGTGGAACGGCGGCAGCCCCGGCACCGGGGCCTCCGAAGCGGCGAGCCGTCGCCGGAGCGCGCTCAGCGGATCACCGTCGGGAAGGTCGAGCAGGACGGGCCGGTGGCCCACGTACGAGTACCGGGCGACCCCGCCCGACACCGGCACGCTCTCCAGCAGGAAGCCCGGCTCGTCCGGGCCGCAGAGCTGTGCGTAGGCGGTGACGGGGCTCATCACGTCGGCCAGGAATTCCTGGTGCAGCGGGACGACGTCGTACGTCCGTCCCAGCTCGGCCGCGGTGGCCCGGTCGGGCAGAGTGGCGCGAGCGGCCTCGGCGGTGACCGCGGCCTCTTCGGTGAGATGAGTGATCATGTCGCCTGCCTCAACGGGGTCGGCAAGAAAGTCCTCCGGGCTGCTCGCAGTGGGCGATGAATACGGCCTCGAACGCACCGGTGCGCACGCTACGAAGGCTTCCTATGCCTTCGCTATCGAGCCCGTATGGGCACGCGACGGGGCTGCCGCGGCCAGGTCCGGCGCCTGCCGGAAGTGCTGGCCGCACCGGTCGGCAACCCTGTCGAAAGTCAGTCGAAGAAACGTCGTTCGTGCCTGGTGAGGCCTCGTGTCCGGGTTTTACCTTCGCCTGGGACAACCCGGCAACGGTGAGCGGACAGCGCGGGTGAGCGACGTATGCGGAGGAGCCCACGGATGAAGAAGCGGCTGGACGAGCCCGGCGGATCCGCCGAGACCTTGGCGTGCGGAGGCGGCGAAGCGCCACCGGAAGTGCCACCGTCCCCCAAGGCCCTGGGGCTGACCACGGCCGAGGTCGCCGAACGCGTCGCCAGCGGCCGGGTCAACGACGTCCCTCTCCGGTCGAGCCGCAGCACCGGCGAGATCGTCCGGGCCAACCTCTTCACCCGGATCAACGCGATCATCGGCGTGCTCTTCGTCATCATCGTGGTGGTCGGGCCCGTGCAGGACGCGCTGTTCGGCGGGGTCATCCTCGCCAACACACTGATCGGTATCTTCCAGGAGGTCCGTGCCAAACGGACGCTCGACCAGCTCGCGATCGTCGGGGAGAGCCGGCCGCGGGTCTGGCGTGACGGGCAGCGGAGCACCGTCAGCGCCTCGGACATCGTCATCGACGACCTCATCGACCTGGGCCAGGGCGACAAGATCGCGGTGGACGGGACGCTCATCGACGCCGACAACCTGGAGGTCGACGAGTCGATGCTCACGGGCGAGGCGGATCCGGTCCACAAGCACGCCGGGGACGCGGTGATGTCGGGCAGCTTCGTGGTGGCCGGGGCCGGTGTCTTCACCGCGACCCGGGTGGGGCGCGAGGCGTACGCCGCCCAACTGGCCGAGGAGGCGCGGCGCTTCACGCTCGTCAACTCCGAGCTGCGCAACGGCATCGACCGGATCTTGAAGTTCGTCACCTATGCCATCGTCCCCGCGGGCATCGCTCTGATCATCACCCAACTGCTCGTCAACGACGACGACCTGCCCGAGGCGGTCCGACGCATGGTGGGCGGGCTGGTGCCGATGGTGCCGGAGGGCCTGGTCCTGCTCACCTCTCTGGCGTTCGCGGTCGGTGTGGTCCGGCTCGGCCGCAAGCAGTGTCTGGTGCAGGAACTTCCCGCGATCGAGGGACTGGCCCGGGTGGACACCGTCTGCCTGGACAAGACGGGAACGCTCACCGAGGCGTCGATGGATGTCGACGAGGTGCTGCCGCTGGCGCCCGACGTGCCCGTCGACGACGTGCTCGGCGCGCTCGGCGCCGCCGACGAGCGTCCCAACGCCAGCCTGCAGGCGATCATCGAGAGGTTCCCCGCCCCGCAGGGCTGGCGGTGCCGGGACACCGCGCCGTTCTCGTCAGCGCGCCGGTGGAGCGGCGCCGCGTTCACCGAGCCGTCGGGCCGGGAGTCGGCCTGGCTCCTGGGCGCGCCCGACACCATGCTCACGGCCGGGCATTCCATGCTCACGGCCGCCGACTCGTACGGCGCCCGCGGGATGCGGGTGTTGCTGCTCGCCCGCAGCTCCCGGCCGCTCGACGAGCTGCTGGCCGACCCCTCGGCGGTGCCCTCCGCGGTGGAACCGTGCGCGCTGGTCGTCATCAAGCAGCGCATCCGGCCCGAGGCTTCGGCCACCCTGCGGTACTTCGCCGACCAGGGGGTCGCGGCGAAGGTGATCTCGGGTGACAACGCGGTGTCGGTGGGAGCGGTGGCAGCCGGGCTGCAACTGCCGGGCGCCGAACGGCCGGTGGACGCCAGGTCCCTGCCCGAGGACCCCGAGGCGCTGGCGGACGCCGTCGAGCAGAACTCCGTCTTCGGACGGGTGGGCCCGCAGCAGAAGCGGGACATGGTGGGCGCACTGCAGTCCCGGGGCCACTCCGTGGCGATGACGGGTGACGGCGTCAACGACGTGCTGGCGCTCAAGGACGCGGACATCGGTGTGGGGATGGGGTCCGGGAGCCCCGCGACCCGCGCGGTCGCCCAGATCGTGCTCCTCGACAACAACTTCGCCTCGCTGCCGTCGGTGGTCGCCGAGGGGCGCCGGGTCATCGGCAACATCGAGCGTGTGGCCAACCTCTTCCTCACCAAGACCATTTACTCGGTGCTGATGGCGCTGGTCATCGTGATCGCACAGGCGCCGTACCCGTTCCTGCCCCGCCACGTCACCCTGATCGGTTCGCTGACCATCGGTGTCCCCGCGTTCTTCCTCGCCCTGGCACCCAACAAGGAACGTGCCCGGCCCGACTTCGTCGGCCGGGTGCTGCGCTTCGCCGTGCCGGCCGGCGCGCTGGCGGCAGCCGCGACGTCGGTGGCGTACTTCTTCGCACGGTCCGTGTACGACGACAACCTGGACGCGGAGACCTCCGCGGCGACGCTGGCGCTGTTCCTGACCGCCCTGTGGGCACTGGCCATCATCGCGCGGCCGTACACCTGGTGGCGGGTGCTCCTGGTGGCCGTGATGGGCCTGGCGTTCGCCGTGGTGCTGGTCGTCCCGTCGCTGCAGGACTTCTTCCAGCTGAAGCTGGTCGGTGTCGAAGTGCCGTGGACGGCGGCGGCCTGCGCGGTCGTCGCCGGTCTGATCCTCGAAATCGTGTGGGCTCGCAGCCGTCGGCGGCTGTCCGACGGCTGAGCCCACCGGGGCGGTAATCCCCCGGCCGCCCGAAACGAAGGGCCGCCCGGCCTCGTGGCCGGGCGGCCCTTCCATGTGTGCCGGCGGAACGGGCCCCGGAATGTGCCCGGGCCGCACGCCCGGACCCCTCGACCGCAATGTTCAGGCCATCCGGCACGTGCGGCGCCCGCTGCCCACTTCTGCCCGGCACTAATCCTGCGCCGCCGTTTCGGAACCGGATCGTCCGGCATGCAATGCCCACCACCAGGAGTTTCATCTTCAAGTGGCCCCGCACCGCTCTATTGTGACGCATCGTGGGGCGATAGATGGCCGCCGAACAGGGTAGGGGAGAAAGCAGCCACCCTGACGAAGGGCAAGTCGACACCTGTCGAAAGTTGAGTGTTGGAACCGGAGGGGGTCCGTATTATTCGACGGAGGGCAGGGGGACCGATGACGAGCCACTTCACACAACTGAGGCCTGCGTGCGAGAGGCCCGCTCGAACCGTCGAGCCGGGCGCACCGTGTCCGTGACACCGACGGCACACCACAGTTGAGCCGCATCGACAGATCCGGAACCTAGCCCTCCAATTCCCCCCACGATCGCGACGGGAGAGCCCTGTTTGGATTGAACCCACTCCGTGAAATGGCACCGAACAAGCACGAGCACATCTTCACACGGGGGTCTCAAGAAGCCATGGAGTTCCACTCAGAAATAATATCCCAAAGGGACGAGAAAGCAGATCAACAGGAATCGGCGCCGCCCGGGCAGCACACTGCCCCGCAATGCGCCGATGCCATCGCAAAAGAGAACGGCACCGGTCTGGAATTCCGAATACTCGGACCGCTGGACGTACGCATGAAGGGCCGGACACTATCGGTAGGAGGGCCTCGGCAGCGCGCCGTACTTTCGGCCCTGTTGCTGTCGGCCAATCAGGTCGTCTCCTTCGACTCTCTCATAGAGAAAGTCTGGAACGGACGACCACCCAGTACCGCCCGCACCCAGGTCGCGATCTCCATCGCCACACTGCGCAAGGTCTTCCGGGCCGCCGGCTGGGAGCAGGAGACGATCATCACGGCGATCCCGGGCTACATGCTCAGCCTCGCCGACGAGTCACTCGACGCGCGGCGTTTCGAGCGCCTCGTCGAGGAGGCGGCCCGGCTGACGGCGGTGAGCCGTACGGCGGACGCGGCCACGGCGTTGCGGGGTGCCCTGGCCCTGTGGCGTGGACCGGCACTCGGCGGGGTCTACGCGCCGTTCGCCGAGACAGAGGCGGCCCGGCTCGACGAGCAGCGGATGCTCGCCGTCGAGCAGCACATGGCGCTGCGTCTCCAACTCGGGGAGCACCAGGCCGTCCTGGGCGAACTACAGGCACTGGTCGGCGCCTGCCCACTGCGGGAGCGGCTGCGGTACTACCTGATGCTCGCCCAGTACCGGTCCGGCCGCCGCGCGGAGGCGCTCAGAACCTTCCGCGACGGAACACGCCATTCCGTAGAAGAAATCGGTCTCGAACTCGGCCTGCAGCTACAGGAGTTGCACAATTCCATCCTGCGCGACGAGGTTCCGCAACCGCCCACTCCGAGTGTTGCCGCCGCACATCCCGGCACACCGGTAACAGTCTCTTCCCCCCTTCCGAAGAGCGATCCGTACTTCATCGGCCGTAGCCGGGAGCAGTGGCTCATGAACGAGGCACTGCTCAGCGAAACATCGCAGAATTCATCCTCCATCGCGTACATCACGGGCAGCCCGGGAATCGGCAAGACCAGTCTCGCGGTCCACTGGGCACACGAGTCGGCGGACGCGTTCCCCGACGGCCGGCTCTTCGCCGACCTCCGGCACGGCGAACCCCTCGACGTGCTGCACCAGTTCCTGCGCCATCTCGACCCCGAGGGCTCCCTCCCCGCGGATCTGGCGGAGGCGTCCGAGCTGTACCGCACCGCCCTGAAGGGCAAGCGGATCCTGGTGGTCCTGGACCACACGTCGTCATACCCGCAGGTGCGCCATCTGCTGCCGGAGGACGGCGCCTGCCGGGTGGTGATCACCGGCGCGGTCAACCTGGACGAACTCCTCCAGCACCACAGCGTGCTGCAACTGCGGCTCGGCCCGATGTCCGACGACGAGTCGCGTGAAATGCTCAGCGCCGTCCTGCGGGACTCCCGGACCGAGGAGTTTCCCACTGCCACCAAGCAACTCGGGCTGCTGTGCGGCAGTCTGCCGCTGGCGCTGCGGGCAGCCGGAGCCAGGTTGCTGGCCAAGCAGCACTGGCGCGTCCATGACCTCGTACGGCGTCTGGAGCGGTCCCCCGACCGCCTGGCCGAGCTGAGCATCGGGGAGGACTCACTGCGGGCGCGTCTCGACAACAGCCTGAGTGAGCTGGACGAGAGGGCGGCCTCCGCCTACCGCGAGCTGAGCCGTCTGGGAGACCACGACTTCTGCGCGGCCAGGGCGGCGGAGGTGCTGGACATGGACCAGCTGGACGCCGAGGACCTCATCGAGACCCTGGTGGACGCGCAGCTGCTGGAAGCGGTGGGGCGTGGTGCCTGGGGCGAGATGCGCTACCGCTGGCAGGAGTTGGTACGGCTGCACGCACTCAGCTCCCGGTCGGCGCAGCCCTGCGGGGCGGGTATCGCCGGGTGAACCGGCCGGCGCGTCCCGCCCGCGCCGCATGACGCTCCGCCTCACGTACGGCCCGTACGCCCCCTTCAGGGTGTGCGGGCCGTACGCGTTGTGTTCCTTCGGGGCCGCGGCGCACACCGCGGCGGCACAGCACCACAACGCCGCACAGCACCGCCACGCCACACAGCACCTGCCCCGCCGGACGGATCCGGCGGGGCAGGTGCGGGGAGCACACCCTGGACGCGGTCAGGCGTCGGCGTTCATTGCCTCGATCAGGCTCTTGGGCCGCATGTCGGTCCAGTTCTTCTCCACGTACTCCAGGCAGGACTCCCGGTCCGACTCGCCGAAGGCGGTCGTCCACCCGGCGGGCACCTCCACGAAGGACGGCCAGAGCGAGTGCTGGCCCTCGTCATTGACCAGCACCAGATAGCGGCCGTCTGCGTCTTCGAACGGATTGGTCACGTCGCATTCCTTCCGGAAACGTCGGGAGCGGTTCGGCGTGGGACCGCGGGGCCGTGCTCCCACCTGTCCAACGTACGGAACCCGCGTTTCTCCCGGATATCGATCCGCTTTTCATGGCCGGTCCCCCGGCCGGCGACAGGCGCGGACGAGTACGCACCCGCCCTGGTCAGCCGCCGTGCCGGCGGATCCGGGGCTCGCCGCGCACGACGGCCTCCAGCAGCGCGGGCGGGCTCCCCCTCAGCTCCGCGTCGAGGAAGGCCCCGAGCGTCCGGCGGGTGAGCCGCAGTACGTCCTCCCCGGCCGTCGCGTCCTTCGACGCTCCCGGCACGGCGCGTCCCAGCGGTCCGCCGAACACCCCGTAGTCGGTGAAGGAGAGATGCCCACTGCCCGCCACCGAGTACCAGTGGCGGGGGCCGGAGAGCCGCCGCCACACCCGGTCCCACGTCCGGTCCGCGCCCGGCCTGCCGTGCTCTCCTGCGCCCAGAAGCAGAAACGGCCGGTTCACCGGCGTGGTCCCGGCCGTCTGGAACGTACCGTCGAGGTTGGCGCCGGCCGCGAAGCAGGGGTCGGTGCGGACCGCCTCGAACGCGGCGGCGCCGCCCATCGAGTGGCCCACGACGGCGACCCGCGCCGGGTCGAGCGGCGGCAGACCCCGCATGCCCGGCGCGCTGCCTCTCCCCGTACCGGGCGACGTCAACTGCCTGCGTACGTAGGACAGATCGGCGGCCCGGGTGGCGGCCACCCGCGTGCCGTCCGGGGACCGGTGGCAGGCGCCGCAGCCGGTCACCCGGCCCTCGGGATAGGTGATCGCAGCGGCTTCGTAGGCGTGGTCGACGGCGGCGACGGCGTAGCCGCGACTGGCCAGGTCCTCCGCCAGGGCGGTGCAGGAGGACCGGGGCAGTCCGAAGCCCGGTGACAGCACGACCAGGGGCAGACCGCGGCCCGGTGACCGCAGGGGCGGCGCTGCGCGCTCCGCGTACACGCGTGTGCGGCTGAGCAGGTCCTGGGGTACGTCGTCGATCCGGTACTGGCGCAGGATCATGGCCGACTCCCGGGGGGTGACGTAGCGCGCGCGAGGCGCCGTGGAGAGCCGGGCGGGATACCAGAGGGAGACCATCAGTTCGCGGGCCCTGTCGGGGTTCCAGGGGTCGCGCCGGGAACCGTCGCGCAGTTCCAGGGTCCGCAGCCCCACGGCATGCGGTCCGGTGGGGGCGGGCAGGGCGGGCGGCGCTCCCGCGCGGTGGGGGGCGTCCGGGGGCGGACCTGCGGCGGCTCCGACGGCCAGCAGGGCGGCCGCCACGAGGACGGCGCGCCGGGGCGCCAGGGGTCCGACGCGGGTCACCTTCATGATCGGCGCTCATTTCGTCCGGGGATACCGAGCGCCCATCACGTTAGGAGCGGATCGACGGCCGGGAGAGCGCCGACCACGTTCTCCTGACCTTCGTCGGCGGATTCCTGCCGAAGTGCGTCACTCCTCCGGGTTCCGCCGGGTCTTTCGTCATGCCGGGCCGCCTTACGTGTGCAGGGGGTCCCAGGGCCTGGGGATACGGGCCCGGCCGGCCGCGCCGTGCCGGAGCGCCTCACGCAGCAGCACCGGCCGGGCGGCGTCCCCGGACCGGGCGACGCCCCGCAACTCCCTTGCCAGGGTGCGCGCCTGGACGGCCCACCCGTCCAGCTGGTCCGCCACGGGACCGGCGTTGGCGGTGAGCAGCTCCGCCCACAGCTCCGGGTCCCCGCCGGCCGTCCCGGTCACGTCGCGCAGGTCCTGGCCCGCCAGCCGTACGGCCGACTCGTCCTCGTCGAGGAGACGCGCGGCGGCGAGACTGGCGAGCAGGCGCGGGGCGTGCGAGACGAGAGCGACGGCACGGTCGTGGGCCTCGGGGTCGAGCAGTACCGAGGCCGCGCCGCACAGGGCGACCAGTTCCAGGGCGTGGTTGAGCGCCAGCATCTCGGTCGACTCGCTGGGCGTCAGGGCCCAGGGACACCCTTCGAAAAGGTCCTCCCGGGGCTCGGTGGCGCCGTCGCTCACCACGGGATGGCCGCCCACCAGGGTGCTCAGGTCGCAGCCGTGCGCCAGCGCCTCCCGGTGCAGCGGGGCCTTCACCCCGGAGACATCGGTGTAGACCCGGGCCGTGCCGCGTTTCTGGTGTTCCGCCAGCACCGGGGCGACCCGGCCGTGCGGCACCGCGATCACCCCGATGTCGGCCGGCCCCGCGGGCTCAGCCGCGATGCCCGCGCCACGGTCCTCGGCCGCCCGGGCGGCCCCGGCGTCCGTGTCGATCAGATAGGTGACCACTCCGTGCCGGCGCAGGGCGAGCCCGACGGAGCATCCGATCACCCCGGCGCCCACGATCGCGACGGTGCGCATGCGTTTGTCCTCTCTGCGCCGTAGGACCGGATCCTCGCCGCGGGGGCCGGCGGTACCGGCCCCCGCCGCGCACCTCAGCCGAAGATCGAGACGGCCTGGTAGTAGGTCCACGCCGTGGCGTTGCAGTTCGTCTTCTTCTCGGCCGTGTACGCGCTGCACACCCGCAGCAGGTCGTCGTAGAGCGCGCTGTCCAGACGGCTCTTGTTGGCGTCGAACGTGCCGGCCGCCTTGTAGTTGCGGTACCCGAAGTCGTGGCGCGCACAGGACGTATCGAAGGGGAAGCCGAAGGGGTTGTCGGGCGCCTGCGAGCAGTAGTCCGTCGACCAGTCGAACGCGTAGGCGGCCCAGGCGGCCTGGTTGGCCCGTGCGGAGTTCCAGGTCGCGTAACTCGAAGCGCCGACCTGGGTGAACGAGGCGAGCACCTGCGGCTTGTCGGCGGGCGCGGCCTGCGCGGGAGCGGTGGCCACACCGAGCGCGAGGGCGCATCCTGCGGCGGCCAGGGAAAAGGTCGTACGTCGACGCATGCGAAACCTCCAGAGGGGGGAGCTGTGGGGAAGCGGTCCCACTGTGTCCGCAGCCGATATGTGGCCCGTATCACGCCGATATCCAGCCCAGGCCGGGCCGTAGGTCTCTTCGGGAACGACGGCGCCGGCCTTCCGGACGTGAGGTCCGGAAGGCCGGCGTCGTACCGTACGGGCGCCGCCCGGGGGGCGGTGCGGGTCAGGCGTCGCGGCGGCGCAGCACCACATGGCCTGCGACGATCATGACGAGCGCCCACAACACCAGGACCACCAGGGCGGTGCCCGACCCGTAGGGGTCGGTGTCCTGCGTCATGAGGACCGTGCCGGCGACGCTCGGCATGTAGTCGCTCGCCGTCTCCAGCCACTTGGCGCCGATGACGCCCATCAGTTGGGGCAGCGCCAGCAGCACCATGATGAGGGTCGTGATGGTGCCTGCCGCGCTGCGCAGCATCGTGCCGAGGCCGATCGCCATCATCGCGAGGAGCGCGAGATACGCGCCCGCGCCGAACGCCGTTCCGAACAACTCGCCGCTCGTGTAGGCGCCGTAGTCGCCCATGAACGCGCCGGCCGCCAGGCTGGCCAGGACGCTGAAGACGAAACCCGCCACGGCGACGACGCCGATGACCACCAGTGTCTTGGACAGCAGCATCCGGCCGCGGGCCGGCACGCTCTGCAGTGTGGAGCGGATGGAGCCGCTGGAGTACTCGCTGGTGAGCGCGAGAGTGGCCAGGACGACCACGGTGAGCTGGGAGATCAGGAACGCCTGGGACGCGTGGTGCGGAGCGGGCGTGGTGACGTCCAGTCCCTTCTTCGCACTCGCGTCGGCCGACATGCCGACGATCGTCGCGAAGCCCACGGTGAGCACCAGGCCGACGAGAAGGTTCCACCAGGTCGCCCGGACACTCCAGAGCTTCGTCCACTCGAACGCCAGCGCGCCCTTGAACGCGCCGCCCTTGACCGGTGCTGCAAGTTTGGGGGCTGTGGTCGCAGTCATATCCACTTACGCTTTCTGGTGATCCGGTGCTTCGGTGGCATGGACGAGCGAAGGCGTGCTGTACTCCACGCTGGTGGCGGTGAGTTCCATGTACGCCTGCTCCAGACTGGCCTTGCGCAGGCTCAGTTCGTGGACCGGGACCCGGTGTTTGAAGGCCAGGTCGCCGATCTCCTGCAAGGTGCCGCCGACGACGATCAGCTCCTCGGGGGCACCGCCCGGGCTCTGTTCCACACTCATGCCGATCCCCTTCAGCTCCCGCCGCAGCACGTCGGGCTGCGGGGTGCGCACCCGGACGGCGTTGAGGGAGCTGCTCGCGATGACCTCCTCGATCGGGGCGTTCGCGATGACCTTGCCCCGGCCGATGACCACGAGGTGGTCGGCGGTCTCCTGCATCTCGCTCATCAGGTGGCTGGAGACGAAGACCGTACGGCCCTCCGCCGCCAGTGACCGCATCAACTCCCTCACCCAACGCACTCCGTCGGGGTCGAGGCCGTTGACCGGTTCGTCGAAGAGCAGCACCTTCGGGTCGCCGAGCAGCGCGGCGGCGATGCCCAGCCGCTGCCCCATCCCGAGGGAGAAGGAGCCGATCCGTTTCTTTGCCACTTCGGTGAGTCCGACGGTGTCCAGCACCTCCGCCACCCGTGACGGCGGGATCCCGTTGCTGCGGGCCATGCCGAGGAGATGGTGGTAGGCGGAGCGGCCGGGGTGTCCGGCCCGCGCGTCCAGCAGCGCGCCCACCTGCCGCAGCGGCTGCTTGAGCTGCACGTACGGCTTGCCGGCGATCAGGGCACGGCCGCCCGTCGGTGTGTCAAGACCGACGATCATCCGCATGGTCGTCGACTTGCCCGCGCCGTTCGGCCCCAGGAAACCCGTCACCTTTCCTGCGCTGATCTCGAACGAGAGATCGGACACGGCCGTCTTGTCGCCGTACCTCTTGGTGAGTCGGTCCACAGTGATCATTGCCTGTCGGCTCCTTCCGAAGTCACCCCACCAAACTAGGAAGACCGCGCGGCCGGGACATCTGGCGTTCGGCAACGATGACACTCGACTTTCGGCAGGTTCCTGGCCCCCGCCGGCTCTTGTAGCGTGCGGGAATGCAGCTTTGGCAGGGCGTCCGCCGCCGGGTGGACCACTTCTCGCGGGGCCTGCGCTCCGACCGGCCCTTCACCAGGCGCCGCGATTTCGTACTCCTCGCGGTGCTGCTGGCACCCTCGGCGCTCAGTGTCGGCGGCCCGGTGGCCGCGCCCGGGGTCTGGCCGCTGGTCGTCGTACTGATCGCGACGGCGGTCGCGGTGCGCCGGAGCGCGCCGCTGCTCTCCCTGACGCTGGCCGCTCTGCCCGTCCTCCTCTATCCCGTCCTCCAGTCGACGCTGTGGACGGTGACGGCCGCCGCCGTGCTCAGTTTCCTGGCGGGCTGCCGGGTGACCCGCCTCTGGCACGCGCACGCCGTGTTCGTCTCGGTGGCCCTGGCCGGGCTGCTGGTGGTCTCCGTCTTCGCCGAGCCCAAGGACTGGCTGAGTCTGCTGATGACGGAGCTGGCCGCCTGTCTGCTGCCGTGGTGGGCGGGCAGTTGGTGGCGGCAGCGCTCCGACCTGACCCGGGCCGGCTGGGAGCACGCCGAGCAACTGGAGTGGAAGCAGCGCTTCGTCGCCGAGCAGGCGCGGCTGAAGGAACGCGCCCGGATCGCCCAGGACATCCACGACTCGCTGGGCCACGAGCTGAGTGTGATGGCCCTGTTGGCCGGCGGCCTGGAACTGGCCCCCGCCCTGCCGGCCGAACAGCGCGAGGTCATGACCCAGTTGCGCGAGCGGTGCACGATGGCCACCGAGCGGCTGCACGACGTCATCGGGCTGCTGCGCGAGGACTCCACCCCCTCGCTCCGGCCGCCGGACGAGTCCGTCGCCGAACTGGTGCGGCGGTTCGAACGGTCGGGAACGCCGGTGGAGTTCCGCGAGGAGGGGGCGGACTCCGAGGGCACGCCGCTGCTCACCGGCCTCGCCGCCTACCGCGTGGTCCAGGAGTCGCTCACCAATGCCGCCAAGCACGCCCCCGGCGCCGCCGTATCCGTGCGGCTGACGCACCGGGCCGACGGGACAGTGGTGTCGGTCTTCAACGATCTGCCGCAGGAGGGCACACCGGCCGGCGCGTCGGGCAGCGGCCTCGGTCTGATCGGTCTGGACGAGCGGGTCCGGCTGGCGGGCGGGACACTGCGCACCGGGCGCCGCGCGGGCGGCTTCGAGGTACGCGCCGAACTGCCGCACGTACCACCGCCGTTGCCGCCCTCGCCCGGGGCCGCGCCACCTGCCGCACCGGCGGACACCACGGACGGCCCGCCGGGCACGGACGGCGCCACCACGGCGGAGGAGGACGGCGCCCCGGACTACGAGGCGTCGCCGCCGGTCGCCGGGCTCCCCCGCTGGAGCGCTTCGACCACCGCCCTCATGGGCGCGCGGGCCCGGGTACGGCGCGACGTACGACGGGCCGCGCTGATCCCGGTCCTGGTGGGCGGGGCCCTCGTCCTGTCACTGACGGGCCTCTACGTCTTCACCGCGGTGACGACGTCGGTCACCGCCGAGGAGTACGCCCGGATACGGCTCGGCCAGTCCCGCACGGAGCTGGCGGCGATACTGCCCGACCGGCGCATCAAGAAGCCGCCGCCGGTCGTCAGCGAACCCTCGGCGCCGCCGGGCGCCGCCTGCGAGTACTACCGGGCCAGCGAGAACGTGCTGCAGTTCACCGACGCCCTGTACCGGCTGTGCTTCGAGGATGATGTGCTGGTGGCCAAGGACGCGCTGTGAGGACACGCCCCGCACGACGACGACCGCACACGGGATTCATGAGTTGGAACCGACGTTGAAGGAACGGATGATTCGCGTACTGCTCGCCGATGACGAAACCATTATCAGGGCCGGAGTCCGCTCCATCCTGACCACCGAACCGGACATCGAGGTCGTGGCCGAGGCCGCGGACGGACGTGCGGCGGTCGAACTGGCCCGCAAACACCGCCCTGATGTGGCCCTGCTCGACATCCGTATGCCGGAGATGGACGGCCTGGCGGCCGCCGGTGAACTCCGGACCACCAATCCGGACACCGGGGTGATCATGCTGACCACCTTCGGCGAGGACAAGTACATCGAACGGGCCCTGGACCAGGGGGTGGCCGGCTTCCTGCTGAAGGCGTCCGACCCCCGGGACCTCATCTCCGGGGTGCACGCCGTGGCGTCCGGCGGCTCCTGCCTGTCCCCGCTCGTGGCACGGCGGTTGATGACGGAGCTGCGCCGCGCCCCGGGGCCCCGCTCGCAGCTTTCGGGCGAGCGCACCACGACGCTCACCAAGCGCGAGCAGGAGGTGCTGGGCATGCTCGGCGCCGGGATGTCGAACGCGGAGATCGCCGACCGGCTCCACCTGGTGGAAGGCACCATCAAGACCTATGTGAGCGCCATCCTGAACCAACTCGGCGTCCGCAACCGGGTGCAGGCGGCGATCATCGCCTACGAGGCGGGACTGGTGGAGCGGTAGGACGCGGGCCGAAGCCCTCTCCCCGGCGGTTTGGGACACCCGGACATGACGGCGTCAGCGCGGTCATGTCCGGGTGGTTCTCAGGCGCCGCCGCGGTCCTTCACGAAGCGGGCCAGCCTGGCCGCTCCTTCGGTGGCCTGGCCGGTGGTCACAGCACTGCACGAGAGCCGGATGCGGCGGTCGCCGGCGTCGTCCAGGTGGAAGTAGCGCATCGGCGTCCAGATCACCCCGTACTGCTCGGCGGACACACGCAGCGCCTCCTCGTCCGCGGCGAAGGGGACATCGAGGGTGAGGAAGAAACCGCCGTCGGGGTCGTTCCACCGCACACCCGCCGACTCCGGCCGGTCCGAGGGGAGTTCGCGGGCCAGGGCCTCGCGCAGCGCGCGCATGGTCGCCTGGTAATGCCGCGCCGTCGCCTCGTTCGCGGCCCGCAGGCCACCGCCGTTGCTCAGCAGCAGTCCGGCGATGGCGGCCTGGCTCAGGGTGGGTGTGTTGACCGTGACCATGCTCTTGACCTTGGCGAGTTCGGCGGCGAGCAGCCCCGGCGCTCCCCCGTCGGCGCTGTCGACCGGCTGGTCGGCGACGACGAATCCGACACGGGCGCCCGGGAAGGCGGTCTTCGCGAAGGAGCCGAGGTAGATCACGCGCTGTTCGGCGTCGAGTGCCTTGAGCGTCGGGCGCCGGACCGAGCTGAACACGCCGTACGGGTTGTCCTCCAGCAGCAGCAGCCCGAGCCGGCCCGCCGCCTCCAGCAGCGTGATGCGGTCCTGGAGCCCCATACTGACACCGGTCGGGTTCGAGCAGTCGGGAACCACGTAGAGGGCCCGGACCCGCCGTCCCTGCGCCGTCAACTCCGCCACCGTGCGCGCCAGTTCCGTCAGATCCGGTCCGTTGCTGCCGCCGGGCACGGGGACGACGTCGATGCCGAGCAGGCTGGCCGCGCCGGTCACCCCGACGTAGCTGGGGCTGTCCACGAGCAGCACGTCGTCGGGGCCGGTGAACAGCGCGCGCAGGACGAGCAGGACGGCCTCCTGGCACCCCACCGTCACCACCACGGCCGCCGGATCGACCGTCATGCCCTCGTCGATCTGGAGCATGTCGGCGACCAGGTCCCTGATCTGCCCGGCCGTCTCGCCGTACTGGTAGAGCGCGGTGCGGACGCGTTCCTCGGACAGGCCGCGGCCCCGCAGATGGTCGAGGTAGGTCTCGATGTAGCCGGGCACCCGTGCGACGTCGAAGTCGCCCTCGTACGGCCGGCCGGGAGCGAAGGAGACGGCCTGCGGATAGCGGAGCGTCACCTCGTTGAGGAAGGTCATGGTGTCGAGCAGCGGCTCGGAGAGGCTGGGGTGCAGGGCGCTTCGTGGCAGCGCCACCGCCCGGTGAGTGGCGTCGGCCGTGGTCGTCATCGTGTGCTCCTGTACGGGTACGGGCGTCCCGGTCGCAGGACGGTGTCCGGGTCGATGGTGTCGGGCGAGGGGTGGCCGGTGAGCACCATGGTGTCGGCGAACTCCTCGATCAGCAGGGTCAGCATGCGGTACACACCCTCGCCACCACCGACGGCGAGCGCGTGGAGGGCCGGCCGGCCGACGAACACGGCCCGCGCTCCGAGGGCCAGGGCGACCAGGATGTCCGCCCCTGACCTGACGCCGCCGTCGAGCAGTACGGGGCAGCGGCCTCGCACGGCGCCCACCACCTCGGGTAGCGCCTCCAAGGTGGCTGGTACGCCATCGAGTTGGCGGCCCCCGTGGTTGGAGACGATGATCCCCGCGACACCGGCGGCCACGGCGGCGTCGGCGTCCTGCGCGGTGAGCACTCCTTTGGCGAACACGGGCAGTCCGCTCGCGTCCCGCAGCCGGCCCACGGCGGACCAGTCGAGCAGCGGGTCGAAGGCCAGCCGGCTGTGGGCACCCGGTGCGGCGGCGCCGAGGGCGGCGTCCCCGCTGAGGTTGGCGGGCGTGATGTGCGGGGGCACCCGGAAGCCGTTGCGCAGGTCACGCAGCCGGCGGCCGGTGAACGGGGTGTCGACGGTGAGCACCAGCGCCTGGCAGCCGCTGTCGCGGGCGCGCCTGGCCAGGTCGAGGGTGACCCCGCTGTCACGGAAGCAGTAGAGCTGGAGCCAGAGCGGCGCGGTGGCGACGGCGGCCACCTCTTCGACGCTCCTGCTGGCGAAGGTGCTGAGGACGACGGGCAGACCGAGTCGGCCCGCTGCCAGTGCCGTCCCGGACTCCCCTTCAGGATGGGCGAGTTGGTGGTAGGCGACGGGGGCGATGCCGAGCGGCGCCGACCAGCGGGAGCCGAGCACCTCGACCGACGTGTCCGCCTTCTCGATGCCGGGCAGCGCCCTGGGGCGCAGCCGTACCGTGTCGAAGGCGGCCTCGTTGGCGGCGAGGGTACGCTCCCTGCCCGCGCCGCCCGCAATGAAGTCCCAGCTCTCCGGCGGGAGTTCGTCGCGTGCCCGGTCCGCGAAGTCGGCCAGGGTGAGCGGCTCGGGCAGCGGCTTGCCAGGGGTGTGCCGTCGACCCGCCGGTCCGGCGGCGGACGTCGTCACCGGCCGGCCGCTTCGCGCTCCCGCTCGACGGCCTCGTAGAGCGCCTTGATGTTCGAACTGCCGAAGCCCCGGGCCCCGTTGCGCTGGATGTACTCGTAGAAGAGGGTGCCGCGCGGGTAGGGCGAGCGGGTGAATATCTGCAGCAGATAGCCCCATTCGTCACGGTCGACCAGGACGTTGGTCTCGCGCAGGTCGGCGATGCGGTCGGCCATGCCGCTCACCCGCTGGGTGAGCAGGTCGTAGTACGTGCCGGGAGTGTGCAGGAAGGCAACACCGCGCTCGCCGAGGGTACGGACCGAGCCGACGATGTCGTCGACCAGGAAGGCGAGGTGCTGGACACCGGGTCCGCCGTGCGCCTCCAGGAAGGTGTTGATCTGGCCGGGCTGCCGGGAGTCGTCGGGCTCGATGAGCGTGAAGGTGATGCCGCCGTCGGCGTTGCGCACGACGATGGAGTCCATCGCCTGGTCGCCCACCTCGATGTACTCGGAGGAGTAGTACGGGGTGTCGAAGGCCGCCTCGTAGAACGCGGCGGTCTTGCGCAGCGTTCCCGATTCGAGGCAGACGGCGACGTGGTCGAGGGCCGGCCGGTGCCCTGCCGTGTCGGCTGCGGCCGGCAGCAGCGCCCACTCGCGGTCGGGCGGCAGTTGGGCGTTCGCGTCGTCCGTGACGAGGGTGTGGCGGATGTCGCCGAAGCCCGACACCACGGCGAACCAGTCGTCGCGGCCGGTGGTGAGTGAGCGGGCCGGCTGCTGCAGTGCGCCGGCGCCGCCCAGGACGGCGCGGTCGAAGGCGGACCGGACGTCGGAGCAGGTGAAGGCGAGGTCGGCGATCGAGTCGCCGTGCCGGTCGACATAGTCCGCGACCGGAGTACCTTCGCGCAGCGCCTGGGTGACGACGAGGGTCACACCGCCGCTGCGCAGCACCGTGGAGCGGCGGTCGTACGTACCGGTCGCGGGTCCGGCGACGGCCACCGGCACGAAGCCCAGGTCGTCGATGAGGAAGCCGGTGGCCTCCCGGTCTTCCGCGACGTACAGCTCGGCGTACGCGATGGCACTGGGCGGCATGACGGCTCTCCAATACGGGAACGGGAGAATCACGGAAGCAGCATCGAAATCGACGCCCCGAATTCTCGTTCAGGAAATGCTGAGACGAGTCTGGGGACACTCTACAAATGTCTCGTATAGCCTCGCTATCGGGCCGATATCAAGCCCCCTGCCTGCGGTTATCCATTCAGAGAAGCATGTTGACCGGCTCACCTTCACCTTGCTAACGTCCCGGTTCGCCTTTACTTGAATTGGGGTCGCACACACCTCGATCGACATTTCGAGCGCGGTTCGCAAAAGGCCGGGGGGTTCCGGCGGATGATTGTGAGGAGACAGGTGTCCGAGCTCTCGACCATTCGGCACGGGCTGACCGCCGCACAGCGCGAGGTGTGGCTGGCCCAGCAGTTGGATCCCCGCGGAACGCACTACAAGACCGGCTCCTGCCTGGAGATCGACGGGCCGCTCGACCACGCCAGGCTGACAGCGGCGCTGCGCCGCACGCTGGCCGAGACGGAGACCCTGTGCTCGCGCTTCCTCACCGACGAGGACGGGCGGCCGTACCGCTCGTACTGCCCCCCGGCGCCGGCGGACACCACCGGCGCCGAAGCGGCGGACGGCCCGCCCTGCACCCCGGTGCGGCTGCCGCACTTCGACCTCACGGGGCGTGCCGACCCTGAGGCCGAGGCCATCGAGTGGATGGAGCGTGACCGCGCCACACCGGTCGACCTGGAGAGGCCCGGTCTGAGCAGCCACGCGCTGTTCACCCTCGCCCCAGGACGGCACATGTACTACCTGGGTGTCCATCACATCGTGATCGACGGCACCAGCATGACGCTGTTCTACGAGCGGCTCGCCGAGGTGTACCGCGCCCTGACGGTGGGCCAGGAGAGCCCGGACTGCGCGTTCGGCAGCATGGACCAGTTGGCGGCGGACGAGGACGCCTACCGCGGCTCGGCCCGGCAGGACAGGGACCGCGCCTACTGGACCGGGCTGTTCGCCGACCGTCCCGAGCCGGTGTCGCTGACCGGCCGCACGTGGGGCCACGCGTTGGCCGGGGTCCTGACGAGCCGCGCGCTCGGCCCGGACCGTACGCGCGTCCTCGACGCGGCGGCCGAGGCGACCGGCTCGTCGTGGACGCGCGTCGTGATCGCCGGTGTCGCGGCGTTCCTGCACCGGATGACGGGTGCACGGGACATCGTGCTGTCGGTGCCGGTCACCGGCCGTTACGGCGCGAACGCCCGTTCGACACCGAGCATGGTCTCCAACCAGCTCCCGCTGCGGGTGGCGGTGGACGGCGCCACGAGCTTCGCCGGGCTGATCGACGAGGTCTCCACGGCGCTGCGCGGGCTGATGGCGCACAGCCGCTTCCGTGGCGAGGAACTCAACCGGGAACTGGGCGTGTCGGGTGGCGGAGCCGGGGTGCTCGGCCCGACCGTGAACGTCCTGCCGTACACCAAGCCCGTCGACTTCGGCGGCCCGCTCGGCCGGATGCGCAGCCTCGGCTCCGGCCCGACGACGGACCTGAACTTCGTCCTGACGGGCACTCCCGCCTCCGGTCTGCGGGTCGACTTCGAGGGCAACCCGCGGCTGTACGAGGCCGAAGACCTCACCGCGCTGCAGGACCGCTTCGTCCGGCTGCTGGAAGAACTCGCCGCCGACCCGGAAGCGCCGGTCGGCCGCGGCGAGCTGCTGACCTCCGAGGAGCGCCACCGCGTCCTCGACGAGTGGAACGACACCGCGCGGGAGGTGCCCGAGGCCACCCTCACCGGACTGCTGGCCCAGCAGGGCGCCCGCACGCCCGAGCGGGAAGCCCTGCGGTACGAGGGAACCTCCCTGACCTACGCCGAACTGCACGCCCGCGCCGACCGGCTCGCCGCGCTGCTGGCCGGCCGGGGAGCCGGGCCCGAGGACTTCGTCGCCGTCGCCGTCCCCCGGTCGGTGGAACTGGTCGTCGCCCTGCTCGCCGTACTGAAGACGGGCGCCGCCTATCTGCCCGTCGACCCGGGCTATCCGGCGGACCGCATCGCCCACATGATGGGGGACGCGGGCGCCCGGCTCGTGCTGACCACCCGGGACACCGAGGACCGGCTGCCGCAGGACGGCACCCCGCGGCTGGTGCTGGACGCCGACGACACCGAGGACCTGGGGGCGCCGCCCGCGCCGTCCCTCGACCCCGGCCATCCGGCGTACGTCATCTACACCTCGGGCTCCACCGGGCGGCCCAAGGGCGTGGTGGTCTCCCACCGGGCCGTCGTCAACCGTCTGGCCTGGATGCAGGACACCTACGGCCTCGGCGCCGACGACCGGGTGCTGCAGAAGACCCTGTCCGGTTTCGACGTGTCGGTGTGGGAGTTCTTCTGGCCGCTGCTCCAGGGCGCCACCCTGGTCGTCGCCCGGCCCGACGGCCATCTCGACCCCGCCTACCTGGCCGACACGATCCGCCGTGAGCGGGTGACCACGGTCCACTTCGTGCCGTCGATGCTCGACGCGTTCCTGCGTGCGCCGTCCGCCGCGTCGCTCACCGGGCTGCGCCGGGTCTTCTGCAGCGGCGAGGCGCTGCCGGCCGCGTTGCGCACCCGGTTCCTGGCCGCCTGCGACGTCCCGCTGCACAACCTGTACGGGCCGACGGAGGCCGCGGTCGACGTGACGTACTGGCCGTGCGAGCGGGACACCGGCAGCGGGCCCGTGCCCATCGGCCACCCCGTGTGGAACACCCGGATGTACGTGCTGGACGGCGCACTGCGTCCGGTGCCGCCGGGTACGCCCGGCGAGCTGTACATCGCCGGTGTGCAGCTCGCCCGCGGCTATCTCAACCGTCCCGCGCTGAGCGCGGAGCGCTTCACGGCGGATCCGCACGGCGCGCCGGGCAGCCGGATGTACCGCACGGGCGACCTGGCGCGCTGGAACCGCGACGGCAGCCTGGCCTATCTCGGCCGCGCCGACCAGCAGGTCAAGCTGCGCGGCTTCCGGATCGAACTCGGCGAGATCGAGGCCGCGTTGATCCGTCAGCCGGAGCTCGCCGGCGCCGCCGTCGTGCTGCGCGAGGACCGGCCGGGCGACCAGCGCCTGGTGGCCTACACCGTGCCGTCCGGCGAGAGCGGTCCGGAGACCGACCTCCTCGCGGCCCGGCTGCGTGCGCTGCTGCCCGAGTACATGGTCCCCTCGGCCTTCGTCACCCTGCCGGAGCTGCCCGTCACCCCGAACGGCAAACTGGACCGCAGAGCGCTGCCGGCCCCCGACGCCCCGGGGCGCACCGCGGGCCGGGCACCCCGCACACCGCGCGAGGAGCTGCTGTGCGGGCTGTTCGCCGAGATCCTCGGTCTGGAAACGGTCGGCGCCGACGACAGCTTCTTCGCACTCGGCGGCCACTCGCTGCTCGCCACCCGGCTGATCAGCCGCATCCGTACCGCCCTCGGAGCGGAGCTGCCGATCCAGCGGGTCTTCGAGACGCCGACCGTCGCCGGTCTGGCCGGCGTCCTCGACGACGCGGAGCGGGCCCGCTCCGGCGTGACGAGCCGGCCACGGCCCGAGCGGCTGCCGCTCTCCTTCGCCCAGCAACGGCTCTGGTTCCTGCACCAGTTCGAGGGGCCGTCCCCGCTCTACAACATCCCGGCCGCGCTGCGGCTGACCGGCCCGCTGGATCCGGCGGCCCTGGCGGCGGCCATCGGTAACGTGGTCGCCCGGCACGAGACCCTGCGCACGGTCTACGCCGAGGACGCGCACGGTCCGCACCAGCTCGTCCTGTCGGCCGCCGAAGCGACACCCCGGCTGGAGACCGTCGAATCCGGCCCCGAAGGCCTCTCCCGGGACATCGCGCGGGTGGCGCGGCACCGGTTCGACCTCGGCAGGGAGATCCCGCTGCGCACGGCGCTGCTGCGGGTGGCCGAGCAGGACCACGTGCTGATGCTGGTGCTGCACCACATCGCGGGTGACGGCTGGTCACTGGGGCCGCTCGCGCGGGACCTGGGGACCGCGTACGCCGCGCGGCTGGCGGGGGCGGCGCCCGGATGGGAGCCGCTGCCCGTCCAGTACGCCGACTACACGCTGTGGCAGCAGGAGCTCCTGGGCGCCGAGGGGTCCCGGGCCGGTGAGGGAGACCGGCAGCTCACCCACTGGAAGCAGGTGCTGGCCGGTCTGCCGGAGCAGCTGGAACTGCCCACGGACCGGCCTCGTCCGGCCCGCAGCGACAACACGGGCGACCGGCTCGACCTGTCCGTATCCGCCGATCTCCACCAGGCACTGGCCGGGCTCGCGACCGAGAGCCGCACCAGTGTGTTCATGGTCCTGCAGGCCGCTCTCGCGGCCCTGTTGACCCGGCTGGGCGCCGGCGAGGACATCCCCGTCGGCTCCACGATCGCGGGGCGTACCGACGCCGCGGTGGAGAACCTCGTGGGGTTCTTCGTCAACACCCTGGTGCTGCGCACCGACACCGCGGGTGACCCGGCCTTCCGCGACCTCCTCGGCCGGGTGCGCGACACCGACCTGGCCGCCTACGCGCACCAGGACCTGCCCTTCGAGCGGCTGGTCGAGGCGGTCAACCCCGACCGCGGCGCAGGTCATCACCCGCTGTTCCAGGTGATGTTGACCTTCGACACCACCCAGCAGGACGCCCTGGGCGAGCTGGGCCGGCTGCCGGGCATCCGGACGAGCCTCGTCCCCGTCCACACGGGACTGTCCAAGTTCGACCTGGCGTTCGCGTTCGACGAACGCAAGGACGCCGAAGGGGGCTCCGCCGGTATCGATCTCGCGGTGGAGTTCAGCACGGAGCTCTTCGACGCCGCGACCGTGCGCACTCTGGCCGAGCGGCTGCTGCGGCTGCTCGCCCAGGCCGTCGCGGACCCTGACCGCCGCCTGGGTGACCTCGACATCCTGCTGCCGGGTGAGCGGCGCGCACTGCTGGTGGACGCCAACAACGCGGGTCTCGCCGCCACTTCGGCGCCCGCGGCCGACGTCACCCTGCCTGAGCTGTTCGAACAACAGGTGGCGCGGGTGCCCGACCGCACCGCCCTCACCTTCGACGGCGCCCGCCTGTCGTACGCCGAACTCAACTCCCGCGCCAATCAGCTCGCCCGGCTGCTCGTGGGGCGCGGCGTCGGCCCGGACCACCTGGTGGCGCTGGCGCTGCCCCGCTCGGCGGAGCTGGTCGTCGCGCTCCTCGCCGTCGTCAAGTCGGGGGCCGCCTATGTGCCGCTCGACCCGGACTATCCGGCCGACCGGCTGGCCTACACACTCTCCGACGCGGCGCCCGCCCTGCTGCTCACCACGGCGGACGTGGCGGGCCGGCTGCCCGGACACGGCGTCCCCCAACTCGTCATCGACGGCAACGGCGAACCGGCCACCACGCACACGGCCGACCTCGCGCAGGACGAACGGACCCGTCCGCTCGACGCACGGGACACCGCCTATGTCATCTACACGTCCGGCTCGACCGGACGGCCCAAGGGTGTGGCGGTGCCGCACCGGAACGTGGCGCGGCTGTTCTCGGCGACCGGCCACTGGTTCGGCTTCGACGAGCAGGACGTGTGGACCCTGTTCCACTCCTACGCCTTCGACTTCTCCGTGTGGGAACTGTGGGGAGCGCTGCTGCACGGCGGCCGGCTGGTCGTCGTCCCGCACACCGTCAGCCGGGACCCGGCCGCGTTCCTCGCGCTGCTGGCGCGGGAGCGGGTCACGGTGCTCAACCAGACGCCGTCGGCCTTCTACCAGCTCGCCGCCGCCGACCGCGAGCACACCCCCGAACTCGCCCTGCGCACCGTGGTCTTCGGCGGGGAGGCACTCGACCTGTCCCGGCTCGCCGACTGGTACGAACGGCACGCCGACGACGCGCCGGCGCTGGTGAACATGTACGGGATCACCGAGACCACCGTCCATGTGTCCCACTTCCCGCTGGACCGCGCACGGGCCGCCGCCGCCTCGGCGAGCACCATCGGCGGCAACATCCCCGACCTGCGGGTGTATGTCCTCGACTCACGGCTACGGCCCGTCCCGCCGGGTGTCACCGGCGAGATGTACGTCGCCGGGGCCGGACTCGCCCGCGGCTATCTGGGCCGTCCGGCACTGACCTCGGAGCGGTTTCCCGCCGACCCCCACGCGGCGCTCTTCGGCGCGACGGGTGAGACAGGTACGACGGGCGCGACGGGCGCCCGGATGTACCGTACGGGCGACCTGGCCAGGCGCAGGAGCGACGGCGGCCTCGACTACCTCGGCCGCGCCGACCAGCAGGTGAAGATCCGCGGTTTCCGCATCGAACCCGGCGAGATCGAGGCGGTGCTCGCCGCCCACCCGGCCGTCCGCGACGTCGCTGTCCGGCTGCGCGAGGACGCACCGGGCGACCGGCGTCTCGTCGCCTACGTCGTCACCACGGCCGACGTGGACGAGCGGGTGCTGCGCGACCACGCGGCCACCCGCCTGCCGGACCACATGCTGCCGTCCGCGTTCGTCACCCTGGACACCCTGCCGCTGACCCCGAACGGCAAGCTCGACACCCGGGCACTGCCCGCGCCCGTCCACACGGGCCGGCAGACCGGCCGGGCTCCGCGCGGGCCGCGCGAGGAGATCCTGTGCGCGCTGTTCGCCGAGGTGCTCGCCGTCCCGCGTGTCACCATCGACGACACCTTCTTCGACCTGGGCGGGCACTCCCTGCTCGCCACCCGGCTCGCCACCCGGATCAGGGCCACCCTGGGGGTGGAACTGTCCGTGCGCCAGCTCTTCGACACTCCCACGGTCGCCGGGCTCTCCGCCGCCCTGGACACCGCCGAGCGGTCCCGCACACCGCTGACCGCCGGACCCCGGCCGGACCGGCTCCCCCTGTCGTACGCACAGCAGCGGCTGTGGTTCCTGCACCAGCTCGAAGGCCCTTCGGCGACCTACAACATCACCGGCGCCCTGCGCCTGACCGGCGCTCTCGACCCCGGCGCCCTGCGCGCCGCCTTCCAGGACGTCATCGTGCGGCACGAGAGCCTGCGGACCGTCTTCGCACAGGACGAACACGGCGCCCGGCAGACCGTGCTCGGCGCCGACGAGGTGCACTTCGCACTACCGGTCACCGAGACAGGGGCGGACGCACTGGACGCGCGGCTGGAGCCGGCCGCCCGTCACTGCTTCGATCTCACCCACCAACTGCCGGTGCGAGCCGAGCTGTTCCGGCTGTCCGAGACCGAACATGTGCTCCTGCTGATGATCCATCACATCGCCGGGGACGGCTCGTCCCTGGGCCCACTGATCCGTGACCTCGCGACCGCCTACACCGCGCGGACGAAGGGCTCGGCGCCCGGCTGGGCGCCCTTGCCCGTGCAGTACGCGGACTTCGCGTTGTGGCAGCGCGAGACACTGGGCGACACCGCCGACGCCGACAGTGTCGCGGCCCGTCAACTCGGCTACTGGAAAGCTGCGTTGTCCGGGGTCCCGGACCAACTGGAATTGCCGGCCGACCGGTCCCGGCCCGCCGCCGCCTCGCACCGGGGAGGCCGGGTCGCGCTGAACGTGCCCGCTGACGTGCACCGCGCGGCGATCACCCTGGCCGGTGAGTCCCGCGCCAGTCTGTTCATGGTGCTCCAGGCGACCCTCGCCACCCTGCTCTCGCGGATGGGGGCGGGCGACGACGTCCCCGTCGGCACACCTGTCGCGGGACGGTCGGACGACGCCCTCGACCAGGTGGTGGGGTTCTTCGTCAACACCCTGGTGCTGCGCACCGACACCTCCAGGAACCCGACGTTCCGCCAGCTCGTCGAACGGGTGCGGGAGGCCGACCTCAGCGCCTACGCCCACCAGGACCTGCCCTTCGAGCATCTGGTGGACGTCCTCGCCCCGGCCCGCTCGCTGTCGCACAACCCCTTGTTCCAGGTGCTGTTGAGCCTCGACACCACCCAGCAGGACGCGCTCGCCGCACTGTCGGCGACCGGTCTCGACGTGACTCCGCTGGAGGTGCGCACCGGCGTCGCCAAGCTGGACCTGGCCCTCGAACTCGCCGAGCGGCGCGACGCCGACGGCGTCCCCGCCGGGCTCACCGGCGCCGCCGAATACAGCGCCGACCTCTTCGACGAGGACACGGTCACGGCCCTGGCCGACCGGTTCCTGCGGCTCCTCGCCGCTCTGGTCGCCGCACCCGACCGGCGGATCGACGAGATCGACATCCTCAGCGACGCGGAGCTGCGCCGCGTACTCGTCGAGTGGAACGACACCGCGCGTACCAGCGACACCCGCACGTTCGCCGATCATGTGGAGCGGCACGCGGCGCTGGCCCCGGAGCGGCCCGCCGTGGAGTTCGCGGGCGAAGTGCTGAGCTACGGGGAGCTGAACGCGCGCGCCAACCGGCTCGCCCGGCACTTCCTGCGGCACGGCGCGGGCCCCGAGCGGTTCGTAGCGACGGCCCTGCCACGCTCGGCCGACCTGGTGGTCGCCGCGCTCGCCGCGTTCAAGGCGGGCGCCGCGTATCTGCCGGTGGACCCCGGGTATCCCGCCGAGCGGATCACTCATCTCCTCGACGACGCCGCGCCCGTCCTGGTCGTCACCACCTCCGCCGTCGCCGAAGGACTGCCGAACACCGCCGTACCCCGCCTCCTGATGGACGAAGCGGCAACGCCCAGGCAGCCAGCGCGACCTGAGCCGGCCGAGCTGTCCGAGTTGTCCGAGGAGAACGTCACCGACGAGGAGCGGCCCGCGCCGCTGCGGCCCGAGCACCCCGCGTACATGATCTACACCTCGGGTACGACGGGCCGCCCCAAGGGCGTCGTCGTGACCCACACCGGGCTGCCGGGGCTGCTGGACATCTTCCAGGGCGACTGCGCGGCCGGACCGGGCAGCAGGATCCTGCAACACCTCTCGCCGGGCTTCGACGCGGCCTTCTGGGAGCTGGCGATGGGGCTGCTCACAGGCGCCACGCTGATCGTCGCCCCGCAGGACACCACCCCCGGCCCCGAACTGGCCGAGCTGGCGACGCGGTCCGGCGCGACACACCTGAGCCTGACACCGGCCGTCCTGGGGCTGCTGCCCGAAGGCTCCCTGCCCGACGGGCTGACCCTCGTCGTGGGTGCGGAGACGAGCCCGCCCGAGCTGGTGGAACGCTGGTCCGCCGGCCGCACCATGCTCAACTCCTACGGTCCGACGGAGACCACGGTCTGCGCCACGATGAGCGGGCCGCTCGCCGGCCCCGTCACCCCGCCCATCGGCGCACCCGTCGCCAACACCGCCGTCTACGTCCTCGACGCGGCGCTGCGGCCGGTCGCCCCCGGCGTACCGGGCGAGCTGTACACGGCGGGTCCGCACCTGGCCCGCGGCTACCACCGCCGCCCGGGGCTCACCGCCGAGCGTTTCGTCGCCGCCCCGTTCGGAGCGCCCGGCACCCGGCTGTACCGGACCGGCGACCTGGTGCGGTGGCTGCCGCACGGCGAGCTGGAGTACCTGGGGCGGGCCGACGACCAGGTCAAGATCCGCGGCCTGCGCATCGAACCGACCGAGATCGAGGCGGTACTGGTCGAACAGGCGCCACTGTCCCGGGCAGCGGTGATCGTACGGGAGGACCGACCGGGCGACCGGCGACTCGTCGCCTACGTGGTGGCGGAGCCGGGTCATGCCCTGGACGGCGCCCGGCTCCGCGCCGAACTGCGCGAGACCCTGCCCGACCATATGATCCCGACCGCGTTCGTCACCCTGGACGCACTGCCACTGACCGTCAACGGCAAGCTGGACCGCAAGGCGCTGCCCGCACCCGACTACACCGCACAGGTCTCGGGCCGCCGCCCCGGCACCCCACAGGAGCAGTTGCTGTGCGACCTGTTCGCCCGGACCCTGGGGGTGCCGTCCGTCGGCGCCGACGACGGCTTCTTCGACCTGGGCGGCGACAGCGTCATGTCGATCCAGCTCATCGGCCGGGCCCGCGCAGCGGGGCTCACCCTGTCGGTGCGTGACGTCTTCGAGCACCAGACGCCCGCCCTGCTCGCCCGGTCGGCCGCCACGACGCCCGCGCCGACGACGACAGGGACCGAGATGTCACCCTGGGGTGCGGCGCCGCCCACTCCGATGATGCGCTGGTTCGCCGAACTCGGCTCCGACGCCGCCACGTTCAACCAGTCCCTGGTGCTCACCGTCCCCGCAGAGCTGGACTTCGACACGCTCGCCGCCGCCCTCGGCAACCTTCTCGACCACCACGACGCCCTGCGGCTGCGGGTCACCGAGGACTGGTCGGTGACCGTCCCCGAGCCCGGTTCGGTGACCGCGGCGGACTGCCTGGTCCGCCACGACGCCGCCGGGCTGGGCGATGACGACCTGCACGGCACCGTCGCCGAACAGGCACGCGCCGCCCGAGGCCGGCTGTCCCCCACGGACGGCCGTATGCTCCAGGCCGTCTGGCTCGACCGCGGGCCCGCCCGTGAGGGACTGCTCGTCCTGGTCGCGAACCACCTGGTCGTGGACGGCGTCACCTGGCGCATCCTCGTACCGGACCTCGTCGCGGCGTACGAGGGCGGCGGCACACCGGCCGTTACGGGCACGCCGTGGCGGCAGTGGGCGCACGAACTCGCCGATCTGGCCGAACGACCCGGCACCGAGGCGGAAGTCGGCCACTGGCAGTCGGTGCTCGGCGACACACCACGGGCCCTGCGCATCGACCCCGCGCGCGACACCCACGCCGGTGCGGGCGAGATCACAGCGGAACTCGACCCTGAGACCACCCGCGAACTGCTCACGCGGGTGCCCGGCACCTGCCACGCCACCGTCAACGACGTGCTGTTGAGCGCGTTCGCGGTCGCCGTCGCCGAGTGGCGGCGCGGACGCGGCGACGACCCGGACACACCTGTTGTGGTCGACCTGGAGAGCCACGGCCGCCACGAACACGCCGTACCCGGCGCCGACCTCAGCCGCACCGCCGGCTGGTTCACCGCCATGTACCCCGTACGACTGGAGCCCGGCAGCGCCACACCGCCGCTCCGCGCCCTCAAGACCGTGAAGGAACAACTGCGTTCCGTACCGGGCGACGGGCTCGGCTACGGCTTGCTGCGCCACCTCAACCCGCGTACCCGCGCCGTGCTCGAACCACTGCCGGCACCGGACTTCGGCTTCAACTACCTGGGCCAGATAGGCCAGGACCGCAGCGCGGGGGCCGCCTGGACGATCACCGGTGGTGACGTCGCCGGGATCGACGGCGCGATGCCGCTGGCGCATCCGGTCGACCTCAACGCCGTTGCACTGGACGACGGTTCGGGCACACGCCTGCGAGCCACCTGGATCTACGCACCGTCGGCACTCGACCGCGAAGACGCCCAACGCCTCGCCGACGCGTGGTTCCGGGCACTGCGCCGGCTCGTCGAGGAGTCCCGTAACCCCGAGGCCGGTGGCCTCACCCCCTCGGACGTCGTCCACCCCTCGGTCAGCCTGGACGACATCGAGCAGCTGGAGCGCGACGTCCCCGGCCTCCACGACATCCTGCCTCTCGCCCCGCTCCAGGAGGGCTTCCTCTTCCTCAACCTGTACGACAAGGACGCCCGCGACGTCTACGTCGGACAGATCTCGTTCGAACTCGAAGGCAGCTTCGACGCGGCCCGGATGCGCACCGCGGCCGGGGCCCTGCTGCACCGCCACCCGAACCTGCGCGCCGCCTTCCACCAGACCGCCTCCGGCACGTGGGTCCAGGCGGTGCCCTCGGACGTCGCACCCGACTGGCGTGAAGCCGACCTGACCGACCTGCGCCCGCAAGAACAGCAGTCACACGCCTCCCAGTTGGCAGCGGACGACCGCGAGCGCCGCTTCGACCTGGCGCGTCCGCCGCTGCTGCGCTTCACTGCGCTGCGGCTGTCGGCCGACCGGGTGCGACTGGTCATGACGAACCATCACATCCTGCTCGACGGCTGGTCGTTGCCGCTGCTCTGGCAGGAGCTGACCACCCTGTACGCGGCGGACGGGGACGTCTCGGTCCTGGGCAGGGTGCGCCCCTACGGCGAGTACCTGACCTGGCTGGACAGCCGGGACCGGGAGGCCGCCCGGCAGGCGTGGCAGCAGTCCCTCTCCGACCTGGACGAACCCTGCCTGCTGGCACCCGGCGCGGGTGCGCCGGTGGACGCGGCTCCGCCGAGCATCGCGTTCGGTCTCGACCCGGTCACCAGTGAGTCCGTGGCGGGCTGGGCGCGAGCGCAGGGCGTGACGATGAACACGGTAGTGCAGGGTGCCTGGGCGCTGGCCCTGGCGCAGTCGACCGGCCGTGACGACGTGGTCTTCGGAGCCACCGTGTCCGGCCGCCCGCCTGAGCTGCCCGGCGTCGAGCAGATGATCGGCCTGTTCATCAACACCCTGCCGGTACGGGTGCGCCTCGACAACGCCGAGCCTCTGAGCGCCCTCTTCCGTCGCCTTCAGAACGAACAGACGCATCTCCTGGACCACCAATGGCCCGGCCTCGCCGACATCCAGAACTGGGCAGGCCACCCCCAGCTCTTCGACACCGCCATGGTGTTCCAGAATTACCCGGTCAGCGCCGAGGCGACCAGCCCTGACCTCGACGGTCTGCGGGTGGCGGGATTCGACGCGGTCGAGAGCACGGACTTCGTCGTCAACCTCGTCGCCCACACCAGGAACTCCGCCCTACGGCTGCGGCTCGACTACCGTTCCGACATCTGCGAGGAGCGGCTGGCCCGTTCACTGGCGGACCGGATGGTGCGGGTGCTGGAAGCCCTGGTCGACGGCGGCGATCTCCCCGTCGGCCGACTCCAGACACTCGACCCGGCGGAGCGTGAGCGGGTTCTGGTGGAGTGGAACGGGACCAGCACCGCGATCCCGGAAGTCCCGCTGCACGAGCTGGTCGCCCGACAGGCTGCGGAGAATCCGGACGCGGAGGCTGTGGTCTGCGAGGGACAGTGCCTCACCTACGGGCAGTTGAACGGGCAGGCCAACCAGTTGGCCCGGCACTTCATCAGCGAGGGCATCCGAGCGGAACAGTTCGTGGCGCTCGCTCTGCCGAAGTCGCTGGACACGGTCATCAGCATGCTCGCGATACTCAAGGCCGGCGGCGCCTACCTTCCGATCGATCCCGACTACCCCGCCGAGCGCGTCCAGTACATGCTCGACGACGCCACACCTGCACTCATCCTTACCGAACCGGTGCCGCTGTCGGACTACGCACACCACTCCACCGACGAGGTCACCGACACCGATCGGGCAGCGGCGCACTCACCGCAGCATGCGGCCTACATGATCTACACCTCGGGCTCCACCGGCCGCCCCAAGGGCGTCATCATCGACCACCACGCCCTGACCACCTACCTTCACCACGCCCGGGCTGCCTACCCCGCCACCAGCGGTATCACCACCCTGCACTCGCCTCTTGCTTTTGACCTGACGATCACCGCTCTGTGGACACCGCTCACCAGCGGCGGAGCTGTCCACCTGGTCACGACGCTCGAACACACCACGACCCAACCCACCCTCATTAAGGCAACGCCGAGCCACCTGCCCCTTCTCACGACCCTTCCGAGCACCACGTCGCCCACCGGCACCCTGATCCTCGGCGGTGAAGCCCTCACAACCGACCACCTGACCAGCTGGCGCACCCAGCACCCCCATACCGAGATCATCAACGCCTACGGACCTACCGAGTCCACCGTCAACATCACCCACCACCGCATCCCACCGAACCAACCCCTCCCCAACGGGCCCATCCCCATAGGCCGCCCTTTCGACAACACCGCCATCTACATCCTCGACTCCGCCCTACGCCCCACACCCCCCGGCGTGACAGGCGAGCTCTACCTCGCCGGACACCAACTCGCCCGCGCCTACCACAACCGCGCCCAGCTCACAGCGGAACGCTTCACCGCCAACCCCTACAGCACCACACCCGGCGCCCGCATGTACCGCACCGGCGACCTCGCCCACTGGAACCACCACGGCCACATCCAATACACCGGACGCACCGACCACCAAATCAAACTCCGCGGCCACCGCATCGAACTCGGCGAAATCGAAACCACCCTCAAAACCCTCACCACTCACCCCCACATCACCCAAACCACCGTCCAACTCCGCGAAGACCAACCAGACGACCAACGCCTCACCGCCTACCTCGTCACCCCCCAATGGGACGAACCCACCGCACGAGCTGAACTAGGACGCCGTCTTCCCGACTACATGGTTCCCTCAGCCTTCGTCATCCTCGACGCACTCCCCCTCACCCCCAACGGAAAACTCGACCACAAAGCACTCCCCGCACCCACCTACACCGCAACTTCCACGGGACGCGCCCCCCGCAACCCCCAAGAAGAAATCCTCTGCACCCTCTTCGCCGAAATCCTCACCACCAACACCATCACCATCGACGACAACTTCTTCCACCTCGGCGGCCACTCACTCCTCGCCACCCGACTCGTCAGCCGCATCCGCGCAGCACTCGGCATCGAACTCTCCATCCGCCAGCTCTTCGAGATGCCCACCGTCGCCACACTCAGCACCATCCTCGACGAGGCCGAACGCGCCCGTGCGCCCTTGGCCGTCCGTGTGCGACCGGAACGCCTACCGCTGTCCTATGCCCAGCAGCGCCTCTGGTTCCTGCACCAGTTGGAGGGACCCAACTCCACGTACAACACCGTCACGGCTCTCCGCCTCACCGGAGCACTCGACCGGGACGCTCTGCAAGCCGCTGTCCAGGACGTCACCGTCCGGCACGAGAGCCTGCGCACGCTGTACGCCGAGGACGACCAGGGCTCTTACCAGGTCGTCCTGCCGGCGAACTCCGTCGAGGTGCCTTTCGAGACCGAACCGGTCTCCGGAGGCGAACTGGAAGAGAGGCTGGCGAAGGCAGCCGCACACTGCTTCGACCTCACCTCGGAACTCCCCGTCCGCACCTGGCTCTTCCGCGTCTCGGACGAAGAACACGTACTCCTGCTCTTGATCCACCACATCGCCAGTGACGCCTGGTCACGTGGTCCGCTGGCCCGGGATCTGACCACCGCGTACGCCGCCCGCAGCACAGGCAACGCTCCCGGGTGGGCACCTCTCGCCGTCCAGTACGCCGACTACGCACTCTGGCAGCGCGACATCCTCGGCGACGACGGCGATCCGGACAGCGCCGCGAGCGCTCAACTCGCCTACTGGAGGCAGACACTCGCCGGCCTGCCGGATCAGCTCGACCTGCCCACCGACCGGCCCCGGCCTGCCGTCGCGAACTATCGCGGTGGCCGGGTCCCCCTGGCCATATCGGCCGAACTGCATACGCGGTTGACGGAACTCGCGCGGAACTCGAACACGAGCATCTTCATGGTGGTCCAGGCGGCGCTGGCGACCCTCCTCACCCGACTCGGCGCCGGGACCGACATCCCCATCGGCACCTCCGTCGCAGGACGCACCGACGACGCGACCGACGACCTCATCGGCTTCTTCGTCAACACCCTCGTCCTGCGCACCGACACGGCCGGCAATCCCACCTTCCGGGAACTGCTCGGCCGCACCCGCACCACCGATCTGACCGCCTACAGCAACCAGGACCTCCCCTTCGAGCAACTCGTCGAAGCCCTCAACCCCACCCGCACCCTCTCCCACCACCCCCTCTTCCAAATCCTGCTGACCTTCAACAACACGGACCACGAAGGGGCACTGAACGAGATCGCCGAGCTTCCCGGACTGCGGGTCACGCCTCAAGAGATCGACCGGACAGCCTCGAAGTTCGACCTCTCCTTCGCCTTCGCGGAGTCGTTCGACAGCGAGCGCCGCCCGCTCGGCATCGATGGCGCACTCGACTTCAGCACAGATCTCTTTGAGCACACCTCGGCCGAGGCCATCACAGAACGCTTCATCCGCGTCCTGGAATCCGTGACGTCGACGCCTGATCGGCACATTCATGACGTCGAGGTCATCAGCACGGCCGAGCGTGAGCGGGTGTTGGTGGAGTGGAACGGGACCAGCACCGAGATCCCGGAAGTTCCCCTGCACGAGCTGGTCGCCCGACAGGCCGCGGAGAATCCGGACGCGGAGGCTGTGGTCTGCGAGGGACAGTCCCTCACCTACGGGCAGTTGAACGGGCAGGCCAATCAGCTGGCCCGGCACCTCATCTCCCAGGGGGTGCGGGCCGAGCAGTTCGTCGCGCTCGCCTTGCCGAAGTCGCTGGACACGGTCGTCAGCATGCTCGCGGTAGTCAAAGCCGGCGGCGCCTACCTCCCGATCGACCCCGACTACCCCGCCGAACGCATCCAGTACATGCTCGACGACGCCACCCCGGCACTCACCCTCACCGAACCAATACCACCGTCGGACTACGCACAGCATTCCACGGATGAGGTCACCGACAACGACCGGGCCCTGCCATGGTCACCCCGGCATGCGGCCTACATGATCTACACCTCGGGCTCCACCGGCCGCCCCAAGGGCGTCATCATCGATCACCACGCCCTGACCACCTACCTGCACCACGCCCGCCACGCCTACCCGGCGACCACGGGTACGACCACCCTGCACTCGCCTCTCGCTTTTGACCTGACCATCACCGCCCTGTGGACACCGCTCACCAACGGCGGAACCGTCCACCTCACCACCACGCTCGAACACACCACCACCCAACCCACCCTCATCAAAGCAACGCCGAGCCACCTTCCCCTCCTCGCCACCCTTCCCACCACCACGTCGCCCACCGGCACCCTCATCCTCGGCGGTGAAGCCCTCACAGCCGACCACCTGACCAACTGGCGCACCCAGCACCCCCATACCGAAATCATCAACGCCTACGGACCCACCGAGTCCACCGTCAACATCACCCACCACCGCATCCCGTCGAACCAACCCCTCCCCAACGGGCCCGTCCCCATCGGCCGGCCTTTCGACAACACCGCTATCTACATCCTCGACTCGGCTCTCCGCCCCACACCTCCCGGCGTGACAGGTGAGCTGTACCTCGCCGGACACCAACTCGCCCGCGCCTACCACAACCGCAGCTCGCTCACCGCGGAACGCTTCACAGCGAACCCCTACAGCACCACACCCGGCGCCCGCATGTACCGCACCGGCGACCTCGCCCACTGGAACCACCACGGCAACATCCAATACACCGGACGCACCGACCACGGAATCAAACTCCGCGGCCACCGCATCGAACTCGGCGAAATCGAAACCACCCTCAAAACCCTCACCACTCACCCCCACATCACCCAAACCACCGTCCAACTCCGCGAAGACCAACCAGACGACCAACGCCTCACCGCCTACCTCGTCACCGACAACCACACCTGGAACGAAACCACCGCACGAGCTGAACTCGCCCAACGCCTCCCCGACTACATGATCCCCTCAGCCTTCGTCACCCTCGACGCACTCCCCCTCACCCCCAACGGAAAACTCGACCACAAAGCACTCCCCGCACCCACCTACACCGCAACTTCCACGGGACGCGCCCCCCGCAACCCCCAAGAAGAAATCCTCTGCACCCTCTTCGCCGAAATCCTCACCACCAACACCATCACCATCGACGACAACTTCTTCCACCTCGGCGGCCACTCACTCCTCGCCACCCGACTCGTCAGCCGCATCCGCGCAGCACTCGGCATCGAGCTTTCGGTTCGGCAGTTCTTCGAGACGCCCACGATCGCGGATCTGTCCGCCGTCCTCGACGGCGCCGAGCGTGCCCGGACCCCGCTCACCGCCCGCGCCCCCAGGCCCGAACGCCTCCCCCTCTCCTACTCCCAGCAACGCCTCTGGTTCCTCCACCAACTCGAAGGACCCACCCCCACCTACAACATCCCCACCACCCTCCGCCTCACCGGAACACTCCACACCACAGCCCTCCACACCGCCCTCCACGACCTCGTCACCCGCCACGAAAGCCTGCGCACCACCATCACCGACGACGAGCGCGGGCCCCGCCAGACGGTGCATCCCCCCACAACGCCCGTGCCCTTCGTCCTTGTCGAGACGGATGAGCGGGCGCTGGACGCGCGGCTCGGCGAAGCAGCGCATCACGCGTTCGACCTCACGGCAGAAATCCCGGTGCGGGCCACGCTGTTCCGGCTGTCCGAGACCGAGCACGTACTGCTCCTGCTCATCCACCACATCGCCAGCGACGCCTGGTCCCGCACCCCCCTCGCCCGCGACCTCACCACCGCGTACACCGCCCGCAGCACAGGTAACGCTCCCGGGTGGACTCACCTCGCCGTCCAGTACGCCGACTACGCACTCTGGCAGCACGACATCCTCGGCGACGACGCCGACCCGGACAGCGCCGCCGGGCAGCAACTCGCCCACTGGAAGCAGACGCTCGCAGGCCTGCCCGAGCAGCTTGACCTGCCCACCGACCGGCCCCGGCCGACGGTCGCCGACCAGGCGGGTGACCGTGTGCCGTTCGTGCTCGAACCCGCCGTCCATGAGCGGCTGACGGCGCTCGCCCGAGCCACGAACACCACTACGTTCATGGTCGTTCAGGCGGCGCTGGCCACACTGCTCACTCGCCTCGGCGCCGGCGAGGACATCCCCATCGGCAGCCCTGTCGCCGGACGCACAGACCAGGCGGCAGAGGATCTCATCGGCTTCTTCGTCAACACCCTCGTCCTGCGCACCGACACGAGTGGTAATCCGACCTTCCGGGAGTTGCTCGACGGTGTGCGCCGGACGGACCTGGCGGCCTACTCGCACCAGGACCTGCCCTTCGAGCGGCTGGTCGAGGCGCTCAATCCGACCCGCACGCTGTCCCACCACCCGCTCTTCCAGGTGATGCTCATCTTGAGCACCGCCGACTCCGACGCCGCCCCGGACGGCGCTCTCGCCCTGCCGGGACTCAAGGCGACCCCCGAACGGAGCCGGCTGGAGGTCGCGAAGGTGGATCTTGCCTTCGCCCTCGCGGAGACGCACGACGAGACCGGCCGCAGTGCCGGGCTGACGGGGGCGCTGGACTTCCGGACCGACCTGTTCGACCGGTCGACGGCCGAGGCGCTGGTGGACCGGTTCGTGCGCACGCTGGACGAGGTGACCGCCGACCCTGGCCTGCGGGTGTCGCAGGTGAAAATCCTCAGCGGCGCCGAGCGCGGCGGCCTGCTCCTGGACGGCTCGGGCGCCACGCTCCCGCCGTTGGACTCGACGCTGCCGGAGGTCTTCGCGGCTCAGGCCGCGCGGACTCCAGAAGCGCCGGCCGTGGTGTCGGGCGCGACGACGGTGTCGTACGCCGAACTCAACTCCCGGGCCAACCGGTTGGCTCATCTGCTCCGGCAGGAGGGCGTGCGCCCGGGGACGCCTGTGGTCATGCTGATGGAGCGGTCCGTGACGCACATCGTCACGACCCTCGCCATCGCGAAGGCAGGCGGTGCGTACGCCCCGCTGCACGACACCTATCCGCTCGACCGGATGCGCTATGTCGTACGGGACACCGGCGCCGCGCTCGTGCTCGCCGACAAGGCGGAGGCCGCACGGGCCGGTGAACTGGACGCGCGGGTCGTGGTGGTGGACGAACACGGCGCATCCGCGGACGCTCACCCCGACGACAATCCGCAGGTGGGGCTGCGTCCCGCGGACCTGGCCTACGTGATGTACACCTCCGGCTCGACCGGGCAGCCCAAGGGGGTGGCCACCACCCAGCGCGGTGTCGTGGATCTGGTACGTGACCACTGCTGGCGCCCCGGTGTGCACGACCGGGTGCTCCTGCACGCCCCGCACGCCTTCGACGTCTCTTCGTACGAGATGTGGGTGCCGTTGCTGTCGGGTGGCACCGTCGTGGTGGCGCCGCCCCGACAGCTGGACGCCGCTTCGATCACCGAGTTGATCGCCGTGCACGACATCACCGCGATCCATCTCACGGCGGGCCTGTTCCGCGTCATCGCCGAGGAGGCACCCGAGTGCTTCGCCGGGGTGCGGGAGGTGCTCACCGGTGGGGACGTGGTCTCGCCGAATGCGGTGGCGCGGGTGTTGGAGCACGCACCGGACACCGTCCTGCGCCATTTGTACGGTCCGACCGAGACGACGCTGTGTGTGACACAGCACGAGGTCCGGGCGCCGTACACTCCACGCGCGACCCTGCCGATCGGCCGGCCCACCGGGAACACCCTGGCCTATGTGCTCGACCGGTATCTGCAACCGGTGCCGGCGGGGGTGCCGGGCGAGCTGTTCGTCTCGGGCAGCGGTCTGGCGCGCGGATATCTGCACCGGCCCGAACTGACCGCCGAGCGGTTCGTCGCCGACCCGTACGGCGGCTCGGGCGCGCGGATGTACCGCACGGGAGACCTCGTCCGATACACCCCCGCGGGCGAGTTGGAGTATCTGACACGCTCCGACGACCAGGTCAAGATCCGCGGCTTCCGGGTGGAACTCGGCGAGATCGAGGCTGCGTTGGCTGTCCGGGACGAGCTGGCCCAGGTGTCGGTGACCGTCCGCGAGGACCGGCCTGGTGACCGCCGCCTGGTGGCCTACGTGGTACCGGCGGAGGGACGCGGAGACACGGTCGACCCGGCGGCGCTGCGGGCTTTCGTCCGGCAGACCCTGCCCGACTACATGGTCCCTGCGGCGGTCGTCGTCCTCGATCGGCTGCCGCTGACGGCCAACGGCAAGCTGGACCGTAAGGCGCTGCCCGCGCCCGACTACGCGTCGGTGTCCACCGGCCAGGTCGCCCGCACGCCGGTCGAGGAGCTGCTGAGCACGCTGTTCAGCGAGGTTCTGGGCGTGGCGTCGGTCGGGGTCGAGGACGGTTTCTTCGATCTCGGCGGTGACAGCATCCTGTCCATCCAGCTCGTGAGCCGGGCCCGCTCGGCGGGAATCACCCTTTCCGTCCGCGACGTCTTCGAGCACCAGTCGGTGGCCAGGCTCGCCGAGGCACTTGACGAACGGTCGGACCACTCAACTCCCGGGTCCGTTAAGCAGTTGCCGCACGCGGAGCCGTACGGCCCGGTCCCCGCCACGCCAGTGATGGCGCGGCTTTCGGAACTGGGCCTCGGCGGGGACGACTTCAATCAGTCCGTGGTGGTGACGGTGCCACCCGGCCTGGACGAGGAACGGCTGGCCACCGCCCTCCAGACCGTGGTCGACCACCATGACGCACTGCGGCTGCTCACCCACCCCGACGCGACCATGGAGGTCCTCCGCCCGGGCGCCGTCCCGGCGGGCGAGATGCTTACCCGGGTGACGGCGGTCGGGCCGTCGGGTGCCCAGGACGCCGAGGAGACCGAGGAGCTGGTCACCGAGCTGGCGGTGGCGGCGCGGGAACGCCTGGTGCCCGCCGCGGGCCGGATGCTCCAGGCGGTCTGGATCGACCGGGGGGCCGGCTCCGACGGCCTGCTGGTCTTGGTGGCCCACCACCTCGCGGTCGACGCCGTGAGCTGGCGCATCCTCGTACCGGACCTGGCGACCGCCTACGCGGGCGGCGATCCGGCGCCGGTCGGCACGTCGTGGCGGCAGTGGGCGGCAGCGGTACGGGAGCGCGCGACCGACCCCCAGGTGGAGGCCGAGCTCGGGTACTGGCAGGAGGCGCTTGCCCCGGCCGCCGGGACGCGCCTGCGACTCGACCGAAGCCGCGACGTGCAGGGCCGAGCAGGGCGGACCAGCCTGAGTCTCCCGGCCGCGACGACGGAAGCCCTGCTCACCCGAGTGCCTGGTTCCGTCAATGCCAGCGTCGAGGACGTGTTGTTGAGCGCGTTCGCGGTCGCTGTCGCCGAGTGGCGGCGCGGACGCGGCGACGACGCGGACGCACCTGTGGTCGTGGATCTGGAGAGCCACGGCCGCCACGAGCACGCCGTACCCGGCGCGGACCTCAGCCGCACCGCGGGCTGGTTCACCGCCATCCACCCCGTACGGCTGGCACCGGAGGTCGCCGACTGGGCGGCGCTGTACGAGGGCCCCGCACTCGGCGACGTCCTCAAGGGCATCAAGGAGCAGCTACGTGCCGTGCCGGGCGACGGGCTCGGCTACGGCCTGTTGCGCCACCTCAACCCGCGCACCCGCGACGCCCTCGCACCGCTGCCGGAGCCGGACTTCGGTTTCAACTACCTGGGGCGCCGGACCATTTCGGCCTCGGCCACGCCGGAGCCCTGGAGTGTGATCGGCGGCGGGGTCGCCGCCCATCGTCCTGCCGCGCCGATGGCGCACGCGGTGGAGGTCAGCGCCGTGGCACACGGCGAGGACGGCGGGCTCCGGTTGCGCGCCGACTGGGCGTACGCACGGAGCGTCGTGTCCGACGAGGACGCGCTGCGCCTGGCCGACCTGTGGTTCCGGACCCTCGAAGAGTTCGTGCGCCTCGTCGACCGCTCCGAAGCGGGCGGTCTGACCCCGTCCGATGTGACCCTCGCCTCCATCGGTCAGTCCGAGATCGAGGAGTTCGAAGCCGACCTTGAGTCCGAGTGGGAGAGTGAGCAGTGAGTCAGGAACCGTCTCGTTCGCGTGGCAAGATCGAGGACATTCTTCCGCTGTCCCCGTTGCAGGAGGGCTTCGTCTTCCTGAACCTCCTCCATGAGGACGGGCCGGACCCGTATGTCAGCCAGGTCGGCTTCGAGCTGCGCGGGCCGTACGACGACACACGGATGCGCTCCGCAGCAGGCGCCCTGCTGCTGCGCCATCCCAACCTGCGGGCCGCGTTCCGGCAGCGTAAGAACGGCGCCTGGGCCCAACTCGTCCTGCGGGACGTCGAAGTGCCTTGGCAGGAGCACGATCTCAGCGGACTGCCCGAGGAGGAGCGCGCATCCGAAGCCGACCGGCTGGCGGCAGAGGAACGCGGCCGACGCTTCGACCTGGCGCGTCCGCCGCTGCTGCGCTTCACTGCGCTTCGGCTGTCGGCCGACCGGGTGCGACTGGTGATGACGAACCATCACATTCTGCTCGACGGCTGGTCGTTGCCTGTGCTCCTCAAAGAGCTGATGGCCCTGTACACCGCGGGCGGCCAGGCGTCCGGCCTGCCACGGGTGCGCCCCTACGGCGAGTACCTGACCTGGCTGGACAGCCGCGACCGGGAGGCCGCCCGGCAGGCATGGCAGCAGTCCCTGTCCGACCTGGACGAACCCTGCCTGCTGGCACCCGGGAGCGCGGGACCGGTTACCGCACCGGAGCACGTCTTCTTCAGCGCGGGGCCGGACCTCAGCGAGGCACTGGCGATCTGGGCGCGAGCGCAGGGCGTGACGATGAACACGGTGGTGCAGGGTGCCTGGGCGCTGGCCCTGGCGCAGTCGACCGGCCGTGACGACGTGGTCTTCGGAGCCACCGTCTCCGGCCGCCCGCCCGAGCTGCCCGGCGTCGAGCAAATGATCGGCCTGTTCATCAACACCCTGCCGGTACGGGTACGCCTCAACAACGCCGAGCCTCTGAGCACCCTCTTCCGTCGCCTCCAGAACGAACAGACCCACCTCCTGGACCACCAGTGGCCGGGCCTCGCCGACATCCAGAACTGGGCAGGCCACCCCCACCTCTTCGACACCGCCATGGTGTTCCAGAACTACCCGGTCGAGGAGGGCGCCCTCGGTGCCCCGACGGACGGTGAACGGTTGCAGGTCACCGCGGCGGACATCAAGGGCGGTACGCACTTCGCGGTGAACGTCGTCGCCACGATGCGCGGCTCCGAACTCTCGTTCCGTGTCGACCACCGCCCTGATCTCTTCGACGCGGACGACGCACGCGGCTTCGGAGACCGGATGGTGCGGGTGCTGGAAGCGCTGGTCGACGGCGGCGCTCTCCCCGTCGGCCGACTCCAGACACTCGACCCGGCCGAGCGTGAGCGGGTGCTGGTGGAGTGGAACGGGACCAGCACCGAGATCCCGGAAGTCCCGCTGCACGAGCTGGTCGCCCAACAGGCCGCGGAGAATCCGGACGCGGAGGCTGTGGTCTGCGAGGGACAGTCCCTCACCTACGCGCAGTTGAACGGGCAGGCCAACCAGCTGGCCCGGCACTTCATCAGCGAGGGCATCCGGGCGGAACAGTTCGTGGCGCTCGCTCTGCCGAAATCGCTGGACACGGTCATCAGCATGCTCGCGATACTCAAAGCCGGCGGCGCCTACCTTCCGATCGACCCCGACTACCCCGCCGAACGCATCCAGTACATGCTCGACGACGCCACCCCCGCACTCACCCTCACCGAACCGGTGCCGCTATCGGACTACGCACACCACTCCACCGATGAAGTCACCGACACCGATCGGGCAGCGGCGCACTCACCGCAGCACGCGGCCTACATGATCTACACGTCGGGCTCCACCGGCCGCCCCAAGGGCGTGATCATCGACCACCACGCCCTGACCACCTATCTGCACCACGCCCGCCACGCCTACCCGGCGACCACGGGTACGACCACCCTGCACTCGCCTCTCGCTTTTGACCTGACGATCACAGCTCTGTGGACACCGCTCACCAACGGCGGAACCGTCCACCTCACCAGCACCCTCGAACACACCACGACCCAACCCACCCTCATCAAGGCAACTCCGAGCCACCTCCCCCTCCTCACCACCCTTCCCACCACCACGTCGCCCACCGGCACCCTCATCCTCGGCGGTGAAGCCCTCACAGCGGACCATCTGACCACCTGGCGCACCCAGCACCCCCACACCGAAATCATCAACGCCTACGGACCCACCGAATCCACCGTCAACATCACCCACCACCGCATCCCACCGAACCAACCCCTCCCCAACGGGCCCATCCCCATAGGCCGGCCCTTCAACAACACCGCCATCTACATCCTCGACTCCGCCCTACGACCCACACCCCCCGGCGTAACAGGCGAGCTCTACCTCGCCGGACACCAACTCGCCCGCGCCTACCACAACCGCCCCGCGCTCACCGCAGAACGCTTCACCGCAAACCCCTACAGCACCACACCCGGCGCCCGCATGTACCGCACCGGCGACCTCGCCCACTGGAACCACCACGGCCACATCCAATACACCGGACGCACCGACCACCAAATCAAACTCCGCGGCCACCGCATCGAACTCGGCGAAATCGAAACCACCCTCAAAACCCTCACCACCCACCCCCACATCACCCAAACCACCGTCCAACTCCGCGAAGACCAACCAGACGACCAACGCCTCACCGCCTACCTCGTCACCCCCCAATGGGACGAACCCACCGCACGAGCTGAACTCGCCCAACGCCTCCCCGACTACATGATCCCCTCAGCCTTCGTCACCCTCGACACACTCCCCCTCACCCCCAACGGAAAACTCGACCACAAAGCACTCCCCGCACCCACCTACACCCCCACCACCACCGGACGCGCCCCCCGCAACCCCCAAGAAGAAATCCTCTGCACCCTCTTCGCCGAAATCCTCACCACCAACACCATCACCATCGACGACAACTTCTTCCACCTCGGCGGCCACTCACTCCTCGCCACCCGACTCGTCAGCCGCATCCGCACCACCCTCAACGCCGAACTCTCCATCCGCCAGCTCTTCGAAACACCCACCGTCGCCACACTCAGCAGCGCCCTCGACAACGCCGAGCACGGCCGGACCCCGCTCACCGCCCGCACCCCCCGGCCCGAACGCCTCCCCCTCTCCTACTCCCAGCAACGCCTCTGGTTCCTCCACCAACTCGAAGGACCCACCCCCACCTACAACATCCCCACCACCCTCCGCCTCACCGGAACACTCCACACCACAGCCCTCCACACCGCCCTCCACGACCTCGTCACCCGCCACGAAAGCCTGCGCACGCTGTTCGCCGAGGACGACCAGGGCTCCTACCAGGTCGTCCTGGAGGCGAAGGACCTCGACGTACCGTTCGAAGCCGTCTCCGTCACGCACGAGGAACTCGACGGGACGGTGGCGAAGGCCGCCGGGCACTGCTTCGATCTGAGTTCCGAGGTCCCGCTCCGGGTCTCGCTGTTCCGGCTGTCCGAGACCGAGCACGTACTGCTCCTGCTCATCCACCACATCGCCAGCGACGCCTGGTCCCGCACGCCCCTCGCCCGCGACCTCACCGGCGCCTACATCGCCCGCTGCGCCGGGGCCGAACCCGACTGGCAGCCGCTGCCCGTCCAGTACGCCGACTACGCGCTGTGGCAGCACGACATCCTCGGCGACGTCGCCGATGCCACCAGCGTCGCGGGCGCTCAGCTCGCCCACTGGCGGGAAGCCCTCGCCGGCCTGCCCGAACAGCTCGACCTGCCCACCGACCGGCCGCGGCCCGCCACAGCGTCCTACGCCGGGGACAGGGTCCCGCTGGCCGTGCCCGCCGCTCTGCACCGACAGGTCACGGAGCTGGCGCGGGAGACCAACACCACGGCCTTCATGGTGGTCCAGGCGGCGTTGGCGACCCTCCTCACCCGACTCGGCGCCGGCACCGACATCCCCATCGGCACCCCCGTCGCAGGACGCACCGACGACGCGACCGACGACCTCATCGGCTTCTTCGTCAACACCCTCGTCCTGCGCACCAACACCGCCGACAACCCCACCTTCCGCCAACTCCTCGCCCACACCCGCACTACCAACCTCACCGCCTACAACAATCAAGACCTCCCCTTCGAGCAAATCGTCGAAGCCCTCAACCCCACCCGCACCCTCTCCCACCACCCCCTCTTCCAAATCCTGCTGACTCTGCACAACACCGAGGCGCCGGGGGCGGAGACGACGACGCGGTTCGCCGATCTGACGGCGGAGGTGACGGCGGCCGAGTCGGTCTCGGCGCGGTTCGACCTGTCCTTCGCGCTGGCGGAGCGGTTCGACGAGGGCAACACCTGCGCGGGCATGGGCGGCAGCCTGACCTACAGCACGGATCTCTTCGACCGGGAGACGGCGCGGGAGATCGCCGACCGGCTGGTCCGGCTGCTCGGCGCCGCCGTGGCTCATCCCAATCGGCCGATCGGGCAGCTGGAGGTCATGGACGCCGTCGAGCGGCGGCGGGTGCTGCGGGACTGGAACGACACCGGGCACGGCGTGCCTGTGGAGCCCGTGACGCGGCTCTTCGAGCGGCAGGCGCTGCTCACTCCGGCCGCTTCGGCCGTCGAGTGCGGCGAGACCCGCTGGTCGTACGCGGAGTTGAACGCCCGCGCCAACCGCCTGGCCCGGCATCTCGCCGCTCGGGGTGCGGCCCCGGGGCGGTTCGTGGCGGTCGCTTTGCCACGCTCGGCCGAGCTGGTCGCGACACTGCTCGCGGTACTCAAGGCCGGGGCGGCGTATCTGCCGATCGATCCCGGCTACCCGGCGGACCGCGTCGCCCACATGCTGGACGACGCGGCGCCCGCCCTGACCCTGACCGTGCCCGTCGACGAGGCGGCGCTGGCGGAGTACTCGGCGGCCGACCTGGACGACGAGGAGCTGACGTCCCCGGTGTCGGGGGCGCATCCGGCGTACATGATCTACACGTCGGGCTCCACCGGCCGTCCGAAGGGTGTGGTGGTCCCCCGGGACGCGCTCGGGAACTTCCTCGGTGACATGGGGCGGCGGTTCGCACCCGGCGCGGACGACCGGCTGCTCGCAGTGACCACGGTCGGGTTCGACATCGCGGGGCTGGAGATCTTCCTGCCCCTGCTGCACGGGGCCGTCCTCGTCCTCTCGGACGAGGAGACGGCGAAGGACCCGCGTGCCCTGCTGCGCGCCGTGGCGGATCGTGAGGTCACCGTGGTGCAGGCCACACCGAGTCTCTGGCAGGGGGTAGTTGCCGAGGAACGGGGCGAACTGGGCGGCGTGCGGGTCCTGGTGGGCGGTGAGGCGCTGTCGGCCGAGCTGGCGCGTGCGCTGACGGCGCGGGCCCGTTCGGTGACCAATCTGTACGGTCCGACCGAGGCGACGATCTGGGCGACGGCCGCCGAGGTGACCGGTGCGGACGCCGCGCGGGTGTCGATCGGCCGTCCGGTCACCAGCACCCGGGCGCTCGTGCTGGACGCTGCGCTGTCCCCGGTGCCGACGGGTGTGCCGGGCGAGCTGTATCTGGCAGGCGCGCAGCTGGCACAGGGGTACCACCGTCGTGCGGCGCTGACGGCCGAGCGGTTCGTGGCCGACCCGTACGGTCCGCCGGGCACCCGCATGTACCGTACGGGTGACCTGGTCCGCCGGGAGCGGGACGGCACGCTGCGCTATCTGAGCCGGGTCGACCAGCAGGTGAAGCTGCGGGGCTTCCGCATCGAGCTGGGTGAGATCGAGACGCAGCTCGTGCGGCACTCGTCGGTCGCGGAGGCGGCGGTCGCGGTGCGCGAGGACCGGCCGGGCGACCAGCGGCTGGTGGCGTACGTCGTCCCGGCCGTAACGGCTTCCGGCGGCCCGTCCGGTGTGGTGTCCGGTGCGGTCCTGCGGGACCAGCTGCGGCTGAGTCTGCCGGAGTTCATGGTGCCCACGGCGTTCGTGACGCTGGACGCGCTGCCGCTCACGCCGAACAAGAAGCTCGACCGTAAGGCGCTGCCCGCGCCGGACGAGTCCGCCGGCCCGGCCGGCCGGGAGCCGCGCGGCCCGCGCGAGGAGATCCTCTGCTCGCTGTTCCGCGAGATCCTGGGGGCTTCTCGGGTCGGGATCGACGACAGTTTCTTCGACCTGGGCGGTCATTCGCTGCTCGCGAGCCGGCTGGTGAGCCGGATCCGCGGCACGCTGGGCGTCGAGCTTTCGGTGCGGCAGTTCTTCGAGACACCGACGGTGGCCGGGCTGTCCGGTGTACTGGACAGTGCGGGCCGGGCCCGCACCCCGCTGACGGCGCGTCCGCGCCCGGATCGGCTGCCGCTCTCCCCCGCCCAGCAACGGCTGTGGTTCCTCTACCAGTTCGAGGGTCCCTCGGCGACGTACAACGTGCCGACGGCGCTGCGGCTGTCCGGTGAGCTGGATCCGTCGGCCCTGGAGCGGGCTGTCGGCGACGTGCTGGAGCGGCACGAGAGTCTGCGGACGGTCTTCGCCGAGGACGCGGCGGGATCCCGCCAGGTCGTGGTGCCGGTCGAGCGGGTGCGGCAGGTCCTGGAGGTCGTCAACGCGGCGGAGGAGACCGTCGAGGTCCTGGTGGCCGAGGCGGCACAGCACGTGTTCGATCTGACGTCGGACATCCCGTTCCGTACGGTGCTGTTCCGGCTGTCGGCGACGGAGCATGTGCTGCTGCTGGTGATCCACCACATCGCCAGCGACGGCTGGTCGATGACCCGGCTGGCCCGTGATCTGACCGGTGCGTACGAGGCGCGGTGCGCGGGCGGGGCTCCCGGGTGGGAGCCGCTGCCGGTGCAGTACGCGGACTACGCGCTGTGGCAGCACGAGGTCCTTGGCGACGAGTCGGACCCGGACAGTGTGTCCGGTCGGCAACTGGCTTACTGGAAGCAGGCTTTGGAGGGTCTGCCCGAGGAGCTGGAGCTGCCGACGGACCGGCCGCGTCCGGCGGCCGCCGGGTACACCGGTGACCGTGTCGCGTTCACGGTTCCCGCCGCGCTGCACGGCCGGCTCGCGGAACACGCGCGGGCGACGCACACCACGACCTTCATGGTGGCGCAGGCCGCGTTCGCCGCGCTTTTGACCCGGCTCGGGGCGGGCGACGACATTCCGGTCGGCACGGCGGTGGCCGGGCGTACCGACGACGCCACGGAGGAGCTGGTCGGGTTCTTCGTCAACACGTTGGTGCTGCGCACCGACACCGGCGGCGATCCCACCTTCCGTGAGTTGCTGGCCAGGGTGCGGGAGCGGAACCTCGCCGCGTACGCCCACCAGGACGTGCCGTTCGAGCGGCTGGTTGAGGCGCTGAACCCGGTGCGCAGCCTCGCCCGTCACCCGCTGTTCCAGGTCATGATCACGTTCAACAGCGCGGCTGAGGCGGCGACGGCGGGACCGGCCGACGGGGCCGACGCCTCGGCGGGGCGGCGGGCGCTGCTGCACGCGACCCGGATGCCGGCCAGGACGGAGGTGGCGAAGTTCGACCTGTCCCTCACGCTCGGCGAGGGACACGACCCGTCGGGGGACGCGGCGGGGATGCGCGGCTCGTTGGAGTACCGCACGGAGCTGTTCGACCGGGAGACGGCCGAGGCGGTCGTCGCGCGGCTGCTGCGGGTGCTCGAAGCGGTCGCGGCTGATCCGGACCGGACGATCGGCGGGATCGATCTGCTGGACGGCGCCGAACGGGACCGGCTGGTGCGGGGGTGGAACGACACCGCGCGTCCGCAGCGGGAGGCGACTCTGCCGGTGCTGTTCGAGGAGCAGGTGGCGCGCACCCCGCAGCGTCCCGCGTTCTCCGCCGGCGGGACGACGCTGACGTACGCGCAGCTCAACGCACGTGCCAACCGGCTGGCGCATCTGCTCGCCGAGTGCGGGGCGGGTCCCGAGCAGATCGTGGCGATCTCGATGCCGCCGTCGGTGGAGCTGGGCGTGGCGGTCCTGGCGGTGCTGAAGGCCGGCGCGGCGTATCTGCCGGTCGATCCGGGGTGCCCGCAGGAGCGGTTGTCGGTGATGCTGGCCGACGCGGACCCGGTCTGCGCCCTGACGTCGCGGTCCGGCGATCCCTTCGCCCGTACGCTGCCCCGGCTGGTGCTGGACGATCCCGAGCTGGTGGAGCGGCTGTCGGAGCAGCCGGCGCACGATCTGGCGGACGAGGACCGTACGCGGCCGCTGTCGCCGTGGCACGCCGCGTACGTCATCTACACGTCGGGGTCGACCGGGCTGCCCAAGGGGGTGCTCGTCGAGCACCAGCCGGTGGTCAACTACCTTGCGGTGTCGGCCGAGTTGTATCCCGGGGTGGCGGGGAACGCCTTGCTGCACTCGCCGCTCTCGTTCGACCTGACGGTGACCGGTCTGTTCGCGCCGCTGCTGAACGGCGGCTGCGTGCATCTCGCGGACCTCGAGGAGCTGCACGAGCAGGCCCTGAAGGGGCGGGCGCCGGTGGACCTGCCGCAGATGACGTTCCTCAAGGCGACCCCGAGCCACCTTCCGCTGATCACCGGGCTGCCGGCTGCTTGCGTCCCGGAGGGCGAACTGGTCCTGGGCGGGGAGTCGTTGACCGGGCGGGCGGTGCGGGCGCTGCTGGCGGAGCACCCGGGGGCGAGTGTCCTCAACGAGTACGGCCCGACCGAGACGATCGTCGGCTGCACGACCTGGCGGGTCGCGTCACCGGACGATCTCACCGACGGGGTGCTCACCATCGGCAGGCCGTTCCCCAACACCCGGATGCTGGTGCTGGATCCGTATCTGGAGCCCGCCCCGGTGGGTGTGCCGGGCGAGTTGTACGTCTCCGGGGTGCAGTTGGCGCGCGGCTACCTCAACCGGCCTGGCCTGAGCGCCTCCCGGTTCGTCGCGAACCCCTTCGACGGGCCGGGGACACGGATGTACCGCACGGGCGACGTGGTGCGCTGGAACCGCCACGGCGAGCTGGAGTTCGTCAGCCGGGTCGACGACCAGGTGAAGATCCGTGGTTTCCGGGTCGAGCTGGGTGAGGTCGAGGCGGCGCTGGCGCGGCATCCGGCGGTGTCCGAGGCGTTGGCGGTGGTCCGGGAGGACCGGCCGGGCGACCGGCGGCTGGTGGCGTACCTGGTCGCCGACGGGCCGGCGCTGCCCGCGGACGCCGAGCTGAGGGGGCATCTCCAGGAGTCGTTGCCGGAGTACATGGTGCCGTCGGCGTTCGTACGGCTCGACGCGCTGCCGCTGACGGGGAACGGCAAGCTGGACCGCAAGGCGCTGCCCGAGCCGGACTACGCCCGGCACAGTTCGCTGCGGGCCCCCGCCTCGCCTCGTGAGGAGGCGCTGTGTGCCCTGTTCGCCGACACCCTGGGACTGCCGGAGGTCGGTGTCGACGACGGCTTCTTCGATCTCGGCGGTGACAGCGTCCTGTCGATCCAGCTCGTCAGCCGGGCCCGTACGCAAGGTCTCGCGCTGACGGTGCGCGACGTCTTCGAGCACCAGACCGTCGCCCAGCTCGCGCAGGCACTGGGCGCGGCGGAGCCGGACACCCGGCAGGCGGACGTCGAGGAGCAGGGGGCGAGCGGGCCGGTGTCACCTACCCCGATCATGGGCTGGCTGGCCGAACTGGGCGGCGCGGTCGCACCGTTCAACCAGTCCGTGGTGGTGGCGGTACCGGCGGACGCGGACCGGGAGCGGCTGGTGCGCGCGCTCCAGGCGGTGCTCGACCGGCACGACACACTGCGGCTGCGGGTCGGACCTGACTGGACGATGTCGATCGCCGAACCGGGCGGTGTCGATGCGGCCGGCCTGCTCAGTGAGCACCACGCGCTGGGTCTGGCCGACCCGGCGGTGTACACGCTCGTCACCGAGCTGGCCGCCGCCGAGCGGGACCGGCTCGACCCTGCCGAGGGGGTGGTTCTGCGGGCGTGCCGGCTCGACCGGGGCCCGGAGCAGCACGGGCTGCTGGTGCTCGTCGCCCATCACCTGGCCGTCGACGCCGTGAGCTGGCGGCTGCTGGTGCCGGATCTGGCGGCCGGCTACGAGGGCCGGCCGTTGAGTCCGGCGGGCACCGGCTGGCGCCGGTGGGCGGCCATGCTGGAGGCGCTGGCGACCGATCCGGACACCGAGGCCGAGGCGGACCACTGGCTGCGTTCCGCCGCTCCCGCGCCCGAGCCGGCCCTGGACCCGGTACGGGACACCCATGCCGGTGCCGGTCAGGTCGTGCTCGACCTGGACACGGGGACCACCGAAGCACTCCTCAGCCGGCTTCCCGGGGTGTTCCACTCGGACGTCGAGGAGTTGCTGCTGACCGCGTTCGGCCTGGCCGTCGCCGACTGGCGGCGGGGCAGGGGCGACGGCGCCGGGCTGCCCGTGACGGTCGACCTGGAGAGCCACGGCCGGCACGAGCATCTCGTCCCGGGAGCCGATCTCAGCCGTACCACCGGATGGTTCACCGCGATGTACCCGGTCACGCTCAGCCCGGAGGTGACGGACTGGGCCGACCTGTGGGACGGCGGGCCGGCGGCGGGCCGCGCGTTGAAGCAGGTGAAGGAGCAGGTGCGCGCGGTGCCCGGTGCGGGTCTCGGCTACGGTCTGCTGCGTTACGTCAACCCGCGCACCCGTGACCGGCTGGCCCAACTCCCCGTTCCCGCGTTCGGCTTCAACTATCTGGGGCGCTACACCGGCGGCCGGGCGGCGGACGGCGCCGGTGAACCGGACGCGTGGAGCGTGCTGGGCCGGGGGGTGGCCGGCCAGCATCCGGACGTCGCCCTCGCGCACCCCGTCGACCTGGTCGTGGGCGCTCATGACACCGGTCAGGGGCCCCGGTTGCACAGTGTGTGGACATGCGCCGCAGGTGTGCTGTCGGAGGAGGACGTACGGCTGTTGGGCGAGGGCTGGTTCAGGGCGCTGCGGGCGCTGGTGGAGCACGCCGGCCGGCCTGAGGCCAGCGGTCTCGCACCGTCGGACGTCGCTCTCGTCGAGCTGAGCGAGGACGACATCACACGACTCGAAAGCGAATGGGGTTCCCTCTGATGGCCAAGTCCGGCTTGGAAGACATCCTGCCGCTGTCCCCTTTGCAGGAGGGCATGCTGTTCCACAACCTCTTCGACGGTGAGGAACTCGACGCCTACAACGTCCAGGTCTTCGTGGAGCTGGCGGGGACCGTGGACAGCGACCGGCTCCGGACGGCGGTCGGGGCGCTGCTGCGCCGGCACGCCAACCTGCGTGCGGCCTTCCGGCACGAGGGTCTGAAACGTCCCGTGCAGCTCATTCCCCGCGAGGTCGCCCCACCGTGGCGGGAGGAGGACCTGACCTCCGTCCCGGCGGAGGAGCGGGAGGCGGCGGCGGAGCGGATCGCCTCCGAGGACCGCTGGCGGCGGTTCGACCTGTCCCGGCCCCCGCTGCTGCGGTTCACCCTGATCCGGCTCGGCGGCGGCCGGCACCGGCTGGTGCTGACGAACCATCACATCCTGCTCGACGGCTGGTCCATGCCGGTACTGCTGCGTGAGCTGATGACGCTGTACACCACCCACGGCGACCTCACGGCGCTGCCGCGGGTGCGCCCGTACCGGGACTACCTGGGCTGGCTGAAGTCCCGTGACAGGGAGGCCGCCCGGCTGGCGTGGACGGAGGCGTTCGCCGCGTTCGGCTCACCGAGCGTCGTGGCCCCGGAGCGCGGTGCGCTCACGGCGGCACCGGAGCGGATCCACTTCACCGAGGACGAGGCGTTCAGTGCCGCGCTGACCCGGTTCGCACGGTCGAACGGAGTGACGGTGAACACCGTCGTCCAGGGCGCCTGGGGTCTGGTGGTGTCGCATCTGACGGGCCGCGACGACGTGGTCTTCGGCGTGACCGTCAACGGCCGGCCGCCGGAGCTGCCCGGGATCGACACCATGGTCGGGCTGTTCATGAACACACTGCCCCTGCGGGTCGTCCTGCGTCCGCAGGAGCCGCTGGCGGCGTTCCTGCGGCGGACGCAGACGGAGCAGGCGCGGCTGCTCGACCACCAGTGGGTGGGGCTGGCGGAGATCCAGCGGTGGGCCGGCGCGGGTGAACTCTTCGACACGGCCATGGTGTTCGAGAACTATCCGCTCGACTCCGCCCGTGGCCGCCCGGCCACTGCCCCCGATCCCGGCCTGCCCACCGTGCTGAAGATCCACTCACGGGACCAGATGCACTACCCGCTCGCCCTGCTGGCCGTGCCCCGCGAGACGCTGCGCTTCTCGCTGGGGTATCTGCCGCAGCTCTTCGACACCGGCCGGGTCGAGTCGGTGATCGCCGCCTTCCGCCGGGTGCTGCGCACGGTCGTCGAGGCCCCCGCGACACCCGTGGGCGCGGTCCCCCTGCTCGACCCGGAGGTCCGGCGGACCGTGCTGGAGCGGTGGAGCGGATCGGACGGGCGTCCCGATCCGGAGCTGTACACGGACCTGTTCGAGGAGCAGGTCCGCCGTACGCCGGACAAGCCCGCGCTGATCGCGGCGGACGGCCGGCTGACGTACGCCGAGCTGAACACCCGCGCCAACCGGCTCGCCCGGCGTCTGGTGGAGCTGGGGGTGGGTCCCGAGGGCCTGGTGGCCATCGCGGTGGCGCGCCGTACCGACCTGGTGGTCGGCATGCTCGCGGTGCTGAAGGCGGGCGGGTCGTACGTGCCCGTCGATCCGGACTACCCGCCCGACCGGGTCCGGTACATGATCGAGGACTCCGATCCCGTGCTGGTGCTCACCACGCGCGACATGGACGAGCGGATCGGCTCGGAGTGCGGGGGGACGCTCACCTTCGTGCTGGACGACCCCCGGCTGGAGCGGACACTGCGTCAGCACGCGGCCACCGATCTCGTCGACGAGCACCGCAACGCGCCGCTGCTGCCGCACCACCCCGCCTACGTCATCTACACCTCCGGCTCGACGGGGCGGCCCAAGGGGGTCGTCGTCGAGCACCGGGCGCTGTCGGCGTTCGTCCGGCACTGCCGTACCGAGGACGCGCCGGCCGTCTCGGGACTGTCGGTGATGCAGGCGTCGGCGTCGTTCGACCAGAGTGTCGGCTCACTGCACGCCCCGCTGATCAGCGGCGGCTGCGTCCGGCTCGCCACGCTGCCCGACCTCGCCGAGACGGCCCGCACCGAACCCGGCTTCCGCCGCGCGACGTTCATGAAGGCCACGCCCTCGCACCTCGCGCTGCTCGCGACGATGGACCGGGACGTCTCCCCTTCCGGCATCATCACACTGGGCGGCGAGCAGCTGCGCGGGGACCTGCTGTCCCCGTGGCGGGAGACGGTGCCCGAGGTGACCGTCATCAACGTCTACGGGCCGACGGAGGCCACCGGACACTGCCTGGAGCACGTCATCCTGCCGGGCACCGAGGTGCCGCCGGGACCGGTTCCGATCGGCACCCCGCACGCCGGGGTCCGGGTGTACGTGCTGGACTCGGCGTTGCGGCCGGTCGCCCCCGGGGTGACCGGTGAGGTGTATCTGGCCGGCCGGCAGTTGGCACGGGGGTACCTGGGGCGTGGCCGGCTGACGGCCGAGCGGTTCCCCGCCGACCCGTTCGGCGCTCCCGGCAGCCGTATGTACCGCACCGGTGACCTCGCACGCTGGAACGGAGCCGGGGAACTGCTGTTCGCCGGCCGCGCCGACCATCAGGTCAAGCTGCGCGGGTACCGCATCGAGCTCGGCGAGATCGAGTCCGCCCTTGCGGCCCGGCCCGGCGTCGCCAGGGCAGTCGTCCTGCTGCGCGAGGACCAGCCGGGCGACCAGCGGCTCGTGGCGTACGTCGTGACGGATCCCGGCACCTGGGACGAGAGCGCGGCGCGGGTGGAACTCGCCTGCCTGCTGCCCGAGTTCATGATGCCGTCGGCGATCGTCGCGCTGGACGCCCTGCCGCTGACGCCCAACGGCAAACTGGACCGCGCGGCGCTCCCCGCCCCGGCGTACGCGGCCGCGCCGGCCGGCCGGGCACCGCGCACACCGCGCGAGGAGATCCTGTGCGCCCTGTTCGGCGAGATCCTCGGGGTCGGTGAGGTCGGCGTCGACGACAGCTTCTTCGACCTGGGCGGCCACTCGCTGCTCGCCACCCGGCTGGTCAGCAGGGTCCGTTCGACCCTGGGCGCCGAGCTGTCCATCCGGCGGTTCTTCGAGGCGCCGACGGTCGCCGGACTGGCCCGTGTCCTGGACGACTCGGGCCCCGCGCGCGCCCCGCTGACCGCGCGCCCGCGCCCGGACCGGCTGCCGTTGTCGTACGCCCAGCAACGCCTCTGGTTCCTGCACCAGTTGGAGGGCCCCAGCGCCACGTACAACATTCCCGCCGCGTTCCGCCTCAGCGGTCCGCTGGACCGGGAGGCCCTGCGGCTGGCGCTGCTCGACCTCGTGGCGCGCCACGAGAGCCTGCGCACCGTCTTCGCCGAGGACGCGCTCGGCGCGCACCAGACCGTGCTCGCCCCCGAGGACGCCCGCCTGGTCTTCGACACGGCCGACTGTACCGAGGCCGACCATCCGGCCGACCTGGCGCGGGCGGCGCGGTACGCCTTCGACCTGGGCCGGGAGATCCCGGTGCGGGCCCGTCTGCTGCGCGTCGGCGACGAGCAGCACGTACTGCTGCTGCTGATCCACCACATCGCGGGCGACGCGTGGTCCCGCGGCCCGCTGGGCCGTGACCTGACGACCGCCTACGCCGCCCGCTGTGCGGGCAGCGCTCCCGCGTGGGCACCGCTCGCCGTCCAGTACGCCGACTACGCGCTGTGGCAGCGGGACGTTCTCGGCGACGACACCGACCCCGACAGCCTCGCCGGCGCGCAGCTCGCCCACTGGAAGCAGGCACTCGCGGGACTGCCCGAGCAGCTCGACCTGCCCACCGACCGGCCAAGGCCCGCCGTCGCGAGTCAGGCCGGTGACCGGGTCGAGTTCTCGCTCGGCGCCGAACACCACCTGCGGCTGGCCGAGTTGGCGCGGTCGACCGACACCACACTGCACATGGTCGTGCAGGCGGCGCTGGCCGCTCTGCTCACCCGGCTCGGTGCCGGCACCGACATCCCCGTCGGCACGCCCGTGGCGGGACGCACCGACGACGCGACCGACCACCTCATCGGCTTCTTCGTCAACACCCTCGTCCTGCGCACCGACACGGCGGGCAATCCCACCTTCCGGGAACTGCTCGGCCGCACCCGCACCACCGATCTGACCGCCTACAGCAACCAGGACCTCCCCTTCGAACGGCTCGTCGAAGCCCTCAACCCCACCCGTTCCCTCTCCCACCACCCGCTCTTCCAGGTGGTGCTGGCGGTCCAGAACGCGGGCCCCCTCGCCGGGGAGACACCGCCCCTGGCGTCGTTGCCGGGCGGCCTGGTGGTGTCCGGGCTGGCGAGCACAGCGACAGCGGCCAAGGTGGACCTCGGGTTCTCGGTGTCGGAACGGCGGGCGGACGATCACACGCCGCTCGGCGTCACGGGTGTACTGGACTACAGCACGGACCTGTTCGACCACGGGAGCGCCCAGGCGCTGGCCGACCGGTTCGTCACGTTGCTGACCGACGCGGCCCTTCACCCCGACCGGCAGCTGAGCCACCTCGACGTACTGGGCGCCGAAGAGCGCCACCAAGTGCTGGACGGCTGGAACGCCACCGGCCGTGGCCTCGCGCCGACCACCCTGCCGGAGCGGTTCGAGGAGCAGGTCCGGCAGCGGCCGGACGGGCAGGCGCTGGTCTTCGCCGGTACGCCGCTGAGCTACGCCGAGCTGAACGCGCGCGCCAACCGGCTGGCGCGGCTGCTGGTCGAGCAGGGCGCCGGTCCTGAGCGGATCGTGGCGCTCGCGCTGCCCCGCTCCCCGGAACTGGCCGTGGCCGTGCTGGCCGTGGCCAAGGCAGGCGCCGCGTACCTGCCGGTCGACCCCGGCCATCCGGCGGACCGGATCGCCGGCACGCTGGCGGACGCCGCGCCCGTGGCGCTGGTGACCACGAGCGGTGCGGGCGCGGCACTGCCGGAGCCGGGTGTGCCGCGCATCGTGCTGGACGCCCCGGAGACGGCGGCACTGCTCGCCGACCGCGACCCGGGCGACCTGACCGACGCCGACCGGCGCACGCCGCTGCTGCCCGCGCACCCCGCGTATGTCATCTACACCTCGGGCACCACCGGCCGGCCCAAGGGGGTGACCGTGACCCACGCCGGGCTGCCGGGGCTGCTGGACATCTTCACCACGCAGTGCGGGGTCGTTCCCGGCAGCCGGGTCCTGCACCATCTCTCCCCCGGCTTCGACGGGGCGTTCTGGGAGCTGACGATGGGGCTGCTGACCGGGGCGACCCTGGTGGTCGCACCGCCGGACCTGGTGCCCGGCCGTGGGCTCGCCGAGCTGGCGGTGCGGGAGTCGGTCACGCACGCGGCGATCACCCCGGCCGTGCTCCAGCTGATACCCGAGGGGGCGCTGCCCGCCGGGATGACGCTGGTCGTGGCCGCCGAGAGCTGCCCTCCCGAACTGGTCAAGCGCTGGTCGTCGGGGCGGCTGATGCTCAACTCGTACGGTCCGACGGAGGCGACGGTGTGCGCCACGATGAGCCGCCCGCTGGCCGGCGCCGTCGCCCCGCCGATCGGCGGCCCGATCGCCGACACGGCGGTGTACGTGCTGGACGACACCCTGCGGCCGGTCGCTCCCGGTGTGCCGGGCGAGCTGTACGTGCGGGGCCCCGGGCTGGCCCGCGGCTATCTGCGCAGGCCGGCCCTGACCGCCGACCGGTTCGTGCCGAGCCCGTTCGGCGCCCCGGGCAGCCGTATGTACCGCACCGGCGACCTGGTGCGGTGGACCACGGACGGGCAGCTGGAGTACCTGGGCCGTACCGACACCCAGATCAAGCTGCGCGGGATGCGCATCGAGCCCACCGAGATCGAGTCCGTCATCGCGCGCCTGCCGGGGATACGGCAGGCCGCCGCGGTGGTCCGCGAGGACACGCCGGGCGAGCGGCGCCTGGTCGGATACGTGGTCCCGCGGACCGGCGCCGGCGTGGACACGGCGGCGCTGCGCGGCGAACTGCGGGAGGCGCTGCCCGAGTACATGGTGCCGGCGGCCCTGGTGGTCCTGGACGAGTTGCCGCTGACCGCCAACGGCAAGCTCGACCAGCGGGCGCTGCCCGCTCCCGAGTACCGCGCGACGGGCGGCCGGGCCCCGCGCAGCCCCCGCGAGGAGGCCCTGTGCCGGCTGTTCGCCGGGGTGCTGGGGCTGGACCGGGTGGCTCCCGACGACGGCTTCTTCGACCTGGGCGGCCACTCGCTGCTGGCCGTCCGGCTGGTGGAGCGGATCCGTGACGAGCTGGGCGTCGAGATCGCCGTACGGGACGTGTTCGCCGCTCCCACCGCCGCCGATCTCACGGCGCGGCTCGCCGCACACGGGGACCGGGAACCGACGGGACGGCTGCTGTCGCTGCGGGCGTCCGGCTCGGCGCGCCCGGTGTTCGCCGTCCACCCCGGCTCCGGCATGAGCTGGTGCTACGCGGCCCTGGTGCGCCATCTGCCGCCGGACACACCGCTGTACGGCCTCCAGGCGGCCGGTCTTGACGGCGACGGCCAACTCCCCGCGTCGCTGGACGAGATGGCGGCCGAGTACGTCGACCTCGTGCGGGAGAGGCAGCCCGAGGGACCGTACCGGCTGCTCGGCTGGTCGCTGGGCGGCAATGTGGCCTTCGCCATGGCCGACGAGCTGCGCGGGCGCGGGGAGCGGGTGGAGCTGCTCGCTCTCCTGGACGCCTATCCGCGCGGCTCGGCCGCGGGCGAGGAGCCCGCGCTCGCCGAGGTCTTCGCCCACAACCTGCGCGACGCCGGGTTCGACGTCACCGAGGCCGAACTGGCCGGCGCCGCGTTTCCCACCGCCCGCTACCGGGCTTTCCTCCAGGCGGCCGGTGATCCGCTGGGCAGGCTCGGTGAGGACGAACTGGGCGCGGTGCTGGCCGTGTTCATGAACAACGCGCGACTGATGCGCGACCACAAGCCGCCGCGGTACGACGGCGACGTACTCGTGCTGACGGCCGACCGGGTCTCCCGCGAGAAGCAGGCGCGCCGCGACCACGAGTCCTGGCGCCCGTATGTGTCGGGCCGTATCGAGCGGGTCGGTGTGGACGCCGACCATCTCGGGCTCCTGGAGTCCGACACCGCGCTCGCGCACATCGCGCGGGCCCTGACCGAACGGCTGCGCTGACGCGCCGCCTCCCCTCCCCCGTATCCCTCCTCACTCAGCCCCCACTCAACAGCCCCCACTCAGCAGCCGACCGAAGGAGTCACCGCCATGTCCCTCTCGTGCGAGGTCGTCTGAGCCCATGCCCCTCATCACCGTCAACGGCGTCCGACTCAACTACTACGACAACGCCCCTGCTCGACAAGGCCGTTCGGCTCCGCCTGTGCTGCTCGTGATGGGCTCGGGCGGCAGCGGCCGGGCCTGGCACCTGCACCAGGTGCCGGCGCTCGTCGCCGCGGGGTTCCGTGTGGTCAGCTTCGACAACCGCGGCATCGCCCCGAGCGACGAGTGCCCCGAGGGCTTCGGCATCGACGACCTGGTCGCCGACACCGCGGCACTGATCGGGGAACTGGGCCTGGGGCCCTGCCCGGTCGTGGGTGTCTCGATGGGCGCGCACATCGCTCAGGAACTCGCCCTGACCCGGCCCGAGCTCGTCGGCCGGCTCGTCCTGATGGCCACCCGTGCCCGCTCCGACGTCCTGCGCACGGCCCTCTCCCGGGCGGAGATCGACCTGTACGACCAGGGTGTGACACTGCCCGCCGCGTACGAGGCGGTGATCCAGGCCATGCAGAACCTGTCACCGCGCACCCTCGACGACGACGTGCTCGCCCGGGACTGGCTGGACGTGCTGGAGCTGACCCGCGTCTCGGGGCCGGGCCACCGGGCACAGCTCGGCGTCAGTGCGATGCCGGACCGGCGTCCGGCCTACCGGGGCATCCGGGCCCCGAGCCGGGTCATCGCCTTCCAGGACGACCTCATCGCGCCGCCCCGGCTGGGCCGTGAGGTGGCCGAGGCGATTCCCGGTGCGGACTTCGAGGTCGTGCCGGACTGCGGCCACTACGGCTATCTGGAAGCGCCGGACGCGGTGAACAAGAGCATCGTCGAATTTCTGCGGGGGTGATCAGAGCTGTGCCGATTCTGCATATGACCGGTCAACTGACCAATGATGAAAGTGAGTTGCTGGCCCTGGTGTTGGACTCGTGTCCGGGGCTGGCACCGGCGGAGGTCATGTACCGCAGCCGCACCTCACTGGTGGTCTCCGGCACGCTGGCGGGAGCGCCGGTCGTCGCCAAGGTCCGCACCCCCGAGTGGCGCCGGCAGTGCGAGCGCGAGATCGAGGCGTACGACCTGTTCGACACCGCTCCCCCGCCGGTACGCGTGCCGCGCAGGCTCGTGAGCGACCGGGAGAGCGCCGTGCTGGTCGTGGAGCGGCTGGCGGGCGAGGTGGTGGCCCCGGACCGGTTCCCGGCCGCCCCGGTCTCCGACGCGGATCTGTCCGGGGTGCTCGCGGCCGTCGAGCGGCTGCGCCGCTGGAGTCCCGAGGTGCCCGCGCGGTGGCGGGTCGACTACGCGCCCATGCTGGAGGGCATGCGGGCCCGGGACGCCTTCGACGAGGCGCACTGGACGGCCGTGCGGCGGCTGCTGGAGCTCGCGGGGCCGCCACGGGAGCTGGGCCACGGCGATCTGGTGCTCGCCAATGTCGTCAGGACCGCCGGAGAGCACGCGCTCATCGACTGGGCGAGCGCCGCCGTGTTCCTGCCCGGTGCGGACCTGGCCCAGTTGTGGCTGCTGCTGGGCGACAGCCCCGGCGCCCGGGACCGTATCGAGGCGGAGGTGGCGGCCCGTCCCGCACCGGACGGGCTCGCGCCCTTCCTGGTCAACCTCACCCTGCTGCTGTACCGCGAGCGGCGCGCCCACACCCGCTTCACCGACGAGGCGGCGCAGGGCCGCGCGGTCAGGCTCGACGCCGCTTGGGAGCTGACGCGCGAACGCGTCCTGCGGCACGCCGCCGGCTGACGGCGCCGCATGCGGAAAGGGCCTCCCGGCCGACGGCGGGGAGGCCCTTTCGCCTGTTGCTGCTCGTGCTACTTGATGAGCAGCTGGTGGCTGGCCAGTTCGCGGTAGAGGGGACTGCTGTCGGTCAGCTCCTCGTGCCGGCCCATGGCGACGACCTCACCGTGCTCCAGCACCACGATCTGGTCGCTGTCCACCACGGTGGAGAGCCGGTGTGCCACCACCAGCAGGCTCCGGTCCGCGCTGACCGCGCCGATGGCGTCGCGCATCAGCACCTCGTTGCGGGCGTCGAGGTTGCTGGTCGCCTCGTCGAGCAGCATGATCGGCGGTGCGGCCAGGAACGTACGGGCCAGGGCCAGCCGTTGGCGTTCGCCGCCGGACAGCAGGACGCCGCCCTCGCCGACCTCGGCGTCAAGGCCGAGCGGGGCGCGCATGATCACGTCCTCCAGGTTGACCGAGCGCAGGATCCCGCGCATCTGCTCCTCGGTCGCTTCGGGAGCGGCCAGAGCGAGGTTGTCGCGTACGGTTCCGGCGAGCACCGGGGCGGACTGTTCGACGTAGCCCAGCGTGTGCCGCAGGGTGCGGCGCGGCTGCTCGCGTACGTCGGTGCCGTCGACCCGCACGACGCCGGACGTGACGTCGTAGAAGCGTTCCACCAGGGCCAGCAGCGTCGACTTGCCCGCCCCCGAGGGGCCGACCAGCGCGGTGCGGGTGCCGCGCGGCACGGTGAGCGACACGTCGCGCAGGACCGTCTCGCCGTCGCCGTAGCCGAAGTCGACGTGGTCGAACTCCAGCGCGGGCGGGAGCTGTTCGCCGTCGGGCCGGGGTTCGTCGGACCGGATCCGCTCGCGGACGGTCAGCCGGCCGGCGGACACCGCGTCACCGGCGGTGTCGCTCTCCTGCGGCAGCAGCAGCACCTCCTCGATGCGGTGGAGTGCGCCGAGGCCGGTCTGGAGCTTGGAGTACGCGGACAGCGCGCGGCCGAGCGGGAACCAGAGGGTGAACAGGAACAGCAGGAAGGCGACCAGGTCGCCGACCTGGATCGCGCCGCTCGCCACCCGGGCCCCGCCCACCCCCAGGACCACGAGGAACGCGACCTGGACGGTGGTCGAGGTGATCGGGTTGATCATGGCCTGGAGCCGGGCGATACGGATGCCGGCGTCGTAGGCGTGCCGGGCGTACCCGTCGACAGCCACGGCCTCACGCTGCTCGGCGCCGCTGGCCCGGATGGTGCGGACGGCGGAGATCGCGCGCTCGACGGCCGAGGTCATCTCACCGACCCGGTCCTGGGCCTCACGGGAGGCCCCGCGGACCCGGCGGGAGAGCCCGACGACCGCGAGGACGCCCACGCCGAGCCCCAGGGCGGTGGCCGCGAACAGCGGCCCGTCGATCAGGAACATCATGACGGCGGAGCCGCCCACCATCACGACGTTGGTCACGGTGTCGAACAGGCCCGAGGTGACGACCGCGCGCAGCAGGGTGGTGTCGGCCCCCACCCGGGAGAGCAGGTCTCCGGTACGGCGCCGGTCGTACTCGGCGATGGGCAGCCGCAGCAGTCGCTCGACGAGCCGGCGGCGGGCGCTGAGCACCATCCCCTCTGCCACGCGCTGCAGGAGGTAGTCGCGGATCCCGCTGAGCACCGCCACCGCCACGAGCGCGCCGACGAGCAGCGCCACCAGGCCGCCCACGTGGTGGTCGGCCTGGATGTCGGACAGCACGTCACGGATCAGCACCGGCTGGCTCAGCGTGAGCAGGGTGACGACCAGGGAGAGCACGGCGACGGTACCCAGGGTCCGCCAGTAGCCGTTGAGGTACGGGATGAGCGAGCGCAGCCCCACGTCCTCGGACCGGATGGTGGGCGAGAGCGCGGGCGGCGCCGCCGCCCCGGTCTGCGGCGCCGCCGGCCGCTCCCTGGTCTCCGTGCTCATCATCGCTCTCCAACTCCTGTTTCGTTACGAGGACTTCACGGGACGGGCAGGCGAGCCCGGCAGGATCCGAACGACCGGCCTAGCCGGCCGCCTCCAGCACGTAGCCGTCGGACGGCCTGAGGGATCTCGAACGGCGCAGGTCCGTCAGGACGAAGGTGCGCTGCAGCCAGCGGTCGGTGCCGTCGTAGCGCGGGGTGAACTCCGTACGGCCGTGCACGGTCACCCGGTTGTCGACGACGGCCAGTTCGCCCGGGACCAGCCGGTGGGTCGTCGCTGTCCGGTCGAAGTGGTCCTGCAGGACCTCCAGCGCTTCGGCGGCACGCTCGGTGACCGGTGTGGTGGCGGCGAGGTCGACGCGGACGTCGGGGTCCCGCCGGTCACCGCTCAACACCGCTGACGGAACGGCACCGTCGGCGCCCTGGCCGAAGGAGGGTGGCGGCGCGGTGACGAACTCCGGTGCCCACAGCGTCTCCACGATCCGCTCGGGCAGCAGCGGCAGCACCTGGCGGACGCAGGCCGTGCGCAGCCCCGCCCGGCCCGTCGGGTCGGCGCGCAGGCACAGCAGCATCACGAAGTCCGGGCGGTGGTCGTGGAAGGCGTTCTCGTTGTGGAAGGTCAGCACGGTCGACCCGGCGTTGCCCTGGAACTCCTCCATACCGGGTACGGGGACGACGTCCTGGACGAGGGCGCCGCCCTTCTCGGGCCGGAAGGCGCCGGGATCGCCGAGGCCGCACGCGATCATCAGCAGCAGGGCGGCGGCCAGCGAACGGTCCCGCTGCACGGACCCGTTGACCCGTGGGGTCGGCGGAAGTTCCATCGCTTCGACCGGCAGACCGCGCAGCAGCAGCGCCCCGTGCGGACCCGAGTTCCGGCGGAAGTCCGCCAGCGTCCGGCGCAGGGCGACCGGGAACTCGTGCCAGGAGTCCCGGGCCGCCGCCACCCATGCGGCGTCGTCGGGCCGCCCCGACGTGCGGTTGGTCAGTTTCCAGGCGATCTCTTCGACGCGTTGTGCGTCCTCGCCGGTGAGCGTCGGGGCGTTCGGCTCGGCCGAACGGCCGGTGTGCGCGGCCATCGTCAGAAATCCTCCGTCCGTGTGGTGGTCAGGGCCCGAAGCGTCAGCTCATGCCTTCGGGATAGGGGTAGGACAGGAAGTCGCGGTCGAGGCGGGCGACACTGCGTGGCAGCCACTTCGCGGCCTCGTGGATCAGGGTGGCCGGCGGCAGCGGGGCCTGCACGTCCACCTGGGTCGGCTTGGCGTGGGTCTGCAGCGCCCAGGCCATGGCGCTCACCGGGGCGATCCGCTCCCAGCGGTGCCGGTCGATGCCGAGCAGGATCATGGCCCGCTGGAAGATGAACCAGATGTGGTACCCGGGGGGCGGGTTGCCGTTCATGGTGTGCACCGGGCGCTCGCGGCGCGGGTCGTAGAGCACACCCTGCGCGAAGTCGGCGTAGGCGGCGACGAGTCCGAGGCTGTTCGGCCGGTACAGGGAGTCGAAGACACCGAGCTGCGCGGCGGACAGCACCGTGAGGGCGCCCTTGAGCGGTGTGACGTACTCGGTGAAGTTGTGCGGGTAGTCGCTGGACGCGGCCATGCTCATCCAGGTGTCGAAGATGACCCGTTCCCAGCCGTCGCCGAGCGCCGTCTCGATGTCGGTGAACGCCTGCGCCAGCTCCGGCGGCGGGTTGTAGAGGGTCGTCTCGTCGAAGTTGTACCAGAGTTCGTTGGCGCGCCGGTCGCCGAGCATGCCCGGCACGTCGGGCAGTTCGCCGCGGCGGGCCGGGGCGGCCTGCGCCGCCTGAGCGGTGGGGGCGAGGGTCAGCAGGCCGCCGGCGCCGAGACCGGCGGCGGCCGCTGTGCCGAGCGAGGTGCGCAGCAGGTGTCGTCTGTCGAGGTGATTGCGCATGGTGCTTCCTGTCCTGTCGTGAGCGGGTAGGGGTGTGGGAGTCGGGCGCCGGTACGGGACCGGCGGGGGTGGTGGATCAGTGCGGGGGGCCTGGTGCGACGCGGGCGAGGCCGGCCTCCGCGTCGTGGCGCTGGATCCAGGACACGTCCTGGACGAGGGACGACATCGGGTCGCCGCCCGTCTTTCCGCCCTCGGCCGGGCGCAGGCGCTGGGAGCCGCCGTCGCGGGAACCGAGCTGTACGGCCGTGGTGTGCGGTCTGCGCACCGCTTCGTAGCGGTGCAGGGCGCCGGCGATCCGCTCGCGCATCGCGGGTGATCCCGGGCGGGCGGCGCCGAGTCCGTCGAGGAAGTGGGCGAGGACCGCCGCGTCCTCGACGGCCTGGCTGACGCCCTGGCCGTGGTGCGGCAGCATCGGGTGGGCCGCGTCCCCGAGCAGGGTGACGGGCCCGCGCGCCCATCTGCCGAGCGGTTCACGGTCGTACAGCGCCCAGCGCCGGGTCTCCCGTACGGCGGCCACCAGTGATTTCACCTCGGTGTTCCAGCCGTTGAAGGCGCCGGCGAGCGCGTCGAGGTCGCCGAGGGCGCTCCAGGACTCCAGCCGCGCCTCTGTGCCGGGCACGATTCCGACGAAGGTGAGATACGCGCCGCCGCGCACCGGATAGGCGAGCATGCGGGCGTGCGGGCCCGCCCACACCAGGAGCGTGTCGCCGGGCAGTCCGGGCACGTCCGCGCGGGCGACCAGCCCGCGGAAGGCGCTCTGGCCGGAGAACACGGGCGTGTCGGGGCCGTGCAGGGTCCGGCGGACCGCCGAGTGGACGCCGTCGGCGCCGATGAGGACGTCGGCCTCCTCGGTGGTGCCGTCCGCGAACTCCAGGCGGACCGCCTGGCCGTCGTCGCTGAACCGCTTCAGCCGGTGCCCCGTGCGCACCGTGCCCGGCGGGAGGAGGCCGGCGAGCAGGGCGTGCAGGTCGGCGCGGTGGATGGTGTAGTACGGCGCGCCGAACTCGGCCAGCCACTGCTCGCCCATGGGCTGGCGCATCAGCGTGGCGCCGCCCGCCCATTCCCGGACCTCCATGGCGACGGGCCGCACGCCGTGTGCGCCCAGGCCCTCGCCGAGTCCCCAACGCTCCAGGATGCGGGTGCCGTTGGGGGTCAGGTGCATGCCCGCCCCTACTTCGGTGAGGGCGGGGGCCTGTTCGTGGACCAGCACCTCGTGGCCCTTACGGGTCAGCGCGACGGCGGCGGCGAGTCCGCCCATCCCCGCGCCGACGACCGCGATCCGCGCTTTCGGCACTGCGCTTTCCTTTCCGCTCAGGTCAGTTGGTTCCGTCATGTCCGTCGCACTGCCTCAGGTCCTTACGTCGCAGACGGGTTCGACGCCCGGCCAGACGACGGCGGCGGATCCCCAGGTGAGGCCGCCCCCGAACGCGGTCAGTAGGAGGCGGTCGCCCGCGGTGATCCGACCCGCGACGGCCGCGTCGGCCAGGGCGAGCGGGATGGAGGCCGCGGCGGTGTTGCCCACGTCGGCGATGTTGGCGACGACGCGCTCCTGAGGCAGGCCGAGCCGCTTCGCCACGGAGGTGAGGATGCGGAGGTTGGCCTGGTGTCCGACGAACGCGTCGACGTCCGCCGGGTGCCAGCCGGCCCGCTCCGCCACGGACCGGGCGGAACGCGCCATGGTCGTGACGGCGTGGGTGTACACCTCGCGGCCCCGCATGGTCAGGTGCGGACCGTCCGGTGGGATGGTGATCAGGTCGCTGCCCGTTCCGTCGCTGCCGAGTTCGGCGTGCAGCACGGCGCCCGGCTGGTCCGCCCTGCCGCGCTCCAGTACGACGGCGCCCGCACCGTCACCGAACACCACGGCCGTGGCCCGGTCGGTGGGGTCGACGATCGTCGAGTAGACGTCCGCGCCGATGACCAGGGCCCGTTGGCACGTACCCGCGGTGATCATGGCGGCGGCCACGGTGAGCCCGTAGACGAACCCGGAGCACACGGCGGACAGGTCGAAGGCCGCCGCCTCGACACCGAGCCGGGAGGCGACCGAAGGGGCGGTGGCGGGGCAGCGCCGGTCCGGGGTGGTGGTCGCCAGCAGCACGAGGTCGCAGGTGTCCCGGCCGGCGGACTTCAGCGCGGCGGCGCCGGCCGCGACGGCGAGGTCGCCGGTGCCGGTGCCGGCCGCCGCCCGGCGGCGCCTCTCGATGCCGGTACGGCTCTGGATCCAGGCGTGGTCGGTGTCGAGGTGCTGTGCCAGATCGTCGTTGGTGACGACGGTCTCCGGCAGACACGTGCCGAGTCCGGTGACGACGGCGGCGGTGTCGGCGGCCTGATGGGGCGTGCGCTGACCGGTCATGCACGGGCCTCCCGTTCGGGTGCCGTCGGCCGTGTGGCCACGGGCGGCGGTGTGTCATGGGCCGCGGCCAGATGACGCTCGGCGAAGTCCTTGCCCGCGATCGGCGCGGTGATCAGTTCCTCCGGGACGCCGAGCGCCTCCAGCAGTTCGAGGGCGTCCAGCGGGGGGCTCGCCGCCGCGCGGTGGCTTTCTTCCAGCCGCAGCAGGTCGTCCGCTTCGAGGATCCCGGCGCGCAGCGCGGTCAGGGCGTGCTCCAGCAGGCAGGCCGCCGCGTACTGGTCCAGCAGTCTGCCGCCCAGCTGTCCTCCGGGGTGGGCGGCCCAGTGCCCGACGGCGAGCGTCTGGTGGACGGCGCGGGTCCAGCGTGCGCTGTCCTCGCCGGGGCCGTGCTTCTCGACACGGTCGAGCAGGACGTCACAGATCGCGCGCAACTGCCGCAGGGCGGCGGGAGCGCCGGGCGGTCCTGCCGCCTCGTCCAGCACCGCGTCGAACTCCGCACGCCGGCGCAGGGCGTAGCGCGATGCCTGGTAGCCGAGGACGGTGTTGTCGCCGCCGAAGGTGACGGCGATCTCGTAGTCGTGCAGCAGCGGGGTGATCTGGTTGGCGTCGTGGTAGCCGAGGCCGCCGCACAGTTCCCGGGTCTCGGCCAGTGTGTGCCGGGCGTCGCCGGTGGTGCCGGACTTGCCGCAGGAGATGAGCGCGTGCAGCACCTGGTCCCCGGCGGGCGGGTCCTGGGCGGCCCGTACGGCGGCCAGGGACGCCAGCGCCTCCATGGTGTGCGAGGAGGCCAGCGCCCGGCACACGGCGGTCGACAGCCGCGTGCGGTAATGGGCGTGTCCGATCAGGGGGGTGCCGAAGGCTCGTTTGACCACGGCGTACCGGGTGGTGACGGCGCAGGCGAGGAGTTGGGCGTGGGCCGCGCCGACCGAGGGGAAGAGCCGCTCGTGGGTGAAGGTGGCCAGGCATTCCTCGAACCGCCGGTGTCTGGGCAGCGGGGAGCTGTAGACGCCGTCGGCGTCGACGGCCGCCCAGCGGTTCATGAGGGCCGACAGCGGCAGCCGGCAGTCCTCGAAGGACAGGACCCCGGTCTGGTTGGCCGTCACCCCGCCCTTCGGCTCGGCCCGTCCGACGCTCACCCCGGGCAGTACCGTGCCGTTCTCCCGCAGCGGTACCCGGATCCAGTGATGGCCTTCGTCCCGGCCGGCGACCACGAGCCGGCACAACACCATGGCCACGTCACCGCTGTGGAGGCTGTTGCCGATCCACACCTTGCTGTCGCCCGGCTCGGGGGTGCGCAGCACAAGGGTGCCGTCCGCATGGTCGTAGGTGGCCGTCGTCCGTACCCGCTTCAGGTCCGAGCCCGCGTACAGCTCGGAGGCCGCGAAGCAGTAGACCTTGGCCATCCGGTCGATCTCCGCGCCGTGGGCGCTCAGTTGCTCCTGGCCGCCGTGGCTGAGCAGGGCGTCGCCGGCGATCTGGTGCGAGACGAGTACGTTGAGCAGGGACAGGTCGTAGGCGCCGATCCAGCCCATGGTGCGCAGGAAGTCGGGGAAGGCCGCACCGTCGCCTCGCCCGAGCCACTGCGAATTCGCCGTGAAACCCGCTTCATTGAGCAGTCGTGCCCGGCGCAGCGTGAGCAGGCCGTACTCGCGCAGGCTCAGGCCGGGCGGCCGGACGGGCGCGAACTGGGGCCCGGCGAGCGCCCGGACCAGTTCTTTCTCGCGTTGCGTCATGGTCTCCCCCTGGAATGCGTTGCACGGGTCGGTGATGGAGGGTCAGGCGTCCAGCACCAGGGCGCAGTTGCTGCCTCCGAAGCCGAAGGACGTGCTCACGGCAACCGAGGCCCCGTGGCTGCGGGCGCCGCCCAGCACCAGATCGAGACCGGGCAGTTCCGGGTCGGGGCGCTCGGTGTGCGCGATCGGCGGCAGGGTTCCGGTGCGCAGGCTGCGCAGGGTCAGCACGGCCTCGATGGCGCCTGCGGCGCCGAGCGTGTGCCCGAGCAGCCCCTTGTTGGCGGTGACCGACGGGCCGTGCGGGAACAGCCGGGCGATGAGCCGGGCCTCCGTCAGATCGTTCTGCGGGGTGGAGGTGCCGTGCGCGTTGACGGTCCCGACGTCGGCGGCACCGACGCCTGCCTGCTCCAGCGCCTGCCGTACGGCGGCCTCGGCGGACGCGCCGTCGGGGCGGGGCGCTGTGGGGTGGTGGGCGTCGGACGTGCTGGCGTAGCCGAGCAGCCGGCCCAGCACCTCGGCGTGCCGGGCACGGGCGCCCGACGGTTTCTCCAGCACGACGGCCGCCGCACCCTCGGAGATGACGAACCCGTCGCGATCGGCGTCGAACGGCCGTGAGGCGTCGGGCCCCTTCTGCTGCGACAGCGCTCCCATGCGGGCGAACCCGGACACCACGAGGGGGGTCACCCCGGCGTCCGTGCCGCATGCCACGACGATGTCGCAGACCCCGGCGTCGAGGAGGGTCTTTCCGAGGCCGAGGGCGACGGCGCCCGAGGCGCAGGCGGCGACCACGGTGTGACTGGGGCCGGTGATGCCGTACCGCTGGCTGATGGTGCCCGCCGCCATGTTGACCAGCGAACGGGGGTGCATGTACGGCGAGACCAGCTCGGGTCCGCCGCGGGTGAGCCGCTCGTTCTGTTCGTGCAGGGTCGTCACGCCACCGAGTCCGCATCCGACAACGACGCCGACGCGGCCGCCGTCCCAGCTCCCGGGGTCGAGTCCGGCGTTGTGCAGGGCCTCTTCGACCGCGACCAGGGCGAAGCGGATGAACGGGTCGGTACGGGCGGTGCCCCGTCCGGTGAGCTGTCCCGGGCGCAGGGGCGGCACCCGCAGGCTGTGCCGGACACCCGTGCCGGCCAGCGGCTCCTCGTCTCCGGAGGCCGGCGACCTGGCCGCGCACAGGGCGTCCCAGGTGGAGTCGGTGTCGGTGCCGGCCGGAGTCACCAGTCCGGTGCCCGTGACGGCGACGGGGCCGCCGCTCACGCCGCTTCCAGTCCCGATCCGGCCAGGGCGACGACGTCGCCGACGGTCAGCTCCGCCATCCGGGTCTCCTCGTCGCCGAGGTCGGCCCCGGTCTCCTCCTTGATTCTGACGATCAGTTCAGCCACCGCCAGGGAGTCGAGTTCGAGGGTGCGCAGGCGCACCCCGTCCGAGATCTCGGCAGGGTCCACCTCCAGATCCTCGGCCAGGATGGTGTGCACGATCGTCCTCGCGTCCATGCTCATGGCGTCACCTCTGTAGGTCATCGGGTCGCGGACCGCCGCTGTACGACGCCCCCGCAACGAAGTCGGACCTACTGTGCTGGCGGCCGATATGGGCCACCTATCGCGCGGTTATCGCGGCGCGGGCCCGGCGGACACCACGCCTGTCCGCGGAGACACAACACTTGCCCCGGCGGACAACCTGATCGATCACACGCGTCGCGGTGGGGCCTGTGGCGCGGTGGGAGCGTTCTGGCTAGCCTTGCGGGGCATGACGCGAGTGAAGCCACAGGTCGACACCAGCACGTCGCACCCCGCGCGGGTCTACGACTGCCTTCTGGGCGGCAAGGACAACTATCCGGTCGACCAGGCGGTGGCGGACGCTCTTCCCAGGGGTTCCGCGGAGCATGCCCGGCAGAACCGCGCGTTCATGCACCGGGCGGTCGGGTGGCTGGCGCACGAGGGCATCGACCAGTTCCTCGACATCGGCACCGGCATCCCGACCGAGCCGAACCTGCACCAGATCGTGCAGGACATCACCCCGCGGGCGCGCGTCGTCTACACGGACAACGACCCCATCGTGCTGCGCCACGCCGAGGCGCTGCTGATCAGCCGGCCCGAGGGCGCCACCGACTACGTCGAGGCGGATGTGCGCGACCCGGAGGCCGTCGTCGGGCACGCGCGCGGCTTCCTGGACCTCACCCGGCCGGTCGGGCTGTCCCTCATCGGGCTGCTGCACTTCCTCCCCGACGAGGACGACCCGTACACGATCGTCCGCACCCTGGTCGGGGCGCTTCCCGCCGGCAGTTATCTGGTGCTGTCCCAGGCGGCCTCCGACATCGCTCCCCCGGAGTTCGCACGGAAGGGGGCCGAGGAGTACAAGAAGGGCGGCATCCCGATCCAGGGCCGTACGGGCGAGGAGTTCCGCCGCTTCTTCGACGGGCTCGACCTGGTCGACCCCGGGATCGTGCCGGTCCCGGAGTGGACCCGCGACGCGCCGGCCCACCCCGTGGCCGACATCTACCTCTACGGCGCGGTGGCGCGCGTCCCGTAACGAGCCGCCGGGCGGGTCAGTAGCGGACGTCGCTCGCCAGCAGCGGCGGATAGACGGTGGACGGCTCACCGTCCACCGTCGTGCCCGCGAACTGCAGCATCGCCCGCGGCGCCCCGTGCATCGGCGCCGGGTAGTTCAAGGCGGGGGCCGAGACCTCGTCCAGCGTCTGCAGCTGTTCGGGGCTCAGGGTCACCTCCAGCGCGGCGAGGTTGGACTCCAGGTGCTCGACCCGCCTGGCGCCGACGATCGGCACCACGGTGCCCTCGCGGGCGCGCAGCCAGGCCAGCGACACCGCCGCCGACGTCGTACCGAGCTGGCCGGCGACGGCGGCGACCGCCTCGATGACCGCGTACTCCTCCTCGCCGGGCCCGCCGACGAAGGCGGTACGGGCCGAGTCGGTGACCTCGGTGCCCCGCCGGTACTTGCCGGACAGGAACCCGTTCTTCAGCGGGCTCCACGGCACGAGCGCCATGCCCTGGTCACGGGCGAGCGGGGCCAGTTCGCCCTCGACGGTGCGGGCGAGCAGCGAGTACTCGACCTGGAGCGCGATCAGCGGGGTCCAGCCCTTCAGCAGCGCCGTCGTCTGGGCCTGCGCGGTGACCCAGGCCGGGGTGTTGGAGAATCCGATGTAGCGGATCTTCCCGGCCCGCACCAGGTCGTCCAGCGTGCGCAGCGTCTCCTCGACCGGGGTGTGCCGGTCCCAGTTGTGCAGCCAGTACACGTCCAGGTGGTCGGTCCGCATCCGGCGCAGGCTCTCGTCGAGCTGGGCGATGATCGAGGAGCGACCGGCTCCGCCACCGTTCGGATCGCCGGGGAAGAGGTTGGCGAAGAACTTCGACGCCAGGACGACGCGGTCGCGCCGGCCGGGCCGGGCGGCGAACCAGTCGCCGAGGATCCGCTCCGAGTGGGTGTTGGTGTAGAAGTTCGCGGTGTCGACGAAGTTCCCGCCCCGGTCGAGGTAGGTCTCCAGGATCCTCTCGGACTCCTCGACGTCGCAGCCCGCGCCGCCCGGGTCGGCCCCGAAGGTCATCGCGCCGAGCGCGAACGGACTGACCCGCAGTCCCGAGCGGCCCAGGGTGACGTAGTGGTCGAGTGCCATGACAGTGCTCCTAGGGCGTTGTGGAATGAATACCTCCATCGAAACGCGGAGCATCGGACGTCGGTAGATCAATCCGCGCTGTGTCGTGCACAATCCTCCGCGCACAACGAACTCTCGGCCATTCGTGCATCGTTCATATGCTTATATAGATTCATGGTGTCCACTGACCGGCTTCTCGCATTCGCGGCCCTGTCGTTCCTGCTGATCGTCATTCCCGGCCCCAGTGTGCTCTTCGTGATAGGGCGGGCCCTGGCACAGGGGCGCCGCGCCGCGCTGACCACGGTCGTGGGAAACACACTCGGGGCCTATGTACTCGTGGTGGCCGTGGCTCTGGGGGTAGGGGCCGTGGTCGAGCGATCGGTCCTCGTCTTCACCACGCTGAAGCTCGTGGGCGCCGCGTACCTGGTGTACCTCGGCGTGAAGGCCGTACGCCAACGCGGCTCGCTACAGGCCGTGTTCAGCGCAGAGAAGACCGAGCGGAGCGGACTGCGCACCCTGGGGGAAGGGTTCGCCGTCGGTGTGGCCAATCCCAAGACCATCGTGTTCTTCGCCGCCGTACTGCCCCAGTTCGTCGACCGTGCGCAGGGGCACGTCGCGGTTCAGATGCTGGTGCTCGGCCTGGTCTTCAACATGATCGCCGTGGCCTCCGACACCGTCTGGGGACTGGCCGCCTCCACCGCGCGGGGCTGGTTCGCACGCTCTCCGAAGCGGCTCCGCGCGGTGGGCGGTCTGGGCGGCCTCACGATGATCGGGCTGGGCGTCACCGTGGCCGCGACCGGCCGCAAGGACTGACTCAGGCGAAAGCCCCGGGAATCGCGCCGAGTTGTCTCAGCTGCGAGAGCACATCGACAACTCCCCACGTTTCGACAATGCGGTCGTCCGCGAAACGGAATACGAACATCTCGTTGTACGTGACGGCGTTTCCGGTCGGCGCGAGACGCAGGTAGTCGCCCCGGTGGGTACCGGTGACCGTATTCCTGCAGACGGCCTTGTCCCCCTCGACAATGACATCCTCCACCGCGACATGAAGGTCGGGGAACGCCGTGAGGAGCGTGGTGAACACCTCCTTCAGCGCCTGCGCCCCGGTCGCTCCGACCGGCAGCGGCGTACGGATCACCACGTCCGGCGCGAAGACCTCGTCGATGGCCTGCCGGATCAGCTCCGCGTCACCGCTGTTGACGGCCTCGTGCAAGTGGCGCAGCGTCGCCCGGTAGTTGGTGGCACGTGTCGTGGAACGAGTCTCTGACATCCGGCTGCTCACTTCTGGAGGACGGCCTGGATCTCCAGGCTGATCGACACCTTGTCGCCCATCACGACACCACCGCCGTCGAGCGCGACGGTGTCGCCGATGCCGAACTCGCGCCGGCTGAGCCGCGCGGTCGCGGAGAAGCCGACCCGCCGCCCGCCGAGCGGGTCAGGGCCGAACCCGTTCACCTCCAGGGTCAGCGGCACCTGCCGGGTGACGCCGTGGAGTGTCAACTCACCCTCGACAAGAGGCCTTTCCACGCTCCCGCGCACACCGGTGGACCGGTAAGTCATCGTCGGGTACCGCTCGACGTCGAAGTACGAGGCGGAGCGCAGGTGCTTGTCGCGCGCCGCGTTTCCGGTGTCGATCGACGCGACGTCGATGGTCGCCGTGACGGACGAACCCAACGGGTCCTCGCTCGTGACGATCGTGACGTCGTGGTCGGCGAACCGCCCACGGGCCTTGCCGATCATGAGGGACCGCAGGGAGAACGCGACGTCGGAGTGGACCGGGTCGGCCTTCCAGATCCCGGTCCGGTAGTCCGGGATCGCCACGGTCGCCGGGTTGCTGCTCATGGTCTTCCTCCATGGGTGTGATGCCGCGCCCGGGTGACACGGCCGGGGCGACGACGTGCGGAAGGCACGTTCGCCGGTCGCCCGCGTCAAAGCGACGAACGGCCACCCGCCCGGGGGACAGCTCCGGTCAGAGGTCTTCGAGCCGCCGGGTCAGGAACCGCCGCTCGGGGGTGGAGGTGGCCAGCTCCAGCGCCCTGCGGTACGCCGCGCCGGCCTCGGCGCCACGGCCCAGGCGCCGCAGCAACTCGCCGCGCGTCGAGTGGAAGTAGAGATAGCCGTCCAGGCCGAGACCGTCGACGGCGCGCAACGCCGCCGCCGGGTCGCCGGCTTGGGCGACTGCGGCCGCGCGGTTCAGCTCGACCACCGGGGATCCGGTCAGTTCGGCCAGCCGCCCGTACAGGGCCGCCACCCGCGGCCAGTCGACCGGGTCCCGCGCCTGCATCGAGGCGATCACCGCCTGGACGACATAGGTCCCGCGCCCGCCCAGTGCGACGGCCCGGTCGAGCACCGCACGCCCCTCCGCGATCTGCCGCATGTCCCACAGCGACCGGTCCTGGTCGTCCAGCAGCACCAGGTCGTCGCCGGCGAACCTGGCCGCCCGGCGGGCATGGTGAATCATCATCAGCGCCAACAGGCCGTGGGTCTCCGGCATGTCCGGCGTGAGCGCGGCGAGCACGCGCCCCAGCCGGATGGCCTCGGCGCCGAGGTCGACCCGGCCCCGGTACCCCTCGTTGTAGATCAGGTAGAGCACGGCGAGCACCGCGTCGAGACGCTCGGGCAGCAGCCGCGCGCCGGGCACGGCGAACGGGATCCCGGTCGCCTTGATCTTGGCCTTGGCGCGCGACAGCCGCCGCTTCATGGTCTCCTCGGGGACCAGGAACGCCTGGGCGATCTCGGCGGTCTCCAGACCGCCGAGCGCCCGCAGCGTGAGGGCCACCTGCCCGGCCGGCGGCAGCGCGGGATGGCAGCAGGTGAAGATCAGCTCCAGCCGTTCGTCCTTGATCACGGTGAGCGCGGCCCCGTCGATCGCTTCGAACTCGTCCACGACCGCCTCCGCCACCGGGAGCAGCCGGATCTTCTCGGCCAGGGTGCGGTCCCGGCGGATCCGGTCGATCGCCTTGTTGCGGGCCGTCGTCACCAGCCACGCGCCGGGATTCGCCGGCACACCGGACCCGGGCCAGCGCGACACCGCTGCGGCGAACGCCTCCTGCGCCGCCTCCTCGGCCCTGTCGAAGTCGCCGAGATACCCGACCAGCGAGGCCAGCACCCGGCCCCACTCGTCCCTGAAGACCTCCTCGAGCGCGGTCAGTACCGCTCCACCGGCCTGATCTCGACACCGCCGCCGAGCCGGGCGGTCGGGATGCGCGTCGCGAACTCGATCGCCTCGTCCAGATCGGCCGCCTCGACCAGGCAGATACCGCCGAGGACTTCCTTGGTGTCGGCGAAGGGACCGTCGGTCATCAGCGTCCGGCCGCCGGCCACCCGTACGCCGGTCGCCGTCTCCGCCGGTCCCAGCTGGGCGAACCCGACGACCCGCGGGTCGTCGGCCAGCGTCAGGAACTCGGCGTACGCCGCTTCCCGTTCCACGTCCGACAGCGTCTCGCCGTGGCCGGGCTCGGCGTAGATCATCAGGGCGTAGCGCATCTGGGTCCTCCGGAGTCGGTGATCTCTCATCTTGACGACGAACGGGCAGCGGCGTAAGGGACACCCCCGGCCGAGAACTTCCGTGGAGCCGTCGCGCGAGTTCCGCTCTCCCGACTCTTGACGATTTCGCTTCCGTATACGAAGAATGAGCCCACCTTGACAACGTTGTCTTGAGTTCGATCCCAGGAGGCGCATCCGCGTGAACCACCACCCGGCCGAGCTGAGCAGACGCCGATTCGCCCAACTGGGCGCCGTTACCGTGGCCTTGGGGGCAGCGTCCTCCCTCGGCTCCTCGTCGGCCGTCGCCGCCGACCGGTCGGGCGCCCACCGGCCGGGCGGTAGCAGGCCGTCCGCCCCCGACGATGTCGCCGGCGCCTACTACCAGGCGCTGCTCACCCACACCCAGTGGTCCGAGACCCAGTGGGACGCCGCCAAGGGCTACTACACGGCCAAGGACTTCGGCTTCGCCGTCGTCCTCGGCAACGCCCTGCTGCTGACCCGCGGTACCTACGACGCCAAGAGCGCGGGTGTCGACGAGAAGACGCTGCTGTCCCACACCTTGGACACCATCAAGCACTTCGCCGCCTCCAACCGCCTCACCGGCGGTACCGAATGGGGCCGCACCCTCTTCTTCGACACCACGTTCCAGCTCTACTTCGTCCTCGCCGCGCGCCTTCTGTGGGACCAGTTGGACGACGCGACCCGCGCCAACGTCGACACGATCGTGCAGGCGCAGGCAGAGTTCACCACCGGTCTCGGCACGGGCAACGACCCCGCGTCGGGGACCTGGACGCCGAACGGCCTGACCGGCGGTTTCGTGGGGGACACCAAGCTGGAGGAGATGGGCGTCTACGCCCAGTCGCTGGCCCCGGGTCTCGCCTGGGCCTCCAGCAACGCGAAGTACCCGCAGTGGAAGGACGCCTTCGGCCGGTGGAGCCGTAACGAGACGGGGCTGCCCGCAGCCGACCGGGCCAATCCCGCCAAGGTCGACGGCGTGCCCATCAGCGACAACACCGCGCAGAACCTCTACGACACCTTCATCGTCGAGAACCACGGCTCGTTCGGGCCGCACTACCAGTCCGAGCTGTGGCGTACGTCCGGACGCAACGCGGCGCACTTCATCACCGCGGGCCGGCCGCTGCCGGAGGTGCTGACAGCCCAGCCGAACGCCGGGCTGCTCTGGGACACCCTGCTCACCGTGATGAGCGACTCCGGTGAGCCGCTGATGCCGATGGTCAACGACCGTGAGCACCTGTACGGACGCGATGTCATCCCGATCGCCTTCCTCGCGCAGGTGCTCGGCGACCGGGCCGCCGCACGCGCCGAGGTGGCGCTGTCCGAGCGGCTGGCCGCGTACCAGGCGTACCCGCCGGTCAACCGGCTGACCAAGTTCTCCGGCGAGCCGAAGTACGAGCCGGAGGCCCGCGCCGAGGTCGCCATCAGCTACCTGCTGCACGAGTGGCGCGCCAAGCAGGGCAAGGCCGTCCGCCCGCTCACCGAGAAGGAGTTGTTCGCGCAGGCCAGCGGCGTGCGTGACTTCGGCACCGCGCCCGGTCTCGTCGCGCACCAGACCCCCGCCGCCTGGGCGGCGGCCGTCAGCAAGGCGGGCTTCGTCAAGTTCGCCTGGCAACCCGCCCACGACGACTGGCTGTTCGCCCTCGGCGGCGCCACGCCCATGTTCCTGCCCGTGAGCACCGGCACGCCGAAGGCCCGGTCCGCCGTCACGTACAGCGAACCGCGTGACGGTTTCGACGCGAGCGCCACGCTCTTCACCCTGCCCACGGGCTTCGCGGGATTCACCACGCTCCCGTCGGGCGCCGTCGTCTACGCGACGAGCGGTACGGGCTCGGGCGAGGGCCACCTCGAAGTGCACAACTTCACCATGCCCGGCATCGCCGGGCTCGACGGCGGCCGTACGTACACGACGGCGGAGGGCAAGAAGACCGTCGCCGCCAAGGACGGCGGCTCCACGACCCCGCCGCCCGCCACCGGGCGCACGGACGAGGCCACCTTCACCAAGGCGTCCTTCCGGCACGTGCGGATGCTCGGCGTCTCACCGGATCCCAAGTACGGCTACTCGCTGTACGCGATCGAGGTGCGCGACGGCGCCGACGGCACCGATCTCGCTCGGGGCGGTACCGCGACCGCGTCGTCCGCCGACACGGGCAAGGGCGCGCCGCTGGCCGTGGACGGCGATCTCGCGACGCGCTGGGCCGTCTCCATGGCCGACCGGCCCAAGACGGACAGCTGGCTCAGTGTCGACCTCGGTGAGGAGAAGGCCTTCGACCAGGTCACCCTGCGCTGGGAGTCCGCCGCGGGCCGCGCGTACATCCTCCAGGGTTCGGCCGACGGGAAGACCTGGACGGACCTGACGCGCTACCCGGAAGCCGATCTCACCAGCACCGGGCGCTGGGTCTCGGTCGACGGCAGGGCGGGCCTCGTCGTACGCGGCGCGAAGAACCCGATCGCCGTCTACGGTGACACGCTCGTCCTCTCCGACGGCCCCGCGGAGTCCGTGGTCGTCGAGGGGTACCCGGACGGCGACCCGTCGAAGGTGAAGGCGGCCGAGGCCCGTAAGGCACCGACGTCCGCGCACGCCGATGTGCGCGCGAGCACGGCGGGCGGTCATCTCAGCCTCTTCAACCTGTCGGCCACCGCGGTGACCACCACGGTCTCCGTGCCGCAGGACACCCGTTCGGTGCAGCTGTACGCCGGTACCCAGACGGTGACGTCCGCCGGTACCGACTACAACGCCGTGCTCCCCGCCGCGGGGGCCGCGGTCGCACCCGCCCGCTTCGTCCTGCGCGCGGCGGGCCTCGGACGGGTGCCCACCGGGCTGCGCGCCGAGGTCGTGGACGCGGCCACGCTCACGCTGACCGGTCCTTCCTGCCTGCTCGTGGTCACCACGCCGGGCGGCCACACCACTCTCGCGAGCGTGCGCCGTGGCCGTACGGAGCGGGTGTCCGTGTCCGGGACGGCCGCCTACCCGCTCGCCGACGCGGCGCTCGGGCGCATCACCTTCCCGACGGCGCCGCTCCCGGACGGCATGTCCGACCCGGCAGCGGCTGTCGACGGTGACCCGCACACGTCGTGGACGCCGGGGGCCGAAGGCCGCATGGTGGTCGACCTCGGGGCGCCGACGGCGATCAAGGAGATCAGGGTCGGCTGGACGAGCGGGCACGCGCCCACGGCGCAGGCCGAGTTCAGCGCCGACGGGCTGTCGTACCAGCCGGCCGGCACCCTGCGGACGAAGGGGCAGAACGCGACACTCGCCGCGAAGGGCACCGCCCGCTACGTGGCGCTGAAGGTGCGGGGCAGGGGCGCGCACGACGCCCGTGTCGTGTCGCTGTCCGTCCTTCCGGCCTGAGCGGCGGCTTAGCTTCCGGCCCGGGCAGCGTCAGGGCTCCCGGGCCGGGAAAGGCGGTGCGGGTCCGCAGACAGGTGCGGACCCGCACCGCATCGTCGTCCCCGGACGGCGGTCTCCGACGGCTTTGCCGTCTCTTTACAACTCGGCGTACCGCCGCCTCGTCTCTCCTGTCGATCCGTAACCCAGCCCGCCGAGCACGAGCGCGGGCGGACCGACGAAAGAGAGCGATCCATGCGCCGAACAGTCCCCTTTGCCGTAGCACTCGCGTGCACCGCTGTGCTGGCGAGCACGGTGCCCGCGTTCGCCGACGGGCCGACGCCCTCCGCGAGCGCCGCACCGGCCCGCCCCTCCGACGCCGCCACCGCGGAGCCCGCGACGCGCGCCAGCGCGGTGCCGAGCGCCGCACCGGCCCGTCCGACCGACCGCGCGGGTGAGGTCTCCGTCGTACCGAGCGGTGCACCTGACACCGGGGTCGCGACGGCGCCCGCCGGGTCGGGTACCACCGAGGGGCTGATCGGTGCCGGCGCGGCAGCGCTGGTCGCCGGCGGCGCCGCCGTCTTCGTGGTACGCCGCCGGCGGGCGACCTTGGCATGACCCCGCTCTCCAGGCGCGCGTTCGCCACAGCGGCGATGGCCTCGTTGCTGGTGGGCTGCGGCGGTCACGGCGAAGGGCGTGCGACAGCCGCACTCCCCCGCAGTACGCCGCCGCCCGCGCGGCCGTCCGCGAAGGCGGTGCGCGCCGTCGGGCGTTCGGTCCCCGTCACCTTGCGAATCCCGGCCATCGGCGTCGACACCCCGCTCATCCAGCTGGGGTTGGCGCCGGACGGCAGTGTGCAGGTGCCACCGGTCGCGGCCCACGACCGCGCGGGCTGGTACCGGCATTCGCCGACACCGGGCCAGCGCGGTCCCTCGGTGATCCTGGGGCATGTCACCGTCGGCGCCTACGGGGACGGGATCTTCCGTCACCTCGTGCGGCTGCGGCGGGACGACCGGATCGTGGCGCGCCTGGCGAACGGTACGGCGGCGGGGTTCACCGTCGACAGCGTACGGACGGTGTCCAAGGCGGACTTCCCGACGGACGCGGTCTACGGGGACGTGGACCGGCCGGAGTTGCGGCTCGTCACCTGCGGCGGACCACGGACAGGTGACGGGTACCGCGACAACGTGATCGTGTTCGCGACCCTCAGCTCCGTGAGCCGCTGAGCCGCTGAGCCGCTGAGCCGCTGAGCCGCTGAGTCGCTGAGTCGCTGAGTCGCTGAAGGCTGACCCGCTGACCCCGCCACTCGGATCCCGGGCCGGAGGCACCGGCCCGGGGTCCTCGCCCTCTTACCCCCCACACGCATCATGACCATGGAGAACGTTGAAACGGTCCCGCGAGAAGGCAGCGTCCGAACTGTTCGCCGCCGTCTACCCGCGCCTCGCCGGCTGGTGCCGCCGGCTCGTCGACGACGACGGGACGGCCCACGAGATCGCCTCGGAGGCATTCACCCGGCTGTGGGCGCGCTGGACGTCCGTCGCCGAGCCGCGTGGCTTCCTCTACGTCACCGCCGCCAACCTCGTCCGGGACCACTGGCGCAAGCTGGAGCGCGAGCGCAAGGCCGTGCACCGCGCCACCGCCGAGGCAGCGGTGCGTCCGCAGGAGGAACAGGCCGACCCTTCGGTGCGCCTGCTCGTGCAGTCACTGCCGGAACGGCTGCGCGTCCCGATACTGCTGCACTACTACGCTGACATGCCGATCCGGGAGGTGTCCGTGCTGACCGGGCGCAAGGAAGGGACCGTCAAGGCCGATCTCCACGCGGCCAGAGAACTGCTCCGCGCACATCTGAGGAGAAGCCTTGACCACACACTCTGACGAGGGTCCCGAGTTCGAACCCGACGACCCGCTGACCTACATCCTGCGGCCCACGTCCGACTACCTCCCGCCGCCGCCCGGCAGGTTCCGGGCGGTCCGCCGGGGTGCGGGCCGCCGCCGGATGCTGCGAACGGCGGCCGGGATCGGTGTGTCGGGCGCGGTCGCCGCCGCCGTCCTCGTCGCGCTGCCGCTCGGCGCGTCCTCGTCCCAGCCGCCCGCGTCCCCGACGGTCCCGCTGGCGCCGCCCGCGCCGAGCAGACCCACGCCGACGACGACCCGGCCGGTCGCACCGCCGCAGGCGACCCCGTCGGCGCGGCCCGAGCCCTCGGATCCCCGCCCGTCCGACCGGCCGAGGACCGGCGCTCCCAGCTCCGCGCGTACGGCTGTCTCCGCACGGTCCGTCGCCCCGTCGGCCGCGCGCGGCCGCGCCGACACCACCGCGGGGGCGCAGCAGCCCCCGCGCGGCGAGCCGTCCCGGCCGCTGGAGGCACCGGGGGCCACCGCGGCGGGCCGCTGACCGATGCGGCGAGTCCGCACGGTCTTCAGGCCAGCCGCTCCTTCTCGTCCTCGGTCCAGGTGCGGGTGTCCCGGGGTTCGACGTAGGGCTCCTTGCCCGCGGGGTAGCCGCCGGCGACCGCGCGCTGGCGGGCCAGTTCGGCGTCGAACTCCAGGCCGAGCAGGATCGCCAGATTGCTGATCCACAGCCACACCAGGAAGACGATCACGCCGGCGAGCGTCCCGTACGTCTTGTTGTACGAGCTGAAGTTGGCCACGTAGAAGGCGAAGCCCGCCGAAGCGATCATCCAGAGCACCAGGGCGACAAGGCTGCCCGGGGTGATCCACCTGAAGCCGCGCCCCTTGGCGTTGGGCGAGGCCCAGTACAGGAGCGCGATCATGGCCGTGACCAACACGACCAGCACCGGCCATTTCGCGATCGACCAGACGGTCAGGGCCGAGTCGCCGATGCCGAGCGACGTGCCGACCTGCCGGGCCACGCCGCCGGTGAAGACGACGATCAGCGAACTGGCCACCGCGATCAGCATCAGGACCACGGTGATGGCGACGCGGACCGGGAGGACCTTCCACACCGGGCGCCCCTCGGGCACGTCGTAGACGACGTTCGACGTGCGGATGAACGCGGCGACGTACCCCGAGGCGGACCACACCGCCAGCAGCACACCCACCACGGCCAGGATCGAGCCGAGTCCGCCGTTGCCCTGCAACTGCCGTACCGCGTCGCTGACGATGTCCCGGGCGGAACCGGGGGTCAGCTGCTTGAGGTTGTCCAGGACCTGGTCGCTCGCCGACTGCCCGGCGAGCCCCAGCAGCGAGACGAGCACCAGCAGCGCGGGGAACAGCGACAGCACGCTGTAGTACGTCAGAGCCGCTGCGCGGTCGCCGAGTTCGTCGACCTGGAACTCCTTGGCGGTGCCTTTCAGTACCGCCCACCACGAGCGCCTGGACAGTCCGGTCGGCTCGTCCGGTGCCCGCCGCTCGACCTGTTCGTCCGGCCCGGGACTCACGCGTCCTCCTGGGTGCCCGGCCGGTCGTCGCGGTGCCGGTGACCGGGCAGCATCTCCTGCGCCTTGGACTTCAGTCCCTGCCGGATCATGCCCAGCCGGTCGCTGTCGCCCTTGACGATCGAGGAGGCCGCGGCCTCGATCTGGTCGAGATCGGCGTGCGGCGGGATCGGCGGCACGGCCGGGTCCGTACGGAAGTCGATCACGAAGGGTCGGTCGGCCGCGAGCGCGCGCTGCCACGCGTCTTCCACCTCACCGGGCTCCTCGACCCGTACGCCTTCGAGGCCGATGGAGCGGGCGAAGTCCGCGTACCGGACGTCGGGCAGCTCCTGCGAGGGGAGGAACTGCGGGGCGCCGGTCATGGCGCGCATCTCCCAGGTGACCTGGTTGAGGTCCTGGTTGTTGAGCACGGCGACGATCAGCCGCGGATCCTGCCACTCGGACCAGTACTTGGCGGCCGTGATGAGTTCGGCCATGCCGTTCATCTGCATCGCGCCGTCCCCGACGATGGCGATGGCCGGCCGGTCCGGGTGGGCGAACTTGGCGCCGATGGCGTACGGGACACCGGGGCCCATGGTGGCGAGCGTGCCGGACAGCGAGCCGCGCATCGCGCCGCGCAGCCGCAGATGCCTGGCGTACCAGTTCGCCGAGGAACCCGAGTCGGCGGTCAGGATCACGTTGTCCGGCAGGAGCGCGTCGAGTGCGTGCACGACGTACTCGGGATTGACGGGTTCGGCGTCCACGGCCGCGCGCCGCTGCATGACCTCCCACCAGCGGGCGGTGTCCTTCTCGATCTTCTTACGCCACTTGCCGTGCTTCTTCCGCTCCAGCTGCGGCAGCAGTGCCCTGAGCGTCTCGCGGGAGTCCCCCACGAGGTTGACCTCGAACGGGTAGCGCAGCCCGACCATGAACGGGTCGATGTCGATCTGCACCGCGCGCGCCTGGTCGAACTCCGGCAGGAACTGGCTGTACGGGAAGCTGGACCCGACCACGAGCAGCGTGTCGCAGTCCTGCATCAGCTCGTACGAGGGACGGGTGCCGAGCAGCCCGATCGAGCCGGTCACATACGGCAGTTCGTCGGACAGGACGTCCTTGCCGAGCAGCGCCTTGGCCACGCCGGCGCCGAGGACGTCGGCCAGTTCCTCGACCTCGGCGCGCGCGCCGCGCGCGCCCTGGCCGATCAGGACGGCGACCTTCTCGCCCGCGTTCAGCACCTCGGCGGCGCGGCTGATCTCCTCGGCGGCGGGGACCGGCGCGTACGAGCCGACACCGAGGCTGGAGGGCACCATCTTGAACGCGTGCGACGGCGGCGTGTAGTCCAGCTCCTGGACGTCGGCGGGGATGATGACGGCGGTGACGGTGCGCTTCGCGTAGGCGGTGCGCATGGCCCGGTCGATCACGTTCGGCAGCTGCTGGGGGACGGTCACCATCTCGCAGAAGTCGGAGGCGACGTCCTGGTACAGGCTCAGCAGGTCGACCTCCTGCTGGTACGAGCCGCCCATGGCGCTGCGGTTGGTCTGCCCGACGATCGCCACCACCGGCACGTGGTCGAGCTTCGCGTCGTACAGACCGTTGAGCAGATGGATCGCGCCGGGCCCCGAGGTCGCGGCGCACACCCCGACCTTGCCGGAGAACTTGGCGTAGCCGACCGCCTCGAAGGCGGACATCTCCTCGTGCCGGGACTGGATGAACGTGGGCTTGTTCCCGGCCCGCCCCCACGCGGCGAGGAGGCCGTTGATGCCGTCACCCGCGTAGGCGAAGACATGGTCGACGTCCCACTCGCGCAGCCGCTGGAGGATGAAGTCGGACACCTTGATCGACACAGGTTGGCCTTTCGGTGCAATCGCGGGGCGGTGACGGAATCGTGGGGGTTGAGGATGCTGGCGACGTATGCCGCAGTACCCGCGATTCCCGGGGCCTAACGCGCGCTCGTCCGGCCGGGGGCCTCGGACGGGGGTGAATACTATGGACGGTGGATGCGACGACGATCGGGCGTCGTTGCCGGAGGTGGACGCGATGGAGCCCGGCGATCTCGACGGGGACGACGAGAGCGGTACCCGCCGGTCCGACGCGTACGCGCCGGAAGAGGCCGGCTCCGGCGGTCGTGACCGGCTCTTCCACGCGCTGGCCGTCGCGGTCGACGGCCGGGACGCGCAGGAGATTCCCGCCGCGCTGTGCAGGGCGTGCGTGGACGTGCTCGACATCACCGGCGCCTCGGTCTCCCTTTCGGGCGGGCCCGAGGTGCGCACGCTGTGGTGGTCGAGCAGTCCGGTGGCGGAGGCCCTGGCCGAGGCCCAGTACACGCTGGGGGACGGGCCGTGCCACAGCGCCCTCTCGCTCGCCGCTCCGGTGCTCGCCGGCGATCTCACCCAGGGCGTCGACGCGCGCCGCTGGCCCGTCTTCGCGCAGCGTGCCGTGGAGCTGGGGGTGCGGGCCGTCTTCTCCCTGCCGCTCGGCAGCGAGGCCATGACCGTCGGCACGCTCGATCTCTACCGGGAACAGCCGGGCAACCTCAGTGCGCGGGACATGGCCTTCGCGTTCCCCGCGGGGGACGCCATCACGCTGTCGCTGATGCGGCTGCACGCCGCGGACGTCGGCGCGGGGGCCGTCGGCGGACAGGACGTCAGTTCCTGGCTGGACGCGGCGCAGAGCGAGCACGAGGAAGTGCATTACGCGACGGGCATGGTGATGGTGCAGCTCGGCGTCGATCCGCAGTACGCCCTGGCCAGGCTGCGCGCGTACGCTTTCCTGGAGAGCCGGACGGTGACCGAGGTCGCCCGGGACGTCATCGCGCACAGAGTGATCCTCGACGAATAGGCCCGTCACCGCGGCGCCGAAGACAGAGACGGTGGATCCGGCATGAGCCGCCAGCAGCAGATCTCGGAGGCTTTTGTCAGCCTCACCGACACCTTCGCCCCTGGCGTGGATCCCCTGGTCCTCGTCGACCGGCTCGTCGACCACTGCGTACGGCTCACCGGCGCTGACGCCGCCGGAATCATGATGGTCACGGCACGCGCCGGGCTGCGGACGATGGCCGTGTCCGACGAGCGCGCCGATCTGCTGGAGATCTTCCAGCTGCAGACCGGCGAAGGCCCGTGCGTGGACTGTCTGCGGGACGGCCGGCCGGTGGACGCGGCGGACCTCGCCGAGCACGGGGACCGCTGGCCGGGGTTCGTACCGCTGGCGCGCGCCGCGGGATTCCGCAGCGCGCACGCCGTACCCGTACGGGTCAACAGCCAGGTGATCGGCGCGCTCAACCTGCTCGGCGCCGCGCCCCGCGCGCTCTGCGACGACGATCTGCGGCTCGCGGGCGCGCTCGCCGATGTCACGGCCGTCGCGCTGATGCAGTGGGAGGCCGAGCCGGTACGCCCGCAGGACGTCCTCACCCTGGTCCAGGCGGTCATCTCGGCGAAGGCGACGCTGGAGACGGCGAAGGGCATGCTCGCGGCCGACGGACTGCTGACCCCGGCCGAGGCCGCCGCCGCTCTGCGGGCGTACAGCTCGCGGCAGGGCAGACGCCCGAGCGAGATCGCCCAGGAACTCGTACACCGCACGCTCGACCCGGCCGCCGTGATCACGTCCCGGGCCGCAGTGGTCACGTCCCAAGAGGAACCCCGCACGCCGGACGCGACCTAGGGAGTGTCCGCGAAGTCTCGTCTGGCCAAGGGCGGACGACGATACTTCGCGGACACTCCCTAGGGCTCCGACAGCAGCCGGGTGGTCAGCGCGTCCCAGTCCACGCCGTGCGCCTCGGTCTCCCTGGGCACCGAGGCGTACGTACGCTCCAGCCAGCGCCGCAGGCCGGCCCGGTCGATCTCGAAGAGGGCGTACGCCTCGCTCGGCCCGAGCCGCAGCCGCAGCTGTCCCTCGGCCCCCTGGCCGGGCGAGGGCCACGCCCGGACGGCGCCGATGCCGGAGAACACCCGGAGACCTGAGCTGAGCAGCTCACGCGAGAGGTGCCAGACGACCGGCGGCCGGCCGGCCGGGGTGAGGACCAGCGTCACGCCGAACGGGTCGGCGCGGTCGTAGCGGAACCGCGCGAGCACCGGGACCCCGGCGTCCGGCAGACGCATCTGACGCACTGTCGTCACCAGGTCGGAGGGCTCCTGACCGCGCAGGCGTGTCGTGGCGGACGTCGGGCATCGGGTCATGGAGCTTCCGTTTCAGCACGGCAGGACAAGGGCACCTTCTCGCGCGCCGTCGCCGCGCTGACCGCCGTTGGCGGAAGGCGATCGGTCTGCTGCCCCGGCAGGGCCGTTCCATACCCGTATGCCGGAAATTGTTCGCGCGGGCTCATCGTCGCGGTCGGCCGGTGGAAGCGTGTGGTGACGACAACAATCGAACAACTACCGCCCGCAGTCGCCTAATTGCTCATATGATCTGAACGTTTCCGATCACTCCCGTCCCGGGAGCCCCACCATTTCGGGAAGGTTTCTATCTTCGTGGCCGTGGTTTGCGTGTACGTCAGAGTGTGGTCGCCGTGCTGAGCGGGACGGCCCGCCGGGCGGCCTGGTCAGTGATCGTCGTGGTCGTGGCGGCGGGGTGCGCCGCTCTCGCCGGCTGGGCGTTCCCCGAATCGGCGCGGCCGTTGCTGGCCGGCGTCTGTGCGGCGGCGTTCGTACTGGCGGTGGTCTGGGCGCTGTCGCTGCGTCACCGGCTCGCTTCGGTACGGGCGGAGTACGCGCGCGACCAGAGCACGGCGCAGGCCAGGGGCGCGGCGGTCGCCGCCCTGACGGCCGAGCTGCCGGCCGTCGTCGAACAGGTGCGTACGGGGCAGGAGCTGACCGGCCTCACCGGCAGATTCGCGCGGCCCGACGCCACCGGGGAGACCTTCGCGAGGGACATGGACGCGCTGGTCGCGTGGTTCGCCGAGAAGGGGCCCGCCGAGGCGGTCCGCCAGGAGCGGGCCATGCGGGACGCGGTGATGGCGGCCTTCGAGGCCGTCGCCCGTACGGTCCATCAGATGGCGACGGTGCAGCAGGAGGTCCTGGACCGGGTCGAACAGACGCTGAGCGATCCGCGGTTGATGGGCCCGGTCATGCAGGCCGACCACGCGGCGGCGCAGATGACCCGCAAGGCGCAGGTGCTGCTGGTGATGTGCGGGGTGTGGCCGGCCGTGCGGGAGTCGCGGCCCGTCTCGCTCTACGACTGCGTGCGGGGCGCGAAGTCGCGCATCCTGGAGTTCCAGCGGGTATCGGTGCACGGCGGCGAGTCGCTGTACGTGGCGCCGCCCGTGGTGGAGGGGCTGATGCACAGCATCGCCGAACTCCTGGAGAATGCCACGGTGTACTCCCCTTCCTCCACCCAAGTCGTCGTCACCGTACGGGAGGTGGCGGCCGGGGCTGTGGTGGAGATCGACGACGCCGGTCTCGGCATGCCGTACGACGTGCTGGAGCAGGCCACCGCGCAGCTGCGGGACGATCTGGACCTGACCCAGCTCGGCGCCGTACCCCGGCTCGGGCTTGCCTGCGTCGGGCGCTGGACGCGTGAACTGGGCTTCCGGGTGGAGCTTTCGAGTGCTTCGGCCTACGGCGGGACCCGAGCGGTGACGTTCGTGCCGCTGGCCCTGCTGACCGAACCCGCGGCCGTTTCCGCGCCGCCCCGGCCGATCGCCGAGGAGAGCGCTACAGCGGTTCCGGTGGCGGCGGCGGTGCAGACCCCGGGCGGGCTGCCCGTCAGGCGCAGCCGGCGCCGGGGAGCGGCCGCCGCCGCCCGTGCCAACGGATCGGCAGACGCCCCACCGCTGTCAGCCCCTGGCGACGCGGCGGAGGACGCCCCCGCCTGGTCGCCGGAGGCCGCAGCCGCTTCGATCTCCAGCGTCGTGGCCGGCACGCTGAAGGGCCGCAGGACCAACGCCGCGGGCGGCGGGGACGTCAGCGACAGCGACGAGACAGACAGCACAGCCGTGGACAGCGACGACGTACCTACACAGAATGATGGAGGCCGGTCATGACCGGAATCGCCCGACTCCCCGACCTGGGCTGGATGTTGGAACCCCTGACCGCGCTGCCCGGCGTCCGGCACGCCGTCGTCCTGTCCGAGGACGGGCTGCTCCGTGGCCGGTCGTCCGCCGAGTCGGCGCCCGCCCTGGGCAAGGACACCGCGGACACGCTGTCGGCGGCCAGCGCCGCTCTGGCGGCGACCAGCAAGTCCACCGCCGCCCTGCTGTACGGGGAGGACGCGGCGGTGCGGCAGGTGATGGTGGAGTCCGATCGCGGCTTCGTGCTCTTCACCTCGGGCGGTGTCGGTGCGCAGTTGGGCGTCGCTGCCGAACTCGACGCGGACATGGGGCGGGTGGCCCATCAGATGCAGGTCCTGGTCGTGAAGATCAACGAGCACCTGAGCAGCCCCGCGCGGGAGCCGGTGAGCCCGTCGTCATGACGGAACCGCAGGAACGGACCGTCCCTGCGATCCGGCCCTACGTCATCACCGGCGGCCGGGCGGACGCCGAGGGGCCGACGCTGTCCTGGGAGTCCCTGGTGGTCGCCGTCGACCCGGAGCAGCCGGCCGGGGCAGCGGCGTTACAGCCGGAGCACCGCGACATCCTGGCGTACTGCCAGGGGCTGATCTCGGTCGGCGAGGTCGCGGCGTACATCGACCAGCCCCTGCCGGTCGTCCGGGTGCTGCTGTCCGACCTTCTGACCTGGGGACTGATACTGACCCGTCCGCCCATTCGCCGGGCCGAACGCACCGACGTGAGCATGCTGCAAAGGATCCTGGATGGCCTCGAACAACAAATCTGAGCCGTCGTCGGGCGTCGGTGTCATGGAGAGCGGCGCGCCGGACGGGAGCACGGCGGACGGGAGCACGGCGGACGCGGGCGCACCGGGCGGAAGCGCGCCGGGCGCGAGCGCACCCGCGTACCTCGCGCCGGGCGTCGCGGGGGCTGCCAAGATCATGGTGGTCGGTCCGCTCGGGGTCGGGAAGACCACCCTGATCGGCACGGTCTCCGAGATCGCGCCGCTCCAGACCGAGGCAGCGATGACGCAGGCGGGCTCCCGGGTGGACACCGGCGGGCCCGCGGCGAAGACCACCACCACGGTCGCGCTGGACTTCGGCCGGATGACGCTCGGCGGCGAGCTGGTGCTCTACCTGTTCGGCACGCCGGGCCAGCACCGCTTCCTGCCCGCGTGGCGTGACCTCGCCATCGGCGCGCTCGGCGGACTCGCCCTCGTGGACACCCGCGACCTGAGCGCCAGCTTCGACGCCCTCGGGCATCTGGAGGACCTGGACCTGCCGTTCGTCGTCGCCGTCAACCAGTTCCCGGACAGCCCGACCCACCCCGAGGACGACCTGCGGACCGCACTCGACCTGCTGCCCAGCACTCCCCTGGTGATCCTGGACGCCCGTGACCGTACCTCCAGCGTCCGGGCGCTGATCACGCTCGTGCGCCACCTCATCCACATCGACTCCGTCAGGGAGCTCGCGTGACCGCCACCCCCTCCGCCGTCCCACCGCACGACGCCGTCCCACCGCACCAGCAGGTCCCGGCCGTCGACCCCCGAAGGCCCACGCCGCTGTACGGACCGGAGCTGGACGGCGACACGCTGCCCGCCCTGTACGAGGAACTGCGGCGCGTGCACGGTCCGGTGGCCCCGGTGATGCTCGCCCCCGGACTCGACGCCTGGCTGGTCCTGGGCCACAGCGAGCTGCTGCGGCTCACCCGGGAGGAGCACCACTTCTCCCACGACCCGCGCCGCTGGCGGCTCATGCAGGAGGGCAAGGTGCCCGCGGACTCGCCGATCCTGCCCATGGTCGGCTACCGGCCCGCTGTGCTGTTCGCCGACGGCCGCGAGCACCGCCGGATGCGGCAGCCCGTCTCGCTCGCCCTGACCGGCGTGGACGGACACCAGCTGCGCCGTACGGTCGAGGCGGCGGCCGAGCAGCTGATCGCCGGGTTCGCCGACCGCGGCGAGGCCGATCTGGTGCTGGACTACGCGCGCAAGCTGCCGATGCGGGTCATCACCGGTCTGCTCGGTCTTGACGAGACCACCGGGCAGGACCTGGTGCGGGCCATCTCCGGGCTGTCCCGCGCCGACGCGTCGTCCGCCGACTCCGGAAAGCGGATGGACGAGATCCTGTACGCGCTCATCGCGGAGAAGCGGCGCCGGCCCGGCACGGACATCACCTCCGTCCTGCTGCGCCATCCGGCGAATCTGTCCGACCCCGAGGTGCAGGCCAATCTGGTGTCGATCCTGGTGGCCGGCAACCAGACCGTCCTCAACTGGATCGCGACCACGCTGCGCATCATCCTGTGCGACCCGTCGTTCCAGTCGTCGCTGACGGGCGGCCGGCTCAGTGTCGACGACGCGCTCGACCTGGTCCTCTGGCGCTTCCCGCCGACGCAGAACTTCCCCGCCCGGTACGCCACGGGCGACCTGCGCTTCGGCGGTCAGGACATCCGTACGGGTGACATGCTCATCCTGGGACTGGCCGGCGCCAACGCCGACCCGAGCATTCTTCCCGACGACGGCGTCCCGGTCGTCGGCAACCGCTCCCATCTGGCCTTCGGTGCCGGGCCGCACGCCTGCCCCGCGCAGGACCCGGCGCGGCTGATCACCAGGACCGCCGTGGACACCATCCGCCACCGGCTGCCCGACCTCAAACTGGCCGTACCGGAATCGGAGCTGTCCTGGATCAACTCTCCCTGGAGCAGGGGGCTGCGCGCCCTGCCCGTCCGATTCACCGCCCCGCAACCGCACCTCGCACGGCAGGCAGGAGCACTCCGTTGACCTCGTCCCACACGCCCGAACCGCCCGTGGACGTCCCGTACCGGATCGACCCGGCGGGCGGCTGTCCGCACGCCACCAACGCCGCCCTCCTCGCGCGCGGTGGGGTGGCGTCCGTCGTCCTGCCCGGCGAGGTGCCGGCCGTGGCGGTCCTGGGGCACGAGGCGCTCAAGGAGTTCCTGGCCCACCCCGATGTCGCCAAGGGCGACACGCACTTCGCGGCGCTGCACGACGGGCGGATCCCGGAGGACTGGCCGCTGCGGGCCTTCGCGAGCGTGCAGGGCATGACCACCGCCGACGGGTCCGAGCACCGGCGGCTGCGCTCCCTGGTGACGGCCGCTTTCACCCCGCGCCGGGTCGAGGCGCTCAGGCCGAAGGTGGAGGCGCTGACGGCCGAGCTGCTGGACGGCCTGGACCGGGTGGCGGCGGAGGGCGACGGCACCGTCGACCTGCGGCGGCATTTCGCGCTGCCGCTGCCGCTCGACGTCATCAGCGAACTCCTGGGCGTCGACCGCGAACACCGGGAGCAGCTGCACGAGCTGTCCAACCGGATCGTGAGCACCGATGTCAGCCCGCAGGTCGCGCAGGCAGCCAGCCGCGATGTGCTCGCCGCGCTCGCCGCCGTCGTCGAAGCGCGCCGTGCGGCGCCGGGGGACGATCTCACCAGCGCCCTGATCGCGGCCAGCGAGAGCGAGAACGACCAGCTCAGTGAGGCCGAACTCGTCGGCACGCTGCTGCTGATGATCATCGCGGGGCACGAGACGACGCTGAACCTGATCGGCAACAGCGTCCGCGCCCTGTGCGCGCACCGCGACCAGCTGGAGCTGGTCCGCGAAGGGCGGGCCAGCTGGTCGGACGTGGTGGAGGAGACGCTGCGCTGGGACAGCCCGGTCAGCTACTTCCCGTTCCGCTACCCCACCCGTGACCTGACGGTGGACGGCACCACGATCCCCACCGGCACCCCGGTCCTCGCCGCGTACTCCGCCGCCGGGCGTGACACGGCGGCCCACGGTCCGGACGCCGACCGCTTCGACATCACCAGGGAGACCAACCGGCACATCTCCTTCGGCCACGGCCCGCACTTCTGCCTCGGCTCGCCGCTGGCCAGGCTGGAGGCGACAGTCGCCCTGGAGCAGCTGTTCACCCGCTTCCCCGACCTGGACCTCACCCTCCCGGACGCCCAGCTCCCCCGGCACGCCAGCTTCATCGGCAACGGCGTACAGGAACTGCGCGCCCGGCTGCGCGGCCCGGTCCGCTGACGGCGCGCGCCGTGTGACAGGGTCGGCGGTGACCGAAGGCAGCAGAGGGTGAAGGGGAGTTCCGTGGACGCACGGACGTGGGACGGGCTTGTCAGCTCGATGAAGGCCGCCTACAGCGCGGAGCTGGGCCAGGGCGCCGTGCCGAGGCCGGTCATCATGCCGCTGGTACGGGGCGAGTTGGTGGGGCTCATCTGGGTCCGTCCCTTCACGGCGGGCGACGACGGGCAGACCGCCGTCGCCGAGCTGTCGAACATCGCCGCCGCCGCAGGCGCGGACGAGGTGGTGCTCGCCTGGGAGAGCGACGACGTCGCCACCGCCTGCCGACTGCCCGTGTCGGGCCCCGCGCCCTGCCTGAACATGGTCCACGCCACGCGGGACGGGCATGTGCTGCACCGGTTCCCGTACGAGGAACAGGCCGGCGCCGGCTCACCGGCCGAACCGCGGTGGCTGCCGCCCCTCGCGCCCGAGCCGGCCGGTGAGTTGGTGCCGCCCGTCCAGGCCGCTGTCAACTACGCCTTCATCCCGATGGAGATGGACCATCCGAACCCGTTCGGCGTCACGGTGGTCCTGATGGAGAAGGACGGCCATCAGGTACGCCTGTCGGAGACGTTCGCCCGCTGAACACCGGCCGAGGGCGGCGACGGCGACGCCAGGACGTCACAGCGGCGGCAGGTCCAGGTGCTCGCGCAAAGTGGCGCCCTCGTACGCGGTGCGGTAGACGCCCCGCTCCTGGAGTTCCGGCACGAGCTTGTCGACGATGTCGTCGATGGAGGCCGGCAGCAGATGCGGCAGCAGGTTGAAGCCGTCCACCGCGCGGCTGCTGACATAGCGGGTCCACTCGTCGGCGACGGACGAGGGGGTCCCGACGAAGGACGGGTGGCCCGGGGAGACCTCGGCCACCAACTCGCGTATCGACAGGTTCCGTTCGGCGGCGAGGTCGCGCCACTTCTGGATCAGGGCCAGCTTGCCGCTACGGTGCTCGATCGAGATCGTGCCCCGCGAAGGGTCGAGTTCGTCCTCGGTCGGCTCGATGTCGGGCAGCGGTCCTTCCGGGTCGTAACCGGACAGGTCGGTGCCCCAGTACTGCTCCAGGAAGGCGATCGACCGGGGGCCGTTCACCTGCTCGCCGCGCACCCAGCGGGCCTTTTCCGCCGCCTCGGCCGCGGTGTCGCCGAGGACGAGGCTGGCGCCCGGCAGGATCCGCAGCGAGTCCGGCGTACGGCCGTGGCGGGCCAGCCGGTCGCGCAGGTCGGCGGCGTAGGCGACGGCCTTGCCGTACTCGGTGTTGGCGGAGAAGACCACATCGGCGTGGCGCGCGGCGAGTTCGCGTCCGCCGTCGGAGTCGCCCGCCTGGAACAGCACGGGGCGGCCCTGCCTGCTGCCCGGCAGGGTGGCGGTCGCCCGCAGCCGTACGAGGTCGCTGTCCCGCTCCACCGGGCTGACGGCGCCGGGCCTGGCCCAGCCGGCGGCCTGCCCGTCGGGCGCGACGGCGTCCGGGGCCCAGGACGCCCACAGCTCCTTGGCCGCTTCGACGAACTGTCCCGCCCTGTCGTAGCGGCGTTCGTGCTCCAGCCAGCCGCCACGGCGGAAGTTGGCGCCCGTCCAGGCGTTGTCGGTCGTGACGATGTTCCAGCCGGCCCGGCCGTCGGACAGCAGATCCAGGCTCGCCAGCCTGCGGGCCAGGTCCGCCGGGTAGTTGTAGGTGGTGTTCTGCGTCGCGACCAGGCCGATCCGCTCGGTGACGGCGGCGAGCGCGGAGAGCTGGGTGATCGCGTCGGGGCGGCCGACCACGTCGAGGTCGAAGACCTGGCCGCGGTTCTCCCGTACCCGCAGCCCCTCACCGAGGAAGAACGCGTCGAACAGGCCGCGTTCGAGGGTCCGCGCGATCTCCACGAACGTCTCGATCGCCGTGTGGGAGGGCGCGTCCGGGTCGGTCCAGATCAACTGCGGCCCGACGCCGGTGAAGAACACGCCGAGGTGGATTCGGGGTTGGGGTTCGGTCATGGCACTCACCTCAGTTGCTCGTCGCCGCGGCGGCGAATCGGTTGGCGGGGCGGGGCAGGCCGAGCGTTTCGCGCAGGGTGGCGCCCGCCCTCGGGGCGCGGGTCAGCCCCGCGGCGGCCAGCTTCGGCAGCACCCGCTCGGTCAGGACCGGCAGGTCGACGGCGAGTACGGCGGGGTGCAGCCTGACCCCGTCGACCGACTCCGCCAACCGGCCCAGCAGATCGACCAGTTGCTCCGGTGAGCCGACATGGCGCACCGCACCGGAGGCCGGCCACTCGGCCGCTCCGTCCAGCTCGGCGAGCCGGGCGGCGGCCGGCCTGCCGGCGTCGAGGACGACCTCCACGTCGGCGAAGACCAGCGGGGCGCCCGCTTCCCTGGCCTGCCCGGCGCGGGCGGCGACGGCGGCGGGATCGGGCCGTCCGACCAGGACCACGTCGGCGCGCGCGTCGGCGTCCAGCGTGTCCGGCACGAGCACGACCAACTGGCCCTGCGGCGGACGCGGCGTGATCAGCGGGCCCTTGACGCTGAACGTAGGCCCTTCGAAGTCGATGTGACGGATGCGCCGGGAATCGACGAAGCGGCCGGTGGCAACGTCCTTGATGACCGCGTCGTCCTGCCACGAGTCCCACAGGGCGCGGGCGGTGTCGATGACGTCGGCGATCTCCCGGTGCAGCGCCGCGGCGGCCGGTGCCGCTCCCCCGACGGTCGCGAGGTCGTCCGGGCCGGCCGCCGCGCCGACCACCCAGCCGGCCCGGCCGTGCGAGGCGTGGTCCAGGCTCGCCAACTGGGTGGCGAGATGGAACGGTTCCGTGGTGGCGACATGCAGGGTGGGTGCGAGGCCGATCCGGTCGGTCAGCGGCGCGACGTAGGCGGCCCTTGTCCCGGCCTCCAGCCGGCCTGCGGCTGTCCCCGGCCCGGTGCCCGGTGGCAGCGGGGAGTCGGCGAAGGTGACGAGGGTGAAGCCGGCGCCCTCGGCCGCCGCGAGCACGTCCCGCAGTGCCGCGGAGGTCAGTACGGCGGCGGGCGGCCGTCCCGAGTGGCGCCAGGCTGCCGGATGGGCGCCGTCGCCGTCGGCCTCCAGGGCGATGTGCAATGCGGTGCGCCCGGCGTCGCTGTCAGTCATTTGGATGCCTCCGGTCGAGGTGAGTTCAGGGCAGGCAGGGGCCGGCCGAGGCGTACGGGCAGGCCGGACGCGGCAGTTGCCGATCACGGAAGGCGCGGCTGAGGAACACCGGACGCGCGAGGCGTACCTGGGGGCTCAGCGGGCCGGCGACGTCCTCGGACACAGTGCGCTGCTCACCCGGAGCAGGTCGACATGGCGCCGGGAGACCAACGGTCCGTCGTCGCGGCGGTGGGGCGCCTGCATACCGTTCACCTCACCGTCGTCGGATCGGGCAGCGGCTCGTCCGCCGCCGCGCCGAAGCGTGTGATCGTCCTTCACGGTAACCGTCGGCGCGCGGTCGGGATTTCCCACGGCAGCCCCATTTCACACGACTGAAACGATGCGGCCGCCGCCGTCCCCGGCGCCCGCGGGGCCGCGCCGCCCGGATAGCCTGGCCGCGGCTGACGTCACGGATTCGGCGGCACGAGCGCACGCAAGGAGCACTGCTTTGGACGTCCACGCATCCCTGGCCGACGTGGTCGGCAACACCCCGCTGGTGCGGCTCAACCGCGTCACCGGTGCGGCGCCCGCGCCGGTCTACGTGAAGCTGGAGTTCGTCAACCCCGGTGGCAGCGTGAAGGACCGTGCCGCGCTGGCGATGATCGAGGCGGCCGAGAAGGCCGGGGTGCTGCTGCCGGGCGGTACCGTCGTCGAGGGCACCTCGGGCAACACCGGGGTCGGTCTGGCCATGGTCGCCGCGCAGCGCGGCTACCGGTGTGTCTTCTCGATCTCGGACAAGAGCAGTACGGAGAAGGTCGCCCTGCTGCGCGCGTACGGCGCCGAGGTGATCGTCTGCCCGAGCAACGTGCCGCGCGAGCATCCCGACCATGTGCGCTCGGTGGCCCGCCGGGTCGCCGGGGAGACCCCGGGGGCCTGGCTGGCGAACCAGTACGACAACCCCGCCAACCCGGAGGTCCACTTCCGTACGACGGGTCCGGAGATCTGGCGGCAGACCGACGGGCGGATCACGCATCTGGTGTCGGGGATCGGCACCGGCGGCACCATCTCCGGGACGGGCGAATACCTCAAGGAGGCGAGCGGCGGCCGGGTGACGGTCGTCGGCGCCGACCCGGAGGCGTCGGTCTACTCCGGCGGCGACGGCGGCGCGTACTCCGTGGAGAGCATCGGGCACTCCCGCCACCCGGACACGGTCGACGACACCTGGCCGACCGCCTACCACCAGGCGGTCGTCGACCGGTTCGAGCGGATCAGCGACCGCGACTCGCTGCTGACCGCCCGCCGGCTGGCCCGCGAGGAGGGCCTGCTGGTCGGCGGTTCGGCGGGCACGGCGGTGGCCGCGGCCGTCCGGGTGGCGGCCGAGCTGACCCCGGACGATCTCGTCGTGGCGGTGCTGCCGGACTCCGGCCGCAACTATCTCTCCAAGGTGTTCGACGACGACTGGATGCGCCGACTCGGCCTACTGGACGGCGAACTCCCCGGCTGACGCGACCGGTCCAGGACCCGCGGCGCGGCCCTCGCCCGCGAGGTCGCGGAGGCGGGTGCCCGGGTGGTCGTCGAGCAGCCGGGCGTTGCCCTGCCCGAAGAGCCGTTCGCGCAGGGTCTCGCCGTCCTCGTACGACTCGCGGAACAACCGCCCCGGCGGGGCGTGGCTCAGCCGGCCGCCGGTCCTTGCCCGCCCGCCGCGACCTCCGCCTTGTGGGCGGCGGCGAGGTCCACGAACATCGTGTGCAGCGCGCGGGAAGCGGCGGGCACCGAACCGGCGAGAGCCCGCTGGATCACCAACAGCACAGCGGTGTCGGCGACTTCCAGCGGCCGGAAGGTGATCATCCCGGCCCGCTCCAGCGGGTCTCCGCGCACACTGAAGTCGGGCAGCACCGTGGTGCCCAGCCCCTCGGCGACCATCAGCTTGCCCATCTCGGCGCCGTCCGTCGAGTACGAGAAGCTGGGGCTGCGCCCGTGCAGGAGCCGGTGGACGTAGCGGTGCATGAGGTAGCCCGAGCGCATCACGACGAGCGGCTGGCTGAGCAGATCGTCCACCGAGATCCGCTCCTTCGCGGCGAGCGGACTGTCGGAGCGCACACAGGCCACCGGCCGGCCGCGCAGCAGCTCCGTGGTGTGGAAGCCGGGTGGAGTGTCGTCGCCCTCCAGGTAGTTGACGAGGCCGAGATCAAGGCCGCCCTCCAGCAACGCGCTGTGCAGGGCGCCCTGCTGGGCGCTGACCACCTCGACCTGCGTCTCGGGGTGCGCGGCACGGAAGGCGCGGATGGTGGGGACGAGCAGCGGCACGGTGGCGGCGTGGACCGTGCCGAGCCGGATCATCCGGCTGGTGTGGTGCTGCTCGTCGGCGGCTCTGCGCAGCCCTTCGACCGCGTCGAGCACACCGGTGATGTGCGGCAGCAGCTCCCGGCCCTCGGCGCTGATCTTGGCGCCAGAGCGCCTGCGGTCCAGGATGTCCACGCCCAGTTCGCGCTCCAGGTTGCGGACGGTCTCGCTCAGCGCGGGCTGCGAGAGATGCAAGGCCTCGGCCGCCCGGCGCAGGGACCCGAGACGGGTCACGGCCTCGATGTATTCGAGCTGTTCTATCCGCATGGCACTCATGGTCTCCGATCGGGGTGGCAGGGAATCCCTATCACCACTTCGCGGATACCGAATGTACGCGGTGGACGGCGGCGGCTAACCTCGTGAACACATGCTTCGCTGAGACAGTTCGAGAGGTGGTGACGAGCGATGCGGGATCTGTGGGAGCTGACCTGCCGCCGTCACGTGGACCTTGTGCGTGTTTCCAGCGCCCTGTGTCGTCGGGCGCGATAGAACCGGGTCCCCCGAGCAGCCGCGTGTCACACCGCCGCGGCACCGGCCCGGTGTCCACCGCACGCGGGCAGTGTTTTCCCGGTCTACCTGCGGCTTTCCGTATGCCCTGCGGTCGTTGCGCCGGGCGTAGGGTCGCCCGCCGCGACACCGTACGGCCGGGCCCGCGCGCACCACCGCACCCGCAGATTTCACGAGGTGATCATGGCCACCATTCTGTCCGTCTCCGGCAGTCCGTCAGCCCACTCCCGCACCGCCCGCCTGCTCAGGCACCTCGACGCGGGACTCGCGTCCAAGGGCCATCACGTCGTCCCGTTCGACGTCCGCACACTGCCCCCCGAGGCACTGCTCGGCGCCGACTTCGCGCACCCCGAGATCGTCCGCGCGAAGGAGCTGTTCGCGCAGGCCGATGCCGTGATGATCGGCACACCCGTCTACAAGGCGGCCTACTCGGGGCTTCTCAAGTCCCTCCTCGACCTGCTGCCGCAGTACGCGCTGGCCGGCAAGACCGTGCTGCCGCTGGCCACCGGCGGCACCACCGCCCATGTCCTCGCCATCGACTACGCGCTGCGGCCCGTGCTGTCCTCCATGGGCGCGCAGCACATCGTGCAGGGCCGGTTCGTCCTCGACCGGCACATCACGATCCTCGAAGGCGGCGGGGTGTCGCTCGACGCGGAGGCGGAGAAGGGGCTCCACCAGGTGGTGGAGCAGTTCGAGTGGGCGCTGCGGCCGGGCGCCGCGTACGAGGTGCCGGCCGCCGCCTGAACCGTACGCCTGCCCCCGTCCTGCCCGTATCCCCTTCCCATCTGCCGCATTCCGCACGGAGGACCACCGTGACCGCATCCACACTCCCCGACGACGCGGCGCAGGCGAGCGCCCATGTGATCGCCGACGACGCCGAAGCGCTCGCCGTGGCGGCCGAGTTGGCCGACGCGTTCCGGGCCGGTGCGGCGCGGCGGGACGCGGAGCGGATCCTGCCGCGCGAGGAGCTGGCGCGGCTCTCGGCGAGCGGGCTGCTCGGGATCACGGTGCCCCGCGCGTACGGCGGCGCCGATGTCTCGGCCCGCACGCTCGCCGAGGTCTTCCGGCTGCTGGCGACAAGCGACGCCAGCCTGTCGCAGATCCCGCAGAACCACTTCGTCTACGTCAATGTGCTGCGCCGGCAAGGCGGCGCCGAGCAGCGGAAGTTCTTCTTCGCCGAGGTGCTCGCCGGGCGCAGGTTCGGCAACGCGCAGTCGGAGGCGGGCACCAAGCACGTCCAGGACATCAGGACACGGCTGGTCCCGGCGGATGACGGCTCGTACCTGCTGACCGGCGAGAAGCACTACTCGACGGGTGCGCTGTTCGCCGACTGGATCCCGGTCCTGGCGCGGGCCGAGGAGGACGCGCTGCATGTCGCGTACGTGGCACGCGACGCGCCCGGTGTCACGGTCGTCGACGACTGGAACGGCATGGGCCAGCGGACCACGGCGAGCGGAACCGTGCGCCTCGAAGACGTCACGGTCGCGGCGGACCGGGTCGTACCCCACCATCTGACCTTCCAGGGCCCGCAACTGCACGGCGCGGTGGCGCAGTTGCTGCATGCGGCGATCGACGTGGGTATCGCCGGCGGCGCCCTGGCCGAGGCGGCCGAGTTCGTCCGCACGAAGAGCAGGCCGTGGTTCGAGAGCGGCTTCGACACCGCCGTCGAGGACCCGCTGCTGATCCAGCGCTTCGGTGAACTGGCGCTCCAGGTACGGGCCTCGGAGGCGCTGCTGGTCGCGGCGGCGACCGCTGTGGACGCTGCGTCGGCCGATCTGACCGACGACACGGCGGCCGAGGCGTCGATCGCGGTGTCGGCGGTCAAGGTGCACGCGGCCGCCACCGCCGTGGACACGAGCAGTGCGCTGTTCGAGGTGTCGGGCACCCGCTCGGCGCTGGACAGCCTCAATCTCCACCGGCACTGGCGCGACGCGCGCACCCACACCCTGCACGACCCGGCGCGCTGGAAGATCCAGCACATCGGCCGTTACGTGCTCAACGGGACGCTGCCGCCCCGCCACGGCCTGATCTGAGCCCGTCCCCGCCCCTCCCCTGCCCTCCCCCGCCCCTCAGAAGTGTCTGCCAGAAGAGTCCGGAGAATTCAGTGAGCCTCACCTTCCATTGGTTCCTGCCCACATACGGAGACAGCCGCCACATCGTCGGCGGCGGACACGGTCTGCCCGCCGGCGCCGCCGGCGGTCAGCGCCCCGCCAGTCTCGGCTATCTCAGCCAGATCGGCCGTGCGGCTGAGCAGTTGGGGTTCGTGGGGGCTCTGACACCGACGGGCGCCTGGTGCGAGGACGCGTGGCTGACCACGGCGATGCTGGCGCGGGAGACCGAACGGCTGAAGTTCCTGGTCGCCTTCCGCCCCGGCTTCGTCGCACCGACGCTCGCGGCCCAGATGGCGGCCACGTTCCAACGACACGCGCCGGGGCGGCTGTTGCTCAATGTCGTCACGGGTGGCGAGAGCCATGAGCAGCGCGCGTACGGCGACTTCCTCGACAAGGAGGGCCGCTACGCGCGTACCGGCGAATTCCTGCACATCGTCAGGGAGTTGTGGCAGGGCAGGTCCGTCTCGTTCACCGGCGAACACCTTCAGGTGGAGAACGCGCAGCTGGCCCGCGTCCCCGATCCGGTGCCGCCCGTCTACTTCGGCGGTTCCTCACCGGCGGCGGGGCAGGTCGCCGCACGCCACAGCGATGTCTATCTGACCTGGGGAGAGCCCCCGGCGCAGGTCGCGGAGAAGGTCGCCTGGATCCGCGCCCTGGCGGCCGAGCAGGGCCGTACCGTACGTTTCGGCATCCGGCTGCATGTGATCGCGCGCGACACGGCGGAACAGGCGTGGGCCGAGGCCCGGCGGTTGCTCGACGGTTTCTCGGACGAGGCGGTGAAGGCGGTCCAGACCGGCCTGGCCCGCAGCGAGTCGGAGGGCCAGCGCCGCATGCTCGCCCTGCACGGCGGGGACAGGGACGGCCTGGAGGTGTCACCCAACCTGTGGGCGGGCGTCGGCCTGGTACGCGGCGGCGCGGGTACGGCGCTGGTGGGCAGCCACGCCGAGATCGCGGAACGTATCACCGAGTACCACGACCTGGGCATCGACGAGTTCATCATGTCGGGCCACCCGCATGTCGAGGAGGCGTACTGGTTCGGCGAGGGCGTCCTGCCGCTGCTCGCCAAGTCCGGTCTGTGGACGCACCCGAACAGCCCGGCCGGCGCGCGGCAGGACGGCGCTGTCCCGTTCGCGGGCGTGAGCGGCAAGGGCTGAGCACGTACGGCGTGGGCCTTGAGCGCCGATCGCTCAGGTGGTCGCCAGCAGCAGGTCTTCGCCGCTCGACGGGCGAAGGCCGTCGGCGCGACCGCTGAAGTAGCGCTCGGCGAGCGAGGCCCCCGACACGTGCTCGACGTCGGAGAACCCGGCGTCCCGGGCCAGCGCCAGCATCTCCTGCGGGGTGTAGAAGCTGACGAACGGTGTGCCGGACGCCCGCGCGCCCTTCTGACTCGTCTCAAGGCCGCCGCGGTCGGCGTCCTGCACCAGGTCGGTCGGCAGCAGGAAGGTCATGGCGAGCGTCGAGCCCGCCGCGAGCCCGGCGATCTGCCGCAGGGTGGCCGCCGTGGCGTCCTTGGTGAGGTACATGGTGACGCCGGTGGAGACGACGACCGCCGGACTCCCCGGATCGAAGCCCGCCCCGGTCAGCCGCTCCAGCCAGTCCTCGCTCGCCTCGAAGTCGACCGGCACCAGCCGCAGCCCGTCGGGGACGCCGTAGCCGAGTTCGGTCAGCCGGTGGCGCTTCCACGCCTGCGGGCCCGGCCGGTCGACCTCGAAGATCCGCAGGCGGGCGGCGATCTCCGGCCTGCGCTGGGCGAAGGTGTCGAGACCGGCCCCCAGGACGACGTACTGACCGACGCCGTGCCCGGACCGCTCCACGACCAGGTCCTCGACGAAGCGGGCGCGGGCGACCATGGCCGCCCGGAAACCGCTGGTGGCCCGCGGGTCCATGTCGGGGCGGCTGCGCCAGTCGTCGTCGGGGCCCGCCAGCCGCAGCCCTACCTCGTCCTCCAGCACGTACGGCGGAGCGTCGACCTGGACGTGCATCGCCCGCCACAGCGCGGTCCGTACGGCCGTGCTGTCCGGGGCGGTGTTCTGTCCGTCCGTCATGGCGCTCTCCCGTCCTTCGGTCCCTGGCTCAGGCGCCGAGCGGAGGACCGGCCCCCAGCCACTCGCACAGGAGCACGGTCGCGTCGTCGTGCAGTTCGCCGTGATGGTAGTCGAGGAAGGCGTGCGAAAAGCGGCGTACGGTCTCCGAGACGCTCAGCCCGTCGGCCGGGTACCGGGTGAGTACGGAGATGAACCGGTCGAGGCCGAACTCCTGGCCGTGCGGGCGCCGCGCCTCCGTGATGCCGTCGGTGTAGAGCACCACGCGGTCCCCGGGTTCGAGCTGCTGGTGGCAGAGCGTCGTCTCCAGATCGCCGAGCCCGGTGCCGAGCGGATACGCCGGTTTGCACCGCAGGACGACCGCGTCGCTCCCGCGCACCAGGAGCGGCGGGTGGTGCCCGAAGTTCGCCCAGGTCAGCAGCCCCGTGCGGGTGTCCAGGAAGGCGAGCACAGCGGTGGCGTACCGGACGTCGTCGAACTGCCCGGCCAGCTCTCGCTCGATGACGTCGGCCGTCTCGGCGATCCCGGCGCCCCGGCGGCGGGCGCTGCGGGAAGCGGCGACGGCGAGGGCCGCCGTCTGGCCGGCCGCGGTGTCGTGCCCCATCGCGTCGAAGATCGACAAATAGACTCGCGGGCCGGCCGTCGCGTAGTCGTACGCGTCGCCGCTGACCCGGTACGACGGCTCCAGGGTCGCGCACACGGCGACCCGCGAGTCGGTGTACGTGCGCGGCGGGATCAGCTGCCACTGCGCTTCCGCCGACACCAGCATCGGCTGGGTGCGGTTCAGCCGGGCGTAGGTGTCGCTGTGGCCGCGCTTGGTGGAGACGGACAGCGCCACGAGGGTCGCCAGCGCGGTGGCGTTCTCGCGTACCTCGGCGGAGTCGCGCGTGGCGGCGACGAACATCAGACCGATGCGTTCCTTGCCGTTGAACATCGGCACCCAGTACGCGGCCCCGGCGGCCGGCGGTGTGTGCACGGGGCGGATCTCGCCGTACTGGTAGGCCCGGCCGCCCTCGGTGTCCTGGATGCCGATCACCCGGTCGACGGACGGCGCGGTCAGCGCCCCGGCGATCAGATGGAGCCCGCGGCGCTCGACGTCACCGACGTAGATCCGCACCTCGGTGATGCCGACGGCCTTGGCGTGCTCGCTCACCGTGTCCGGCAGGTCGTCGAACGACGTGGTCCCGATGACCTTCAGCAAGCCCGCGAACATCCGATCCGCCACTACCGTCCCGGCCCCTCACGTCAGCAGTCGCCAAACATCCCTTTTCGGGTTGTTCCCATGCATATCATGCGCTGTGCTGATGGTCGGTCAGACGGGCCTGCAGCTCGGCGTACGGCGTCGCCTCGGGCAGGTCGGGGTGGCCGTCACGGACCGAGAGCGCCGTACGGACGGCGGCCTGGACCGCCGCACGGTAGGGCAGGGAGCCGGTGCTGACGCGCCGTACGCCCAGCTCCCCCAGCCGCTCGACGGTGAGTCCCGGGACGACCAGGACATTCACCGGAACGGGGATGGCGTCCGTCAGCTCCCGCAGGACGGCCGGCTCGCTCGCGCCGGGTACGAAGATCCCGTCGGCGCCGGCTTCGACGTACGCGCTCGCGCGGCGCAGGGTGGCCTCGACGGTGGCGTCCTGGCCGAGCCAGTACGTGTCCACTCGCGCGTTGACGAACAGCTCGGGCGAACGGTCCTTGACGGCGCGGACCTTGTCGGCGTGCAGCTCCGGCGCGATCAGCCGCTCGGCCGTGCTGTCCTCGATGTTGATCCCCGCCACGTCGAGCCGGGCGGTGTAGTCGGCGACGTCACGCGGCAGATCCGCGTAGCCGTCCTCGATGTCCATCGTGACGTACACGGCGCGGCCGGCGTCGGCGATACCGGCCAGTTCGCGGGCCAGGGCGAGATTCGCGTCCTTGGTGGAGCGCTCGCCGTCGGGGCGTCCGTGGCTCTGGGCCACCCCGAAGCTGGTGGTGCCCACCGCCCGGAAACCGGCGGCGACGAAGGCCAGGGCGGACGGCAGGTCCCAGGCGTTGGGCAGGACAAGAGGGGGGTCGTGGTGGTGAAGGTCGCGGAAGGTCATGATAGTGACGCTACTGGCCTGTCGTTCCGGCGCCAGGCGAAGCATCCGCTGTGACCGACCGTGACCGGGAGGACGAAGATGACGACGCCGGCGAATCTGCCCGAGGTCGTGTCGCGCGAGGAATGGCTCGCTGCCCGCAAGGAACTGCTGGCCAAGGAGAAGGACGTCACCCGGGCACGCGACCGGCTCAACGCCGAACGGCGCCGGCTGCCCATGGTGCGCGTCGACAAGCCGTACGCCTTCGAAGGCCCGGACGGGCGGGTCGGCCTGCTGGATCTGTTCGAGGGCCGGCAGCAGCTGGTCATGCACCGCTTCATGTGGATGTTCGACATCGACGCCGACGGCACCGAACACCCCCGCGACACCGGCTGCTCAAGCTGCTCGTCGGCGGCCGACGGGATCGGCAGGCTGCGGCAACTCCACGTCCGCAACACCAGGTTGGTGGCGGTGACCCGCGCGCCGTACCCGACGCTCGCGGCGTTCCGCGAGCGAATGGGGTGGACGTTTCCGTGGTACTCCTCGGCCGGCAGCGACTTCAACTACGACTTCCACGCGACGGTCGACGACCGCGTGGCGCCGGTGCGGGTCTTCCACCGCACGGAGGCCGAACTCGCCGCAGCGGGCATGCCGTGGTCGGAGGAGATGCGCGGCGACTGGCCGGGCATCAGCACGTTCCTGCGCGTCGGGGACGAGGTCTTCCACACGTACTCGACGTTCGGCCGGGGCATCGAGGAGTTCCACAACGGCTACCACTACCTCGACCTCACCGCACTGGGCCGCCAGGAGGCCTGGGAGGAACCGGAAGGACGCGCGGTCCCCCTGGGCCTCCAGGTCGGCGGCCCGGCGATGCGCCTGCCGGACGAGTACGACGCCTGACGGGCCGGAGGGTTCAGCTGTTGATCGAACCGGTGATCGCCGCGTTCGTGTTGCCCCTGCGCGCCGCGCGTTCGCCGGCCCGACGGGCCTCCTCCGGGGTGGCTCCGGCTGCCGCCGCCTTCAAGGTGGCGTCCGTGCGGCGCTGTTCGATCTGTTCGGCCCGCTTGCGCTTCAACTTGCTGAAGAAAGACATGATGATCGCCTGCCCGAGGGGCAACGCACCAAACGCGGGCCCGGGCCCCTGGCACAATCGGTGAGTTCCGTGTTGCTTACGGGTCTTGATGGGAGGGCTGCCATGACACTTTCAGCTGAGGATCGCTTCGTCGTCACCGACCTGATCTCGATGCACGGTCACCTCGTCGACAGCGGAGAGCTGGACAGACTCGGCGAGTTGTTCACCGAGGACGTCGTCTACGACCTCACCGACTTCGATGTCGTTCTCACCCGGCTGGACTCCGGTGAAGTGCACGCCCTCTCCAAGGGAATTGGTGTGCGGGCGGACGGCACGACCGGAAGCGTGACCTACGAGGACGTCGCCGTGCGCACCGACGAGGGCTGGCGCATCCGCTTCCGCAAGGTGCTCGCGCGACGCGCCCCGCTGGGGCGCACATGAGACGGGACGTGTGGCGGCGCGGGCGCCGACTGGCGACGGCCGCTCTGCTCGCGTGCGTCGTCGGGTGCGCGGGAACGTCGGGGGATCCGGGCCAGGGCGACCGGAGTCACGGCCCCGGGAGCCGAGCGCGGGGCTGGGTCGTCGGCATCGGCGCGGCCGAGGCGTCCGGCGACTGCCGCACCACCGACCGGTTGATCGTGTGCCCGGTGGCCCCGGCCGGCGCCGTCGCCCATTCCGCTTCGACCGGCGCTGTGGCCTGGCGCGCCGGCACGGACCGACCGGCGGGCAGGAACTCCGGGTTGGCGGTCGACGGCGACCGCGCCGTGTCGGCGGGCGGGCGCACGCTCCGGGCCGTCGACCTGGCCACCGGCCGGGCCGCGTGGACGAAGACGTACCCCGCCGGCCGTACGGTGGGCCCGCCGGCCGCCGCGGGCGGTGTCGTCTACGCCGCCACGTACGGTGCGACCGTCGCCGAGCCCCAGACGCTGTTCGCGTATCGCGCCTCGGACGGGACTCCGCTCTGGCACCGCGCCAGCACCGAGACCTCGCCCGTCGCCCTGGGCAGCCGGGTGTACGCCGTCGAGCCCGTCGGCCGGACCGTCTCGCGGGTCGTCGCCCGGGACGGACAGACCGGGAAGGTCGTCGCCACGTCCGACGTCTCCCACCCCTGTCCTGACCTGATCAGCGCCCCCGGGTACCTGGTCTGCGCGTCCAGCGGGGACGCGGCCGGTGACACGTTCCCGCCGGTCGTACGGATCGACCCCGCCACCCTCGCGTTCCGCAGGACGCTCCTTCGGCCGGTGGACAAGCCGAGCGGCGGGGTGATCTCGCCGGACGGGGTGCTGGTGCTGCGCACGGTCAACGCCGAGGATCCGGTGGGTGGCGACTGGACCGCCGTCGACATCAGGACCGGCAGGACGCTGTGGCGGACCACAGGAACGAGTGACGACGTCGTACTCGCCGGATCCAGGGCGGTATGGATCTCGGGCGGACGCCTGGTCTCCGTCGACCCGCGCGGTGGCCCCCGGGCCACCGGTACGGCCGCGCCGCGCCGCTCACCCGCGTACCGGGAGGCGGCCGACGGCCGTTCCCCGCACCTGACCGGGTACGGCACACACCTCGTCGTCCAGGCGAAGGTAAAACCGGCGCTCCGGTCCGTGCCGGCGCCCTAGAGCTATGACATTACGGAGCATTGTGACGACTCTGAGACATTCCGCACGCAGGCCAGGGGGCAGGAATGGCCGTGACCATGGTTCCGGCGGGGTGCACCCGCGGGGCCAGTGAGCAAGGCAAGGAGCGTTCATGACGCGTATGCGTATCAACCGGAGGATCGCCGCGGCTCTCGCCGCCACGGCACTGCTGGGCGCCGCGGGTGCGGGAGCCGCCCAGGCCGCACCGGCCGCGGCCGCCGGCGGTTCCGCCCCCTCCGCATGCCGTCCGGCCAACCATCTCGCGAAGATCGCCAAGGCGCCGAACAGTGCGGGCCACCACCACTACCGGGTCACGCTGACCGCGCCACGCGGGTACGACGCGTGCAGGCTGGCCGGTTCGCCCACGGACGTGCGGTTCTCGCACCACGGCGTGACGACCCGGGGTACCGCGGGTCATTACGGCAATCAGCGGACCGCGGTGACCTTCGGCCCGGGGCATCCGGTGCACTTCGACATTCAGGTGCCGAACAGGGGCCGTGCGACCTCGGCGGACGAGGTCGCCTTCACATTGCAGGCTCCGGGCGGGCAGATCCCCGGCACGTCCTTCGCTGACGGCAACCTCAAGGTGGCCGCCGGGACCCTCGTCGGGTCGGTCCAGCGCGGCGCCTGATCTCCCCCGTACGTCCCGTCCGCGGCGTGCGCGGACGCGCAGGTGGCGTCCCGCGACCGTGTCACTGTCGCGGGACGCCACCGTACGTCGTCAGGCGATGCCGCTCACGGACCGCGGGGCGATGACGAACTTCACCCGGACCTGGTCCCGTCCGCCGAACCACGGGTACGGGCCGCCCAGATACTTCTGGGCCAGGGTCTCGATGTGCTCGGCGGCGCCGTCGTTCGTGACCTCCACGACCTCGCCGCGCACCTGGTAGAAGCGGGACGGGTTCTCCGGGTCCGAGACGGTCACGGCGACGCGCGGGTCACGCCGCACATTGCGCGTCTTGACGTGGCCCTCCACGCTGTTGATGACGACATTCCGGCCGTCCGTGTCCACCCAGGTCTGGGTGAGCTGGGGCGAGCCGTCCGCCATCAGCGTGGCGAGATAGCAGGTGCTCGGACGGCGCAGCAGCGCGACAAGTTCGTCTGGAAGGTCCACGGTTGCTCTCTTCACGGTGCGGGGCGGCGCGGCTCGACAGCTGTCCGCGATCCCCCGCAGCGTAGTGGAGGCCGGTGGGGGCCTCGCGGTCAGCTCATCGCGAACCGGCCGCAGAGCCAGTTGCCCGGTTCCACCGGGTCGTCGCTGATCCAGAACTGGCGCCACAGCAGGGCGAATTCGTCGCGGCTGAGATGGCCGTCACCGTTCAGGTCGAGGAGTTCGAAGACGCCCGTCATGTCCACGGGCCGGCCGTTCCAGGTCTCGACGAGCCTGCGATGCTCCTCCGGGGAGATGACGCCGTCGCCGTTGGAGTCCACCGCCTCGAAGACGGTGTCGGCTGTCGCCGTGACGTCGGCGACCATACCGGGCAACTTGTCCACGAGCGCCAGCAGTTCGCCCATGTCGATCGCGCCGTCGCCGTTGGTGTCGCCCACTTCCAGCAGCGCCGCCCACCAGCCCATCAGCAGGGTCTCCACCCGGGCGCGCAGCTCGGTGCCCGGACCCACTCCCGGTAGTCGGCTCCAGCGGGCGACGAGGGCCCTGAAGTCCTCCTCGCGGAGGTAGCCGTCACTGTCCGCGTCGAACGCGGCGAACATATCCCTGAGCTTGCGCTCCTGAAACGCGTTGGCCATGAGCGGCCTCCCTTGGCGCCGAACCGAACCGTGAACCGCCGGCGACCGCCCCTACGCGGCGCGGACAATGTGACTATAGGTCGGCAGGTACCCCCGCTCCCACCAGCACATATGCCCGAACCGTCACCCGTCAGGCGCTGTTCAGGTCCTGCTCCCGAGCTGGGTGCCGCGGCCGCCCTGGCTCGACGACGTCAGCGCCCGTACGAGCAGCCCCAGCAGCATGGCGTTCACGAAGGCGGCCACCGCGAGGCTCACCAGGATCGCCCACGCGTCGAGATCGGGCAGGGCGAGGACCAGCAGGCTGGTCGGCGCTGCCAGGAAGAAGGGCCACACCCCCGCGAAGGAAGCGTCCTGATGGGGCACGAACAGGGTGTCCACGACGACCCACACCAGCACCGCCGCGAACACCAGCAGATAGCCGCGCGAGACCCAGTTGTCCGTGGCAGCCGCCAGCGGTCGGTACCAGCGCTTGTCGGTGCGCATCGTTTCTCTCCCGTCACCTTCGGAAATGTGCCCTCGGGAAGCGAGGACACGTCCCATGATCCGTCCGCCGGTCGGGCGCCGCATGAGTACGGACACTCAGACGGCCGGTCAGCGGGTACGCGGACGGCACCCGCCGGAACGGGCCGAACCCGGGCCGCTTGCCTCGCGCGGCGTGTACTGCCGCTAAAGTTTGGGAAGTTGACCTTCCAGGGAGGGATCGCGATGGCCGACGACGGCTGGATGGACGGCGACTTACGCCGGCCGGTCGACCTGCGTACGGACCGGGCTCACGCGGCCCGTGTGTACGACGTGCTGCTCGGCGGGAAGACGAACTATCCGGCGGACCGGGCCATGGCCGCCGAAGTGATCGCGAAGATGCCGACGGCGCAGACCGCCGCCCGGGTCAACCGCGCCTTCGTGCTGCGGACCACCCGTTATCTCGCGGCCGAGGCCGGTGTCCGGCAGTTCCTCGACATCGGTACGGGCATACCGACCGCCCCCCACCTGCATGAAGTGGCGCAGGCCGAGGCGGCGGACACCCGGGTCGTGTACGTGGACAACGATCCGATCGTCCTCGCGCACTCCCGCGCCCTGCATGTCAGCCACCCCTCCGGGCGCACCGCGTACGTGCAGGCCGATGTGACCGAGCCGGGCAGCGTCCTCGGCTCCCCCGCGCTGCGCGACACGCTGGATCTCACGCAGCCGATCGCCATGACGATGTGCCTGCTGCTGCACTGGCTCCCCCAGGAGGCCGATCCGCACGCGATCGTCCGCTCGCTGGTCGAAGCGCTGCCCTCGGGCAGCTATCTGGTGATCAGCGTCATGGCGCGCGAACTGGCCGCGGGGTCCGACGGTTTGGAGGGCGACTTCGCCGAGGAGGGCACGGCGCTGCACGCCCACACCAAGGAGGAAGCGCTCAGATTCTTCGACGGCACGAAACTCGTCGATCCCGGGCTCGTCGTTCCCCAGCACTGGCGCCCCGACCTGGAGGACGCGGCCCCCGGCGGTGCGCCCGGCGCTCTGGCGGCCGTGCCGGGTGACGACGAAGCGCCCATCTGGGCGGGCGTCGCGCTGAAGACGTCCTGATCTCCCCCGGCCGAGGCCGGGCCGGCCGCCGGGCAGGCCGGTGCCTGCCCGGATGGGCCTGTGGAGCTGCCCGTCAGCGGATGGAGACGTCCGTCGGCCGTGACAGCACGGCGTCGAGTTCGGCCAGTGTCGCGTCGTCCAGCTCGACGGACCCGGCGGCGATGTTCTGCTCCAGATGACCGGCGTCGGCGGTGCCGGCGATGAGCAGTGTGTTCGGGGCGTGCCGCAGCAGCCAGGCGAGGCCGATCTGCGACGGGGTGCTGTCGAGGGCCTGTGCGGCGGCGAGGACCGCGGGCTCCTCGGTCACCTTCGGCAGGCCGGGGAACGCGCCGCCGAGCGGGAAGTACGGCACCCAGGCGATCCCCTCGGCGAGACAGAGGTCCAGCATGTCCTCGTCGCCGCGGGCCACAAGGCTGTAGGCGTTCTGCACGCAGACGATGCCCGCGGGGAGCGCGTGGCGCAGTTTCTCAAGGGTCACGCTGCTCAGCCCGATCCCGCCGATCTTGCCCTCGTCGCGCAGCGCGACCATCACGGCGAGCTGGTCGTCGATGTCGACCACCTGGTCGGCCTCGGGGCGGATCCCGGGGCCCGTGTCCATCCGCCGCAGGTTCACGACCGGGATCCGGTCGAGGCCGAGGCTCTTGAGATTGTCCTCGACGCTCGCCCTGAGTTCCTCGGGGCGCTGCGCGGGACGCAGCGGGATGCGGCCTCCGGGGTTGGGGTCGGCGCCGACCTTGCTGACGACGACAACGCCGTCCTCGGGGCGGATCGCCTCCCGGATGAGCCCGTTGACGAGCCCGTTGCCGTAGAACTCGGCGGTGTCGATGTGGTCGACGCCGAGCTCGACCGCGCGGCGCAACAGCGCCACGGCGGTGTGGCGCTCCTCGCGCAGCCGCTCCAGCTGCATCGCCCCGTATCCGACCCGGGAGACCGCGGCGCCGGCGAGCAGGCCGCTGCCTCCGGGGCGCGGCACTCCGGCGGTGGTGACCTCGGGAGATGAGTTGCTGCTCGGTGTCATGGAAACCCGTCCTCGTGAGATGATGGGGGAAACGGAGGTTCCTCCGTTCCATCGACAGTAGCACTAACGGAGGTACCTCCGCTTTGACTCCGTCCGCATCCGGTCGCGCCGGCGAGCCCGCCGGGGACCGTCCCGTGCGCGCCGACGCGCGGCGCAACCGCGAGAAGCTGGTCGCCGTGGCCCGGGCCGCGTTCGCGGCTGCCGACGACACCGTGGCGCTGGAGACCGTCGCACGCGAGGCCGGCGTCGGCATCGGCACGCTCTACCGTCACTTCCCCACCCGCGAGGCGCTGGTCGAGGCCGTCTACACCGCGGAACTCGACGCGGTGACGGCGAGCGTCCCCACCCTGCTGGACGAGTTCCCGCCGGAGGTCGCGCTCCGCGCCTGGCTGGACCGGTACGCGGCGTTCATCGCGACGAAGCGCGGGATGGCGGAGACTCTGCGCGCCGGCTGGGCCTCCGGGCGGATCACGACGCCGAGCACCCGCGAGCGCGTCACGGCGGGGATCGCCGCGATCCTCGCGCGCGGGGCGCGAACGGGCACGCTGCGCTCGGATGTTGACCCCGACGACGTCACCGCGATGATGCTCGGCGTCTTCCTCTCGACGGCGGCGAGCAGCACACCGGAGCAGACCGGACGGCTGCTCGACCTCCTCGTGTACGCCCTGCGCCCGGCCTCCGCCGTCACCCCGCCGGAAGGTCGCCGGGACTGACCAGGCCGCTCTGGAAGGCGAGGACGACCAGCTGCGCGCGGTCGCGCGCGCCCAGCTTCATCATGGCGCGGTTGATATGCGTCTTGGCCGTCAGCGGGGAGACGTAGAGCCGTTCGCCGATCTCGTCGTTGGAGAGCCCCGCGGCGACCAGCGCCATGATCTCGCGCTCCCGCTCGGTCAGCCCTTCGAGCCGCACCGGGCTGGGCAGCGGGCCCGGGGGGCGCGCAGCACCCCTGACGCCGACCACTACGACATCACGGCGCGCGAGGCCGCCGTGGAGATCCTGCCGGGACTGCGCACGACGATCATGGGATATGACGGGATCTTCCCCGGGCCGACGATCACGGCGCGGCGCGGCCGCAAAACCGTGCTGCGCTACCGCAACCAGCTCGACGTGCCGAGCGTGGTACATCTGCACGGCGGCCACACGCCGCCGGAGAGCGACGGATTTCCGACCGATCTGGTGCTGCCCGCCTCGGGTGGCGCCGCGTTCGCTTCACAGGCCGTCGGCGGCACCGCCACCACCGGCGTACGCGACTACACGTATCCGCTGGACCAGCGGGCCGCGACGCTCTGGTACCACGACCACCGGATGGGGTTCACCGGTCCCCAAGTCTGGCGCGGGCCGGCGGGTTTCCTGCTGGTGACGGACGACGAGGAGGACGCCCTGCCGCTGCCGCGTGCCGCGCGTGACATCCCGTTGGTGATCACCGACAGGGCCTTCGACGGCGACGGCGCGCTGCGCTACCCGGCCATGGACCCGCAGTTGACCAGCATGCCCGGTATCGAAGCGGAGCACATGGCGGGCGCAGCCGGTGACGTCATTCTCGTGAACGGCGCTCCCTGGCCGGAGTTGGAGGTCGACGCGGCCCGCTACCGGTTCCGGATCCTCAACGCGTCCAATGCCCGCCGCTACGAGTTGGCGCTCGATCCGGTGCCGCGGAGCGGCGCTTCGTTCGTCCAGATCGGATCGGACCAGGGACTGCCGGCCGCGCCCCTGCGGCACACCACACTGCCGGTGGCGCCGGCCGAACGGTTCGATGTGGTCGTCGACTTCTCCCGTTTCCCCGTCGGCACCCGGGTGACGCTCACCAACCGGGCGGGCCGGGGCGGGACGGGGCAGATCATGCGGTTCGTCGTCGCCCGCAAGGCGGCCGACCACAGCCGGATACCCGCCAAGCTCCCCACCGTCGACCCGCTGCCCACCACGTCGAAGACGACGCGGCGGCCCTGGATGTTCCGTAAGGGCAAGGTCCACAGCATGGGCGACGACGCGGCCGGGTGGGTGATCAACGGCCGTGAGTTCGACCCGCGGCGCGTCGACGCGAGCCCGCGTCTCGGGGAGGTGGAGATCTGGCGGCTCGCCACCGACGCGTACCACCCCGTGCACATCCATCTCGCCGTTCCAGGTCGTCTCGCGCAACGGCGGTCCGCCCGATCCGACGGACCACGGGTGGAAGGACACCATCAACCTGCGGCCCAAGCAGTACGCCGACGTCGCGATCCGCTTCGACGACTACGCGGGCCGGTATCTGCTGCACTGCCACAACCTGGAACACGAGGACATGGCGATGATGGCCACCTTCCGCACAGGCCGCTGAGCGACGCGGCACCACGGCGCGCCTTTCGTGGTGGTCTAGGGGATCAGTACGACGCGTTGGCCGGGTGCCGTCGGGGTGCGCCATGCCTCTTCGACCTGGGCCAGCGGCAGGGGCAGCGGGTTCACCGCGAGTGCGCCGGAGCCGATCTCCCGCGCGAGGGACGGCAGTTCGGCGACGATACCGGCGGTCGTCACCGAACCCTGGCCGCTGCCCATGAGGGTGAGATTGGCCGCCCGCAGCAGAAACGAGGGCAGGGTGATGTCCTGGCCCGCCATGGAACCGATCTGGATCCACGCCAGCGCCTTCGACCGGTCGCCGCGGGCGGTGAGCAGCGCCGGCATGGCCTGCTGGGTGGGCCGGCCCCACAGGTAGTCGATGACGACATCGACATCGCCCGCCGCCCCGCCGAGCCGGTCGGCGACGTCGCTCTCGTCACCGTCGAGGCTGATCACGTCGTCGGCTCCGAGGCTCTTCAGCAGGTCGAGCCGCCGCGGGTCACGACCGGCGCCGATCACCCGCGCCGCGCCCAGGTGTCGGGCGATCTGGACGGCGAGCTGTCCCGCGTTGCCGGTGGCGCCCATCACCAGCACCGACCCGCCGGGCCTGAAGTCGATCCGGCTGCGCAGCGCCACCCAGGAGGACATGCCGGGGTTCATCGCGGCGGCCACGGCGACCGGGTCGGTGCCGGGCGGCAGTGTGACGGCCCGGCGGCGGTCCACGACGGCCTGTTCGGCCATCGTGCCGAGCGCCCCGTCGGAGGCGACGAAGTAGAGGAGTTCGCCCTGTGCCGTACGGCCGACGGCGTCGATACCGGGGATCAGCGGCAGGGTGCCGTCGGACGTGTAGTGGCTCCCGTCGGCCGCCGAGCGCACCCGTGGGTGCAGCCCCACCGCCAGCACGTCGACCAGGAGGCCGTGCTCCCCCGACGCCTCGGGGGCCGGGAAGGTCTCGTAGCGGGGCGGCGTGTCGAAGGACCGGACGACTGCGGCGTGCATGAGGGCTCCCTCGGTCGAAAGGTTTGTGGCACGTACTACTTTCAAAGTAGTTCGCGCCACGTACCAGGTCAACTAAGCTGGTCCCATGTCTACGGATCCCACCGCGCAAGACAGCCCGGACGACCAGCCGCTGAACACGGTGGACGCCTTGGTGCAGCTCTCCTTCCTGATCCAGCGCGTCCTCGCCACCACCGGCGCCGCGCACGATCTGTCGATCGTCCAGATCAGGCTGCTGGGTATCCTGCGCGACCGGCAGCCGGGCATGCTCGAACTGGGCAGCCGGCTCGGCCTGGACAAGTCGTCCATGACCGGCCTGGTCAGCCGGGCGGAGAAGCGCGGTCTGGTCCGGCGCTCACCGTCGCCGCACGACGGGCGCGGTGTCCTGGTCACCGCGACGCCGCTCGGCAAGCGACTCACCGACCTGTGCGCGGCCGAGATCACCCGCCGCGTCGGTGAACTCACCGCGCGTCTCACGGAGGCGGAGCGTGCCCGGCTGACCCGGCTCGCCACGGCGGTCGTACGCACGGATCAGGGCGGGTAGGCAAGAGGGCGGGTAGGTATCAGGGCGAGTAGGTATCAGGCTCCGGCGATACGGTCGAGCCACTCGCCCAGCAAGCCCCGCTCCCGCTCGGTCAGCGCGGAGGTCTGCGGCAGGACGGCGCGCAGCGCGACGGCGGCGCCGACCGGGCCGGGCGTCGCGGGCCCCGGGGCGTCGGTGGTGACGGCGGCGATGACGGCCTCGCGGGCGAGGTCGGACAGGACGGGATCTCGGCGGTCTTCGGGCAGGGCGATCAGCATGAGCGCCGTACCGCCGCCCGCCGCGTGGATGAGCTGCACGGCGCGCTCCTCGGCGACCCGCAGCCTGCCCGCCTCCGCGACGCGGTGGATGTAACCGGCGAGCAGTTCGGACGCGGCGACGGCGGCCGGCGTGGCGGCGCCGGGGCGCGGCTCGCCGTACATGAGCGCGTAGAGGGCCGGGTTGGCGAGGCTGAAGCCGATGTGCAGGTCCCAGCCTCTGCGCAGGTCCTCGACCGGGTCGTCACCGGCTTCGAGCCCCGCCTTGTCGCGCAGATACGTCGTGAAGCCGTGGGTCGCCACCGCGTCGAGCAGCCCGCGCATGTCGCCGAAGAGCCGGTAGATCGTCGGGGCCTGGACACCGGCGGCGGCGCTGACCGCCCTGGTCGACACGGCGTCACGGCCGCCCTCGGCGAGCAGCGCGGTCGCCGCGGCGATGATGCGTTCGCGCGTGCTGTCGGCGACGGCGGAGCGACTGGCGTTCATGGCGTCAACGATAACAGGAACTCGTTATCACCGACTTTTCAGTGCTAACGTAGTTTCGTTATCACCGACAGCACGCGGGTGCCCGTGCCCGTGCCGACGGTCTCGCTCCGGAGGTTTTCATGATCGTCATCACCGCTCCCACCAGTCAGACCGGCCGCCAGGTTCTCGCCGACCTCCTTGACGGGCCGGAGCCGGTCCGCGTGATCGCCCGTGACCCGTCGCGGCTCCCGCAGGACGCACGCGAACGTGTCGAGGTCGTACAGGGGTCGCACGACGACCCCCGTGTCGTCACGGAGGCCTTCGACGGAGCTGACGCGGTGTTCTGGCTGGTGCCGCCGAACCCCCGCGCCGACAGCGTCGGGGGCCACTACCTGGACTTCACCCGGCCGGCCTGCGCGGCCATCGGCGAGCACGGCGTCAAGCGGGTCGTCGCCGTCTCGACCCTGGGCCGCGGCATCGCGAAGAACGCCGGGCATCTGACGGCGGCGCTGGCCATGGACGAGCTGATCGAGAGCACGGGCGTGAACTACCGGGCGCTGCGCATGCCCTTCTTCATGGAGAACCTGCTCGGCCAGGTCCCGGCGATCAAGAGCCAGGGCACGTTCTACCTGGCGTCGCCCGGGGACCGTACGCTCGCGACCTGTGCGACCCGCGACATCGCCGCCACCGCGGCCCGGCTGCTGCGGGACGACTCCTGGCGCGGCCAGGAGGGCGTGCCCGTCGTCGGACCCGACGACCTCTCCCCCGACGGCATGGCGCGGGTCATGTCCGAGGTGCTGGAGCGGCCGGTCCGCTTCCAGGAGGTCTCCCTCGCGGACTACAAGCAGACCCTGCTGGGCTACGGGATGTCCGACGCGTGGGCGCAGGGCATGGTCGACATGGCGAAGGCCCAGAACGAGCAGGGCGTCTACGACCAGGCGCCGCGCGACGCCGGCGCCAGGGCCGCCACCGGTTTCCGGCAGTGGTGCGAGGAGGCGCTGAAACCGGCCGTCCTGGCCTGAGCGCGGTACGGACGGCCGCGCGAAGCGATCCGAGCGCTGCCACAGTTGTCATGCCGGGTGACACCGACGTTCCCCGGCACCCCACGGACGAAAGCGTGAGAACCCATGTCGAAGACTCTTCCCGGGGGAGCCCTCACCCTGGCCGACGACCTGACCATCAGCCGGATGGGCTACGGGGCCATGCAGTTGGCGGGGCCGGGGGTCATGGGCCCGCCCAAGGACCGGGGCCAGGCCGTCGCGGTGCTGCGCACGGCCGTCGAACTCGGCGTCACACACATCGACACCAGCGACTACTACGGTCCTGTCGTCACCAACGAGATCGTCAAGGAAGCGCTGCACCCGTACGCCGACGACCTGCACATCGTCACGAAGGTGGGGGCGCGGCGCGACGCCGAGGGCGGCTGGAACGCGGCGCTGGACCCCGCGGACCTCAAGGCCGCTGTCCGGGACAACCTCCAGCACCTCGGTCTCGACGCGATGGACGTGGTCAATCTGCGGGTCGGCGGGATGGGTGTGCCCACGGACGAGCCCATCGCGGAACAGTTCGGCGCTCTCTTCGAGCTGCGGGAGGAAGGGCTGATCAAGCACCTCGGCCTGAGCAACGTCACCGACGCGCAGCTGACCGAGGCGCAGAGCATCGCGCCGGTGGTGACGGTGCAGAACCTGTACAACCTGGCCAACCGGCAGGACGACGCGCTGGTGGCGCGGTGCGCGGCCGAGGGCATCGCCTTCGCCTCGTTCTTCCCGCTCGGCGGCTTCAGCCCGCTGCAGTCGCAGACCCTGGACGACGTGGCCGCACGGCTGGAGGCGACTCCTCAGCAGGTGGCGCTGGCCTGGCTGCTCCAGCGCTCGGCGACGTCCGTGGTCATCCCCGGTACGTCGTCCGTCGACCACCTGCGCGAGAACATCGCGGCGGCCCAACTGGTCCTGCCCGCCGACGCGCTGGCCGAACTGGACACGATCGGCGGCTGACCCGGTCAGTCCGGCCGCTGCTCCGACATCCGGCGGTACAGCTCGGCGGCCGCGCGGGAGAAGCCGTCCGGCATCCCCAACTCGGCCATGATGTCGGCGGCCTCGTCCATCTCGCCGGCCCAGCGCCACGCCGTCGTCCCGGCCTTGCCGCTGAGCGCGGTGAGCCGCTGGTCCAGGTCGACCCCGGCGCGGGCCAGTTCGGAGCGCAGCTCGGGGGCGACGCCCGCCTTCTCGGCTGCCTCGGCGAGCAGCAGCCACGCGGTCGGCAGCGCCTTGCTCTGGAGCGCGAAGCACGCTTTCAGGGCGCTGGCGCTGCCGAGCGGGCCGCCGAGCACCCGCGCGTCGAACGGCGATCCTTCGAACAGGGCCGCCACCGCTGCGGCGTGCGGCCCTGCCAGCCACAGCACGCTCTGCCCGTGCTCCCAGGCCGGCGGACCGATCACCGCGCCGTCCACCACCCGCTCGGCGCCGAGCGTGCCGGCGATCGACCGCATGGTCGCTGTCGACCCCGCGTTCGCGTCCAGGTACAGCGGCCGCTCGTCCGCTTCCCGGGTCTTCAACGCGGCGGCCACCTGCTCCGCCACGTCGGCCGCCGCGTGCGGCGGACAGATGGAGATCACCAGATCGGAGCGCCGCACCAGCGCGGCGAGATCGGGAACCGCGACGAGATCAGCCAGCTCGGCCCGCTTGGACGTCGCGTACGACCGCCCGGCGGCGGCCCACAGAACCTCCCCGGCCCTGCCCTTGAGCGCGGCCCCGATCGCGGCCCCCATGGCCCCGGGATGCAACACCCCAACCACCGGCCGCCGCCCAGGGCCGCCCCAAAACTCCTGAAGGTTCTCGCTCATGTTGAGCATTATGGTCGGAGCCCGGCGCTGCGGCCGGGGCGCACAGATCGATGTCCGGGAGGCGGCGCGCGTGAAGTTCGTGCTTGAGGTCGACTTGAACGAGGGGAAGGTGGCGGAGGACGCGGCCGGTGAGTTGGGTCGCGTCCTCCGTTACTGGGCCGGGAATCTGCACCACTACGAGCTGAAGCCCGGGGACGCTTCGCCCGTGTACGACTCGGACTACCGCGAAGTGGGGCAGTGGCGCGTCGTCGGGGAGCCCGGCGACTGACCTCCCGTCAGGCGAGCCGCCACTGCTGGTTGGCGCCGCCGTTGCAGTTCCACAGCTCCAGCGGGGTGCCGTTGACGTTGCCGGCCGGTTCGTTGCCGCCGGTGACGTCGAGGCACAGCCCGGACTGGGTTCCGGTGACCGTGCCGTCGGGGTTCAGCCGCCACTTCTGGTTGGCCCCGCCGTTGCAGGACCACAGCTGGACCTTCGTGCCCGGCGCCGTTCCGTTGTCGTCGGCGTCCAGGCACTGCGTGCCGCCGTACAGCCGCAGTTCACCCGCCGCCGTGGGCGTCAGCGTCTGGTTGGCGCCGCCGCCGCAGTCCCAGATCTCGATCTTGGTGCCGGGAGCCGTCTGGTTGTCGAACGCGTCGACGCAGCGCCCCGAGGACGCGCTGACGAACGCGTGGTTCGTGCCCACGCTCGTACCGGTGCCGCGCGACACCCGGTACATGACGACGCCGTGTCCCGGCACGGTGGCCGAGATGCTGCCGGTGGTGCTGGTCAGCTGGTTGGACCAGAGGTTGTCGAGCCGGTACGAGGAGGCGGCGGGCAGACCGACCGCCGCGGCCGATGTGGTGATCGTCGCCGCCGAGGCGTTCTCGTTGAACAGGACGACCGAGACGTCGCCGCCGGCCAGCGGCTTCGCCAGCACGTCGAGGCCGCCGGACGAGGACACCTGGGTGCCCTGCTTGCCGAGCGAGTCCTGGTCGATGCCGATGACCTTCTGGTTCTTGTAGAGGGACAGGGTCGCCGCCGACGCCTTGCGCAGATCGGTGCCGGCGATCAGCGGCGCCGCCATCTCGGCCCAGAGGCTGAACTCCGCGCGGTCCTCCGTGAAGGACATGCCGTTGCCGACCTCCAGCATGTCGGGGTCGTTCCACGCGCCGGGCTTCGCGTACTGCGCGAGTGCGACGTTGGTGTGGTAGATCGAGAGCATCGAGCCGTACGAGGCGTTGATGTCCCCGGTGGTGCGCCACAGGTTGCCGGTGCCGGCGCCCCAGGTCCACACGTTGTCCTCGCCCCACTCGCAGAGGCTGTAGACGATGGGCCGGCCGGTGGCCGCGAGCGCGTCCCGCATGGCGTTGTAGCGCTGCTCCCAGGGCACGCCCTGGTTGTTGCAGTTGTCGTACTTGAGGTAGTCCACGCCCCAGGCCGCGAAGCTGTTGGCGTCCTGCTGTTCGTGGTTGAGGCTGCCGGGGTAGCCGGCACAGGTGGCGGTGCCGGCGCTCTCGTAGATGCCGAGCTTGAGTCCCTTGCCGTGGACGTACGCCGCTGTGCCGCTGATCCCGCCGGGGAACTTGACCGGGTCGGGGACCAACGCGCCCTGGGCATCCCTGGTGTGGGTCATCCAGCAGTCGTCGATGTTGACGTAGGAGTACCCGGCGTCCTTGAGGCCGGAGGAGACGAGGTAGTCGGCGGTCTGCTCGACGAGTTGCTGGGTGACGTCGCAGCCGAAGGCGTTCCAGTCGTTCCAGCCCATCGGCGGGGTCTTCGCGAGGCCGTTGTCGAGCGCGGGGCCGCTTGCCGCGGCGGGGGCCTGTGCCGCGGCCGGAGTCTTCGCCACGGCCGGGGCACCGGCGGCGGCCCGCGCACCCACGGCCTGGGCGCCCGCGACGGGACCGAGGACGACCAGCGCGGTGACGAGGGCGAGCAGGAGGGATCTTGGGCGTCGTGCGAAGTGCGACATGACTCCTCTTTTCGTGGGGTTCGAGGAAGCGCTGCCGAACACAGACGATCGGAATTGACGCTCTGTGTTGAGGTGGACGCCGGACAGTGTGTGCTTGTGTCCGATTGACGGTCAAGACACTTCGCAAGAAAACGAAAGGATCGGCACGACCCTTGACGACCCGCAGAAGCTGACTGCGAGAATCCGCTCGCCGATGAGTGATTCTGTTGACTACTGATCACTTCTGGTCAATCGGCTGGCATTCGTGTCATGTGAACGAAGAACCGGAGAGTTACCGTGGCAGTCAATCGCAGGTCGTTGCTTGCAGCCGGCGCCGCCGGATCCCTCGTGGGGGTGCTCGCCCCGGGTACCGCCTCGGCCGCGCCCTCGACCGCACGCCCGGCCGCCGAAACGGCCCGCGCCTCGTCCGGCCGTACCCTCCCGCTCACCGACGGATGGCGGTTCGCCCTCGTCAACCCGGCGGGTATCACGGACCCGACGGGCGCCTTCGCCGACGCCGCCGAGCCGGGGTACGACGACTCGAAGTGGCGCGCGGTCGCCGTACCGCACGACTGGAGCATCGAACTCACCCCCACCACCGAGTCGGGCACCACCGGCGGCACCGGCTTCCTGCCCGGCGGCCTCGGCTGGTACCGCAGGTCGTTCACCCTGCCCCGCGACCTCAAGGGCCGGCGGATCTCTGTCGAGTTCGACGGCGTGTACATGGACTCGTACGTCTACTGCAACGGCACGCTCGTCGGCAACCACCTCTACGGCTACACCGGATTCGCCTTCGACCTCACCGGCCTGCTGCACACCGACGGCAAGACCACCAACGTGATCGCCGTCAAGGTGCAGAACCAACTCCCCAGCAGCCGCTGGTACTCCGGCAGCGGCATCTACCGGGACGCCCGGCTCGTGGTCACCGACCCGGTCCACGTGGCGCGCTGGGGCACGGCGGTCACCACGCCGGACCTCGCCCGTACCATCGCCTCCGGCCGGGGCACCGTGCACGCGCAGATCAGCGTCGTGGACGACTCGGGCTCCGGCGCCGACGTCACGGTCGTCTCCACGGTCCGCGACCCGGAAGGACGTACGGTGGCCAGCGCCAGCTCGCACGTCAAGGCGGGCACCGAAGCGGCCGACACCACGCAGGAGTTCACCGTACGGGCGCCACGGCTGTGGTCCTTCGACACGCCGCACCTGTACAGCCTGGAGACCGAACTCCGCGTCCACGGCCGGACCGTGGACACGTGCCGCACGCCCTTCGGCTTCCGCTACATCACCGTCGACCCGGACAACGGGCTGACGCTGAACGGGAAGTACGCCAAGCTCCAGGGCGTCGACCTGCACCACGACCAGGGCGCCCTGGGCAGCGCGATCAGCACGGACGCGCTGACCCGCCAGATGACCATCATGAAGTCCATGGGCGTCAACGCCTTCAGAACCTCGCACAACCCGCCGTCGCCGCAGATGATCGCGGTCTGCGAGAGCCTGGGCATCCTGATGATGGTCGAGGCGTTCGACTGCTGGCAGCGCGGCAAGAACACCTACGACTACGGGCGCTTCTTCGACGAGTGGAGCCAGGCCGACATCACGGAGATGGTCAAGGCGGCCCGCAACTCCCCCGCCGTGCTGATGTGGTCCATCGGCAACGAGATCCCCGACTCCACCAGCGAGGCCGGGCTCGGCATGGCGCAGAGCCTCATCGACGCCATCCGCGCCGTCGACACCACCCGGCCCATCGTGATCGGCTCGGACAAGTACCGCTCGCTGCCCGCCGTCGGGTCGGCCGCCGACCTGATGCTGGCGAAACTCGACGGGCTGGGCCTCAACTACAACACCGCGGCCTCGGTGGACGCCCTGCACGCGCGCTATCCCCACCTCTTCCTCTTCGAGTCCGAGTCCTCGTCGGAGACCTCCACCCGGGGGTCGTACCAGGAGCCCGAACATCTCAACACCGGGGAGAACTACACCCCGGGCAAGCGGGAGGCGTCCTCCTTCGACAACAACCTCGCGTCCTGGACCATGAGCGGCGAGTACGGGCTGAAGAAGGACCGGGACCGCAAGTACTTCCTCGGCGAGTTCCTGTGGTCGGGCACGGACTACATCGGCGAGCCCACGCCGTACAACGTCTTCCCGGTGAAGGCGTCGTTCTTCGGCGCCGTGGACACCGCGGGCTTCCCGAAGGACACCTACCACCTCTTCCGCAGCCAGTGGACGAGCGAGCCGATGGTCCATCTGCTGCCCATGGACTGGACGGGGCACAAGCCCGGCGACAGCGTCGAGGTGTGGGCGTACGCGAACGTCGAATCGGTGGAGCTGTATCTGAACGGCAAATCGCTCGGCGTGCGGACCTTCGACACCAAGAAGACGAAGGACGGCCGGAGTTACCTGGAGACCACCGAGGCAAGCGGCGACGACAAGACCGTGGTCTCCGGTGCCTACCCGGGGAGTTACACCAGCCCGAACGGCAGCGCCGGCAAGCTGCACCTGGTGTGGCACGTGCCCTTCGCGCCGGGAGAGCTGAAGGCCGTGGCGCGCAGGCGCGGGCGGCAGGTGGCCACCGATGTGCTGCGCACCGCGGGCGCGCCGCACGCCGTGCGGCTCACCACGGACCGTGACACCTTCGACGCCGACGGCCGTTCGCTGTCGTACGTGACCGCCGAGGTGATCGACTCGCACGGGGTCGTGGTGCCGGACGCCGACGACCTGATCTCCTTCCGCGTCACGGGCGGCTCGCTGGCGGGCCTGGACAACGGACGCCAGGAGAGCGCCGAGCGGTACCAGGCGTCGACCAGGACCGCTTTCCACGGCAAGGCGCTCGCCATCGTGCGGGCCGGCGTCAAGCCGGGGCGGGTCGCCGTGACCGCCGAGGCGCACGGGCTGCGGCCAGCGACCGTCACCGTACGCGCCGTCGCCGCGCCCGTACTGACCCGTACCCCGGCCGTGGCACTGAAGCCCGACCCCGGTCCCGGAGCCCCCAGCTACCCCCTGGCGGACGCGAGTTACTCGGGTGCGTCGAACTCCCTGCCGGCGGCGATGCTCGACGGAAGCGCGACCACCGGCTGGTCGAACGCCTTCTCCAAGAGCGCCACCGCACTGCTGCCCGCCTTCTCCGGGGCGCGGGCCGCCGACTGGGTGTCGGTGACCTGGGAGCGGCCGCGCAGCCTCACCGAGGTCGAGGTGTCCTTCACCGTGGACGCCAAGCACTCGCTGCCCGCGTCCGTCACCGTCTCGTACTGGGACGGGAGGAAGTACGTACCGGCGCGGCACCAGACGGTCACCTGGGCGACCGCCTCGGACCAGCCGACGGTCCTGGCCTTCGACCGGCTGACCACCGAGCGGCTGCGGCTTGACCTGACGAGCGCCCGTCCCGGCACCGCTGACGGAGCGCAGCGGATCACCACACTGTCCGTGCCGGAGTGACGCGTCCGCGCGCCTGACGGCGGACAAGGAGCGGGACGGCTCACCTCACCTGAGCCGTCCCGCTCCTTGTGCGTGGCGCGGTGAGAGCCGCGCGCCTTCGCTCTCGCGCCGACACGAGACGGCCGCCCAGACCGCTTTCCCGTCCGTGTCGGGGGTGGTCCAGCCCCAGGTGTCGCTGAGGCAGTCGACTATGTGCAGTCCTCGTCCCGACTGGGCGAGATGGTCCGCTTCCTTGACCTGGGGGACGCGGGCGCTGTGATCGCACACGGCGAACAGCACCGTGCCCTCGCGGCGCATCAGGCCCAGCCAGACGGCTTGCGTAGGAGAGGACCAGGCGGGGAAGCCGCCGAGTCCGTACCGCAGGGCGTTGCTGAGGAGTTCGGAGACGATCAGCGCGGCGTTGTCCACGAGCGGGCTCAGCGCCCAGCGGTTCAGGATGGTCCCGGTGAACCGGCGCCCCTCGCCCACCGCTTGTCTGTCGGCCGACAGCGCGCGTGCGGTGAATCCGGCCGAGGTGTCCGCAGTTGTCGTGTCCGGCTCGTCGAACGGGAACGCGTCGCGCGACACGCGCTCCAGCAGACGGCCGACGGGAGCGCCCGGTAATGCGCCTAAGGGTCCGGTTGAGCCAGATGTCATCGCGTTCTCCGTGGGGGCCGGTGGTGACACGTGGGTGATCGGCGCCCACTATCCCCCTCCAAAGGATGGTGCCGCAACTGCATCTGCAATTACAGTCGTTGGAGTGCAGTTGCGGCCTCAAGTGCAGATGCAATTGCATTCGGGTGACGCCTGGTCAGGCGCGCGAGTCAGCAAGGAGTGGGTGGAATGACAGAGTTCGAGAACGGAACACGGTCGGACCAGATCGACGGCGCGGCGTGGCGCAAGAGCCGGCACAGCGCCCCCGGCGGCAACTGTGTGGAGGTCGCCGAGCTGTCCGACGGCAGCATCGCGGTCCGCAACTCCCGCCATCCGCAGGGTCCGGCGCTGGTCTACACCCGCGCCGAGATCGCCGCCTTCGTGGCCGGTGCCAAGGACGGAGAGTTCGACGGACTGACCCACTGAGCGGCATCGCGGGGCGGCGAACAGCCCACCCGCTGTACGCGACGGGGTGCGGGATGGAAGACTGAGGCTTTCGTGTCCGCGTAGTGACTTACGGGAGTTGTCATGACCGCCATGCCGCGGCCGTCCGGTGAACAGCCTTCGTTACGACGCTACTTGGACCAACCGATCGGGCCGACCGCACTGCGCATCCTGCTGGGCGGCCGACTCCGGCGGCTGCGCCAGGCGCGTGACATCTCGCGGGTGGACGCGGGCAAGGCGATCCGGGCGTCGGACGCCAAGATCACCCGCATGGAGCGCGGCCAGGTCGGCTTCAAGCAGCAGGACGTCGCTGACCTGCTGACGTTCTATCGCATCCTCGGCGACGAAGAGCGCGCCGAATATGTGGAGATGACCAGGCAGGCCAATCTGCCGGGCTGGTACCACCAGTACAGCGATGTGCTGGAGAACTGGTTCGAGCTGCACATCGGCCTGGAAGAGGCGGCCTCGCTGATCCGCACCTACGAGGTCCAGTTCCTGCCCGGTCTGCTCCAGACGCCCGACTACGCCCGTGTGGTCACCCGGCTCGGCTACCCGGACGCGTCCGATTCGAAGATCAACCGCCTGGTCGAACTGCGCATGGAGCGCCAGAAGCTGCTCACCAGGCCGGGCGCCCCGACGCTCTGGGCGGTCGTCGACGAGGCGGTCCTGCGCCGCCCCTTCGGCGGGGCCAAGGTGGTGCGCGCACAGCTGGAGCACCTTCTTGAGGTGACCCGGCTGCCCAACATCACACTGCAGATCGCGCCGTTCAGCGTGGGCGCGCGAGCCGCGGCCGGCACGCCGATCACCATCCTGCGCTTCAACGAGCCGGACCTGCCGGACAAGGTCTATCTGGAGCAGCTGACCGGCGCGGTCTATCTCGACAAGCAGGAAGAGATCGACCAGTACTCGCTGATCATGGACCGGCTGGTCACCGAGGCGGAGTTGCCGCAGGAGACCGTGCCCCGGCTCGAAGCGCTCCTCAAGCAGGGCGACTGACGCTCGGCGTTCCGCGGGTACGGCCTTTGGCGACGGGGGTGTTGACCGGTCGAGCGGTGCGTGTTACTTACATGTGGCGCCTATTGGACTAGACCTGGTGCACCCCACACACCGTCGAGCGCCGAAGGACCCCCCACATGATGATCCGTTCCAAACTGCTCGCGACAGCGGCCGCCATGGCCTTCGCGGGTTCGCTCACTCTCCTGAGCGGCACGAACGCCGGCGCCGCGATAGCCGCAGACCCGTCGGTCGCGCCGGGCGGCAACTTCAATCTGTCGGTCTGGCAGCTCCAGGAGCCGGTGGGCTCCCCCGGCTCGCCGACCACCATCTCGTCGTCCCGGCTCCAGGGGGCGAACGGGTTCCAGGACTCGTACTTCTACACCGACACCCGCGACGGCGCCATGACCTTCTGGGCGCCGGAGAAGGGCGTCACCACGCCGAACTCCAACTACGCCCGGTCCGAGCTGCGTGAGATGAACAGCAACGGCAGCGCGGCGGACTGGTCGCTCAGCGGCTCCCACCGGCTGAGCGCGACGCTGCGCGTGGTGTCCGTGACGTCGAACGTCTGCGTCGGGCAGATCCACCTCGGCAGCGGCGGGTCGTCCACGAAACCGCTGATCGAGCTGTACTACCACTCGAACGGCGACATCGTCGCGGGGATCGAGAACTCGCCGGACGGCGGCCAGACCCCGCACACCGTGGGTCATGTGTCGATCGGCAAGACGTGGACGTACACGATCGCCGTGTCCGGCGGCAACACGATCGACCTGACGGTCAACGGCAGCACGACGCACTACGCCATCCCGTCGTCCTTCAACGCCTACAAGCAGTACTTCAAGGCCGGCTCCTACAATCAGTCGTCCTCCGACAGCACCACGAAGGGCGCGCGCGTCGCGTTCTACGGGCTGACCGTGTCGCACGGCTGAGAGCCATGACGACGGATCCCGTAACCGAGAGTGATACTATCGGTTACGGGATCCGTTCTCATGAGGAGTCTCGATGGACGAGCACGGCGCGCCGGGGCCGGACGGCAGCGCACCGCCCGCCGGGCGGAAACGGCCCGTGCGGCGGGCACAGCGCCGGGACGCCGCCGAGAACAGGGAGCGCATCCTGGCAGCGGCCCGGGAGGCCTTCCAGACGTCCGGTCCTGGCGTCAGCATGGAGGTCATCGCGCGGGAGGCGGGGATAGGTCCGGCCACGCTCTACCGGCACTTCGTCTCCAAGGACGCCCTGGTCTCCGAACTCGTCTCCGCCTTCTACGACAAGCTGCTGCGCCTCGCCGCCGAGGCGGGCCGCCATGAACCGGACGTCGCTCTGGGCGAGTTCCTGCGGACCGTCGGCTGGCAGATCGCCACCAGCCGCGGGATCCTGCCCCGGTCGTGGGGCGAGCTGGCGCGGCCCGAACAGGTCAGCAAGCTCCAGGAGATGACCGCCGAGCTGCTGGCCGGCGCACAGCGCTCGGGGACCGTCAACAGCCAACTCACCCTGACGGACGTGGCGATGGCCGTCTGGGCGCTGCGCGGAGTCATCGAGACGTCCGGTTCCGTCGATCCGGACGTGTGGCAACGCCATCTGGCCGTGGTGATGGCGGGTTTCCGGGCCGACCGTCTCGATCTGCGCCGGCCGCCGCTCGAAGCGCCGGACATCGCGCGGGCCGCGGCGGGCGAGGTGTGAGGGGCTAGGTGGCCCGTGGCAGCAGCGCCCCGTCGACGTACAGGTCGACGCGCTCGTTGTAGAACGTGATCATGCCGGCGACGCCGTCGACCTGGTTCGTCGGGTGGTCGTACGCCCAGGCGATGTCCTCATGGGCGCCGACCTCGCTGTCGAACGACCAGTAGCCGCTCGTCGTGCCCTTGTACGGGCAGCTGCTCACCGTGTCGGTGGGGCGCAGCCTGGTCAGGTCCACGTACGGGGGGTCGAGGTAGTACCGGGTCGGCAGGCCCGTCTCGAACAACTTGACGCAGTGCGGTGCGTCCGCCAGCACGACCCCGTCGACCTCTACGCGGACGCTGCTGGAGGAACGCCGCGTGTCGACGCGGGCGTAGGGGCTCCGCGGATGGACGAAGACCAGCTCGTCCTCCTCGAACCACGAGTCCAGCGCCACCCACTCAAAACGGACGGTGCCGTGCAGCGGCTCCGGGGCGTCGTCCGCCCAGACCCACGCGGCGCCCGCCCGGAGCTCGGAGCCGACCCGCAGGCTGTGCCGCCGCGCCGACCCGGCGCCGCGCTGTTCACTGTGCCCTTCGTCGACGAGCGTTCCGTCGACCAAGTCCTCGACCGGGATGCTGAATTGGGGATACGGGCGGCGCTCCCAGACGTACAGCGCGCGCCGGGTGTCGAAGGCGATGCGGCCGCCGACCGTCCCCCTGACGCGCCGGGGCACCGGCTCGACGTGCCCGACCGGCACGATCAGCCCCGGATACCGCACACTCTCGTCCGCCATGGGTGATCCCTCGGTCCACGGGTCGGATCCTGCCTCTTCTTCCAGAGAATCACGGATCAACGCCACGTGCGCGGCACGGTGCGAAATTGCGTTGCCGGGGAGGGGCCCGGAGGTGATGATCGGCGGATGCTCTCAACTCCCCCGGACGGTCGCGCCGGAATCGACGCCGCCCTGGTCGAACGACTGATCGCCGCGCAGTTCCCGCAGTGGGGCGGGCTGCCGGTCACACCGGTCTCGGTGGACGGCTGGGACAACCGTACGTACCGCCTCGGCGAGCGGCTCACCGTCCGGCTGCCCACGGCCGCCGGCTACGTTCCGGCCGTCGCCAAGGAGAACCGCTGGCTGCCCCTGCTGGCGCCGTCGCTGCCGGTACCGGTCCCCCCGGTCCTGGGTGCGGGGGTCCCGGGCGAGGGGTATCCCTTCCCGTGGTCCGTACGGGGCTGGCTGGACGGCGAGACCGCCCAGCCGGAACGCGTCGGCGACTGGCGGCAGTTCGCGATCTCGGTGGCGGAGTTCCTGCTCGCCCTCCAGCGGTGCGACGCCACCGGCGGGCCGCTCGGCGGGGAGCACAGCTGGTACCGGGGAGCGTCGCCCGCCCACTACGACGACGAGACCCGCCGCTGTCTGACCGCGCTCAAGGGGCTGATCGACACCGAGCGTGCGGCGGCCGTCTGGGAGGCCGCGCTGGCCACGGAGTGGACCGGCGATCCTGTCTGGTTCCACGGTGACATCGCGCCCGGCAATCTGCTCGTCAAGGACGGGAAGCTGGCGGCCGTCATCGACTTCGGCACATCGGGGGTCGGTGACCCCGCCTGTGACCTGGTCATCGCCTGGGGGATGCTCTCGGGGGACAGCAGGGATGCGTTCCGGCGCACCGTCGCGCAGGACGCGGGCACCTGGGCGCGGGCCAGGGGCTGGGCGTTGTGGAAGGCGATGCTGGTGCTCAGCCAGTCGGTCGGGTCGGACCCGGCGCTGGCGGCGGTCAACCGGCACATCATCGGTGAAGTCCTCGACGATTACGCCGAGTTCGGCTGAGCATGCCCCAGCGATCGGTTCGCCGACCGGCTTCGTTCAGTGGTTGGCCTCGGAGCCGGTCAGTGCGGCCAGCACCTCGTGCGCGTGCGCCGTCCCCGCCAGGTCGCCGAGGGTGAGCAGTCCCACCAGGTGCCCGTCGTCCGCCACGACGGGCAGCCGGCGCAGCCCGTGGGCGGACATGGTCTCCGCCGCTTCGCACACCGACGTGTCGGGACCGACGGTGGTCAGATCCCCGGAGACGGCGGCGAGGGCCACCGCGGGGCCCGCGATGGTGCCCTCGGCGACGACACGTACCACGATGTCGCGGTCCGTGACGATGCCGTGCACCCCCTCGTCCGACGTGACCAGCACACATCCCACGTCCGCGTCGCGCATGCAGGAGGCCACGGACGTGAGGGACATGTACGGCGGCACGGTGACGAGGCTCGTACTCATCAGTTCACGTACGTAATGCATCGGCGCATCCGAATCGTTGTGGGCGCGTCCTTCGCTCCAGTCTGGAACACGCCCCGCGCTGCCGCATCCGCGTAATCGTCGCCACCGTCATCGTCACCCCATTTCGTCTCGTTGACGAGAATGACGCGGCCCGCTATCGTCGTACTGACGAAAAGGTCACCGACCCAAGGGGGGTTCCCATGGCCGACATCACCCGGCGCTTCGGCTGGCGCCATCTGCGTTCCGCGCCCACGGCCCACATCCGCCACCACAAGCGCGGCGAACTGGTCCACGACGGCCCAGGTCAGAGCTTCTGGTTCCGCGCGCTCTCCGCCGCGATCTCGGAAGTACCGGTCGAGGACCGCGAGTTGGCCATGATGTTCCACGCCAGGACCGCCGACTTCCAGGACGTGACCGTGCAGGCCACCGTCACGTACCGGATCAGCGACCCGGCCGTCGCGGCGGGCAGGGTCGACTTCTCGGTCGACCCGGACAGCGGCGGCTGGCGGGCCGCGCCGCTGGAACAGCTCGGCACGCTGCTCACCGAGACGGCGCAGCAGCACGCGCTGGACGTGCTCTCCCGTACGCCCCTCGCGGTCGCGCTCGCGGACGGCGTCGCCTCCGTGCGCGACCGGATCGGCGCCGGGCTGACGGCCGAGCCCCGGCTGCCGGCCACCGGTATCGAGGTCGTCGCCACCCGGGTCGTGGCGATCCGCCCGGAGGCGGACGTCGAGCGTGCGCTGCGTACCCCCGCACGCGAACTGATCCAGCAGGAGGCCGACCGGGCCACCTACGAACGGCGTGCGGTCGCGGTGGAACGCGAGCGGACCATCGCCGAGAACGAACTGTCCAGCAAGATCGAACTGGCCCGCCGTGAGGAGGAGTTGGTCGAGCAGCACGGCACGAACGCCCGTCGGGAGGCCGAGGAGAGCGCGGCGGCCGACGCCGTAAGGGCCGAGGCCGAGGCGTCGCGTACGGTCCGGCTGGCCAAGGCGGAGGCCGAGGCCGCGCGGGAGAACGGCGATGCGCGGGCCGCGGCGCAGAGCGCCTGGCTGCGCGCGCACGCGGAGGTGGACACCGCGACCCTGCACGCGCTCGCCGCGACCCTGGTCGCGGGGAACCTGCCGCACATCGACAACCTGACCCTCTCCCCCGACGTCCTGACCGGACTGCTCAGCCGGCTGGGCAACGCGGACGGGGCCCGGCCGTGAGTCTCGCGCCGCGCGCCGTGCTGGTGCGCCGCACCAGCGAGTACGAAGCGCTGCTCGCCCGGCACGGCACGCACGGCCAGGCCGCGTTCTTCCTCTCGTCGCGCGGCCGGAGCATCGACGAGGTGCTGCTGCGCCACGAACGGCTGCGCCAGGCCCTGGCGCAGGTCGCTGCGGCCGTACCGCTGCGGTGGCGGCAGGCGCAGGTGGAGCGGGCGGATCTGGACCGCTTCCTCTTCGCACCCGAGGACGTGGTGGTGGTCGTCGGCCCTGACGGTCTCGTCGCGAACGCGGCCAAGTACCTCGCGGGACAGCCGGTGATCGGCATCGACACCGACCCGGGCCGCAACCCCGGCGTCCTGGTCCGCCACCGCGCGTCCGACACGGCAGCGCTGCTGCGGGCCGCCGTCGCGGCGTCCGGCACGTACGACGAACTCACCATGGTCGAGGCGGTCACCGACGACACCCAGCGGCTGCTGGCGCTGAACGAGATCTACGTGGGCAGCGCGAGCCACCAGACGGCCCGCTACCGGATCGGCCCCGACGACGGCTCCGTGCCCATGGAACAGCAGGCGTCGTCGGGCGTCCTCGTCGGCACGGGAACGGGCGCCACGGGCTGGCTCAGCTCCCTGCGCCAGGAACGCGCCACCGCACTGCCCCCGCCGGCCCCGACGGACCCCCGGCTCGTCTGGTACGTACGCGAGGCATGGCCGTCACCGACCACCGGCACGGCCCAGGTCGAGGGCGTACTGACCCGCCGCGACTCGCTGCGCCTGACGGTCGAGTCCGACCGGCTGATCGCCTTCGGCGACGGCATGGAGAGCGACGCGCTGGAACTGACCTGGGGCCAGTCGCTACGCCTGAACACGTCGGCGACGACACTGCGGCTGCTGAGCTGACCGGGTACGGATCGTGCGGCGCGCTGTGGCGTGACGCCCGGCGCGGCTTGTTGCGCCACGTGAAAGTTCTGCGACAGCGGAGGAATTCGGGTGACCAGGGCACTTCGCCTTCCTAGAGTCACCGTGTACCTGCCATCTTCTGCTCATCGCGTCGGAGGAATTTCTGTGCGCAAGAGAGTCATCACGTCCACTGCCGTCGCCCTCGGCCTGATGCTGGCGATCCCGGCGTCCGCCGCCGGGGCCGGACCCGGGGATCCCGGTATCGGCGACCCGTACTACCCGACCTACGGGAACGGCGGCTACGACGTCTCGCACTACGACCTGAACCTCGACTACCAGCCGGCCACCGACCGGCTGTCCGGCACCGCCACGATCACGGCGACCGCGACCCAGGGGCTGACCAGCTTCGACCTGGACTTCGCGCTCGACGTGAGCAAGGTACGGGTCAACGGCCGTACCGCGCGGTTCGCCAGTAGTGGCGAACAGGAGCTCGTCGTCACGCCCGACCGGCCGATCTCGCGCGGTCACCGGATCACCGTCGCCGTCACCTACTCGGGTGTGCCGTCCACGGTGAAGCGCTACGGGTTCACCTCCTGGCAGCGCACCCCGGACGGCGGGGTCGCGGCCAACGAGCCCGAGTCCGCGTGGTGGTGGTTCCCCAGCAACGACCACCCGCTGGACAAGGCGAGTTACGACGTGACCGTGCGGGTGCCCAAGGGCTCGCAGGCGGTCAGCAACGGCTCGCTGCTGTCGTCGCGTACGGCGGGCGGCCTCACCAGCTACCACTGGCGGCAGAGCAAGCCGCAGGCCACGTATCTCGCGACGCTCGCCGTCGGCAAGTTCGACATCACGCACAGCCGCACCCGCGCGGGCGTGCCCGTCGTCAACGCGTACAGCAAGGATCTGGGCGCGAACGCGGCCAACGCCCGGGCCAGCGTGGAGCGTACCGGCGAGATCATCGACTTCCTGAGCGGCTACTTCGGCCCGTACCCCTTCGACTCCGTCGGCGGTTACGTACCGAACGTGACGTCGGGGTTCGCCCTGGAGGCGCAGACCCGGCCGTTCTACAGCCCGAAGTTCTTCGCCAAGGGCCCCGACACCTCCGTGGTCGCGCACGAGTTGGCGCACCAGTGGTGGGGCGACGACGTCTCGCTCGCGCGCTGGTCCGACATCTGGCTGAACGAGGGCTTCGCCGGCTACGCCGAGTACCTCTGGGCCGAGCACGAGAAGACCGGCACCCCGCAGGAACTCGCCCAGCAGGTGTACGACGCGCACCCGGCCGACGACCCCTTCTGGACGGTCAAGCCCGGTGACCCCGGGGCGCAGAACCAGTTCGACGACGCCGTCTACGACCGGGGCGCGGTCGCCATCCAGGCACTGCGCACCACCATCGGCGACCGCGACTTCTTCGCCCTGCTGAAGGCGTGGCCCGCCAAGCACCGGTACGGCAACGGCACCATCGCCGAGTTCCAGCGGCTCGCGGAGAAGCTGTCCGGGGACGACCTCGGCGACTTCTTCCAGACCTGGCTGTACACCCCGGCCAAGCCGGCGGTGTTCCCCGCTCCCTGACGGGCCGTCAGCGACGGCGGGCGGGGCCGGGCTCCGGCCCGCCCGCCGTCGTCGCGGCCGTCGCCGTGCTCGGCGTCGTCACACGATCTGGATGACGTGCTTCCCCCGTACGCCGCCCGCCTCCAGCGCCCGGTGCGCGGCCACGATGCCGTCGAGCGGGTGGACGGTGTCCACGACGGGGCGGATCGCACCGCTCTCCACGTACCCGGCCAGTTCGGCGAACAGATCGTGCCGGGGGTTGCCGCTGAAGAAGCGCACCCGGCGCGATCCGTAGACCGTCGAGGTGACGAGGTACGACAGCGAGGGCAGCAGCCGGTCGAGGTCGAAGGCGATGGACACCATGCGACCGCCCGGGGCCAACAGCTTCCGGTACGCGGCGTGTTCGCTGCCGACCGTGTCCAGCACGACATCGAACGTGCCGAGTTCGGACGGTCCTGTCGTCGCGTAGCTCAGGACCTCGTCGGCGCCCAACTCGCGTACGAAGTCGAGGTTCTTGGGGCCCGCGAGGGCGGTGACATGGGCGCCGAGCGCCTTGCCAAGCTGGACGGCGACGCTGCCGACGCCACCGCTGGCGCCCCGGACGAGCAGGCGTTCGCCCGGGGCGAGACGTGCCTTGGCCTTCAGGGCCGTGATCGCGGTCGTGCCGGTCGCGGGCAGTGACGCGGCCTCCACCAGGGTGCTGCCCTTGGGGGCGAAGGAGAGCTGCCGGGGGCGGGCGGTCACGTACTCCGCCGTGCTGCCGAACCGGCCGCGCGGCAGCGCCCCCCACACCCGGTCGCCCTCCCGCAGCCCGGTCACCGAGCCGCCCGTCGCCGCGATCTCGCCGGCGAAGTCGATGCCGGTCCGCTGCGGAAAGCTGCGGCCGGTCACCAGGCGCACCCGTCCGGCGCGGCCGGCCAGCTCGCCGCCGTTGACGCTCGTCGCATGGACCCGGACCAGCACGTCATCCGGTCCCGGGGACGGCGCCGGTGTGTTGCCCACGTACAGCACATCGGGCGGACCGTAGCTGTCGTAGAGCGCGGCGCGCATCTCGTTCATCTGGGATTCCTGTTCTCTTCCCCGCCCGCTGCCGACAACCGGGCAGCACAAGTGGCGAGGGGCTTCCACTTAGACTGTCATCACGTTAACGCGACAACCGGAAGGCACCTTCCGTCTGAGTGAAAGTGAGAGACATGCCTGCTCAGCCCTCTCAGGAGCCGGCCGCGCTGCGCGCCGACGCCCGGCACAACCGGGAGCGCATCCTCAAGGCGGCGCGCGAGACGTACGCCGCCGACGGGATCGACGCGCCGATCACCACGATCGCCCGGCGGGCCGGGGTCGGGGTCGCGACCCTGTACCGGCGGTTCCCCACCCGCGCCTCGCTCGTCACCGAGGCGTTCACCGAGCAACTGGCCCACTGCGTGGCGGTACTCGACGAGGCGCTGGCCGATCCCGACCCCTGGCGCGGCTTCTGCTCCGTCGTCGAGAAGGTGTGTCTGATGCAGGCGGCCGACCGCGGCTTCACCGACGCCTTCCTCACCCAGTTCCCCGACGAGACCGCCTTCGACCAGCAGCGGAGCCATGCCGAGCGTGGCCTCGCCGAGCTGGTGCGGCGCGCCAAGGACGCCGGGCAGCTGCGCGCGGACTTCGACCACACGGACGTCACCCTCGTGCTGCTGGCCAACGGCGGTGTCATCGCCCGCTCGCGGCAGGGCTCCCCGGCCGCGACCCGGCGGCTGGTCGGCTATCTGCTCCAGTCCTTCCGGGCGGACGGCGCGCGGCCGCTGCCGCCGCCCGCACCGCTGGACCTGGACCAGATCTACGGGCCGGTCAGTCGGTGACGGCGATGTGGTGCGCGAGGGCCGTCACGGCCAGCTCCCCGTGGTCGGCCCAGTTCTTGAAGGCCACGGTCTTGTGCGTGGTGGACGCCGGGGGCGTGATCTCCAGGTAGGCGGCGTGCGCCGCGCCCGAGGTGCCGGTGTTCGCGTGCGTCCACGCGAGGACCGCCTGGGCCGCCTGGCCCGGCTTCAGCTCGACGAGCTTCTTGCCGGGATTGCCCGCGTACCAGGTCGAGCCCCAGTCGGTGCGCGTCGTCAGCGCCTTGTGCTGGGCGTTCTCCAGGCCGAGGCCCGGGTATCCGAGCAGCGCGCAGGTGCGGCTGCTCGTGTTCTTCAGCTCCAGCACCGCGCCCTGGTGGTTCATGCCGCCGGCCAGCGGCTGGTGCAGCGAGGCCGCGAGACCCGCGGCGGTGCAGGTCGGCAGCGCGGCCCCCGCACCGGTTGACGCGGTGCCCGCCTGCGCCGCTCCGACGCCGGTCACGGCCGCCAGGGCGGTGGCCGCTGCGGCCACGACGATCCTGCGCGTCATCCGCTTGCCCGTGGCGTGCGTTCCGTCGTACTTCATCATCTCTGTCGCCTCTCTCCGTCGAACCGTCGAGCCGTACAACACATTCGATGCCGCCCGCGCCGGGAAAGTTCACGCGGGGACAGCAGCCTTCGCTGGGACAGGCACCTTCAGGGTGCGGTGCCGGGGTTGAACGCACCGACCTTGGGGACGGAGTTCTTCTGCGGGTTGGGCACGGGGCCGCCGGACCAGGTGACCTTGATCGACGCGGTCTCGTCGGGCGGTGTGAGCCGCACGGCGGCCGGTGTCACCGTGGAGGCGCCGGTGACGCCCGGGTTGGTGAAGCTCAGCGGCGCCCAGGCGCTGTGCCCGGGTGCCAGGCGCACCGCCGCGGTCGACGAGCCGGTGCGTACCGGATTCCCCGACACCTGCTTGCCCGCGCTGTTGACGAACGCCAGGCCGGGAAAGCCGTGCACGGTGCAGGTGCGGCCCGAGCGGTTGGTGAGGACCAGGGCGAAGTTCTCCTGGCCCGCGCCCGGGTCGTTGGGGCCGACCGAGGCCGACAGCTCCGAGGTGTGGCAGCGGCTGCTCGCAGCCGGGGCAGCGGGCGTCGCGGCGTCCTTGCTCGGCGGCGTGGAGTGCGTGCCCGAACTGTGCGAGGCGGACGGCGGCGCGCTGCCGGGGTCCGTGCTCTCTCCGGCCGTCGGCGTCGGCGCCGCGCTCGACGCGTCGCCGCTCGCGGGTGTCGCGGGCCCCGAGACGGACTCGGGGGCCGCGGCGGACCCCGACCCTTCCGTACCGCACCCGGTCAGCAGCGCGGCGGCGGCGAGCAGCCCCGCGCCGCCCGCGGCGAGGGCGCGGTGCCCGCCCGCGTGCCGCCCGGTTCCGCTGTCGTTCACGTCCTGGTGCTTCGTCATGCCGATCCCGTTCCCTTCTTCACGCCGGCTGTGCGACCGCCACAAGCCGTACAACCACTTCGATGCCCGGCCGGCTGGAAAAGTTCACGACGATCACCCGGTCACGCGCAGCTCCCGCAGAATCCGGTCGGTGCTGCCGGCGTCGTCGGTGCCGTCGGCGGACCTGATCTGCATGTAGACCTGCGGCTGATCTCCCGCCACCGGGGCGAGGGCGATCTCTTCCAGTGACTTTCCTGGTGTCCCGCAGGAGGACCAGGTACGCACCTGACCGCGCCAGGACTTGTCCTCGTACGCGCGGCTGCCCCGGTACGCGCAGTCACGGTGCCCGATGGCCTTCACCCGCGCGGGCAGCGCGGGGTCCGTGCTGAGGCCGACGAAGACGCCGCTGACGTCGGCGGAGAGGTCCGTCCAGTGCCGGGCGTCGTGCGCGACCGTCAGCCCCGGCTGCCGCTGGTCCTTCAGGCCGAGCGAGGCCGGCGCCCAGCCCGCGCCGATGAGCTGTCCGGCCCAGCCGGCGGGGACGGCCACGCTGATCCGTCCGGTGGCGTCGTGGACCCGCTCCCTGGACGGCGCCGTGGGACCGTCCAGCGCTCTGACGGTGAGGACAGCGCCGAGCGCGACCGCGGCGGCGAGGGCGACGGCGGTGATCACGTACGGCCGGCGGATCCGGCGCTTCGTGCGGGCGGGCGCCTGTTCCGGGGCGTCGCCGGCCAGCCGGTCCAGCTCGTCGGCGAACGCCTTCGCGGTCGGCCGGCGCCGCTCCCGGTCCGGCTCCATGGCCCGCAGGACAGCGCGCTGTACGTCGCGCGGCACCCCGGGGCGCAGCTCGTCGGGGCGCAGGTTCTTGCCGGGCGGCGCCGGCGTCGTACCGGTGAGCAGGTGGTAGAGCAGGGCGCCGAGACTGTAGACGTCCGCGCGCGCGTCGATGCCGTCGACCGGGTCCGTCAGCTCGGGTGCCATGTAGCCGGTGGAGCCGGCGATGACGGTGAGCCCGGACGCCTGGGCCAGGTTCTTGGCCAGACCGAGGTCGGCGAGCAGCACCCGCTGCTGCCCTTCTGCCCCGCCCGCGAGGAGGACGTTCGAGGGTTTGATGTCGCGGTGGAGGATGCCCGCCTCGTGCAGGGTGGCGGCGCCGCGTGCGGCCTGCGCGGTGAGGCGCAGCGCTTCCGGTATCGGCAGGGGACCTGCGGTGAGCCGGTCCTCCAGGGTGCCGCCGTCGGCGTACTCCATCACGAAGTACGGCCGGTCGTCGGAGAGTTCGCCGATGTCGAAGACCTGGACCACCCCGCCGGAGGTGGCGCGGCGCAGCAGTCGCGCCTCGGAGAGGAACCGTTCGCGGATGTCCATCCGGTACGACCAGTTCTCTGCCATCACTTTGATCGCGACGGGCGCGTCGAGCCGGTCGTCGTGGGCCAGCCAGACGACGCCGAAGGCCCCTGCGCCCAGGCGCCGCTCGATCCGGTAGCGGCCGATCATCTCAGGTGAAGGCATGTGTTTATGATGCCTGGGTGATCTCCCAGCCGGTGCAGGCACCGTGACCTATCCTCCCGAGACCGAAGCACTCGCGGCGCAGGCCGCGTCCGGTGACGAGCGCGCGCTGGAACAGCTGCTGCAGGCGATCCGGCCGGAAGTCGTCCGGCGCTGCGCGCGTTTTCTGCTGTACAGGGAAGACGCCGAGGAGGCCGCGCAGGACGCGCTGCTCCAGGTGTCGCGGAACATCCGCGGTTTCGAGGGCCGCAGCCGGTTCAGCACGTGGCTGTACACGGTCGTCGCGAACTGCGCCCGGCAGAAGTACCGGGAGCTCAAACGCCGGGCCGACGAGCGGCCGTTGAGCGGCGAGGAGGCCGTGCGGGTGGATCCTCGCACGACCAGCGTGATAGCGGGTTCGCGGCTCGACCTGCTGGAGGCGCTGGACCGGCTGGAGCGGGAGAGCCCCCATCTGGTGGCGCCGCTGGTCTACCGGGACATCTGTCAGCTCGAATACGCCGAGATCGTGGAGCGGATGGGTATCCCGCTGGGTACGGTCAAGTCGCGGCTGCACCACGCGCGCCGGCAGATCCGGCCGTGGCTCTCCGACACCACGTGATGCCCTGAAGTGACCCGTCCCGGTCGTGGGCGGCCTGCGGCCCCAAGGTACGACTTGCACCGTACCTTGAGGTGTGATTCCCTTCATACCTACGAGAAGCGTGACGCCTTCGAGACGGGTATGGGCACATCATGACCACAGACCAGACGGCCGACCGGCAGGTCGCCCTTGTCATCGGCGCGAACGGGGTCGTCGGGCGCGACCTCGTCGAGCATCTGCGCGGCCGGGACGACTGGGACGTCGTCGGGGTGTCGCGGCGCGGCGGCACCGACGGCGGCCGCCTCCGGTACGTCGCCGCCGACCTCCTCGACGCCGAGGACACCCGGCGCAAGCTGGGCGGCCTGACCGACGTCACGCACATCTTCTACGCGGCCTTCCAGGACCGGCCGAGCTGGGCCGAACTGGTGCCGCCCAATCTCGCCATGCTGGTCAACACCGTGGACGCGGTCGAGCCGGTCGCGCCCCGGCTGCGCCACATCAGTCTGATGCAGGGCTACAAGGTCTACGGCGCCCATCTCGGCCCGTTCAAGACCCCGGCCCGTGAGTCGGACGCCGGGCACATGCCGCCGGAGTTCAACGTGGACCAGCAGGCGTTCCTCGAAGAGCGGCAGCGCGGCACGTCCTGGAGCTGGTCGGCCCTCCGGCCCTCGATGGTGGGCGGCGCCGCGCTCGGCAACCCGATGAATCTGGCGCTGGTCATCGCGGCGTACGCGGCGATCTCGAAGGAGCTGGGGCTGCCGCTGCGCTTCCCGGGGAAGCCGGGCGCCTACGACAGCCTGCTGGAGATGACCGACTCCGGCCTGCTGGCGAAGGCCACCGTCTGGGCCGCCACCGACGAACAGGGCGCGGGACAGGCGTTCAACGTCGCCAACGGCGATCTGTTCCGGTGGAGCGAGCTGTGGCCCAAGCTCGCGGCGTTCTTCGACCTCGACGTCGCGCCGCCGCTGCCGATGTCGCTCGCGACCGTGATGGCCGACAAGGAACCGCTGTGGAACGAGATGGCGGCCACGTACGGCCTGACGGCGAGCTACGACGAGGTGTCGAGCTGGGCCTTCGGGGACTTCGTCTTCGGCCTCGACTACGACATGTTCGCCGACAGCTCGAAGATCCGGCGGGCCGGGTTCCATGAGTACGTCGAGACCGAGCGGATGTTCCTGGACATCTTCGCCGAGTTCCGCAAGCGCAAGGTCATCCCCTGAAGGCCGCCCCTCGCGTGAAGGTCATCCCTTGGCGACGGCGTCCTGCCGCGCGTCGTGCGTCAGGACGCCGAGGAGGCCGGGGAAGCGCTGCTCCAGCTCGGCCCGCCTGAGCATCACGCCACGGCGGTTGCCGTAGTCGGGGTCCTTGATCAGGCCGGATTCGCGCAGCACGCGGAAGTGATGGGTGCAGGTCGACTTCGACACCGGAAGGTTGAACGAGGCGCAGGTGCGCTCGGCGCCGTCCGGCAGTTCGAGCAGTTCGGTCACGACCCGCCGGCGCAGCGGGTCGGCCAGCGCCCCCATGACCTTGCCGAGGTCCATCTCCTCGGTGGCGGGGTGTCCGAATTCGTCGGCCATGACCATCTCCTTTGAAGGTACGGCTTGCATCGTACCTTTCTTTCTGCTCTACTTCGCGGGTACCACGACCATCGTACCTAAAAGGAGCCGTCCGATGACAGCCCAGGTCGAAGCCCCGTCCGCGGGGGCCGGGCAGACGCAGCGGCCGTCCCGGCTGCTGCTGCCCGTCATTCTCCTCGCGGTGTTCGTCATCCCCATGGGGATCTCGGGCACGGCGATCGCGCTTCCCCGTATCGCCGACGATCTCGGGGACTCCCCCACCCTGCTCCAGTGGATCGTCAACGGGTTCAACATCACCTTCGCCGTCTTCACCCTGGTCTGGGGAGTGGCCTCCGACCGGCTCGGCTACCGCAACACCTTCCGGCTCGGCTCGGCGCTCGTCCTCGTGTCGGTCGTCGGGAGCGCGCTCGCCCCGAACCTGCTGGTCCTCGACCTGGCGCGGCTCGTGGCGGGGGTGGGCAGCGCGGCCGTCCTCACCGGCGGCACCGCGATCCTGTCCAACGCCTACGGCGGAGCGGCGCGCGGCCGGGTCTTCGCGGTCTTCGGCACCGTGATCGGGCTCGGGCTCGCCCTCGGTCCGACGATCTCGGGCGCGCTCATCGCGCTGATCAGCTGGCGCGGGGTGTTCGCGGGGCACGCGCTGGTCCTGGTGGTCGCGCTGGCGGCCGGCGTCGTCCTGCCGCACATCCGGCCCGAGCAGGATCCGGACCGGAAGGTCGTCGACTTCTCGCTGCTGCGCAACCCGGCCTTCCTGGCGCTGACGCTCGTCCCCGTGGCCGGCGCGCTCGGCTACGTGACCCTGCTGACGTACCTGCCGGTGGCGCTCAGCGGCATCGCCTCGCTCTCGGCGGGCGCCGCCGGGCTCTTCATGCTGCCGATGACCGTGCCGGTACTGCTCGGCCCGATCCTCGCGGCGCGCCTGACCACGCGGTTCCGCCGGGTCACGTCGATGACCGTCATCTACGCAGCACTCGTCAGCCTCATCCTCGGGATGCTGGGCATGCTGCTGCTCTCCCCCGGCACCTCGCTCGGCTGGCTCGTCGTACCGATGCTGCTCGTCGGATTCGGCTTCGGGCTGCCGCTCGGCCTGGTCGACGGCGAGGCACTGGCGACCGTGCCCGCCCGCAGCAGCGGCACAGCGGCGGGCGTGCTCAACTTCGTCCGGGTCGGCAGCGAGGCGGTCTTCGTCGGTCTGTACGCGGCCGTCCTGGCCTGGCTCATCGGCCGGTCGATCCCGGACAGCGACGTCGCGCGGGCGACGGCGGCAGGACACACCGGAGAGGCGGGCGCGTACGCGAGCGCCTTCCACTGGGTCGTCGCCGCCCTGGCCGTGCTCGTGGTGGCCACGACCGTGGCGGTCGCGCTGCTGCACCGCGCCCGGCTCGCGGCGGCGCGTCCCACGTCGGAGCGCGCCGTGGCCGCCCGGCACCCGGGCGGGGACCAGGTGGCGGACGGCGCCCGGGAAGACGGCGCCCGGGAACCGGACGGGGATCTCGGAACGGCCGGCCGGAGCGACGGGCGAGAAGTCGAACAGACGGGCACCGAGACCCAGTTGTGCCGTATGTAGTGACACCCGCCGGGACGGTTGCTTGAATGCCGCAAGCGCTTTCCGTCATCCGCTGGGAGTCCCCGCCGTGCAGATCTCGCGTCGTGCCCTGGTGTCGTCGGTCCCCGCAGCGGTCCTCCTCGCCGGGGTACGGCCGCCGCGGGGCCGGGCGGCGGACCGCCCGCTCGCGGTCGGCGACGACCCGGCCGCCGACCGGGCGGCGCTGATCGCCAACACCCTGGCGATCTTCGCCGGTACGGACACCTCCAACGCGCGGCCGGAGGTCGTCGCGAAGCTCCGGGCCGTGGACACGACGGCCCGGAGCCGGCTCGCAGCGCTGGACTCGGCGGGTCCCGGCGAGCTGTTCGCCGGACTGCCGCTCGGCGCCAGCGACCCGAACCTCACGACCTCGTTCCAGTACCTCTACGAGATCGCGCTCGCCACCCGGACACCCGGCGGCCCCGCCTCGGACCTGCACGGTGACGCAGCCGTCCAACGGCGGGTGATCGACGGCCTGGTCACGCTCTACGACTCCTGGTACGGCGACCAGTCGAAGGGCTACTACGGCAACTGGTTCAACTGGGAGATCGGGATCTCGTCCCACGTCAGCAGGACACTCGTCCTGCTCGGGGATCCGATCGCCGCGTACCGCCCCGAGTTGACCGCCCAGTACGTCGCGGCGATGGACGCCTATCTGCGCAGCGGCACGAACGGCGACGTCGATCTCGACTCGCGTTTCCACACCGGCGCCAATCTGGCCGACATCACCACGAACCGCGTTCTCCAGGGCGCCGTCGTCGGCGACAGCGCCCGTATCACCAAGGCCGTTTCCGACCAGCTGACCGTCTTCGCGACCGTCGACCCGTACCGTCCGCTGCACGGCGTGAGCGACGGCTTCTACGCGGACGGCTCGTTCGTCCAGCACGCGTCCGTCGCCTACACCGGCTCCTACGGCACGGGCCTGCTCACCCGGATCGTGCAGACCGTACAGATCCTCGACGGGACAAGCTTCGTGCCGGGGGACGATCTCGTCGGTGCGGTGCGGCGGTGGATCACCGAGGGATTCGCCCCGCTGATCTTCGAGGGCTGGATGATGGAGCCCGTCAAGGGCCGCGCGGTCTCCCGCACCACCACCGGATACGCGGACGCCGCAGCCGTCGTCGAGGCGGTCGTGGGACTCTGCGGGCATGTCACGGCCGCCGACGCCGCCGCGCTGGGCGGCTACGTCACGTACCTGCGGCAGACGTCGAAAGCCACGCTCGACCCGTCGGCGTTCGTCTCCCCCGTGAGTGTCGCCCGCTACGCCGACATCATCGCCGACCCCGCCCTCCCGGCCGCAGACCTCAACCCCGCGGCGCACCATGCCGCGTTCAACGCGATGGACAGGACCGTGCACCGGCGGCCCGGGTACGCCTTCGCGCTGGCCCGCAGCTCCACCCGGATCAGCGGGTACGAGTACATGAGCGGCGAGAATCTGCTGCCGTGGTTCCAGGGGGACGGCGCGCACTACCTGTACCTCGCGGGCCAGGACCAGACCCGCGCGTACGGCGTGGACTACTTCACCGCCGTGTCGCCGTACGGCCTCGCGGGCGTCACGGCGCCGGTGGAGACGCGCGGGAGCGTCCCCGAGCTGTACGGCACCGCCTGGTACGACAACCCGGAGCGCGGCTTCACCTCGTCGTCCGAGTCGCAGAACACGTACGTCTACTTCCCCCGCGCCACCAACGTGTTCTCCGGCGGCGCGCGGCTCGGTGCGTACGGGGTCGCCGGGTTCGTCCAGTCGGACGACGTCGCGTACGCCGCCCGGCAGGCCGGTGAACTCCCCGACGACTTCGTGGCGTACCGCAACGCGTCCGCCACGAAGTCGTGGTTCATGCTCGACGACGAGATAGCCGTGCTCGCCGCCGGAGTCGGCGACGCGGCGGGCCGCGCGCTCACCACGACCGTCGACGCGCGGATCGCCGGACCCGCCGATCGGGTCCGGGTCACCGGGCGGCTGCGCGACGGCGCCGCGTGGTCCGGCGCGGGCACCGCCGAGCCGGCCTGGCTGCGCTACGCGAACGACAGCGAGGCCGTCGCGGTCGGCTACGTCTTCCTCGGCAGGACCCCGGTCACGGTCGCGCTCGACACGGTCAGCCGCAGCCGCCGCGCCGTACGGACGGCCAACCCCGACACCACGGTCACCAAAGCGGTCTTCTCGCTCACCGCCGGCCGCCCGGCCGGCGCCGCTCCCGCCTCGCTGGCGTACGCTCTGGTCCCCGGCGCCGCCGAGCGGCAACTGGCCATGTACGCCCGGGGTCCGCTGTCGGTCCTGGCCAACAGCACCCGGATCCAGGCCGTTTCGCACCGGCGGCTCGGCATCGTCGCCGCCAACGTCTTCGCGCCGGGCATCCATCGGGCGGCCCAGCTGTCCGTCGAGGGACCTGCGTCGGTACTGCTGCGCGAGACGCGCCACGGCGGTACGTCGGTCGCCGTCAGCGACCCTACGACGGAGCGGGACACGGTGACGGTCGTCCTGCACGGCCGGACGATGCGCGCGACGTCGGCGGACGACGGTGTCCGGGTCAGCCGGGTCCCCGGCGGCACCCGGCTGGACGTCACCACCCGGCACGCCTACGGACGCAGCTTCGCGGCCGCACTGCGGTAGCGGATCTCCAGCATCACGCAGCCGCCGGCCGTACGGTACGGGCCGTGCTCCATCCCGGGCGGCCGCGCGGCGTACTCACCGGCGCGGAACGTCCGGCCGAGGGTCAGGTCGTGCAGCTCGCCCTGGAGCAGATAGACCTCCTCGACCCACTCGTGCCGGATCACCCCGGCGGCCGAGGTGTCGAGGCCCGCTTCCCAGCGGACCAGCCGGGTCAGTACGTCCGGGTCGCTCTCGTCCCTGCTGAGGATCTTCTCCGCGGTCCCGGCCTGCGGCCCGTCGGACCACGGCAGCGCGTCCGCGGGGAAGAATTCGTGCTCGCTCTTCATCGTGCGGGTTCCTGACGGTCGGGGGCATAGGCTCCAGGCCATGATTCCGCACGGAGAAGGAACTGCATGAGCGCGCGTTTCGAGGAGATCGACTGGCGGCCGACCCCGATGGGTGACATCAGTCTGCGCCGCCGCAGGGAGCCGGTGTCGGGCGACGACGTGTACGAGGTGAAGCTCGGCGACGAGTTCCTCATGTCGAGCCTCTTCACCGCCGGTGAGATCGCCCTGACCCGGCTCGGCCTCGCGCAGGCGCCGGCCGGCCGGCTCGACGTCGTGGTCGGCGGACTCGGCCTCGGGTACACCGCACGGGCGGCGCTGGAGGACCCGCGCGTCGCGTCCCTGATCGTGGTCGACGCGCTCGCCGAGGTGATCGAGTGGCACGAGCGCGGACTGGTGCCGCTCGGCGCCGGGTTGGCGACCGACCCGCGCTGCCGGCTGGTCAGGGGCGACTTCTTCGCGATGACCGGCGACGCGACGGGTCTGGACCCGCTGGCCCCGGGCCGGCTCTTCGACGCGATCCTGCTGGACGTGGACCACTCACCGCGCCATGTACTGCACCCCAGCCACGCGGCTCTCTACACGGCCGCGGGGCTGCGCACGCTCGGTGAACGGCTCAGGCCCGACGGCGTGTTCGCCCTGTGGTCGAACGATCCGCCCGACGACCCGTTCACCGCGCTGCTCGGCGAGGTCTTCGCCGAAGCCCGGGCGCATGTGGTCGAGTTCGACAACCCGCTGCAGGGCGGTACCTCGACCAACACCGTGTACGTCGCGCGGAAATGAGCCGGTTCGGCGCTGCCCGGTGAGCCTTCCGCGCCGCACCTCCCGTTCATTGGTCGTGCACAGAACACCGTCCGGCGCGCGGATCGGGATCAGGGGGCGGTGGGACCCGCCGCCGTCGAGCCGCGGACGACCAGTTCCGGCAGGAAGATGAACTCGCTGTGCGGGGTGGGCGTTCCGCCGACCTCCTCCAGCAGCGCGTGCACGGCGGCCTGGCTCATCGCGGCCACCGGCTGCCGGATGGTGGTCAGCGGCGGGTCGGTGAAGGCGATCAGCGGCGAGTCGTCGAAGCCGACCACCGACACGTCCTCCGGCACCCGCAGCCGCTGCTGGCGGGCGGCCCTGATCGCGCCGAGCGCCATCATGTCGGAGGCGCACACCACCGCCGTACAGCCGGCGTCGATCAGCGCGGTGGCTGCGGCCTGGCCGCCCTCCAGCGTGTACAGGGAGTGCTGGATCAGCGCCTGCGCCTCCGCGTCGGTCAGCCCGAGCACGTCCGCCATCGCGGCCGTGAACCCCTCGATCTTGCGCAGGACGGGTACAAAACGTTTCTGTCCCACCGCGAGACCGATCTTGCGGTGTCCCAGCGACGCGAGGTGGGTGACGGCGAGCCGCATCGCACCGCGGTCGTCGGGCGAGATGAACGGCGCGTTGATCTTCTCGGAGAAGCCGTTGATGAGGACGAAGGGCACGCCCTGCCCTTCGAGCCGGGCGTAGCGCTCCGTGTCGGCCGTGGAGTCGGCGTGCAGCCCCGAGACGAAGATGAATCCGTCCACCCCGCGCTCCACCAGCATCTCGACCAGTTCGTCCTCGGTCGAGCCGCCCGGCGTCTGGGTGGCGAGCACCGGGGTGTATCCCTGCCTGGTGAGCGCCTGCCCGATGATCTGCGCGAAGGCGGGGAAGATCGGGTTCTCCAGCTCGGGCGTGATCAGCCCGATCAGCCCGGCGCTGCGTTGCCGCAGCCGTACCGGCCGCTCGTAACCCAGCAGGTCCAGAGCGGCCAGTACGGACTCGCGTGTGGTGGCGGAGACGCCGGGCTTGCCGTTGAGCACCCGGCTGACCGTCGCTTCGCTCACTCCGGCCTGCACCGCGATGTCGGCGAGGCGCGCGGTTCCGGTGCCTGCGGAGGGACGGAATGCCATCACGTCAGATCGCCCACCAGATGGCCGTGTCAGCGGGGATCTTGATCTCCATGGACGAACCTCCATCAACCGCCGCCGTGTGCGACGCGGCGTCGGTTGCCGTTGCCGTGCTGCTCGCGACCAGCATACGACCCGGACGTGGCAGGGTGATCGGCGCTCCGGTCAGATTGACCGTGCACACCACGGCTCCCCCCGCACCGTCGGCGGTGACCGGGGTGCCGGCGGGGTCGCGGCGGAAGGCGAGCACACCGTCCGGGGCTTCCAGCCAGGTCACCGAGGAGCCCGCGCCGAGCGCCGGGTGCGCCCGGCGTACGGCCAGCGCGGCGCGGTACAGCTCAAGTGTGGAATCGGGGTCGCCGGTCTGTGCCTCGACGGACAGTCCGGCCCAGGAGTCGGGCTGCGGCAGCCAACTGCCGCCCGCGCCGAAGCCGTACGAGCCGCCGTCCCTGGTCCACGGGACCGGCACCCGGCAGCCGTCACGGAAGCCGTCCTGGCCCGCCGCGCGGAAGAACGACGGATCCTGCCGCACCTCGTCGGGCAGGTCCGTGACGTCGGGCAGACCCAACTCCTCACCCTGGTAGACGTAGGCCGAGCCGGGCAGCGCCAGCATCAGCAGCGTCGCCGCGCGGGCCCTGCGCAGCCCCAGTTCGCGGTCGCCCGCCTCGCGCAGCTGGGTGGGGGCGGGCTCGCCGCGGCGGAGGGACGGTACGGGGTGGGCCAGCCGGGTGGCGTGCCGGGTGACGTCGTGGTTCGAGAGCACCCAGGTGGCGGGCGCGCCCACCGCGCCCATGGCGTTCAGCGAGTCGTCGATGACGTCGCGGAGCGCTGCGGCGTCCCAAGGGGTCGTCAGGTACGAGAAGTTGAACGCCTGGTGCAGCTCGTCGGGGCGCAGGTAGCGCGCGGCCCTCTCGACGGTCGGTGTCCATGCCTCGGCCACGGCGACCCGGTCGCCCTGGTACTCGTCGAGGATCCGCCGCCAGCTGCGGTAGATCTCGTGCACACCGTCCTGGTCGAAGTACGGCATGGCGTCGGTGCCGAGCAGGGCGACCTGACCGTCGTGGCCGACGTCCGGCAGCCCCGGGGCCTTCACCAGGCCGTGTGCGACGTCGACACGGAAACCGTCGATGCCGAGGTCCAGCCAGAAGCGCAGCACGGAGCGGAACTCGTCGTGCACGGCCGGGCAGTCCCAGTTGAAGTCCGGCTGTTCGGGGGCGAACAGATGGAGGTACCACTCGCCGGGGGCGCCGTCGGGTTCAGTGGTCCTGGTCCAGGCGGGGCCGCCGAAGACGGACTCCCAGTCGTTGGGCGGCAGTTCGCCGTGTGCGCCCTGTCCTGGGCGGAAGTGGAAGCGCCGGCGCAGTGGGGAGCCGGCGCCTTCGCGCAGCGCCTGCTTGAACCACTCGTGCTGGTCGGAGCAGTGGTTGGGCACCAGGTCCACGATGACCCGCAGACCCAGGGTGTGCGCCGTCCGTACCAGGTCGTCGGCGTCGGGCAGGGTGCCGAACACCGGGTCGACGGCACGGTAGTCGGCGACGTCGTATCCGGCGTCGGCCTGCGGGGACGCGTAGAACGGTGACAGCCACACCGCGTCGACGCCCAGCTCGCGCAGGTACGGCAGCCGGGCGGTGACGCCCGGCAGATCACCGATGCCGTCGCCGTCACTGTCGGCGAAACTGCGCGGGTAGACCTGGTAGATGACCGCTTCGCGCCACCAGTCCGCGCGCTCGGCGGCGGCTGCGGTCGCGGCGGAGCTGGGCGTGTCGGTGAGGTGCTGGCTCATGGATTCTCTTCACTACGTGAGAACGACGGATGACGTGTGTGCGGAAGGGGCTGCCCGGCGGGGTCAGCCTTTCGCGCCGCCCGCGGTGAGTCCGGCGACCAGATGGCGCTGGACGAGCAGGAAGACGACGGCCGCGGGTATCGCGATGATGACGGAAGCCGCCGTCATGGCGCCCCAGTTGGCGCGCTGGTCGGAGGCGAAGGTCCGGATGCCGGCCGCCAGTGTGTAGTGGTTGGCGCCCATGAACTGGGTGGAGTAGGCGACTTCGCCCCACGCGGTGAGGAAGGTGTAGAACGCGGTGACGGCGAGGCCCGGCCTGGCGAGCGGCACGATCAGCCGCCAGAACGTGCCGAACGGGTTGAGGCCGTCCACCCGGCCCGCCTCGTCGATCTCGCGCGGGATGGTGTCGAAGTACCCCTTGAGCATCCAGGCGCAGAACGGCACCGAGATGGTGCAGTACACCAGGATCAGCCCCAGGTAGCTGTCGATGAGACCGAATCGCGCGAGCAGGTTGTACAGCGGCACGATCAGTACGGCGACCGGGAACATCTGGGTGAGCAGGAAGGTCCACATCAGCGAGCGGTGTCCGGGGAACCGCATCCGGGAGATGGCGTAGCCGGCGCTGGCGGCGATCAGCACACCGAGCACGGTGGTGCAGCCGGCCACGATCAGCGAGCTGAGCATCCACCGGGGGAAGTGGCTGTGGAACAGCACGAACCGGTAGTTCTCCAGGCCGAGATGGCTGAGTACTTCGCCGGGCTGCTGCCAGGCGGTGCCGGGACCCAGCGAGATGAAGACGATCCACAGCACGGGGAAGACGGCCGTGGCACTGGCCACCAGCAGGGTGGCGTGCAGCAGGATCGAGGCGCGGCGGCTGCGCTCGCCCCTGCGCCGGTGGGTACGGCGGGCGCCGCTGCGGGCGCCGCGCACGGCCTTGCCGCTCGCCGCGCGGGACGCGGAGAAGCCGCGCTCGGTGGTGACGCTCATGGTGGTCCGGCTCCTAGTCCTGCGTCTTCAACTGGCGGCGGTAGAAGGTGGAGAAGGCAACGAGGATCAGCAGGATGACGATGCCGTAGGCCGCCGCGCCCGAGTAGTCGGACACTCCGGTGAACGCCTTCTGGTAGGCGTAGGTCACCAGGATGTCGGTGTCGCCTGTGGTGTTGTTGCCGAGCAGCAGATAGATGATCGGGAACATGTTGAACGTCCAGACGGTGCTGAGCAGGACCACCGTGCCGGTGACCGGGCGCAGACCCGGCAGGGTCACGTCGCGGAACCGCTGGAGCGGTGAGGCGCCGTCCATCTCGGCGGCCTCGTACAGCTCGTTGGGGATGGCCTGGAGGCCGCCGAGGATGGCCACCATCATGAAGGGCACGCCGCACCAGACGTTCACCATGATGACGGCGATCTTCTGCGCGAAGGGGGTGCCGAGCCAGTCCTGGGACGGCAGTCCGGCCGCGTTGATGATGTCGTTGAACACGCCGTACTGCGAGTTGAACATCAGCCGCCACGCGAAGACGCCGACGAAGGCGGGCACCGCCCACGGCAGGATCAGCGCCAGCCGGTAGAACAGCCGGAATTTCACCGGGCGGTTGAGCAGGGTCGCCATCGCGAGGCCGATGGAGTAGGTGATCGCGACGCAGGAGACCGTCCAGATCACCGTCCATTCCAGCCGGGGGTAGAAGTCGCCGTCCTGCCCGGAGACGATCTTCCAGTAGTTGTCGAGGCCGACGAACTGGTAGGTGGCCTCGGCGTGGAAGGCGCCGATGTCCTTGGCGACGTTGGCCTCGGTGGCGTCGGTGAACGACAGGTAGAGCCCGTAGCCCAGGGGGTACAGCACCAGGACGCCGATCACGATGACGACGGGGGCGACCATGGCCCAGGCGTACCAGTGCTTGTCCCAGGACCGTTTGAGCAGTGTCACGGGGCCTGGCCGGGGGGCACGCGGCTCGGGGGCCGCGTCCCGGGCGGGTTGGTCCATGGTGGCGGTGGTCATCGCTCCTCGGCTCTTTCGGATGTGCGTGGTCGGTGGCCGGTGTTGACCGGACGGGGGTGGACCGGACCGGCCGGCCGGGCGCGTGGACCCCGCGCGCCCGGTGGCGGACGGAGTCCCGGCCGGCCGGCCCGGCGTGGGGGGTGGGCTACTGCACGCTGTAGCCGGGCAGCAGCTTGCCGAACTGCTTGGCGGTCGCGTCCAGTCCGGCCTTGACCGGGGTCTGCCCCTGCAGGATCTTGATGTACTGCTGCTGGAGCGGCACGAACAGACTGCCGACCTGCGGCAGTGCGACCCGGGGCCGGGCGGTGTCGAGGATCGGCTTGAAGCCGGCGATCTCCGGGTCCTTCAGCACCTCGGGGGTGTAGGCGGAGGTGCGGGTCGGCAGGGTGCCGTTCTTCAGCGCGATCTGCTGCTGGCTGGCCGACGAGGTCATGAACTGCGTGAAGAGGTACGACGCGTCGAGGTGCTTCGAGCCCTGGTAGACGGCGAGGTCGTGGCCGCCGGTCGGGGCGAGCGCCTTCCCGGTCGAACCGGCGGGGACGGGCGCGTAACCGAGGTTGGACTCCTTGCCCTTGAAGGCGGATCCGGTCAGGTCGTCGGCGACGGACCAGGGGCCCTGGATCAGCATGGCGACCTTGCCGGTCTTGAACGAGGTCTGCATGTTGTCGTACGCGCTGGCGAAGTCGACCTTCAGCGACGAGGTGTCGTAGATCTCCTTGGCCTTGGTGACCGCTGCCACGGCCTGCGGCGAGTTGACGGTGATCTTCTTGGCCGCCGGGTCGGCGAGGTCGGCGCCCTCGCCGAACAGGAGCGGGAAGAGGAAGTACGAGTCGGGGTTGACGTAGGTGCCGGCGACGCCGGGGACCTTCTTCGCGATCGTCCTGGAGTCGGCGATCAGCTCGTCCCAGGTGGCCGGCGGCTTGCTGATGCCGGCCTTGGCGAAGATGTCCTTGTTGTAGAGCAGGGCCAGCGTGTCGGTGACCGAGGGAGCGCCGTAGCTCTTCCCGTTGTACTTGGTCGTGTCGAGCGGACCTTCGACGAAGTCCTCGCTCTGCGAGAGCGCGGGGGTGCCGTCCAGCGGGGCGATGTAGTGCAGCGACGCGTACTCGGGGATGAGCCCGACGTCGGTACGGATCACGTCGGGCGCGCCCTTGCCGCTCTGGGCCGCCGCCTTGAACCGCTGCTCCACGGTGGTGAAGTCGACGTTCTGGTACGTGACCTTGATCTTCGGGTACTTGGCTTCGAACGCCTTGATGAGCGCCTGGTAGGCCGGGGCCTCGTTCTTGGCGTCCGAGGTGTCCCAGTAGGTGATCGCGCCGGAGACCGATGCGGGGTCGGCTGCCGAACCTCCGTCGCTCTTGCCGTCGTTGTCGCTGCCGCCACAGGCGGTGACTCCGAGCGCGATGGCAGCGGCCATCGCGACGGCGGACATGCCGCGTCGCATACCTGACTCCTTGAAGAGGGTGGTGCCCGTTCGGACTTGGTGGACCGTAACAGCGCTGCAATCTCTTGCGAAAGAGTCTGCAAGGAACTTTCTCGCCGAACGGCGGCCTCCGTACGGGGAGATACGGAGACCGCCGTTCGGCGAGCGGCCGCGGGGAGGCGGCGGACCGCGCTACTTCCAGGTGTCGTTCAGGGTGAGGGTGCCGGAACTCCCGCTGTTGGCCGTGCGATTGCCGCCCGACTCCCAGGTGACGTTTCCGGAGCTGTCCTTGAGGATGTACTTGTACTCGAACGAGGTGTTCGGCGGCAGGCTGACCGAACCCGCCCACGCGGTCTGGTTCGACGAGGTCAGCGCGATGGCCGAGCCGGTGTTCCAGGTGCCCAGCGCGGCGACCGATCCGACGACGTACACCTTCTGGGTGCCGGAGACCGACTTGTTCTCATGGAAGGCCACGGCGGTCTGACCGCTGCCGTCACCGGAGGACTGACTGCCCCAGGTGTCGTTCCGGGTGCCGCCGGAGGCCCCGGTGCCGGCCGTGTGGTTGTTGCCCGGCTCCCAGGTGACGTTCCCCGAGGCGTCCTTGACGATGTACTTGTACTCGAAGGAGGTGTTCGCCGGGAGGCTCACCGAGCCGGTCCAGTTCGACTGGTCGGAGGAGGTGAGCGCGATGGCGGCAGCGGGGTCCCAGCTGCCGAGTCCCGCTATGGAGCCGACGACATAGACCTTCTGGCCCGCCGGGACGGCCTTGCTCTCGTGGAAGGTCTCCGTGACGCCGCCGGCCGGCGGGTCGGTCGGGGTCGAGTCGCCCGCACCGTACAGCGCGACGGAGTCATGGGCGGCCACGGTCAGCGCCGCGTTGCCCGAGGAGTCGACCGTCACGGTCGGGCCCGAGCAGGAGCCGGAACCGGCGAGGTCGCCGTGGATGATGTCGCAGTAGGTGCCCGCCGCCAGTCCCGTGGTGAAGGTCCGGGTGACGGCCGAGCCGCTGTTGTTGAGGGCGATCCACGCCGTACGGCCGCGGCTGAACGCGACGGTGTTGTTGCCGTCGTCCCACCAGTTGGCCACGGACTCGCCCTTGGCCGCGTTGTGCCAGCCGACCATGTTGGCGATACCCCGGGTGCGGTCGGTGCAGACCCAGGTGGTCGCGCAGTCCGTACCGGTGACCACTCCGTTGGACGCGGCGGGCGGCGAGTCGTCCGAGCCGTCGAAGGCGAACCCGGAGTAGACCGTCGGCGCTCCGTAGCCGTAGGCGAGCATGAACTCGTTGGCGAGCGTGTACGTGCTGCCGTTCTTGTAGTTCAGGGTGCTGCCGTTGCGCTCGGTGTCGTGGTTGGTGACCATGGCGCCGTTCTTGGCGCTCGGCTCAAGACCGGAGGTGGCCAGGTTCCGCAGCCCCGCGATGCTGCCCTGGAACGCGGACTTGAGCGCGTTGGCGTAGTCGAAGCCGATCACACTGCCGTTGGCCTCGAAAGCGGCGGGCGCCAGATTGCCACTGCCGCCCAGCGCGATCTCCTGGAGGATGTAGGGACGGCCGCCCCACTGGGTGTTGTTGAGCCGGGACTCGATGTTCGCCATGTCGGTCTGGTTGATGTGCTTGGCGGCGTCCACCCGGAAGCCGTCCACGCCGTAGCCGATCAGCTTGTTCAGATAGCCGGCGATCTTCCCGCGTACCCCGTCGGACTCGGTGTTCAGGTCGACCAGGTTCGACAGGAAGCACTCCTGCACCTGGGCCTGGTTGTTCCAGTCGTTGATGGCCAGGTTCGAGGTGGGGCAGCTGCCCGGATAGCTGTGGAAGTCGCCAGAGCTGTAGGGCACTTGGCTGTACGTCCGGGACCCGACGTTGAAGCTGTCGCCGCCGTAGGAGTCCGTACTGGGCTGATCGGCGCCCGACATGTGGTTGATGACGGCGTCCGCGTAGACCTTCACACCCGCCGCGTGGCAGGTGGAGACCATGGAGGCGAACTGCGCCTCGCTGCCCATGCGGCTGTTCAGGTCGTAGCCGACCGGCTGGTAGATCTCCCACCACGGGTGGGCTCCGGAGAGCCGGATCGAGTCCTGCGGCGGCGAGACCTGCACCGCGCCGTACCCCTTGGGGCCGAGGACGTCGGTGCATTCCGAGGCGACGGACTGCCAGTTCCACATGAACATGTTGGCCGTCACATCACCCCCGTTCCCCGCCGCCTGCGCGACACCCTCCTGGAGGAGGGTCAGTGGTACGACGGCGGCCGCGGTGAGCGCGCCGACGGCGAGCAGACTGCGCAGGCGACCGGAACGGCGCCGCCGCTCCCGGGTGTGCGGCTCGGCGCGACCTGGTGATCGAAGCATGGACGACTCCCACATGAGAACAGAGAACTCCGGCATCCTGACTGGTCGCCCGGACCGACGCGCCTCGGTGGGGGCGGGGGCCAAACTGCCCCCGTTCAGAGGGCAGTTGAGCCAGGAAGACCTTGCCGGGGAAGCCATCGGGCGTCAAGGCCCGCTGCAAAAGATTTCTGCTCCTTGCGGAAACTCCCTGCCGTCGAGCGCCGGTCAGTCCAGCGCAGCCGCCTCGACGGTGAGCAGTACCGCCGTCGTGCCCAGCCTCGGCACCCGGACCACCACGGCGCCGTCCGCGTCCCGCTCCAACTCCTCGCCCGTAGCGGCGAGATAGTCGGCCGCCGCCGCCGACCGGACGGGGAAGCCCGGAGTCAGCCGGCATGCGACGGGCTCCTCGGCGAACGACTGGAGTCGTACGAGCACCTGCCCGCTCGCCGGTACGGTCAGCCCGGCGACCCGCACCCGCGGGTCGCCGAGCGTCAGCAGCGCGAACCCGGTGCCGGGCTCGTCCGTCGGCGCTCCCTTCGCGCGTACGGCCAGCAGCGGGCGGCTCCCGACGGCAGCCGTCCGCATGCCGAGTTCGGGCCCGGCCGGTGAGGCGGATGCCGTAAAGGCGACGCTGTACCGGAAGACATGGTCGAACGCCTGCTGGGACGGGAAGTTGGTGTCCCAGATGTTGTTGTGCACCCAGGAGAAGAGCGTGCCCGGCTCCTCCTGGGCGAGCGACTGCGGGTAGGGAGCGTAGGGGATCGCGATGCCGCCCAGCTGGATCAGCGGCGCGTCCTGCGTCGCCACCGCCGCGACCGTCTCCCCCTCCTGGAAGCTCACCCAGCGCCGGACCGCGCGCATATGGCGCGCCGAGCCCGGCACGGTCGGCAGGCCGGTACCCGTGACACCGCCCGTCGCCTCCATCCGTACGACCGGATCCTCCATGGCGAAGGGGAAGGCGAAGAAGGCGCTCTCCTTGGTGAGCGTCGCGGCCTTGCCGATCCGGTTCTCCAGGTCGATCCGGGCAGCCGCGCGCGGCAGATGCACCCGCACCCTCAACCGCTCGGTGCCCGCGGGCACACACTCGTAGACAAGCGTCTCGCCGGTGGCGTCGGAGTACCGCTCCACGAGCGCGGCCGGCGGGGCCGTCCTGCGTGAGGCGAGCAGATGCATCGACCCGTCCGCCGTGGTCTTGCTGGACTGGTGGTTGAAGCCGCCCGCCGTCGCGTACTCGTCGTAGAGGTATCCGTTGAAGCCGACCGTGGCGTCCTGGCGGACGAGTTCGCGGCCGGTCGCCTTGTCACGGATCGACGCGATGGCGGCCGTCCGCAGGTCCACCCGTACCCGCAGGAACTCGTTCTCCAGCACGGTCGGTCCGTCATGGTCCGTGGCGGCCGGCGGCGCGGCGCCGGCCGGCAGGATGTCCACGCGTACCGCGCCGTTGGCAGGCACGCCGGTCAGCGGGAAGACCAGGAAGCGGCCGGCCGCCCGGTGCAACTGGTTGCTCTGGGGCTCCTCCGTGTGCTCCAGCGGGGAGCCGTCCCGGGAGTCGACCACCCGGACGTGGTCCGCCAGCGGGACGGTGCTCTCGGGCAGGAACAGCCGTACCGTCTCCGACCGCCGCCAACTGCACGTGTTGGTGATGTAGTAGCCGGCCAGGGTCCCGGTGCGCGGGGCGAGCCGGGAGCCGAGCGCGGCGCCCGCGCCGTCGAGCAGCGTCCCGGCGTCGTCGTGCGCCCGCAGGGCCTGCGCGTACTTCCAGTGCCACTGCCGTTCGCCGGAGGCATGGCCGTGGTCGCCGTGCGTCCAGGGGTCGCCGGCGCCCCAGGTGTGTTCGTTGAACAGGGATGCGGCCCGGTACACCGGCGGCGCGCCCGCCGTGATCGCCGCACCGCCGGATGCCTGGAGGTCGGATGCCTGGAGGATCTCCGCGTAACCGCCCACCGTCTGGGCGTCGGCCAGGGCCGCCTGTCCGTCCCTGGTGGCGGCGAGCGGGACGGCGCCGGCGCCGACTCCGTCCACCCACCAGTCGCTCCAGTCGCCCTCGAAGGTTTCGAGCTTGTCCCCGAGCCGCGCCTCGGCATCGGCGAAGAAGTCCTCGTTGCGTGAGGTGCGCAGGGCGGGGAACGCCCATTCCTCGTTCCACCTGCGGACGGTGTCGGCGATGATCCTGCGCGGCGGACCGTTGTCGGCGAACTTGCCGAGGACCCGCAGGTGCAGCACGTCCCAGGGATAGGGGTCGCCCTTGAACTCCTCGTCGAGGACAGGGAATCCGGGGATGCCCCGGCCCTCGTGCGGATACTGGTGGGTGGCCAGCGCCGAGAGGTAGTGGGGCAGCAGGTCGTCGACGCGGTCGAAGGACTCGTCGAAGCCGAGGATCGATCCCTCCATGTAGGCGAGACCGTGCGGGGTGTCCGTACGCCACACCAGTACGCTGCGTCCGCCGGGCCCCTGCCAGCGGAAGAGCCGCGGCAGATCCTGCCCGCCCACCCGGTGCGGCACCGCGCGTCCGGCCCAGTTGTGGGCCACCGACAGATAGCGGATGCCGCTGTCCGCGAGCACGTCCGGCAGGCCGACGACCTGTCCCGGCACGTCCGTCTGCATCGCGGTGTTGATGTCGATGCCGTGCCGCTCCCGCACCTCCCGCATCGGGCGCAGCAGTTCATGCAGTTCATCGGTCGAGCAGGTCTCGGAGTGCAGGTTGAAAGGCAGGGCCGTCAGCTCGATCCGCCCTTCGCGGACCCGCCGGAGGAACTCGGCGACCTGCTCGGGCGGCCGGTTCGCCGACCAGTTCTCGTAGCTGAGGAATCCCTCGACCGCCCAGCGGAACTTCGCCTCGTCGGGCCAGTCGTCCGTCGCACGGCACAGTTCGAGCAGGGAGTCGAGATACGCGCGGCCCTCGGCGAGGACGGTGCCCTGCGGGTCGGTGTACCCGATGTCGAGATGGGCGTGCTGGACCAGATGCAGGGTCCAGTGCCGCTGCGGCGTCAGCAGCACCTCGACGCTCTCCCCCGCGGCCAGTTCGGGGAGTTCCACGAGGACCGGGGTCGGCGACGCCACCTCCGGCACCAGCAGCCGGGTGTCGTCGCCGGGGCCCTCGACGATATCGCAGCGCAGCGCGGTCCCGGACGCGGTGGTGACCCGGGCCCGGGTGACGGGACGGTCCGCCGCCACCCGTACGGACTGGAGCAGCCCCCCGTCACCGTCATGGCGCAACAGGGGTTCGGCCGAGAGCCGTACCTGGTGTCCGCCGAGCACACCGGTGGCCGACACACCGCGGTCACGGAGGATGTCGCGAGCCATGGTGGAGTCCCACCACGAGGGACGGGCGAGAGCGGGGTGGGACATGAACGGAGATCCAAACTGTTGTGGTGCGGTGCGGTGCGGTGCGGTGCGACGCGGTGCCGGTACGGCTGCGGTCGGTGACGCGCGTGGTCAGGAGCTGTGCGTGGCCAGCCCGGCGAAGATCTGCACCATCGCGGACTGTTCGAGGGTCTCGGCGGGCGCTGCGGGGTCGTAGTCGCCGCCGCCCGACGGCTGGAACCGGAACAGGCCGTCGGCGGGGTCCCGGTTCTCATGCCAGGTCTGCGCCGCGTAGCTGCCCGCGGCCTCCCGGTAGGCCGGGTCGGGCCTGACCTCGTTGAGCTTCTGGAGGTTGTCGAAGTAGATGGCGTTGAAGATCGCCGGCTGGTCGTGCAGCCGGGTGCCCTGCTTCCAGTAGGCCAGCGACCCCTGGGCGTCGTCCACCGCGCGCTTGAGGTAGCCCCGGTCGCCGGTGGCACGGTAGAGGGTGGTGGCGGTCCCGATCATCGCGCCCGAGTTGTACGTCCACAGGGTCGTGTTGACGGTGCCGTCGTCACCGAGACTGTTGCTGTAGAGGCCGGGGGCCTGGCGCAGACAGTCGGCGTTCCACCCGTACCACTTCTTCGCACTGCCGAGGAAGCGGCTCTCGTGCTTCACCTGGTAGAGCTCGGCGGCCAGTTCGGCCGCGAGCCCGGTGACGTTGGCGGCGCGCATGTTGTTGCTGGTGGAGTCCACCCAGTCCATGCCGCCCGGGCAGTTCTTCGCCGGGTCGTCGTCCCAGCCCCGGCTGACGATGTCGAAGGCTCCCACGGCGCGGTCGAGGTACGTCGGGTCACCCGTGGCGTGGTACTGGTCCAGCAGCGAGAGGCCGACGACGGAGTTGTCGTCGTAGAAGACGTCGCCGCCCTGGCCGAGCGGCGCCGGCAGGTAGGAGTCGTAACCCGGCCTGCCGTCGCGGGGGTCGAAGTACAGCTGGACGGCGTCGAAGCGTTCGGCCGCGTCGGCGGCGTACCGCTGCCCGGTCCCCGGGAGCGCCGCCATGTCGACGGTCGCCGCTGCCGCCTCGCGCAGCGACCACAGGTAGGAGTGTGCGTTGTCACCTGTCTGCTGCGGGAACTTCTCCAGGTACAGGCCGTGTTGCCCGGCGCCCTGGTAGAGGTTGCGCTGGAGCGCGTCGTAGGCGCTCGCGGCCCGCTTCGCCCACGGGTCCGCCGCGCGGGTGTCCGCGGTACCCGCCGCGTTCGCCGCCGGGGCGGCGCAGAGCGCTCCGCACAGCACGGCGAGAGCGAGGGCGGCACGGGCTGTTGTCTTCACCATGGTCTGCCTTTGCGTGAGGGAGGAGTGTGTCAGCCGAGCTTCAGGCTGCTGACGAAGAAGCGCTGGGCGGAGAAGAAGAGGACGACCGTCGGCAGCGAGACGAGCAGCGCACCGCCGAGCACCACCGGCGGTCCGACATTGGAGTAGTTGCCCTGCAGTTCGGCCAGGGCCGCCATGATCGGCCGGATGTTCCTGCTGGTGGAGAGGGTGATGCCGAAGAGCAGGTCGTTCCAGACGGCGACGAACTGGAAGACGAAAGCGGCGACCATCGCGGACTTCGACAGCGGCACATGGATCTGCCAGAAGACGCGCCACCACGAGGCGCCGTCGAGCCTCGCCGCCTCGACGACCTCGGCGGGGAGCGTCTGGGCGAAGTTGCGCATGATGAAGTAGGCGAACGGGATGGCGACCGCCACGTACACCAGGAACAGACCGATCTGGGCGTCGTAGAGCCCGGTGTTGGCGTACGCCAGGAACAGTGGCCGCAGGAAGACCTGGAGCGGCAGCAGGGTGCCGGAGTAGATCAGCCAGAACCACAGCGCCTTGCGTCTGACCGGCATGATGACGGTGGCGAAGGCGGCGGTCGTGGCGACGACGATCGCGGCCGCCGCGCTGGTCACCGAGTAGAGCAAGCTGTTGCCCATGGCGGGCCCGAGGCGGGCCTTGGTCCACGCCTGCGACATGTTGTCGAAGAGACCGAAGCCGCCGTGCGGCAGCCAGTGCGGTGCGCCGCCGTACTGGGACGCCGGCACCAGCGCGTTCACCACCAGGAGCCAGGTCGGCACGGCCCAGAGGAGCGAGATGACCACCAGGGTCGTGTTGCGGACGACGGTGCCCGCCGAGATACGGCGTGCGGAGGTGCGGCCTGTGGTCATGGTCAGGCGCCTTTCGGGGTCAGCTGGCGCCGCAGGTACAGCCACGAGGCGAGCAGCACGATGACGGTGAGTACGACGGCGACCGCCGCGCCGGCTCCCGGCCGCAGCGCGAGGAACGTCTCCTGGTACATCGAGACGGCGAGCGTCTCGGAGTTCCGCCCGGGACCGCCCTGGGTGAGCACCCAGATCAGGTCGAAGGACTTGAGACCGTTGACCAGGCTGCTGCCGACGACGATCACGGAGACGGTCTTCAGCTGCGGCAGGACGACGTAGCGGAATCTGCGCCAGCCGTCGGCTCCGTCGAGCGAAGCCGCCTCCAGGGTCTCCGGCGGGATGGTCTGCAGGCCGACCAGGAAGAGGATGACGGCCACTCCGGTCGACTGCCAGGTGCTGGCGACGATCATCACCAGGGTGTTGCCCGGCCACTCCAGCAGCCAGCCCTGGGCGAAGGACCCCAGCCCCAGCGAGGTGAGGGCCTGGTTGGCGGCGCCGTCGGTGTTCAGGACGAAGTTCCACACGACGGCGACGGCCGATCCGGAGATCGCGTACGGCAGGACCACCAGCAGCCGCGCCACTCTCGTCCACCCGGAGCCGTTGGTCAGCATGGCGATCCCGAGCCCCAGGACCAGCGGCAGGGCGACCGTGCCGACGACCCACATCAGCGTGTTCTCGATGGACTTGACCAGCACCGGATCGCTGAAGAACAGCCCGTAGTTGCTGAACCAGGTGAAGCCCGAGACCCGCCCGTCGCTGAAGAAGCTGCGATAGAGGGTGACCACGAACGGTACGAGCAGCAGGGCGGCGACGAGCAGGACGGCGGGGGCGAGGAATCCGGCGCCGGCCAGCCGGTCCCGCGTCCGGCGTGGCGTCCTCGGGCGGGCGGGTCCCGCGGACGCGGCCCCGCGCGCCGCCGCGGGTCCGCTCGTCGGCGTCGGCCGCTGGTCGAGGGACGATGTCATGACTCGTCCTTGTTCCACGCCGCCCACTCCTTGGCCGCCCGGCCCGCCATGCTGCGCAGCGTGGCCTCGGGTGACATGGCCTGCGTCATGAAGGCTCCCAGGTCGTTGGTGTTTCCCTGAATGAGGTTGGGCGGGCCGGACTCGCCGTACCGGGGCAGCTGGGTCCAGCCCTCACTGCGCGCCCGCTGCTGGAGATGGGCCACGACCGGATTGCCGGGGCGCGTCGTCGGGTTGGCGGAGCCGTCCTGGAGGAAGTCGGTCCACACCCGCTGAACGGCCGGATTCAGCCAGTTCGCCGCGTTGTCCATCGCGGCCTTGTGGGAGACGGCCTTCTTCGGTACGGCGAGCACCCCGGACTCGGTGATGACGGATCTGGGGGTGCCCGGGTCGACGGGCGGCAGGACGAAGGCGTCGAACCCGGCGCCCGGCTTCATACCGGCGGCGGCCAGTCCCTGGGACTGCCACGAGCCGTGCAGGAACATGCCGACCTTGCCGGTCTTCAGCGCGGCCGGACCGTTGTTCTGGTCGAAGTCGGCGGCGGTCATCCAGCCCTTGCGCATGAAGTCGGCCCAGATGTGCATGGCCTTCACGGCCTGCGGATCGGTGTACTTCGCCCGGCCGGCGATCAGTTCCGTGTAGAACCCCGGGTCGACCTTGCTGATGAGTTCCTGGAACCACTCGTACGCGGGCCAGTTGCCGCTCTGGGTGGCGACGAAGGGGGTGACGCCCGCCTTCTTGAGTACCTCCGCGTTGTGCAGCAGCTCCTCCCAGGTCTCCGGGGGACGCAGCCGGTGGGTGCGGAAGACCTCCGTGTTGTAGAACAGCACGTAGTACGACTGGTAGAGCGGTATCCCGTACACCCGCCCCCGGTACGACATGGCGTCCCGCAGGCTCTTGTTGACCCAGCCCGCGCGCTCGTACGCGCCCCACATCGCCGACAGGTCGGAGAGCTGGCCGGTGCGGGCGAGCTGCTTCAGGTTGTAACCCGATCCCCACTTGATGAGGTCGGTGGCCTTGGTCGTCTGCAGGGAGATCTGGGTGACCTGCGTGTAGGCGGTGGGGTTGGGGTTGGACAGCGGACGCAGCGACGAGCCGGTCAGCTTCTTCAACTCCCGTCCGGCCTTGGTGTATCCCTCGTCCCAGGTCGCGTTGTCGTTGGCGAGGGACGTGGTGCCGGGGAGCGCCACCGTGCTGTCGCCCCGAGCGCAGCCGCCGGCCAGCGCGACGGCGGCGCCGGCCCCGAGGCCGGCCAACAGACTGCGGCGTCGGATCGGTTGAGGCGACCCCTTCGTCGACTCGCCGATTGATCCCATGGCTCCCCTTCCCTGCTGCGGTGATCCGGATTGCCAGGATGTTAACGACAACACTCTGACTGAAACAAGAGGTGTCCCATAAATTCTCCGGAGAACGCTGCCAGGCAGCACTCATACCGAGCAACCGGCACCCTTAAGGACACCGATCTTGCCCGCAGTGGATGTTATCGATACCATCCACTCGGTTGCTCATCCCCGTCTTCAGGAGTACCTGTGCACCAGCCCCGCACCTATGAACGCAACCCCCGTTACCCCGCGACCGGTGGCACCGTCGTCGCCGGCTGGGCGGCGGCCGTGGCGGACGTACCCCGCACGCCGGCCGTTCTGGCGCTCGACGGCCCCGCCGCGCTGGACTGGACGGCGACCGCCGAGGCACTCGCGGATGCGCTGCGACAGCGCGGTGATCGGGTGACGGTCCTCGACGCCCGCACGTTGTGGTCGGCCGCGGCCGTGGAGCGGCTCTGCGTACCGGCCGCGGACGCCGACCCGTTCTTCCTGCCGCTCGCCGGGTTCGCCATGGCGGACCTCTTCGACTTCGCCGCCACCGGCGTCCCGGCCCGGCCCGATGAGGGCGTCCTGCTGGTCTTCGGACCCGGCGCCGCGGTGTGCTCACCGGATCTCGTGTGGTGGGCGGATCTGCCCAAGCGGTACGCGGAGGAAGCCGTCGCACACGGCAGCCTGCCGCTCGGGGTGAATCTCGGCAGGCCCGGCGTCCCCGGCGAGCTGCGCAGCCTCTTCTACACGGACTGGCCGGTAAGTGACCGGCACCGCGACTCCCTCGCCCCCCGGATCGACCGCTGGGTCGATCTGCAGAACCCGCGCTCCCCCGCGTCGCTGGACGGTGTCGCGCTGCGCGACACCCTGGACGCACTGGCCCAAGGGCCGGTCAGGACCCGTCCGTTCTTCAACTCCACGCCGTGGGGCGGCCGGTGGGCCGCGCGGGAACTGGGGTTCACCCCCGCACACGGCAGCACCGCCCTCGGCTACGAGCTGATCGCCCCCGAAGCGGGCGTACTCGTCGGCGAGGACGCTGACGCGCAGGTCGAGCTGCCGTTCCAGCTGCTGTGCGAACTGCATCCCGGGCAGTTCCTCGGTGAGCCCGTGCACCGCCGCTTCGGCACGTCGTTCCCCATCCGCTTCGACTATCTGGACACGATCGGCGGCGGCAACCTCTCGCTGCACCTCCACCCTCGCGAGCAGTACATGAGGGAGGTCTTCGGGTGGCCCTACACCCAGCACGAGACGTACTACGTGACGGCGCACGAACCCGGCGCCCGGGTGTTCCTCGGTCTGCGGGAGAGTATGGACGTGGACGTCATGCGCAAGGAAGTGCGAGCGGCGATCGACGACGGTGTGCCGCTGCGGGTGGAGGACCACATCCAGACCCACCCGTCGCAGGCCGGACAGCTGTTCATGATTCCGGCCGGTACTCCGCACGCGTCCGGCGAGGGAAATCTCGTCCTGGAGATCAGCGCGACCCCGTACCTCTACCCACTGCGCTTCTACGACTGGCTGCGCACCTCGGGATCGGGGGCGCCCAGGCCGCTCTCGTACGGACACGGGTTCGCGAATCTCGACTCGGCGCGCCGGGGTGACGACGTGGTCAAGGACCTCGTGCAGCAGCCGCGGACGCTGCGCGAGGGCGAGGGCTGGCGGGAGGAGCTCATCGGCGCGCTGCCGGAGATGTTCTACGCCGTCCACCGCTTCGTGATCGACGGCCCCGGGCCCGCCGACGACGACACCGGGGGGCGCTTCCACATCCTGAACGTGTCGGCGGGCGGCGGTGTGGTGGTGGAGTACGCCGAAGGACACCACCACGACCTGGCGTTCGCCGAGACCCTGACCGTCCCCGCGGGTGTCGGCCCCTACCGGCTGCGTCCGGTCGGCCAGGGCCCGGTCCACGTCGTCAAGGCGCTGGTGACCGAGGGATGAGTGACGTGCCCGTGCTGGAGATCGGCGGTACCCATGTGACGGCGGCCCTGGTGGACACCGTCTCCTGGGAGCCGGTGGCGTCCAGCGTCGTCCGCCGCCCGGTGCCCGCGCAGGCCGCGGCCGACGACACCCTCGACGCCGTCGCCGCCGTCTCGGATGGTCTCGGCGCCGGGCCCGGCGCCCGTTGGGGAGTCGCCGTACCGGGCCCCTTCGACTACGCGAAGGGGATCGGCCGGTTCCGTGGCATCGGCAAGTTCGAGTCACTGGACGGTGTCGACGTGGGCGCGGGACTGCTGGCGCGGCTGCTGCCGCGCCCCGGCGCGATCAGCTTCCTCAACGACGCCGACGCCTTCGCCGTCGGCGAGTACCGGGCGGGCGCCGCCCGCGGACATGACAGGGCCGTGTGCATCACGCTGGGCACCGGGATCGGTTCCTCGTTCCTGGCCGCCGGGCGTCCGCTGACCGAGGGGCCCGGAGTGCCGCCCGAGGGCAGGGTCCACCGGCTGACCGTCGACGGGCTGCCCCTGGAGGAGGTCGTCTCGCGCCGCGCGGTCCGGGCGCGTCACGCGTCGCTGACCGGCCGTCACGACCCGGAACTCGACGTGCGTGACATCGCGGCACTGGCCCGCGACGGCGAACAGAGCGCCGTCCGTACCCTCCAGGAGTGTTTCGGCGCGCTGGGCCGGGCGCTGGCGCCGTGGTGTACGGCGTTCCGGCCGGGTGTGCTGGTCTTCGGCGGATCGATGACCGCTTCCTGGGACGTGATAGGGCCCGCCGTACGGGCGGGACTCGGCGCGGCGGGAGCACCGGCGGCGGTCCTCGTCAGGACGGCACGGCGGCCCGCCCACGCGCCGCTGATCGGGGCGGCGCACTGGGCGCTGCGCCACACGGCGGGACCCGCCGCGGTACGGACCTAGGTCGTGCACTCCCTAGAATGACGGCGTCCTCGTCCCGCGACGGGACGGTGATCCCACGCGGCAACGACGACACGAAGGAACGGTTGGGCATGGCACACCCGGGAGTCAGCGACGCCGGCGCGCCGACGATGCGTGATGTCGCCGCCCGCGCCGGAGTCAGCGCCATGACCGTCTCGCGGGTGCTGAAGGACGACTCGCGGGTGAGCGGGACCACCCGCGAACGGGTTCTGACCGCCGTGGACGAGCTCGGCTACCGCCGCAACGAGACCGCCAGGAGCCTGCGGCTCGGCGGCAGCGGCATGATCGGACTGGTCGTCACCAACCTTGCCAACCCGTTCTATTCGCGGCTCGCGCTCGGTGTGCAGGAAGTCGCGTCCGAGCACGGCCTGCGGATGCTGCTCAGCAACACGGCCGAGCAGGTCGACCGCGAGCGGGGTCTTGTCGCCGATCTGGCTTCCCGCCAGGTCGACGGGATGATCGTCGTTCCCGCGGGCAACAGTCACCGCCATCTGGGGCCCGCGGCGCTGCGGGGCATGCCGATCGTGCTGGCCGCCCGGCCGCCGGCGGGCATGGACGCCGACTGTGTGCTCGTCGACGACTTCGGCGGGGCCGAGCAGGCCACGGGACAGCTCATCGCCGACGGCCACAGCGCGATCGGGTTCCTGGGCAATCCGCCCGCGCTGTACACCGGCGCCGAACGGTTCCGCGGTTACTGGGCGGCCCATGAGGCGGCCGGTCTGACACCGGACGAACGTCACGTGCGGCGCGGTCTCGTCGACGTCGGCACGGCCGAACGGGCCGCCGTGGAACTGCTGTCGGGACCGGCGGCGCCGACGGCCCTGTTCTGCACGAACAACCGGATGACCCAGGGCGCCATCCGGGCGGTACGTACGGTGGGCCGTCCGGTGGCGCTGGCCGGGTTCGACGACTTCGAACTCGCCGATGTGATCGGGCTGCCGCTGACGATCGTCTCGTACGACGCCGACGAAATAGGGCGCAGGGCCGGGCAGATGCTGATCGACCGCATCAACGCCGCGCCGGGCGAACCGCTGCCGGCGCGCCGCACCGTCGTACCCACCCGTGTCATCCGTTACGGTCCGCGCTGACCGGCGGCGACGTCCCGCTCAACCCGCCTCGGGCTCAGCTCAGTTGGACCCCGGAATGTGCCGGGCGACGCGCGGGTGACGGGCGTCCAGCCGGATGGTCCTGACCGTGGTGCGTACGATCTGCTCCTTCACCAGGGCGCCCGGTCTGCCGGTGAGCACACGGGTGCGCGGGGAGTCGTCCTTGGCGACGAGCTGGAACAGGGCGTCGTGGCGGCCCAGACTGATGCACTGGGCCGCGTAACCGAAGGTGAACGGCTTCGGCTCCTGCCCGCGCAGGTCCCTGACCACCGACAGCGCCGCGTGCGCCCCGAGCGGCAGCGCCGTGGCGCAGGCCATCCGGATCCGCCCGGCCGCCGGGGTCTCGACGGCGGCGGTGTCACCGGTGGCGTAGATGTGCGGGTGCGAAAGGGAACGCAGCGCCGGGTCGACGCTGATCTGGTTCCGGCTGTCGGTGGCGATCCCGGCGGCGACGGCGAGTTCGGTGTTGGGCACCATCGACCCCGCCCACACCACGACATCGGCGTCGATCTCGTCCGGGCCGCCGACATGACGACCCTCCTCGACGCGTACCCGCCGGTCGAGCAGGGCCGAGCGGACGTGCGCGCGGCCCTTGGCACCGACGCTCGGCACGATCTCACCGCCCGTGACCAGGCCGACGGTCCACCCCGGGTGGGACTCGGCCAGTTCGGTGGCCAGTTCGACCCCCGTCGGCCCTCCCCCGACCACCGTGAGCGATCCGGAGCCGTCCCGCAGCCGCTTGTACAGCTCGGCCGCCGATTCCGCCGAGAAGGCCCGCTGCTCCGCGGTGCCGGTCAGGCCGATACCGCCTGTCCGGCTGCCGAGCGCGTACACGAGCCGGTCGTAGCGCAGGACGTGGCCCGCGTCGGTGTGCGCCTCGGCGGCTGCCGTGTCGATACGGGTGACCAGCGCGGCGACGTGGGTGACGCCGGTGTCCCGCAGGATCGTACGCAGGGAATGCGTCACGTCGGGCCGGCCCGCCGCCTTCTCGTGGAGCCTGACGCGTTCGGTGAAGTGGTCGTCCGGGGCGACCAGGGTGACCTGTACGAAGGGGGCGAGTTGCAGGGCCGCGCGCAGACCGGCGTAGCCGGCGCCCACGACGACGACCTGGTTCGCCGCGATGGTGTCTTGGTTCGTCATGTCCTTACGACGGGACAGCCCCGCCGAATGTGATCCTCGGACCGGCCGGCCTCGCATGGCCGGCCTCACATCCGCACGCGCAATCTCGTCATATCGGTATGACGATCACAGGACAGCGGGAGCTGCTGCATGCCCAGTCATGAACGGGAGCCCGATCCCTCACTGCGGAGCATGGTCGAGGAGCGCCGCACGCTGCTGAATCTCGCGTTCCGGATGCTTGGCTCGTCGTACGACGCCGAGGACGTCGTACAGGAGACGTACGCCCGCTGGTACGCGCTGCCGGAGGCCGAGCAGCGGGAGATCAGGTCGCCCGTCGCCTGGCTGGTCCGGGTGGCGGGACGGATCTGTCTCGACCACCTGGCGTCGGCGCGGGTGCGGCGGGAGCGGTACACGGGTGAGTGGCTGCCCGAGCCGCTGCCGGACCGGCGGCGCTGGGACAGTACGGGTGCCACGGAGGACGCCGCCGATCCCGCCGACCGCGTCACGCTGGACGAGTCGGTCAGCATGGGGATGCTGGTGGTCCTCGAATCGGTGACCCCCGCCGAGCGGGTCGCCTTCGTGCTCCATGACGTCTTCGGTGTCCCGTTCGCCGAGATCGCGGAGACCGTCGGGCGCAGCCCCGCCGCCTGCCGCCAGCTCGCGGCCTCGGCGCGGCGGCGCATCCGGGACGCCCGGCCGCCGGCGACCGGGACGGAGGCACACCGGCAGGTCGTGTCCGCGTTCAAGCGGGCGTGCGAGACGGGGGATGTCGGCGCTCTGGTCGGCCTGCTGGATCCTGATGCGTCCGCGCATGCCGACGGCGGGGGCAGGGTCCGTACCGCGCGCCGTCCCGTGATCGGTGCGGACAAGGTCGCCCGGTATCTCGTGGGGGTGTTGCGGAAGGAGCCGGGGGTGGAGCTCACCGAGGAGGACGTCAACGGCAGGCCGGGGCTCGTGGGCCGGCTGGACGGCTGGACGGTCGCCGTCGTCGCCACGGAGGTCGACGCGGGCTCCATCAGCCACCTCTGGCTGATGATGAACCCCGACAAGCTGCACGCCTGGAACCGGCGCTGAAGCCGTTGCGCCGGGAACTGCCCGTGGTCCCGGCCCCGGCGGGCGCCTGGATGGCGTCCGCCGGGGCTCGGGACCACGGGTGTCAGCTGTTCACCGGCGGGGCCGGCTTGTCGCGGGCCCTAGCGTTTACCACCCGCCGCCTTGCCGGCCGACTTGGCCGCTGCGGCTCCGCCGGTGATCACGAACTGCGACCCCGGTTGGGTGACGATGTCGCCGTCGGCCGAGTTGGTGATGGTGACGTTGCTCAGCGTCGCGCTGCCGCGTGCGCCGCTCATGGCGAGGATGCCGGCGCCGTTGTTGGACTTGTCGATCTTCACGTTGCTGACGGTGACGCCCGGCATGTTGCCGCCGCCCGTCTTGAACTGGATGCCGTCGTACGTCGAGTCGTAGATGTCGGTGTCCCGGATGGTGACACCGGTGATGTCCCGGCTCGCCGCGAACAGCGTGATGGCGCCGAACTCCTGATCCTCGTTCCAGAAGGCGCCACCGGTGCGGTGCAGTTCGTTGTTGGCGATCAGGGTCTGCCCGGAGAAGGGCAGCGGGTCGTGGTCGGTCGCCAGCATGATGCCGGGGTAGTTGGCCGTGTCGGAGACGACATTGTTCTCGATCTTGTTGCCGTAGCCTCCGTAGACGGCGATCCCGGTCGCCCGCCAGGGCAGCTGGATGGTGTTGTTGGTGAACTGGTTGTCGTGCGCGATGTCGACCGAGGTGTCCTTCACGTACCGGTTGGCCCAGACCGCCAGTGAGTCGTCACCCGTCGTACGGAACGACGAGTTGTACACCTTCGAGTTCCGCGTGCCGTTGGTGAAGTTGATGCCGTCGGCGTAGGTGTCGCGGATCCGCATCCCGCTGAACTCCAGCCCGTCGGCGGGGCCCCAGAGGTCCGGGATGTTGTCGTAGTCGCGGCCGACCCAGACCCCGACGTTGGAGTGCTCGATCCAGACGTTGGAAATCTTGGTGTTCTTGCCGAACCGGCCGTTGAGGCCCACGCCGCCCTCGGCGTTGCCGTCACCGCCGCGTATCCGGCCGGAGCCGAAGATCGCGATGTCGGATATCTGGGTGTTGTTGTCGATGTCGAAGCCGAAGTTGCCCTCGTGCGGGTGGTTGATGCTGCCGACCGCGTTCTGCGGTTCGGTCAGCGTGTACAGCTGGGAGTGCCACATGCCGGCGCCTCGGATGGTGACGTTGCTGATGCCGACCTGGTTGTACTGGCCCCTGTTCAGCGGGTCGTCGGTCAGGATCTTCTTCTCCTGGCGCCACTGGCCCGGCGGGATCCAGACGCAGGCGATGGCACCGTTCTGATTGTCCGTCACGGCACGCTGGATGGCGGTCGTGTCATCGATCCCGTCGTCGGGGACCGCTCCGTACGACGTGATGGAGGTGCACTCGGCGGGCTTGCTCGTCGGAGGTGCGACCTGCTCCAGGTCGATCAGGTCGATGATGTAGAAGGACGCGGTGTCACCCGCGTCGCGCTGGAGCCGGAACTTGGTCCCCGCCGGGTAGGTCTGCGACAGCAGGGCGTGCGACTCGTCGAAGAGCCTGCGGGCGTCGGCCTGCGGGGTGTTGGTCAGCGCCTCGGGGCCGTCGGTGTTGCCGTACAGCCAGCTGTGCTTCGACGAGAGATCGAGCTTCTTGACGAAGGTGTCGTTGACGTAGAGGCCGATGGTGGCGTCGATGCCGCCGCCGTTCGGCGCGTCGGGGATGGAGTTGCGCACGACGATGGAGTTCGACGGGTTGGTCGAGGTGAACTCGACGAACTGGCCCGTGCTGTTGAGCCGTACCGACTTGCGCCCCGAGGACTCGGAGGCGAAGTTGGTGTGCCCGAAGGTGCGCTGGGCGTCGGCCTCCAGCAGGGTGCCCTGGTAGCGGCCGGACTCGGCCTCGTACTCGACGTACGGTACGGCGGCGCCGCGGCCCACCACGATCGCCCGGGAGAACGCGTTGTTGGTCTCGTTGGTCTCCGTGACGACGTTGGTGGCGTCGGCGGTGGCCACGAGGGTCGCGCCCCCGCTGGTCGCCGTCCAGCTGCCGGTGACGCTCACATTGGCGGTGGCACCCGCCGCGATGGACGGGGTGTTGGTGTTGAGCGTGGTGCCGCCCACCGTCAGCCGGGTCACGGTGGTGGCGCCCGATGCGGTGGTGCCCCGGTTCTTGACCGCGACGGTGAACTGGACGGCCGCCCCGACCGCCGGGTTCTGCGGGGTCGAGTTGATGCTCAGGACCTGGAGGTCGGGGCCAGGGCTCTGGCCGACGACCAACTGCCCGGCCGCCGTGAAGCTGTTGTTGTTGTTGTCCTGCTCGACGACCGTGTCGGTCGGGTCGACGATCGCGGTGACCTTGTAGCTGCCCTCGGCGCGTTTGCCCACGACGACCGGGACGGTCGCCGAAGCGCCTGCGGCCAGCGCGCCCACCGAGGCGCTGCCGGCGACCACGCCGCCCACACTGACATTGACGGTCGTCGCGGCGGACGCGGCGGTGCCCGCGTTGCGTACCGTGGCGTTGACCGTCGTCGTGTCGGTCTCCACCGGCGCCGTGGGGGTCCACGACAGGCCGGTGACGGTGAGGTCGGGGTTGGGTGCGAGTGTGCCGATCACCTGCAGCTCGGCGACCTGGCCGCCGGGCGCGCCCGTGTTGCTGAAGATCTGGAGCTGTAGGTCGGAGGCACGGCCGGTGACCGGGATCGTCACCGTGTTCTGGTTGGACGAGGGGCCGAACGCGTAGTCGGCGCGGGCCTTCAGCGAGGTGAAGCCGGACGCGCTCTGGGCGCGGCCGAGGACCTGGATGTTCTGGGTCCTGTTCCCCCAGGCCGTGTCGGGGTTGAGCCTGACCACGACGCCGGTGACATCCGCGTCGGCGCCGAGCTTGACCGTCAGGGTCGACGGCTGACCGCCCGCCTCCCAGTACGTGTCGAGCTTGCCGTCGTTGGCGTTGGGCGCGACGAACGTGAAGACCGACGAGGACGCTTCGATCGGCTTGCCGCGCGCCAGGTCGGTGCCGGCGACCGGGCCGCCGGGATCGCCGGGGTCACCGGGGCTGTCGTCGACCGTGCCGAAGATCCCTAGGTCGGAGAGCTGTCCCGCGGGCCAGCCCGTGTTGCCCGTGATGTTCAGCCGCACGTAACGGACGCTGCTCGCGGTGAAGTTGACGGTGACGGTGTTGCCCGACGCCGGGGTGAACGACCGCGCCTGGGCGGCGGACAGGGTGGTGAACGTGGTGCCGTTGGTGCTGCCCTGCACGGCCACGGCCTGGGTGCGGGCCTCCCAGGTGGTGGGGAGCTTGAGCACCACCTGGTCGACGGTCGCGTTCTTGCCCAGGTCGACCTGGAGCCAGGTGGGGAAGGCGTTGTTCGGGCCTTCCCAGTAGGTCTGCTGGTCGCCGTCGGTGACGTTGGCCGCGGGGTGGCTCCCCTCCGACCCGCTCGCCGACGCCGGTCTGCCCGCGGACAGATCGGTGCGTTCGGCGGCCGAGGCGGAGAGGGGCAGGAGGCCGAAGGCGATCATGCCGGCCATCACTAATCCGGTGACGAGCCACCGGCCGAACTGCTTCCGTTTCATGGTGTCCTCTGTTCAGTCGGAACGAGACAGCGGCGGCCGCAGTGGCCGGGGTGAGCTCTTGCCATGAACTTGCATAGAAATTGAGCCCGTTGACTCCTTTTTTGCGATTCACAGGTTGCGATCCTGTCACCAGTTTGTCAATACTTTCCGCACGATGATCGATTCGTTGTGCCGCGGGCAGGCATGACGAAGCCGGGGCAGGCCGCGTGAGCGGCCTGCCCCGGCTGTGGGTCGGTTGCGTCTGCCGGACGGTCTACAAGGTGCGCTCCAGCCGGCCGGCCATCAGCTTCACGAACCGCGCCGGGTCGCTCAGTTCACCGCCGTCCGCGAGGATGGCCATCCCGTGGAGGAGTTCGGCCGCCTCGGCGAGCCCCGCCTCCGCGCGCTCCTCGCCGTGCGCCTCGCGCAGGGCGGCGACCAGCGGGTGCGTGGGGTTCAGCTCCAGGATGCGCTTGATCTGGGGCACGTCCTGGCCCATGGCCCGGTACATGTTCTCCAGGGCCGGGGTCACATCATGGGTGTCGGAGACGATGCAGGCAGGCGAGACGGTGAGCCGCGACGACAGGCGCACCTCCTTGACGCTCTCGGCCAGTTCCTTCGTCATCCAGCCGAGCAGAGCGGCGAAGTCCTGCTGCTGCTTCTCGCGTTCGGCCTCGACCTCCTTCTTCTCCTCGTCGGTGTCGAGGTCGACCTCGCCCTTGGCGATCGACTGGAGCTGCTTGCCGTCGAACTCCGGCACCGACTGGACCCACACCTCGTCGACGGGGTCGGTCAGCAGCAGGACCTCGAAGCCCTTCGCGGCGAACGCCTCCATGTGGGGCGAGGTCTCGATGGCCGAGCGCGACTCGCCCGTCATGAAGAAGATGTGCTGCTGGCCCTCCTTCATCCGCCCCACGTACTCCTGGAGCGTGGTCTGCCGCTCCTCGTCGTGGGTCGAGGCGAACGACGAGATGCCGAGCAGCGCGTCGCGGTTCTCGTAGTCGCTCAGCAGACCCTCCTTGAGGACCCGGCCGAACTCCTTCCACAGCGTGGCGTAGCGCTCCGGGTTCGCGGACATCATGTCCTTGACCGTCGAGAGCACCTTCTTGACCAGCCTGCGGTGCATGAGCTGGATCTGCCGGTCCTGCTGCAGGATCTCCCGCGACACGTTGAGGGAGAGATCCTGCGCGTCGACAACACCCTTGACGAAGCGCAGGTATTCGGGCATCAGCGCTTCGCAGTCGTCCATGACGAACACGCGCTTGACGTAGAGCTGGACTCCGCGCTTGTGCCCCTGGGTGAAGAGGTCGGGCGAGGCGTGCGACGGGACGAAGAGCAGCGCCTGGTACTCGAACGTGCCCTCGGCCTGCATCCGCACGGTTTCGAGCGGGTCGGTCCAGTCATGGCTGATGTGCTTGTACAGCTCGCTGTACTCGGCCTCGGTCACCTCGTCCTTGGACCGTGCCCACAGCGCCTTCATCGAGTTGATCGTCTCGGGCCCGGCGGGAGTCTTCTCGCCCTCCTCGCCCTCGTCCGCCGCGCCGTTGTCCTCGGCCGCCATCCTGATGGGCCAGGTGATGAAGTCCGAGTAGCGCTTGACGATTTCCCTGATCTTCCAGCCGGACGTGTAGTCGAAGAGCTGGTCCTCGGTGTCGGCCGGCTTGAGCCGCAGGGTGACGGCGGTGCCCTGCGGCGCGTCGTCGACCTCGTCGACCGTGTACGTGCCCTCGCCGTTGGACTCCCAGCGGGTGCCGCTGGTCTCCCCCGCCCGCCGGGTCAGCAGAGTCACCTCGTCGGCGACCATGAAGCTGGCGTAGAAACCGACGCCGAACTGGCCGATGAGTTCCTCCGAGGCCGCCGCGTCCTTGGCCCCCTTCAGCTCCCGCAGGAACTTGGCGGTACCGGAGTTGGCGATGGTGCCGATCAGCTGCACCACCTCGTCGTGCGACATGCCGATGCCGTTGTCACGAACGGTCAGTGTGCGCTGTTCCTTGTCGATCTCGATGTCGATGTGCAGATCGGACACGTCGGCGCGCAGATCGTTGTCGCGCAGAGATTCCAGACGCAACTTGTCCAGTGCGTCGGAGGCGTTGGAGACCAACTCCCGCAGAAATACATCCTTGTTCGAGTAGATCGAATGGATCATCATCTGGAGGAGCTGGCGCGCTTCCACCTGGAACTCGAATGTCTCGGCCGGCATACCTGCGGATCCCCTTCATCGTGAGTGGTCAGCGTCAAGTCACTGAGCTGTCTCACATCGTAGGGCGGCGGCCACCCAGTGTGCTGCCCCGGCCCGTTCGGCGACCTCCGCCGCCCGCCGTCGGTGTCCCGCCGCCCGGCCGCGCCGCCCGAGCGCGGCGGCCAGCAGGCCGAGGTGGTACGCCGTCGGGCCGAGCGTGAGCAGACCGCTGCCCGCGCCCGCCAACTCGTCCTCGGCGGGCAGCAGTCGCTCGTAGAGACGGTCCATCGCCGGCCGGTCCCCGAGCTGGATCGCCGCCGTCGCGTGCAGACAGGTGCGTACGTCGAGGAGCAGGTCGCGCGGGGAGTCGGGGACGGCGTGCAGGGCGGTGAGCGCGCGGTCCCCTTCGCCCCTGCCGAGCAGTACGAGCGGGCGCACCCAGCTCTCGTACGGGCCCCAGTCCGCGTCCCGTACGGAGGCCGGCCGCAGGTCGGGGGCGTCGAGCGAGAGCAGGGCGAGCGGCAGGATGCCGTCCTCCAGCCCCGGCATACCCGAACCGGTCAGCCGGGTCGCGGCTTTGCGGTACGCGGCGCGCGCCTCGTCGGTGCTGCCGGTGACCGCGAGCCGGAGCGCGGCGTACCAGTCGGTGAACACACCGACGAGCGGCAGGTCGTAGCGCTCGGCGAGTTGGTCGGCTGCCGCTGCGTGCCGGTCGGCCGCCGCGAGATCGGCGAGCGCCGCGCCGGTCTGGACGAGGATCAGCCGCGCGAGGACCTCGTAGCTGACCAACTCGCCGTGCCGGGTGGCGAGATCGAGGATCTCTTCACCGATCGCCGCCCGGCTCGGGGCGAGTCCGGCGCGCTGGAAGGACTGCATGAAGCGGCCGTTGAGCGCGTACGCCAGCAGGGCAGGGTCACCGAGGGCGCGAGCGGCGCTCTCCGCCTCCCGCGCCGCCCGGTCGCCGCGCGGTCCGCTGTCGGCACGCCGCTCCATCGCGATGGTGATCAGCAGCCTGGCCCGCTCCGCCGTGCGGTCTTCGGGCAGCGCCGCCAGGGTGTGCTCGGCGGCCGTCACCAGCCGGGCCGACAGCTCCGGGTCGTCGTTCGCCGTCCAGATCGCCGGGACGTCGAAGGAACCGATCACGCGGGCCGTCAGCAGCGGATCGCCGACGGCCTCGGCGGCGGTGACCGCCTCGGCGCGGCGGCGCCGGGCCTGCGGCAGGTCGCCGGTCACGGCCAGTGCCCTGACCAGGCCCATGACGGCCTGGAGCCGGTCGCGCGGGTCGCCGTCGGCCGAGCGGTCGAGCGCCGCGACCGTCTCCCGCCACAGCCGGGCGGCCTCGTGCGGGGCGGAGCGGCGCTCGGCACGTTCGGCGGCGGCGCGGGTGTAGTGCGCGGTACGGGCGCCGGGCGCGCGGCTGCCGGCCCGCAGCAGATGGTGGGCGATGGCCGTGACGTCGTCGGGCCGCACCTCTTCGATGATCCCGGCGACCGACGCGTGCCACCGGGCGCGGCGGGCGAGCGCGATGTCGTCGTACAGCGTCTCGTGCACCAGGGCGTGGGTGAAGCGCAGCCGGTCCGCGTCCCGCTCGACCAGGAACCCCGCGAGGAGCGCGGATTCGACGGTGTCCAGGACGAGTTGTTCGTCGCCTGCGAGCGGGATCAGCAGGTCGAGATCGATCTCGGGTCCGATGACGGCGGCCTGCCGCAGCTGGGTCCGCGCCGTCCCGGTGAGTGCGGCGAGCCGGTGGCGGATGGTTTCCCGTACGCCGGGCGGCACGGTGTGCAGCCCCGCTTCGCCCTCGCTCTCCCAGACGCGGGTGAGTTCCCTGACCAAGAAGGGGTTGCCGGCGCTGCGTGCGTGGATGAGACGCGCGGCGTCGGGGGTCATCGCGCGGTCGACATGGGTGCCGTCGCTACGGGCCCCGTCGGTGAGCGCCCGGACCAGCTCCCGTACCCGCGGCTCGGGCAGGCCGCCGAGATAGATCCGGGCGGGCTCGGCGCGGGCGGTGCGGCCCAGCGCATCCGTCAGGGCCGCCGAGGTCTCGGTCGTCCGGTAGGTGCCGACGATCAGCACGGGGCCGGTGTCCGGGTCCGTGGCGAGCGCGGTCAGCAGGGCCAGTGTCTCCTCGTCCGCCCAGTGCAGGTCGTCGAAGACCAGCAGGACCGGGGCGCGCGCCGCGGCCGTGGCCAGATACGCCACGGCGGCGCGCTGGCGCCGGAACCGTACGGCGGCCGGATCGTCGCCTTCTCCGGGGGTGAACCGACCGGCCGGGTCGTCCGCTTCCGTGGGGGCGGGCCCGTGACCTGCAGCCGCGAGACCCGTGCGCATCCGGGTCCACGGCCAGGCGGCGGGCGAGCCCGCCGGCTCGGGGCTGGCGCCCCAGGCGGTGGTCCAGCCGGTGGCGGCGAGCCGTTCGGTGAGAGCGTCGGCCAGGGCCGTCTTGCCCGCCCCGGCGGCTCCGGACAGCAGCACCAGCCGCGAGCGGCCGGTGGCGACGGCGTCGGCCGCGGCCCCGTCGAGCGCGGTCAGTTCGGCGTCACGGCCGACGAACGGGTGCGCCGGGGAGCGCCGCTGCCCGGCCGCCGGGAGCGCCGGGTGCGTACGGTGCGCAGGCGCGGCGGGCATCGTGGTGAGCCGCGCCGCCTGGCCGAGGATGTCCGCCTCCAGTTCCCGCAGCGCGGGGCCGGGATCCACGCCCAGCTCCGTGCGCAGCGCGGCCCGGGCGCGACGGAGCGCGGCGAGCGCGTCGCCCTGCCGTCCCGCCCGGTAGAGCGCCAGCGCGAGCAGCCGCCAGCCGTCCTCGCGCAGGGGGTGTTCGGCGACTGCGGCTTCGAGGCCGGGCACCGCTTCGGCCGCCTGCCCCAGGCCGAGCGCCGCCTCGGTGCGCCGTGCCACGGCCAGCAGCCGCAGCTCGTCCAGCCGGCCCGCCTCGGCGCGCGCCCAGTGCTCGTCGGCGAACTCCGCGTACGCGGGTCCGCGCCAGTCGCCGAGCGCGCCGTCCAGCAGCAGCCGCGCCTCCTCGGCCCGTCCTTCGGCCAGCAGCGGGGCGGCGGCATCGACAGCGGCCTCGAACCGCCAGGCGTCCACCGTCCCGGGATCCGCCCGCAGCGCGTAGCCGGGCTCTGCCGTGACCAGCAGCCGGGCCGGGGTGCGCGGCGGGCGGTCCGGCTCAAGGGTCTTGCGCAGCGCGCCGACGAAGGTCTGTACGGCGCCGACGGCGCCTTTCGGCGGCTCGTCCCAGAGGTCGTCGACCAGCCGGGCGACGGGGACGACCCGGCCCCTGGCGATCAGCAGCCGGGCCAGGACCGCGCGGTGCCGCAGCCCCTTGAGATCGACGGGCCCGTGCTCGTCCCGGGCGGTCAGCGGGCCCAGCACACCGAAGCTGATCACCGGCTCACCCACCTCCCTGTCCCCGCGTCGCCACTCGCGCCAACCTATCCGGGCGAGGCCCTGGTCACCTCGCCGAGCCGCCGCCGAGCGGCCCCTGGTCCGGCACTGATCCAGCGCTGATCCGCCGCTGATCGACGGCCCGCAGACTCGGCTCGACCGACCCGTACAGAGCACACCGACAGAGCACACCAGGAGAGCGGCCATGACCCCTCAGATTCCCGGCTTCACCCAGCGGCGGGTGACCGTCGCCGACGGCGTGGCGCTCCATGCCGCCGTGGGCGGCTCGGGCAGCCCCGTCGTCCTGCTGCACGGCTTCCCGCAGACCCATCTGATGTGGCGGCATGTCGCCACCGATCTCGCGGCCGACCACACGGTGATCTGCCCGGACCTGCGCGGCTACGGCGACAGCGACAAGCCGGCGGACCCGGACGGACAGACGTACTCCAAGCGCACCATGGCCGCCGACGTGGTCGCCCTGGCGCGGGCACTGGGCCATGAGCGCTTCGCGCTCGCCGGCCACGACCGGGGCGCCCTGGTGGCGATCCGCGCGGGGCTGGACCATCCCGGAACCGTCACCCACCTGGCGTCCCTCGACGTCCTGCCGACCCTCGACACATGGGAGGTGATGCACGGTACGTCGGCCGCCGTCGGCTTCCATCTGTATCTGATGGCCCAGCCGCCCGGTCTGCCCGAGGAGCTGATCAGCGGCGCGCCGGACGCGTTCTTCGGCCACTTCCTCGACCTCTGGGCCGTCGACCCGGCCGCGATCCCCGCCGACGTACGCGCCGCGTACCTCGCGGCGTCCCGCGCGGCGATCCCCTCGATCGTCGCCGACTACCGCGCTTCGGCCGGGGTCGACGTCGAACACGACCTGGCCGACCGGGCGGCGGGCAACCGGCTGCGGATGCCGGTGACCGTGCTCCAGCAGGACTGGGGCTCGGCGCTGGGCTTCGACGCCGCCGAGCTGTGGCGGGCCTGGGCACCGGACCTGAAGCACACCCCTGTGTCCTGCGGGCACTTCATGGCCGAGGAGTCCCCCGCCGAGGTCATCGGCGCGCTCCGCGATCTGCTGGCGCGCTAGGTTGTGTCCGATCCGGTCCCGCGCCGGCGCGGGACCGGATCGGGTCAGGAGCCGGTCTGCCGGTTGCTGTACACCCGGTCCGGGCGGACGAGCACGGCGGTACGCCGCTGCTCGGCCATCACCCGGTCGTACTCGTCCCAGTCGTCGTGGGAGCCGCCGGCGGCGGCGAAGACCGACCGCAGCAGGAGCCGCAGCCCTTCGGCGTCCAGCCAGGGCTGCGGGTCGTCGGGCCCGGCCAGCTCGGCGCGGCCCTCGACGGTCGCCCACTGCCAGCCGCTGCGGAACGTCGCGGTCACCTGCGGCCTGACCCGCAGATTGGCGAGCTTCACCGGTCCGTAGGTGACGAAGGCGAGCACCGGCTCGTCCGTGACCGGATGGGCGAGTACGCCCGCGTTGACGATCGAGCCCTGGATGGTGGAGTCGGCCCGCAGCGTCGAGATCACCGCGAGCCCCTGCTCCGCCCGGCCCAGCGCCGCCGCGTCGTCCAGTGTCGTCATCGAGGCTCCTCGTGCGTGCGTCACGGCCGGCTGAAAGCGGTGTCCGCCTGATCGTAGACCGGTCTGTCCGCTACGCGCCCGAGGGCTTGAGCCTCCGCAGCGGGCCGTCGAGTTCGCGCCGGTAGAAGTCGATGAACCCGTCCGGGTCGGGCCCGGCGTTCTGCATGACGAGCCGGTCGAAGCCGGCGTCCGCGTACTGCTGGGCGACCTGGAGATAGCGGGCGGGGTCGGGGCCGCAGGCGAACTTCTCCAGGATGTCCTCCTCGCGCACGGTCGTGGTGGCCGCTTCGAAGTTCACCGGGTTGGGCAGTTCGCTCATGACCTTCCAGCCGGTCACGGCCCACCGCGAGGTCTCCAGCGCCGCCCGGGCCGCGGTGTGTTCGTCGGGGGCCCAGGCCATCGGGACCTCCGCGTACCGGGGGCCGGTGCCGCCCGCCGCCCGGTACTCCTGGACGATCTCCGGCTTGTCCTCGGTGGCGAACAGCGCGTCACCCAGTTCGGCGGCGATCCGGGTCGACGGCGGACCGCTGGCCGCCACGGCGATGAGCGGCAGTTCGCCGGGCAGGTCGAAGACGCGGGCGTCGTCGAGGGTCAGGTGCTTGCCCTCGTACGAGTGGTAGCCGCCGCTCCACAGCAGCCGGATGATCTCCAGCGCCTCGCGGAGCATCTCGTGCCGCACCCGGACGGTGCCGGGGTAACCAGGGCCCACCACATGCTCGTTGAGCCGTTCCCCCGATCCGACGCCGAGCGTGAAGCGGCCGTCGGACAGCAGGGCCAGGGTCGCGGCCGCCTGGGCGATGATCGCGGGGTGGTACCGGACGGTCGGACAGGTCACGCCGGTCGCGAGGCCGATACGGTCGGTCTTCGCAGCGATCGTCCCGAACACGGTCCAGGCGAACGGCGAGTGACCCTGGTTGTCCAGCCAGGGATGGAAGTGGTCGCTCATCTCCACGAAGTCGAAGCCCGCCTGCTCCGCCAGGACCGCCTGACGCACCAGCTCCGCGGGACCGAATGCCTCGGCGGCCAGTTTGTAGCCGATCTCCATGTGCGTCGCCTTCCGTCCGGTGCGTGCTCGGTGCGTGTTCGGCCTGTCGTGGTCCGAGCAGGAATACCCCGGTTCCGCGTGCCGTAACGGCGCCCGCCGCCGGTCCGGTGTCACAGCGGCCGCAGCGGGCAGGAGCGCCGTACGATCGGGCGGTTCGATGCCACCGCCCGCCTCGCGGCAAAAGGACGATGAAGTGAAAGCAGCTCTGTACGACCGTCTGGGTTCCGCCCGTGATGTGCTGCGGGTCGAGGACGTCGACCGCCCCGAACCCGGCCCTGGACAGGTACGGGTCAAGATCGCCCTGTCGGGCGTCAACCCCACCGATGTGAAGTCACGCGGCGGCGCGACCGCGGGGGTGCCGACCGGGTTCCAGGTCCCGCACCACGACGCCACGGGCCGGATCGACGCCGTCGGTCCCGGCGTCGACACCGCGCGCGTCGGACAGCGCGTATGGACGTATCTCGCCGCGTTCGGCAACCGGTGGGGGACGGCGGCCGAGTGGAGCGTCGTGCCGCAGGAGCGCGCCGTGCCGCTGCCCGAGGACATCGACGACGAACTGGGCGTGTGCCTCGGCGTGCCCGCGCTGACCGCGCACCACTGCCTGTTCGCCGACGGCCGGCTCAACGGCCGTGCGGTGCTGGTGGCGGGCGGCGCGGGAGCCGTCGGTCATTTCGCGATCGAGCTGGCCAAGCACGCCGGCGCCCGGGTCGTCAGTACCGTCAGCGGCCCCGAGAAGGCCGAGCTGGCGCGCCTGGCGGGCGCCGATCTGGTGGTCAACTACCACGACGAGGACGCCGTGGACCAGGTGAAGGGCTTCGCCGCCACCGTGGACCGCGTCGTCGAGGTCGCCCTCGGCCCCAATCTCGATCTCGACCTCGCCGTGAGCGGTCCGCGTACGGTGATCTCCACGTACGCGGCGGCCGAGGACGTCTCCCTGCCGGTCCGGCGGCTCATGACGGCCAATGTGCGACTGCGGTTCGTCCTGCTCTACGGGTTCCCTGAGCCGGACCTCGCGGACGCGGTGGCCGACGTGGGGGCGGCGATGAGCGCCGGCGCGCTGAGCCCGCTGCCGGTGCGGCGCTTCCCGCTCTCCGAGGTGGCGGCGGCGCACGAAGCCGTGGAGAGCGGCGCCGTGGGCAAGGTCGTCGTCGACCCCACCGCCTAGGCCCTTAAGTCACCCGATCGGACGCGCCTACCGTTCTCCGGGCGGGGCACCCGAACTGTGCACGGTCGGCCACACCATGCTCGGGGAAGAGCACGCCGTGCAGCCTCCGGGGCAGGGGGCACAATCGCTCGGGGCGGGTCCGGCACACGGTCCCGCCCCGAGTGCCGTCCGTCCGACGCGCCTGACCACGCGAATTGGGGTCCCCGGTCGAGGTCGACACCCGGCGGGGCCGCCGTGTTGGATGACCGTATGACAACACTCGGCGCTGTGTTCCGCCCCCAACTGCCCCCTGAGCGACTGCGTGACGTGGCACGTGCCGCGGACGAGGCAGGTCTTGAGGAGCTGTGGCTCTGGGAGGACTGCTTCCTCGAAAGCGGTATCGCCAGCGCCGCGGCGGCCCTCGCCTGGACGGAGCGGCTGCGGATCGGGGTCGGGCTGCTCCCGGTGCCGCTGCGGAACGTGGCCCTGACGGCGATGGAGGCGGCGACGCTCCACCGGCTCTTCCCCGAGCGCGTCGTGCTGGGCATCGGCCATGGTGTCCAGGACTGGATGGCGCAGGTCGGCGCGCGCGTCGAGTCGCCGGTGACCCTGTTGCGCGAGCACCTGGAGGCGCTGCGCGCGCTGCTGCGGAGCGAGTCCGTGACGACGGACGGCCGCTACGTGAAGCTCGACCACGTCGCCCTGGACTGGCCGCCCGCGACGGCGCCCGGCATCTTCGCCGGGGCGACGGGACCGCGCACCATGCGGCTGACCGGCGAGGCCGCGGACGGCACGATCCTCACCGGCGGCACGACACCGGACGAGGTACGCCAGGCGCGCGCCCTGATCGACGAGGGCCGCGCCGCCGCCGGGCGCACGGGACCGCACCCGGTCGTCGTGTATCTCCTGACGACGACCGGCCCCGACGCGGCGGAGCGGCTGCGCGGCGAGCTCGCCCGGGAGGGCCGTGCGCAGACCCCGGAGGCGGGCGTCACGGGCGACGCCGACGCCGTCGCGACGGCCGTGGGCCGCCTGGTGGACGCGGGGGCCGACACGGTGGTCCTCCAGCCGACGGCCGACGAGCCGGACCCGGAGGGCTTCGTCAGATTCGTGGCAAGCGAGGTCCGGCCCCTGGTGGGCTCCTAGCTCGCGAAGGTGGTGCCCTGCGTGAAGTAGAGCTTCCAGCCCTCTTCGGTGTTCTTCCACAGGGAACTGCGATGGACGTCCCGGCCCCGCACGGTGAGGTCGAAGGTGATGTGCACGAGGTCGGGGCCGAGCTGCGCCGCCGTCATGCCGGACACCGTGCCGGGCGGCGTCGAAGCGCCCCACGCCCGGAGTTCGTCGATGTACGTCTCCCGCGTGTACGCCGTGCCGGACGAGCCGAACGAGGTGAAGTCGTCGTGCAGCAGCTCGCCGAGGCGCGCGGGCGACGCGTACACGGCGGGGTCGAGAAACCGCAGCTCGCCCTCGACGGCGGCGGAGACGGCAGGCGTGGGATCCGAGATGGCCATTCCCACATCCTCCCCGAAGGGACCGCCGGGCGCGTTCGGCCGCGGCGTGTGTCCGGCAGGCCTGTCAGGCCTCCTCGGCCGTGCGTCAGCGGTGCAGCAGCCGGGTCGTCTCGTCCCAGAGGCGGTCGGCTTCGTGCGCGTCGAGGGCGTAGGCGGCCACGCCGCTCCTGCTGTCGCCGTGCCCGGTGACGGTGACGGCTTCGGCGCAGTCCTCGAAGTAGCGGCCGCTCACCCCTTCCACCAGGGGGGAGGCGGCGAGCAGGACCGTGGTCGCCGCTCCCTGCTGCGGGGTCTTCCAGCCCGGCGGGACGTCAAGGCGCCGGCCCTGGTCGTCCACGGCGCCGACGAAGCGCAGCTGGCCTTCGTCCAGGTGGCGCTGGAGGTTGGTCATGATGCCGCCGGGGTGCAGCGCGTTGGCCGTGATGCCGCCGGCCGCCCAGCGCCCGGTCAGGGCCACGACGAAGAGGACGGTGGCCGTCTTCGACTGGCCGTAGGCGGACCACGCCTCGTAGGGCCGGGCGGTGAAGTGGATGTCGTCGAAGACGACCGGGGACATCAGGTGGGCGGACGAGCTGACGACGACCACCCGGGCGTTGCCCGCTGCGGCGAGCGCGTCGTGCAGTCCGAGGGTCAGGGCCGCGTGGCCCAGGTGGTTGACGGCGAACTGGGTCTCCCAGCCGTCGGAAGTCGTGGTGCGCTCCGGCAGGGCCATGGTCCCGGCGTTGTTGACCAGGATGTGCAGGGGGCCCGTCCATTCCTTGCCGAACGCGTCGACGCCTGCGAGGTCGGCCAGGTCGAGGTGGGCGACCCGGGTGTCGCGTCCCGTGGTGGTGCGGATGTCGGCCGCGGCGCGCTCACCCGCCGCGGTGTCCCGTACGGCGAGGGTGACGTCGGCGCCGGCGCCGGCCAGGGTGCGGGCGGTCTCCAGACCGATGCCGGAGGCCGCGCCGGTGACGACGGCGCGCCTGCCGGTCAGGTCGACACCGTCGATGACCTCGGCCGCTGTCGAGGTGGCCGTGAACGGGGTGGTGATTTCAGGCATGGCTGTACTCCGTGGGTCGGCGTGCGGGGTGAGAGGTGTCGGGGTCAGCCGGCGGCGCGGCAGATCAGCCGGACGACGCGTCTGATCCGGTCGCGGAACTCGGCGCGGGTGGCCGAGGTCTGCTTCCAGGTGAGGGCGGCGGAGAAGATGACGTCCATGACGTCGTCAGCGGTCAGCTCGTCGGTGAGCAGGCCGGGCGGCGCGAGCGCGCCGACCCGGTCGCTGATCGTCGCCCGCGCCTGCTCCTGGTGGTCGTGGAACATCGAGCCGAGCTGCGGTCCGCTGTTCTCCAGCAGCTCGCCGAGGTCTCTGGCCACCTGGGTCTCGACGTACTGGCCCATCAGGGCGTCCAGCGCCGCCACCGTGCGGTCCTCGAAGCTCGCCGCCGGGTCGTCGTCGAAGCTCGCCTCCATGCCCCGCTGGGCGCGCTCAAGGACCCCGCGCATCGTGGCGCGGTACAGCTGCTCCTTGTTGGAGAAGTGCAGGTAGAGGCCGGGCCGGGACACGCCGGCCGCCTTGGCGACCGCCTCCATGGACGTCTTCTGGAATCCGTACCTGCCGAACACCCCGAGGGCTGCTGCCAGCACTGCGGCGCGCTTGGGGTCGTCGGACTCCCGCTCAGGACTACTCACACCTGACACATTAGACAGTCGTACGAAGTTTGTCTAACGCGTCAGCGCGAGTGCTCCCCGCGACCCCAGCGCGAGGCTTCCTGGGCGGCCGACCGCACCCTGCCCCGCAGGCCCGCCGGCAGCTTCCGCAAGGCCGTCCGTACGAGGCGGCGTATCCCGGGACGGGTCGCTGCCGACGCCACGAAGTGCCGCAGCCACAGCTGACGGCCCGGCTGACCGGCGGTCAGCTGGAGCTGGGAGTGCGGGCCGAACCAGTTGGGGACGAGGATGCGCCCGCCGATGCGCCGCACCCCGAGATACGGCCGGTCCTCGCTGGCGACCCTGGCCCGCCGGCCGAGGCCCAGCACCTGGTAGTTGAGCCACACGTGGTGGCGGCCGCTCGCGAGCGGGTTGCCGCCGGCGAGCGTGTCCGGGTCGAGAAGCGTCTCCCCCGTGATCACCACTTCGTGCCGTCCGGCGCCGAGCGGCCTCAGTTCGGGGGTCAGTTCACTGTCGGGATACCACCAGTGGCCGTCGGAGGTGTTCTGCACGAGCAGCTCGCCCGTGGCGTAGGAGAAAGGATCGGTCACCTCGACGTTCTCCGCGCCTTCGATTCCCGCCAGCAGTTCGGGATCGAGGAAGAATTTTCCCTCGCGCTCCACGAGGACCAACGGCTCACCATTCGGCCTGACATGACGGACCGTGGTCCGCACCACGAGTTTGTCCTGCCGCCAGAACGGTTTCTCCATGTCGAGCCGCGGCCTGATTCCACCGGTGCGCCGGGCGAGTTCGACAAGGGATTCCAGCCGGCCCTCCTCCAGCAGGGTGGCCCGCAGTCTCCCGACGGCCGGCATTCCTTCTCTGACGCCCGGTGGGAAACATTCCAGCGCCATCTTCCGAACGACATCGAAATAGGTGCGCAGTTGAGCCCCGGTCCGTTGCAGAACGCGCGGCTCGGTCACCGGACGGAGTAATTCCACCCGATAGGAACGCCGTAGCAGTCTGTCGCGCAACTCCCCCGGTTCCGTGCCCTCCTTGACGGCCTCGACGACATGCCGCAGATGGCGGTAGTACGTGTCGGCCGTCGTGACGCCGCTGCTGTTGTTCCCGCCGTCCGCCCTGCGGACCCAGCGGTAGGTCGGATAGTCACCGAGAATGGAGACGGTGCGCGCCCGGGTGTAGGCGCGGGCCATGAAGAGCTGGTCCTCCAGCCGGACGCGCCCTTCGGGAAATGTGATGCCGTGGTCCAGCAGAAAGGATCTCCGGAACATCTTGTGCGGCGTCAGGCTCTCGATCAGTGGCGCGTCCTTGACCGTGCAGCGCTCGACGGTCCGTTTGAACACGTTGCTCGGTCCCGTCATCGTGCCGTACATCTTGCCAAGCACGATGTCCGAGTCGTTCCGCTCACCCAGCCTGACCAGGCGTTCCAGTGACTCCGGGGCGAGTTCGTCGTCCTGGTCGACGAACTGCACGTACTTGCCGCGGGCCAGTCGCACGCCGACGTTGCGGGGCTTGCCCGGCCAGCCGGAGTTCTCCTGATGGTGGACGCGCACATGCGGGTGGCGGGCGGCGAGCCGGCGCAGCCGCTCGGCCGAGTCGTCCGTCGACCCGTCATTCACATAGAGAATCTCGTAGGCGTCGGAGCCAAGGCTCTGGCCGGTCAGTGATGCGGCGCAGCGATCCAGATGCTCTCCGGCGTTGTAAACCGGAATCACTATGCTCACTTTCAGCATTCGGGCCCCCTCGTCAACAGCGGCGGTCACCGAGTGAGATTCACACACCCCTCAGAAGGTTGTACGTAAATATGACTTCGACACGACGGGTGCCGTTTCCCTGACGTTCATTCAGCCCAGCGGGCCGGCGCCGGGCGCGGGCGGCGCGGATGGCCACTTGACACCTGTTCAGAAACGCCCCGACGGGCTATCGTCCCCAGGGATCGCACTCTGCGCATCGTTGCCGATGCGTCCCACCGCGGGCAGGAGTCACGCCCCGCTCCGAGACCCCGGAGGCCCGGCGATGCTCTTCTGGACCCTCGCTCTGCTGCTCACCCTGATCGCCTTCGGCAGCATCGGCTACGCGATGGCCGGCCTCGGCCGGGGCAGCGGACGTACCGGTGCGCGCCGTATCGGCGACTGCACGATGCGCCATGTCCCCCGCATGCCGAACGGGCCCACCCCCGCCGGACGTGTGCGTCGTCCGGCCGGAGTGGGCCCGTCAGGTGGGTGAAGGTCCGGTCAGTAGGGACCGTTCACGTTGTCGATCGAGCCGTAGGTGGCAGCCGCGTAGTTGCACGCGGCGGTGATGTTGGCCACCGGGTCGTAGCTGTCCATGGACGTGCCGTCCACGTGGTACGCCTGGAACGTCGGGTCGATGACCTGCAGCAGTCCCTTGGACGGCGTGCCGGCGGCGGCGTTCGAGTCCCAGTTGTTGATGGCCGCCGGGTTGCCCGACGACTCCCGCATGATGTTGCGGTAGATGCCGTCGTAGCTGCCCGGGATGCCGTGGGCGGCCATGATGTCCAGCGACTCCTTGATCCAGCCGTCCAGGTCGTTGGTGTACGACGCGGCCGCCGTCTGGATGGGGGTGGTGCTCGTACCGCCCTGGGCGCTCTTGCCGGACGGGACGGCCGCCGCCGTGGCGGGCTTGGCCTCGGCCTTCGGGGCACTCTTCGGAGCGCTCTTCGTGACAGTCCTGTCGGCGGTCGTCGCCGCCGTCCTCGACGCCGCCTTCCCGCCCAGGGTCAGCTTGAGGCCGGGGTGGATCAGCGACGGGTTGCCGCCGACGGCCTGCCGGTTGTCCTGGTAGAGCTTCTTCCAGCCACCGCTCAGCGAGTGGGTGCGGGCGATCTTGGCGAGCGAGTCACCGGAGACCACGGAGTACGTGGTCGGCGCGGCCTTCTTGGCGGCCACGACGGACGCGGGGGCCGATTTCACGGCCGACTCGACGGCCGAGCTGTGGACGGACGGCGCCGCTGTGGCGGTGGTGGCGGCCACCAGCGGGATGGTGAGCGCCGCACCACCCGTACCGAATGCGATAAGGCGTCGGGTGAGCCGGCCGGTACGGGGACGACGGTGCTTCTTGGGCATGACTAATTCCTCTCCGTCGCCTGCGAGGTGAGCTGTCGGGTTCGGACTGGAGATGTCCGGCCACATGAATGTGGCTTCACCCCTAGCCGGTCCTGTTTACGGACCGGCGGCTTACCTTGGGTCCCCCGCTCCTGCCGTAAGTGAGTGGGATTGGGTTTTCCGGACGGCGGCAGGATTAGGCGGTCCACCCGGAGTGACGTGAACGTAAGCGACAAAGACCGGCCTGAACAAGTCCGGGATTACAGGAACATCTCGAATCGGGAATCCGACGGTTCGACATCTCGTTACCGGAACAAGATCCGAGAACTCAACTTTCCTTCTGTGCGCGGGAAATAGCAGCCGGCCGCGCGCACGCCCGACATGTCCTTACGTGACACACATCACGGGGATATACCGCAACCGCGCGCTCCAACGAGGAACGCCGAACGACAAGTTGACCTATCGGTGGCTATACGGACTTGAAGGTCAATACCGCCAAATCGCCCATATGGGAAGCGCGCGTGTGGTCGCGGACGAGGCAAGTGCCGTTGCCGCGCGCGGTATCCTTCCCTACGGCCGTCCCAGCCCGCCAAGCCCACTGACAGCTCTGGACGGGCCGTTTTCGAGGAGCAAGACGCGTGAGCGAGAACGAAGCACTGATCACCTTCGTCCGGGCCCGGCTGGACGAGGAGGAGCAGATCGCGCGCAACGGTGGCAGCGACACGTGGCGGTGCCCGCCGGACCGGCCGGGCGAGGTGCACAGCTCCACGGGCCCGATCGCCTTCAGCATGAAGGACTACGGCTACGACCATCACATCGCCCACCAGGACCCGGCGCAGACCCTCCGCCGTATCGAGACCACCCGGGTACTCATCGGCGAGTACGCGGAGGTGGCCGAGCTGGACGTGGACCGCCCCGCCCGTGACTTCCCCTCCGGGCGCGCGGTCGGCCTGGGCTTCGTCGTCCGGCAGATCGCGGCCGAGCACGCGGGACACCCCGACTACCGGGTGAAGTGGCTTCCCCGGTTCGCCGGTTGAGCTGACGGAGGGCGGACACCGCCGCACCGAATATCGCTTTCGCGGCGGACGTCCGACGGTTAATCTCCGAACGACGGCCGACCCCGTGAGGAGCTGAGATGCCCGGTCACCCGAGCGCGCGTTGACGTAGGTCCCGACCGACCTGTCATCGCGTGCCGCCTCTGATCGCGGCACGGCGAGCCTTTTCCTCAGCCCTCGGCGCCCCAAGGGGTCACTGTGCCGTTCCGTCTTCCCGCCCTGTCGCGGGACCGTGATTTCCGCAGTCTCTGGGCCGGCCAGAGCGCCTCGCAGCTCGGGGCACAGGCCGCGCAGGTCACACTGCCGCTCGTCGCCGTGGTGGCACTGCACGCGGGCGCCGGTCAGCTCGGCGCCCTCCGCGCGGTGCAGCAGGCACCGATCCTGCTGTTCTCGCTCTTCGTGGGGGCGTGGGTGGACCGCAGGCGCTCCCGCACCATGATGGTGCTGGCCGACGCGGGCCGCGCCGTGGCACTGGCCGTGATCCCGGTCTGCTGTCTTCTCGGGGTGCTCGGCGTTCCGGTGCTGTTCGTGGTCGCTTTCCTGGTGGGCGTACTGAGCGTGTGCTTCGACGTGGCGTACCAGGCGTCGCTGGTACGCCTGGTGCCACGCGACCAGCTCGCCCAGGGCAACAGCCTGCTGGAGGGCAGCAGGTCGGCGGCGCAGATCGGCGGCCCCGCGCTCGGCGGGGCGATGGTCTCGCTGCTCTCCGTACCGGTCGCCGCGGCGGCCAACGCCTGCTTCTTCGTCCTGTCGTCCCTGTCGGTCCGGCGGATCAGCCGCAACGAGCCGGTACCCCTGTCCGGGGCGGGATCCGGGCCCGGGTCCGAGGGGCGGTCCGCCGTCCGGATGTGGCGGCAGATCCACGAGGGACTGCGTCTGGTCGTCAGCGACGGCTCGCTGCGGGCCGTGGGGATCTGCTCGGCCCTCTTCCAGTTCTCCTTCGCCGGTCTGATGACCGTCTATCTGCTCTTCCTGTCGCGCACCCTGCAGCTGCCGGGCACCGCCGTCGGCCTGGCGCTCGCGGCCGTCGGTCCCGGCGCGCTGGCGGGTTCGCTGCTGGCGGCGTGGCTGCCCGGAAGGATCGGGTACGGCCTGGTGCTGGTGTCGGCGGCCGTGCTCGGGGACGGCGTACTGCTGTGCGTCCCCGCGCTGCACGGGTCGGGCGCCGCCACCCTCGCCCTGCTCATGGCGGTGAACTTCGTCTTCGGCGTCTTCGGCCAGCTGGTCGACGTCACGGTCATGGCGGTCCGGCAGGCCGTGACGCCCGTGCGGATCCAGGGCCGGGTCGTCGCGACCGTCAACGTCGTCGGCATGGGTCTGACCCCGCTCGGGTCACTGCTCGGCGGCTTCCTGGCCGCCGGCTGGGGACCGCGTACCGCGCTCCTGGTGACCGCGGCCGGTCTGCTGCTGTCGCCCCTGTTCATGGTCTTCTCACCCCTGGCGCGGCTGGGGAGAAAACTGCCGGTAGCCGCCGTGCCCGATTGAGCGAAAGGCAGCGGAAACGCGTTGAACAAAACGCATCGCTGGGCCGTACACCTGTCTGCGGCCCCGACCCTCTGTGCCTGGTCCGCCACGTCATCACCGGGCCTCGCGCGGAAGGAACTTGGGTTGTCGCCCTTCATGAAGTCCCGCCAACTGCCGGACATGGACAAGCCGGACATGGACAAGCCGGACACGGAGCAGCCGGACCCGGACCGGACCGGCGAGGAGGGGACCCCCGGCGTCGCGCGGGTCGTGGGGCGGGTGCGGGTGCACCCCGGCGTCGCCCGGGTCGCGGCGCGGGTGCTCACCGGGCTTGCCGCCGTGCTCGTCCTCCTCGCGCTGCTGCTGCCGAACAACCTCACGGATCCCACCGTCTCCGCCTTCCTCCGGATCCCGGTGGAGGGCATCGTCGCCGCGGCCGTGCTGCCGTTCCTGCCACCGCGGGCGCGTCGGGTGGCGGCGATCGTCGCGGGGGCGGTCCTCGGTCTTGTGACCATCCTCAAGTTCCTCGACATAGGTTTCTACAACGAGCTGGACCGGCCGTTCGACGCGCGGCTCGACTGGTTCCTGCTCGACGACGCCGAGGCGTTCCTGCGGGACTCGGGCGGCCAGGCGCTCGCCGTCGGCGCCGTGATCGGCGTGATCCTGATCGTCGCCGCCGTGCTCGTCCTCATGCCGCTCGCGGTGCTCAGAGTGAGCCGTCCCCTGGTCCGTCACTCCACGGCGACGCTCCGGACCACCGCGGTCCTCGCGGTCGCCTGGATCACCTGCGCCGCGCTCGGTACGCAGCTCGCGGGGGCGCCGGTGGCGTCCCGGAGCACCGGCGAGCTGGTCTACAGCCATGTGAAACAGGCGCGGGACAGTCTGCGGGACGAGCGGCAGCTGGCCAAGGCCGCCGCGGTCGACCCCTTCGGCAAGACGCCGAACGACCAGCTGCTCACCGGACTGCGCGGCAAGGACGTCATCTTCGCCTTCATCGAGAGCTACGGCCGCAGCGCGATCGAGGACCCGTCGATGGCACCGCAGATCGACGCGATGCTCGCGGACAACACGAGCAAGCTGCGCGCGGCCGGTTTCTCCTCCCGGAGCGCGTTCCTCACCTCCCCGACGGCGGGCGGCGGCAGCTGGCTGGCGCACTCCACGTTCCTGTCCGGGCTGTGGATCACCAACCAGCGCAGCTACGAGACCGTCACCTCCGGCGACCGGATGACGCTCACCGGCGCCTTCCAGCGGGCCGACGCGTGGCGGACGGTCGGGATCATGCCGGGCGTCACCCGGGCCTGGCCCGAGGGGAAGTTCTTCGGCCTGGACAACATCTACGACTCCAAGCACCTCGGCTACCAGGGCCCGTCCTTCGGCTGGTCCCGGATGCCCGACCAGTTCGTCCTGGAGTCCTTCGAACGGCTCGAACACGGCAAGCCGGGCCCCAAGCCGCTGATGTCGGAGATCATCCTCACCTCCAGTCACAACCCCTGGGCGCCCCTGCCCACATCGGTCGGCTGGGACCAGGTCGGGGACGGCTCCGTGTACGACGCCATCCACGCGGCGGGCAAGGACCCGCACGCCGTGCTGCGGAGCACGCCCGAGGTCCGTGGGGACTACGCGGATTCCGTCGAGTACTCGGTGAACAGTCTCGTGTCGTACGTGACCAAGTACGGCCACGACAACACCGTGCTGGTCTTCCTCGGTGACCACCAGCCCATCCCGAAGGTCGCGGGTGACCACGCGAGCCGGGACGTGCCGATCGCGATCGTCGCCCACGACCCGGCCGTCCTCGACAAGATCGCCCCATGGGGCTGGCAGGACGGCCTGCGGCCGGGTCCGCACGCGCCGGTCTGGCGGATGGACTCCTTCCGCAACCGCTTCCTGACCGCCTACGGCCCGCAGCCGGCGGCCGGCGCCAGCCCTTCGCCGTCGGCCCCGTGACCGGGCGCTAAGGGCGCAGTTCGCGCAGTACCTCACGGGCCGCCCGCGCGCCGGAGGCCAGCGCGCCCTGGACGGATCCGGTGGCGCGGTGGTCGCCGCACACGAACCGCCCCGGGGCGAGCTGCGCCGGGGTGGTGAGGCGGTGCGGCGGCGGCATGGCGGGCAGGGCGTCCTCGATGGTCCGTACGGTCAGCAGCCGCCACGCCGAGGCGTCCGTCGCGTACGCCTCGGCGAGCGCCGTCCGGAGCCGGGCCTCGCGGCCGGGTGTGTCCGTGCCGAGCACGGAGGTGGCGATCAGCGCGGTCCCTGCGGGGGCGTAGCCGGGGACGACCTCGCTGAGTACGCAGGTGTTGAGGAAGCGGCGGCGCTCGTCCGTGAGCAGGGTGGGCTCGGCCAGCGGCGAGGTGTCGGCCGTGTGGTAATAGGTGGTGGTCGTCCGGTACGGGCCGATGTGCGCCGCGGGCAGGAGGGCCGCCGCCGGGCCGGGTCCGGTGGCCACCACCACGGCTTTCGCGGCGAGTTCGGTGCCGGTCGTCAGCAGGACGCCGTCGTCGGTGAGGCGGTCGACGGGCGACTCGAGACGCAGGGTGCCGGCCGGCAGCGCGTCGGCGAGCTGCCGGGGTACGGCGCCGATGCCGTCCGTGGGCAGACACAGCGTGCCGCGCAGCATGCTGCGCCAGACGAGGTGGAAGACCCGGCTGGACGTTTCGAGTTCGTCCTCCAGGAAGACTCCCGACAGGAACGGCCGGAAGAACCGTTCGACGAATTCCTCGGAGAGCCCGGCCGCCGCGAGCGCCGAGCGGGTGGTGCGCTCCTCGCCGCGTTTGAGAACACCGGCCGGGGCGAGCATGTCGCGGGCCGACAGGACGCCGAGTGCCAGCAGGTCGCGGGTGCCGGCGAGCCTGCCGGGCAGCAGGTCGGCCGCTTCGCGCGGGCGGCGGGTGGGGTCGCTGAAGCGGAGCCGGCCCCGGTCGGTGTGGATCAGCACGCCGGGGGTGAACGGGCGCAGCGCGAGGGCTCTGAGGTCGAGGCGCCTGCGGACCTGCGGGTAGGAGGTGTTGAAGACCTGGAACCCGCGGTCGATGACGAACCCCTCGTACCGGTCGGACCGCATCCGGCCGCCGACGGCGTCGGACGCTTCGACGAGCCGTACGTCGAGCCCCGCCGTCAGCAGGTCGCCGGCGCAGGCGAGCCCCGCGAGACCCGCGCCCACCACCACCGCGTCGAGCGCTCCGCCCGTCGTCGCCATCGGGAACCTTCCTTGTCGTCGGTGCCGTGCCGGCGATGTCCGCCGTCAGGGGTGTCTGTATATCCCCATAGTTCCGGTCCGCAGCGCCTTGTCGGCCTGTGGTCAGTCGTACGGGTGACTCCTGGTGGCGGCCCGGTGACCCCCTGCCCGGCCGGGTGCCCGCCCCGTTCCGGTACCCCGGTGCCCCCTTACGATGCGGGGGTGCCTCACCCGCGGACCTTCAACGAGAACGACGTCATCGATCGCGCCATGGAGCTGTTCTGGACGAAGGGCTACGAAGGCACCTCCGTCGACGAGCTGAGCGAGCAGTTCGCGCTGCACCCCGGCAGCCTCTTCCGCGCGTTCGGTGACAAACACAGCCTGTTCCTGCGGGCGTTGGAGCAGTACCGGGACTCGCAGGCCCGCGCGGTCGCGCCCGCGCTCCTGGGCGAGGGCCTGGTCGTCCCCCGGATCAGGGCCATCATGCTCGGCTATCTGCAGCTGGCCGCCGAGGAGGCGGAGCCGCGCGGCTGTCTGATCGCGAACACGGCGGGCGAGCTGCTGCCCGGCGATCCGGCCGTCGCCGACTGTCTCGCCGAGGTGCTGTCCGTGGTGGAGGAGGGCCTGCTGAGCGGATTGCGCCACGCGGTCCGGCAGGGCGAGATCCCGGCCACCCTGGACCTGCCCGGTTACGCGGCGATGCTCACGATGATGCTCCAAGGACTGCAGGTCGTGGTGAAGGTCGATCCCGATCCGCTCAGGCTGGTCGGCGCCGTGGACGCGGCGCTGGCGGGGCTGACCGGCCACTGACGGAGCGTCAGCTTCACACGTCCGCGGCGCGCATCCCGGCGACGATCATCGCGGTGCCACGGGCGTAGTACACCTCGTCGCTCGCGCAGTCGACCAACGCGTCGGCCGCGGCCACGACATGGGGGTAGCGGGTCTGCGGGAGCGCGGCGAGCGCGGCTCGCTTGGCGGTGATCTCCTCGTCCCGCTTCTCCTTGTCCGCGATGGCGGCGCCACGGCCCGGTTCGGTCAGTACGAGCGCGACCAGCGAGCTGAGCGCCTGACTCGATGTCTCGGCCGCTCGGTCGACGGAGAAGCCGGCCTCCGCCAGCAGCGCCAGGGCGCGTTCGGCAAGCTTGAGACCCGGTTCGGAGCTGAGCACCCTGCTCAGTACGAGCGCGGCGGCCGCGGGGTGCGGGCGCAGGGCCCGCAGCAGGGCGTCGAAGACGTCGAGCAGTTGCTCGTGCCACGGCCTGTCGTCGGGTTCCGGCAGCTCGGCCTCGGTGAGCAGCCGTTCGGCGACGGCGTCGAGGATCTCGTCCTTGTCGCGGAAGTGCCGGTAGAGCGCCATGGGTGTCACGCCGTGGTGCTGGGCGAGGCGGCGCGTGGTGACGGCGTCGAGCCCGTCCGCGTCCGCCAGCTCCAGCGCGGTGGAGACCAGCGTCTCCTTGTTCAGTCGTGCCTTCGCACCCATGACCTCGGCCTCTTCCCGTCGCCCGACACCTTGAGTATACGGTGCACACTTCGCCGTGTTTACTATGTACGCTTACACCGCATACTCAACCGGCGATCTCCCTGTGTGAGGTAATCCGTGCGACGCAGTCCCTGGGCCACGCTGGCCGTTCTGGCCTTCGCCCAATTCATCGTGGTGCTCGACGTGACGATCGTGAACGTCGCGCTGCCCGACATCCAGACCGATCTGCGCTTCTCCTCCGAGAACCTGCAATGGGTCATCAGCGCGTACACGCTGCTCTTCGGCGGTTTCCTGCTGCTCGGCGGACGCGCAGCCGATCTGCTCGGCTCCCGGCGGGTGTTCGTCGCCGGGCTCGCGCTCTTCGGCGTGACGTCGCTGCTGGCCGGGTTCGCCGACTCCCCCGGTGTCCTGATCGCGGCGCGTGCCGTGCAGGGGCTCGGCGGCGCCATGCTCTCGCCTGCCGCGCTGTCGATCCTGACGGTGACCTTCCCGCACGGCAGGGAACGCAACATCGCCATGGGCGTGTGGGGCGGACTCGCCGGGCTCGGCGGCACCCTCGGCGTGGTGGCCGGCGGGCTGCTGGTCGACTCCCTCGACTGGCGCTGGGTGTTCTTCGTGAACGTACCCATCGTCGCCCTGATCGTCCTGCTCACCCCGACCTTCGTGCGGCACATCCCCGGGGCCGGGGCCGGGGCACGCGACTTCGACGCCCTCGGCGCCACGCTCGGTACGACCGGGCTGCTCGCCGTGGTCTACGGCGTCGTACGGGCCGAGCCCGCCGGCTGGGGTTCGCTGGAGGTGGCCGGCTTCCTGCTCGGCGGCGCGGTGCTGCTGACGGCGTTCGTCGTCGTCGAGTCACGCTCGCACGCCCCGCTCGTACCACTGCGGCTCTTCCGCTCCCGCGCCCTGTCCACCGCGAGCGTCGCGCTCGGCCTCAACGGCGCCGCTTTCCTCAGCATGTTCTTCCTGACGTCCATCTATCTCCAGCAGGTGCGCGGCGATTCGGCCCTGGAGGCCGGTGTGCACTTCCTGCCTATGGGGGCGGCCGCCATCGCCGCCGCCGTCGGCGCCACCCAGCTCGTGCAGCGCTTCGGCACCCGGCCCGTCCAACTGGGCGGCGCGATACTGAACGTCGCCGGTCTGGCGCTGCTGATGGGCGTCAGCGCGCACGGCTCGTACACGAGTGAACTCCTGCCCGGCCTGGTGCTGTTCGGCATCGGCATCATCGGACTCGGCGTACCGGCCCAGATCGCGGCCGTCGTGGACGTCGAGAACCACGAAGCGGGCGCGGCCTCCGGGGTGGTGACGGCCTTTTACCAGGTCGGCGGCGCGCTCGGACTGGCCGTGGTGACCACCCTGTCCCTCTCGCACACCACGGCGGCGCTGGCGGACGGGGCATCGCAGGAACAGGCACTGGTCGACGGATTCCACCGGGGCCTGCTCGTGGCGGGGGTGTTCACGGTCATCGCCATCGTGGTGACCTTCGCCTCGCCCAGGATCTCGCCCAACGCGGAGCAGTTGGCGAAGGCGACCGCCGCCGCGTGAGCGGCGTCCCCTGGGCGAACGTCGGACGCACCTGCTGACGTCGGGCTGACCCCGTCCTGATGTCGGCGTGAACCGGTGGCCCGGGGCGAGCGGTTGCCCCGGGCCACCGGCGTGCGGATCAGTCCTCCGCGCGGATCAGCACCAGCGTGCTGCGCGCCTCTGCGCGTACCGTGGAGCCCGCCTTGAGTTCCGACTCGCCGGAGGCGTCCTTCTCCTCGGCGGTGTTCACCGCCACCCGCCAGCTCACCCCGTACCGCTCGGCGGGCAGTCGGAAGTCGAGCGGTTCGTGGTGGCCGTTCAGCAGGATCAGGAACGAGTCGTCGGTCACCCGGTCGCCGCGCGGGTCCGGCTCGCTGATGGCGTCGCCGTTGAGGAAGACCGTGATCGCCCGGGCGTCGCCGCGCTGCCAGTTGGTGTCCTGCATCTCGCCGCCGTCCGGGCGGAGCCAGACCAGGTCGGGCAGCCCGTCGGCGCCGGTGTCGCCACGGAAGAACCGGCGGCGGCGCAGCACGGGATGGTCGTTGCGCAGCCGGATCAGCCGCCCGGTGAAGTCGAGCAGGTCGCGCTGTCCGGCGTCGAGGTCCCAGTCCACCCAGGCGAGTTCGTTGTCCTGGCAGTACACGTTGTTGTTGCCCTGCTGGGTGCGGCCGAGTTCGTCGCCGTGGGCGAGCATCGGAACGCCCTGCGAGACCAGCAGGGTGGTCAGCAGATTGCGCTGCTGTCTGGCGCGCAGGGCCAGGATGTCCGGGTCGTCGGTCTCGCCCTCGGCGCCGCAGTTCCAGGACCGGTTGGCGCTCTCCCCGTCGTTGCCGTCCTCACCGTTGGCCTCGTTGTGTTTGTCGTTGTACGAGACGAGGTCGCGCAGGGTGAAGCCGTCGTGCGCCGTGACGAAGTTGATGCTCGCCAGCGGGCGGCGCCTGTCGTGCTGGTAGAGGTCGGACGAACCGGTGAGCCGCGAGCCGAACTCGGCCAGCGCCGACTCCTCGCCGCGCCAGAAGTCCCGTACGGCGTCACGGTACTTGCCGTTCCACTCGGTCCACAGCGGCGGGAAGTTGCCGACCTGGTAGCCGCCGTCCCCGATGTCCCAGGGCTCGGCGATCAGCTTCACCCGGCTGACGACGGGGTCCTGCTGCACCAGGTCGAAGAAGGCCGAGAGCCGGTCGACCTCGTGGAACTGCCGGGCGAGGGTGGCCGCCAGGTCGAACCGGAAACCGTCGACCCGCATCTCCAGCACCCAGTAGCGCAGCGAGTCCATGATGAGCTGGAGCACGGAGGGGTGGCGCATCAGGAGGCTGTTGCCGGTGCCGGTGGTGTCGTAGTAGTGCTCCCGGTCGCCGTCCACGAGGCGGTAGTACGCGGCGTTGTCGATGCCCCTGAAGGACAGTGTCGGGCCCAGCTCGTTGCCCTCCGCCGTGTGGTTGTAGACGACGTCGAGGATGACCTCGATACCGGCCGCGTGCAGCGCCTTGACCATGGTCTTGAACTCGTCGACCTGCTGGCCGCGGGTGCCGGTCGACGCGTAGGCGTTGTGCGGGGCGAAGAAGCCGATGGTGTTGTAGCCCCAGTAGTTCGACAGGCCGCGCTCGCGCAGGGTGCCGTCCTGGACGAACTGGTGCACCGGCATCAGCTCGATCGCGGTGATGCCGAGCCGGGTCAGGTGGGCGATGATCGCGGGGTGGCCGATCCCGGCGTACGTACCGCGGATCTCCTCGGGCAGGTCGGGGTGGGTGGCGGTGAGACCCCGGACGTGTGCCTCGTAGATGACGGTCTCGTGGTACGGCCGGTTCGGCGGGCGGTCGTCGCCCCAGTCGAAGTACGAGCCGGTCACCACCGACAGCATGGTGTGTCCGAGGTTGTCCTTGGTGTTCTGCTCGTCGGGCCGGCCGAACCGGTAGCCGAACAGTGACTCGTCCCCGTCGACCTGACCGTCGACCGCCTTGGCGTACGGATCGAGAAGCAGCTTCGCGGGATTGCAGCGCTGCCCGTCGGCGGGCGAGTGGGGCCCGTGCACCCGGTACCCGTACCGCTGGCCGGGCCCCACTCCTGGCAGATACGCGTGCCAGACGAACCCGTCGACCTCGGTGAGCCTGACGCGCTCCTCCGTACCCTGATCGCTGATCAGCGCGAGTTCGACCTTTTCCGCGGTCTCCGAGAACAAAGCGAAATTGGTACCCGAGCCGTCATAGGTGGCTCCGAGGGGATGAGAATGTCCTGTCCATGTTTGCACGCGATAACATTAACGGATTCTCCGCCGGGCAAATGCATTGACGGCCGTACGCGAGTTTCAGACGCGGCGGTGACGGCCGTAATGCTCGCCCACCTGGTGGTGATAGGCGGCGTCCCCCACATGCTTTTCCTTGTCGAACTCGGGAGCTTCCTTGATCTGCTCCTTCGTACGGTCGACATAGATTTTCTCTTCTTCCGGATCGACCCGGCTGACGGTGCCGGCCGGCAGCAGCACATGCTTGCCGAAGATCCAGACGCCCGTGTCGACGACGAGGTAGGCGGAGCCCACCTCGTCGGAGTGTTTGTCGACCTTGCCGACGGTGCCGTCCGTCGCCTCGACCTTGTAGCCGGTCAGGGTGTTGCCCGCGGTGTGTCCCGTCGTCGGCTGGTAGCCCCACATGTTCTCGCTCATCAAACGGCTCCCTCATCGACGTGTACGGATTGTTCCTCTCTGCGCCGACTGCCCCCGTCCCCCGGGTTCACGCAAGGAAGATCCGCGGGCCTCCGGTTGAGAATCCGGCGCCGCTCGCCCGTACCTCCCGGTGGACAGGACGGACCTGTCCCTCTCTGGAGGGCCGTGAGTTGAGCCACCGACATGTGAACAAGCGGACCGGTTTCGCCGCCGGGGCCTGCGCGATCGCCATCGCCGGAGCCGCCATCCTGCTGCCGAGCGCTCACGCGAGCTCCGAACACGAACAGCGAGGTGACCGGCGCACGGAGAGCCGCGTGCTCACGCCGGACGCCGCGGCCCGGCTGGGTACCGCGCTCACCGCGACCCTCGGGAACGGCGCTGCGGGCTGGTACTACAGCGCCGACGCCAAGCAGCTGGTCGTCAACGTCCTCGACGCGCGGGGCGCCCGGAGCGTCGAGGCGGGCGGCGGGGTCGCGCGGATCGTGCCCAACAGCACCGCCGCGCTCAAGAACGCGGCGCAGACCCTCAAGGCCACCGCTTCGGTGCCGGGCACCGCGTGGTCCGTCGACCCGAGGACCAACACGGTCTCCGTACTCGCGGACAGCACCGTCACGGGTGACCGGATGGCGACGCTGAACAGGGCCGTCGACGATCTCGGCGGTCTGGTGACCATGAAGCGGAGCGCCGGCGTGTTCCGGCCCTTCGACGGTCACCACCGCGGCGGACAGGGCATGGCAGGGCAGGGCTCGGACGCCCAGGGTACGGGCGGCCAGGACCAAGGCGGTCAGGACCAGGGGGGCCAGGACCAGAGCGGGCAGGCCGTCGGCGGGGTGAGCGGGGGCGACGCGATATTCGGCGGCGCCGTCCGCTGCTCCCTCGGCTTCAACGTCGATGTCGCGGGCGCGCCCGCCTTCCTCACCGCCGGGCACTGCGGGAACGAGGCGGACACCTGGTTCGCCGACCAGAACGGCACCCAACAGCTGGGCACCGTCGCCGTGTCGACGTTCCCCGTCGCCGACTTCTCGCTCGTGACGTACGACGACGCGGCCACCCAGCCGCCCAGCGCCGTCGACCTGGGGGACGCCGGTACGCAGGAGATCACCCGGGCCGTGGACGCGAGCGTGGGACTTCAGGTGACCCGCTCCGGCAGCACCACCGGGGTGCACGAAGGTACGGTGACCGGCCTGGACGCCACGGTCAACTACGGCAACGGCGACATAGTCAACGGTCTGATCCAGACCGATGTCTGCGCCGAGCCGGGCGACAGCGGCGGCGCCCTGTTCGCCGCCGACGCCGCCGTCGGCCTCACCTCGGGCGGCAGCGGCGACTGCACCAGCGGCGGCGAGACGTTCTTCCAGCCGGTCACCGCGGCGCTGGCCGCCACCGGCGCGACGATCGGCGCCCCGGACGGCGCGGACCCGGGCGCCTCGGACACCGCGGTCGGCGACGAACCGGACATGACGGACAACTGACCGTCGCCGCACGCCCCTGGCGCGTTCAGCCGCCGACGAGGGCCTCGTCGCCCGCCCGTACCGGCAGGCCGTGCTGGGCGGCCGCCTCCCACTGGCTCCTGCCGGTCGGCTGCCACCGGTCACCGTTCTGCTCGGCCAGCCCGTAACGGGCCAGGCCCTTCAGATGCTTGGTGATGGTCGGCGCCTGGTAGCCGGCGGCCGCGGACAGCTCGTCGACGCTCACCCCTGACGCGCCGGCCGTGTTCAACTCCCGCCAGGTCTTCGCCGCGTGGAGCCCGAGACCTCCGTTGCGCGCGCTGTTGTAGAACACGGGTCCCGCCGGCTCCTCCTGCGCGGCCGGCTCCCCCGGCCCCTGCGGCTCACTTGTCGCCGTATGGGCCGGGGGCGGGATCAGGCCCTTGGCCGTCGGCGTCGCGGCGCGCCGGCCTGCGGCGGGGCCGACCGGACGGGGCGTCCGGTTGACGGTGCGGTGCTTGCGGCCCTTCTTGTGCTTGCTCATCGTGTGGTCACCTTCCCAGCAATATTGATCACACCGGGCCAACGAGCGACGGCGGGTGAAGGCCATCGGCCATCGGAGTGGCCCGCCGGAGTGATTCAACCGAATTACCTTTGTATCGTTGTCATATCTATGGCGATCCGGGCCCGGAATTCTTTTCAATTCACTCGGATGCGTCGAATATCCGAGTCGATTCCGGGCTTAATATTCCGGCGACAGATGTGGCGGCGCCCCGACCCCGTGCCGTCCTCAACAAGAACATCGACTGTGACAGGATCTGGGCCCTCGATGACGCCGAATTTTCTGCGTGCGCCGCAAAGACACCGGATGTCGCGCTGGACAGCCGTAATTGTCGCGCCGCTTGTCGCCGCCGCCGTGGTCGCGACGACCTCCACTCAGGCGAACGCGATCGCAACTCCCGTGCCGCTGGGCACGACGGCCAGCTTCGCCGTACTGGCCGGTGAATCGGTCACCAACACAGGACCGTCCGTTCTCACCGGAGACCTCGGGGTGAGCCCGGGCACGGCCATCAGCGGGTTCCCGCCCGGCATCGTGAACGGTGCGCAGCACTCGGCGGACGCGGTGGCCCTGCAGGCCAAGTCCGACCTGGTGACGGCGTTCAACGACGCGGCGGGGCAGGCAACCGACGCGGCGCTGCCGCCGGACGCGGGCGGCCTGACCCTGGTCCCCGGTGTGTACACGGCCTCCTCGACACTGGGCCTCACCGGCACCCTCACACTGGACGCCCAGGGCGACCCCAACGCCGTGTGGGTCTTCCAGGTCGGTTCGGGACTGACGACGGCCTCCGCGAGCCGGGTGCTGCTGGTCAACGGCGCACAGCCGTGCAACGTGTTCTGGGAGATCGGCAGTTCGGCCACGCTGGGCACCAACTCCACGTTCGTCGGCAACATCCTGGCCCTCACCTCGATCAGTGTGACCACGGGAGCCAGCATCGACGGCCGGGCGCTGGCCCGTAACGGCTCGGTGTCGCTGGACACCAACAGGATCACCAGGTCGACCTGCTCCACCACCACGGGCGGCACGACGACCGGCACCACCACCGGTACGACCACGGGTACCACCACCGGTACGACGACCGGTACGACCACCGGTACGACCACCGGCGGTACGACGACGGGCGTCCTCGGGGGCGTGCTCGGCGGCGTACTCGGCGGCGTGACGACGGGTGGCGGCACCGGCGGTGTGCTCGGCGGCGTACTCGGCGGAGTCGTGACGGGCGGCACCACCGGCGCCACCGTCACCGGCGGCACGACGGGCAGCACCATCACCGGCGGAACCACCGGCGGCGGTCACGGACATGGTCACGGACACGGCCATGGGCACGGGCACGGCAAGCCGCCGGGCCACGGCCACGGCAAGCCGCACAAGCCCGCCCCGTACGGCGAGCAGCCCGGCCAGCACGAGGGCTACGGCGACCAGCCCGACAAGCACTGAGTAACCCGGACAGCGACCGGCGCGTGGCGGAATCGAGGCCGATTCCGCCACGCGCCGCCGTCCCAAGGCAAGAAAGGCCGGGTGGAGCTGTGCTGGTCGGCACGGAACCAACGGATGTAACTGAACAGAGCCGGCCGGACACAGAGCCGCCGCCACCGTCGCGTCGACCGTCGGCGGGGCTCGGGGCCGCCGTCCTGCTGTGCGCTGCGGCGGCGCTGGTCCATGTGTTCCTGGTGTTTCTGCACGTGGCCCCGGCCAACGCCGTCTCACGGCAGTTCAGCCGGCAGGTCAACGCGTGGGTCTATCCCTTGTTCGAACAGAACTGGAAGCTTTTCGCACCCGATCCCGAGTCCGTGAACCAGCGGATCTCGGCCCGCACCGCGCACACCGACGCGGCCGGGGCCGTCACGGTGAGCGGCTGGTTCGACCTGTCCGCCGTGGACGACGAAGCGGTGCGGCACAGTGTGTTTCCCAGCCACACGTCGCAGAACATGCTGCGCAGGGCCTGGTCGTCGTACCTCGAATCGCACGGCGGGGACGACGTGCCGCACTCGGAACGTGCCGTGCTGCTGCAGGAGTATCTGCGTGACATCGCGACCGACCGGGTCGCCGCCCACCGGCACGGCTCTTTCGAGTCCGTCCAGCTCCGCGTCGTCACGGAGCAGATCGCACCGCCGGGCTCGACCGGCACACCTCGCACGGCAGCCAAGGCGCCGTCCGCCGCCGACACCCGTTATCTGCCCTGGTGGACGGTGATCTCCCATGACAACGACTGAGCGCACCCCCCGCGCGCTGCCCGCCGTACGCGACCGGGCCGCACGGCTCTACGGCCTGCTGACCGAGCGGCCGGTGTCGCTGTACGCCGCGTCCGTGCTGCGTATCGGGTACGGATTCCTCTATCTCGCCTTCCTGCTGCGCGAGTTCCCGCACCGTGACGAGATCTGGGGTCCTGACTCACCCTGGACGCCCACCATGGCGCGGCAGCTCTTCGGCCAGACCGGCTGGGCCAGTGTGCTGACGCTGTCCGACAACCGGGCCTATTTCGAGTGCTGTTACGCCCTGGCGCTCGTCGTCTGCGCGCTGTTCCTGGTGGGCTGGCGGACCCGGGTGACGTCCGTGCTGTTCGCCGTCGTGGTGGCCTCGTTCCACGCGCGGGCGATCTTCATGACGGACGGCGGCGACAATCTGATCCTGCTGATGGCGCTGTACCTCACGCTCACCGGGTGCGGGCGCCGCTGGTCCCTGGACGCGCTGCGGGAGCGGCGGCCGGTGTACGACGCCGCGCGTTCGCGGCTCGGTGAAGCCCGGCGGACGCTGGTCACGGCGGTCCACAACTGCGGGATGTTCGTCATCGCCGCCCAGGTCTGTTTCCTGTACGGCTCAGCCGGCCTCTACAAGGTCCAGGGCGGCAAGTGGGGCGACGGAACCGCGCTGCACTACGTCATGAACCTGGAGCTGTTCCGGCCGTGGCCCGCCCTGTCCCATCTCGTCGACGGTCACGCGGTGTTCATGGCGGTGGCCGGCTACCTGACCGTCCTGTTGCAGGTGGCCTTCCCGTTCGTGCTGTTCGGCAGGCTCAAGTACCCGGTGCTGGTGATGCTGTTGGGGATGCATCTGGGTATCGCGCTGCTCCTCGGGCTGCCGCTGTTCTCCGGCGCGATGATCGTCGCTGACGCGGTGTTCGTCCCGGACCGGTTCTGGCTCCGGGTGCGCGCGCTGCTGCGCGGCGGCCGCCCTCCGGCCGCCGCATCCCCCGTCCAGGACGGCGGCAGCCTGCCCGGCCCCCGGGCCGCGGTGAGCGCGCCTGCCGAGGGCCGGACCGGACCGCGGAGCTGACGGATCCCGGGCCTGTCGTTCGGATCAGGCCCTGGGAAGTGTCCGCAAAGTGTCGTCGTCCGCCCTCGGGGCGAGCCGGACGCCACTTTGCGGACACGACCTAGGTGAGCGGGATCGGCACTGTCTCGCTGATCGGGGTCTGTCCGGTGATCATCTTCGTCGCCGCGCCGGCGAGCCGCAGGTAGAAGTCGGACGAGACGTGCTTGCCGTCGGCGTCGAGGGTGAGGAAGTACTGGTTCGTCGGGATCATCGAAGCGTCCTCGGCGGCCGGCGCGATGGCGGTGGCCTCGTCGTACTCGTCGAACATCGCGATGAACGCCGATGTGGTGCCGGACCTGGTGACGCCCACGGCCTGCTGCCACATGAAGTCGCCCGCCTTGCGGGGGATCTGGTTGCGGGGGTTGCCGGGCTTCCAGTTGGACCACGCGAAGCCGGGGAAGACGACCGGCTGGTAGTCCTGGCCGTTCGCCTTCAACTGGGCCTGGTCGGCGGCGAAGAGCGCGTTGTCGACCGAGGCCGAGCCGGTGTTCCACGGCGAGACCATGTTCAGCGCGCGGTAGACGGGGGCGAAGCCGGGCTTGGCGTTGCTGTCGGTGCGCCAGCCGCGCGGCACACCGCCGATGACGTACACGCCCTTGCTCTTGAACCAGTTGACCAGGTCGACGCTCTGCTGGGCCGTGCCGGCCCGGTTGGACACACCGAGGCCCCACAGCTCGACGACCGGCTTGCCGCCCTCGTGCGCGTAGGCGGAGGAGTCGGTCAGGTGCATCGAGTTGGTGACGGTGTCCGTCCAGTCGGCCTGGATCGTCTGCTGGAGATTGGCGTCGGTCAGTCCGCTGATGTCGTACTCGACGTAGAAGCCCCTGCCGTACTTCTGCGCGGCGTCGCGGGCCTTGAGTGTGATGTCGTTGCGCTGCTTGTAGCGCGCCGAGCCGACGGTGGCGATGTCACTTCCGAAGCGCTGGAGGGCGGCGCCGTCGATGCCGTACTGCTGCATCCACTTGAAGTGCTGGTCGACGACGGCCGTGGGGTACGAGGAGAAGAGCTGCGCCGGCTGTCCGTTGCCCAGGTTGGCGTAGCCGGTCTGGAACTTGGCACTGGCGGGGTACGCCGACACGTCGGGGTACAGCTCGAAGGTCTGGTTGCCGGGTGACGGTTTGCTGCCCGCCCAGTGGGTCCAGTTGTTGACCGGGGATCCGTCGCCCGGGGCGGCGAACCAGCCCTGGTACCCGGCGTACACCTTGCCCTTGACGCCGGGCTGCGCGGCGGCGGCGGCCGGCCGGGGCAGACTCCCCGCGGCGGCCCGGGGCAGATTGCCCACGGCGGCCCAGATCAGCGCGGCGGCCACGCACAACGCGAGGACGACACGGGGGCGGAGACTTCGTACTATCGGTAGGTTCACGGTTGACACCTTCGGTCCGGCGGTGTGTGGGGACGCGCATCCGGAGCGCTACGCTCGACGCGTACGCATCAAGGTATTTGTAAGTGATACTTACAAATTACGGGGCTGTCAACACTCCGCGCACACCGCACGCTTGACGGCGCGCCACCGCGCGCACCCGCCCGGCACGGCAGCGACGCGCCGGGAAACAACGAGGTCGCACCGCGCCGCCGAATGCACCGCCATGCTCTTGCCGAGTCGTTAAAAACAATCGACCGGAGGAGCGTCGCAATTGACCACCACAGGTACGGCAGGACCGGCCGGGACCGGGAATTCTTATCAGAACAAGCGACCGGGAAAGCGCCGAAAAATCGGCACGATCGTGGTCACTTGGACGACCGCGACCGATCATAAGACGATCGGCTCGATGTATCTCATCACATCGTTCGTGTTTTTCATTCTCGGTGGCATCATGGCGCTCGTCATGCGCGCCGAACTCGCCCGTCCCGGCACCCAGATCGTCTCGAACGAGCAGTACAACCAGGCCTTCACCATGCACGGCACGGTCATGCTGCTGATGTTCGCCACACCGCTGTTCGCCGGTTTCACCAACTGGATCATGCCGCTGCAGATCGGCGCGCCCGACGTCGCGTTCCCGCGGCTGAACATGTTCGCCTACTGGCTCTACCTGTTCGGCTCGACCATCGCCGTGGGCGCTTTCCTCACCCCCGACGGGGCGGCCGACTTCGGCTGGTTCGCCTATTCACCGCTGACCGACGCGGTCCATTCGCCGGGTATCGGCGGTGACTTGTGGATCATGGGGCTTGCCTTCTCCGGATTCGGCACGATCCTCGGTTCCGTCAACTTCATCACCACGATCATCTGCATGCGCGCGCCCGGCATGACGATGTTCCGGATGCCGATCTTCACCTGGAACGTGCTGCTCACCGCGCTGCTGGTGCTGTTCGCCTTCCCCGTGCTCGCCGCCTCGCTCTTCGCGCTGGAGGCCGACCGGAAATTCGGGGCGCACGTCTTCGACCCGGCGAACGGCGGGGCACTGCTGTGGCAGCACCTCTTCTGGTTCTTCGGCCACCCGGAGGTCTACATCATCGCCCTCCCGTTCTTCGGCATCGCCTCCGAAATCCTGCCGGTCTTCAGCCGTAAGCCGATGTTCGGCTACATCGGTCTGGTCGCCGCGACGATCTCCATCGCCGGCCTGTCCGTGACGGTGTGGGCGCACCACATGTACGTCACCGGCGGTGTGCTGCTGCCGTTCTTCTCCTTCATGACGTTCCTCATCGCGGTACCGACCGGGGTGAAGTTCTTCAACTGGATCGGCACGATCTGGAAGGGGTCCCTGTCCTTCGAGACACCGATGCTCTGGACGATCGGCTTCCTGGTCACCTTCCTCTTCGGCGGTCTGACCGGGGTCATCCTGGCCTCGCCGCCCCTCGACTTCCACGTCTCCGACTCGTACTTCGTCGTCGCGCACTTCCACTACGTCGTCTTCGGCACCGTGGTCTTCGCGATGTTCGCCGGATTCCACTTCTGGTGGCCGAAGTTCACCGGCAAGATGCTCGACGAACGGCTCGGCAAAATCACCTTCTGGACGCTGTTCATCGGCTTCCACGGCACCTTCCTCATCCAGCATTGGCTGGGCGCCGAAGGCATGCCGCGGCGCTACGCCGACTACCTGGCGGCGGACGGCTTCACCACGCTCAACACCATCTCGTCCATCAGCTCGTTCGTGCTGGGTCTGTCGATGCTGCCGTTCTTCTACAACGTCTGGAAGACGGCGAAGTACGGCAAGAAGGTCGAGGTCGACGACCCATGGGGGTACGGGCGCTCGCTCGAATGGGCGACATCGTGCCCGCCGCCGCGGCACAACTTCGTCACACTCCCCCGTATCCGCTCCGAGTCGCCGGCGTTCGACCTGCACCACCCGGAGATCTCCGTCATCGACGAGATGGCCACCCGCCCACAGACCTCGGCCATCGTGGCGCCGGGCGACAAGCAGGAGTAGGAGGCGAGAGCGCGTGGAGCTGGACAAGGACAGTGCACGGGGGCTGGCGCAGCTGGAGGGCTATCTCCTGTGGAACACCGAGGTCCACGAGGCCCGCAGCCAGGCGGCGCTCTTCGCCGAGCAGTTGCCCTGGCTCACCACGGCGCAGCGTGAGGAGGTGGAACAGGTCTACACGGCCGACCGGCTGCGGGTGTCCCGGGCCGTGCTCGTCCGGATCCGGGAGCGCAGCGAGGAGCTGCGGGACGAGTACACGGCGCGCTACCAGCAGCTCAAGGGCCGCTGCGTGGCGCTCACCGTCGTCGCCGTCGGCGGCGCTGTGACGGGTACGTGCACGGCGCTGCCCCTGCTGACGCGCTGAGGCCGCTCCCCGGCCCGGCCGTCGGGCCGGGCCCCCGGGCCTGAGAGGGTGGCAGGTGAACCGGCCCGCGGGTGGGCCGCTCGGAGAGGCAGGAACAGTCATGGCTTCGGCATCGGCGCTCGTCGTACAGCACGGGCCTGCGGGCGGCCCGGGACGCTGGGAGCGCTGGCTGGCCGAAGGCGGTCTCGATCTGTCCGTCGTACCGGCGTACGACGGTGCGCCGCTGCCGCAGAAGCTGGCCCACCGGGCGCTGATCGTGCTCGGCGGGGCCTATCTCCCCGACGACGACGCCCGCGCGCCGTGGCTCGCGCCGACCAGGGCCCTGGTCCGCGAGGCCCTGAACACCGGGGTGCCGGTGTTCGGGATCTGCCTGGGCGGCCAGATGCTGGCCCAGGTCGCGGGCGGGACGGTACGGGGCGAGCACGGCACGCCCGAGTTCGGCAGCACCCGGCTGACGCTGCGCGCGGAGGCGGCGGACGACCCGCTGTTCCGCGGGCTGCCCGCGCACCCGACGGCCATCGAGAACCATGTGGACGCGATCACCGAACTGCCGCCGGGCGCGAGCTGGCTGGCCCGCAGTGAGCACTGCCCGTACCAGGCGTTCCGGCTCGGCGCGCGCGCCTGGGGCGTGCAGTTCCACCCGGAGGCGGCCGCGGAGCGGATCAGCGGGTGGAGCACCGAGCGGCTGGAGAAGTACGGCGCGGACCGGACGGAACTGGCCCGGGCAGCCGAGCGCGACGAACCGGCGGCGGTGAAGGTCTGGCACGAGGTGGCGCTGCGGTTCGCCGCGGTGGCGAGGGGCGAGGGCTGATCCGCCGGCCGGACAGACCCTAGACGCTCTGCCCGTGGAACGCGCCCACATGCGGCGGCGGCAGGGCCGGGCCGCGCGGTGGAGTCCGGCGGACGATCAGCCAGGCCACTCCCAGGGCCAGGCCCGCGAGCACGGCCAGCGCGCCCACTGCGGCGATGCCGATCCAGGCGATGAGGGGCGTCTTGTCGTCGAGCACGCGGTACCGCACGGCGGAGACCGGGATCGTGCCTTCGTGGTCCGCCAGGTAGAACCGGGAATCCATCGAGTTGTTCCGGTTGTCGCCCAGCAGGAAGAGCCGGCCCGGCTCGACGGTCACGTCGTACTTCTCACCGGTTCCGGACGTTTCCCCACCCTTCACGTAAGGCTCGTCCAGAACGCGGCTGTTGACGGTTACCTTTCCTTCGACGCAGCAGACGACATGGTCCCCGCCCACGCCCACCACCCGCTTCAGTGTCAGCCCGCCCTCGCCCTTCAGGGGCTCCGAGAGGATGAGGTCGCCCCGCTCGATCCCACTGCCGTCGCTCTTCTCGGCGAAGACCCGCGAACCCGCGTGGTAGGTCGGCTCCATCGAAGCGCCCGCCATTTCCGCGGTGTTGTACCTGGTGCGTGTCACTCCCACGCTTCCGACGACCGCCGCTAGACCCAGCAGGGTCAGTACCAGTGCCGCGATCGCCAGCGGTCTTCCACGCCGTCTGCCCGTACCCACGATGTGCCCTCCCCGGTCCGCCCTGAGCAGGCGGAACGGCCAAAGGTTAACCGCGCCCGTACGAGCGCCCGCACCAGGGCCGTCCGGTTGCGAACAGGGGTGGCGCCGTTGCGACATGTCCCAAGCGCGCCAGCCGGAATCCGTGACAGCCCCTCCTGAGCTGCCGGACTCTGAGCGGAGCACGTGACAGCGGCGTGGGACGAAAGGGCTGCACCTATGAGACGGACCCGCCTTTCGGCGGCGATAGCGACGGCGTTGCTGATGACGGCGGGCGCCCTGGCACCCGCGTGGGCATCGCAGGCGCCGCACACCGACAGCGAAGCGAGCACCGGCGCCCCCGCGGCGGCCGGTCGGAGCGGGCAGAGCGGGCAGCCGGCCACGGTACGGCTGATCACCGGTGACCGGGTCACCGTCGGGGTCGGCCCCGACGGGAAGCGGACGGCGTCCGTCGATCCCGGGCCCGGCAGGGACGGGGTGCTGTTCCGGACGGCCGAACAGGACGGCAAGCTGACGGTCCTGCCGTCCGACGCGCTCGACCTGGTCTCCACCGGCGCGCTGGACCGGCAACTGTTCGACGTCACCGCCCTGTTGGCGCAGGGGTACGACGAGGCGCACAGCGACGGCCTGCCGCTGATCGTGTCGGACCCGAAGGCCGGGTCGGCGGCGGCCGGCACCGCGAGGGAACTCACCGCGCTCAACGACGACGACGCCCCCTCGCGCCGCCTGACGAGCATCGGTGCCCGCTCGGTGCGGGTCGCCGACAGTGATCTCGCCGCCTTCTGGCACGAACTCGCCCCCGGCGACGGCGAGATGACCGCCAAGCGGCTGTCCGCGACACCCAAGGTGTGGCTCGACGGCCGGGTGGGCGCTTCCCTGGACCGCAGTACGGGACAGATCAACGCGCCGGCCGCCTGGGCGCTCGGCTACCAGGGCAAGGGCGTCAAGGTCGCCGTCCTGGACACGGGTGTCGACCAGACCCATCCGGACCTGGCCGGCCGGGTGTCGCTGACCAAGGACTTCTCGGGCAGTGGCGGCACCACTGACGTCTTCGGCCACGGCACGCATGTGGCCTCCATCGTCGGCGGCACCGGCGCCGCTTCCGGCGGCAGCCGCAAGGGCGTCGCGTCACAGGCCGACCTGCTGGTCGGCAAGGTCCTCGGGGACGACGGCTACGGCAGCGAGTCGCAGGTCATCGAGGGCATGGAGTGGGCGGCGGCGCAGGGCGCCAAGGTCGTCAACATGAGCCTCGGCTCGGACGAGACGACCGACGGCACCGACCCGATGAGCGCCGCGGTCGACGAGATCACCGAGCGCACCGGGACGTTGTTCGTGGTGGCGGCGGGCAACAACGGCGAGGCGGGGACGGAGACGATCGGTTCGCCCGGCGCCGCCGACGAGGCGCTGACCGTCGGGGCCGTCGACCGCGACGACTCGCTCGCCCCGTTCTCCAGCCGTGGTCCGCGCGTCGGTGACGCCGCGGTGAAGCCCGATGTCACGGCGCCCGGCGTTGACATCGTTGCCGCACGCGCGGCGGGTACGACGCTGGGCACCCCCGTCGACGAGTACTACGTCGCGGCTTCCGGCACCTCGATGGCGACACCGCACGTGGCGGGAGCCGCGGCGCTGCTCGCCCAGGAGCACCCCGACTGGGGCGCGCGTGAACTCAAGGACGCGCTGATCAGTACGGCCCACACCGTGTCCGGCACCCTGCCGACGGAACAGGGCGGCGGACGCATCGACCTGGCGAGCGCGACGACCGGTCCCGTCACGGCGACCGGCACGGTCGCGCTCGGTCCGTTCCAGACGGGCGGCGCGAAGCAGTCGGCCGACGCCGCGAACGCCACGATCCATTACACCAACCAGTCGGACAAGGCGGTCTCGCTGCGGCTGACCGCCAAGCTCGCGACGACCGGTGGCCGTGAACTCGGCTCCGGCGCGCTCACGTTCGGCAACGGCGCCGTACAACTGGCACCGGGCGCTTCGGCCGATGTGCCGCTGGGCGCCGATCCGGCGCGCGCCGAGCGCGGCGAGTACTACGGCTACGTCACCGCCACGGCGGCCGACGGCACCGTCGTCGCCCACACCACCGTCAGCTTCGTGGTGCACGGTCCGATCCACCGGCTCACCGTCACGTCCCTGGACAAGGACGGGCATCCGGACGGGGGGCTGCCGACCATCTGGGGCCCCGACGGGTTCGTGGACTACATCAGCACCGATCCGGCCGTCGCGGAGGTCGAGGAGGGCACGTACCAGCTCAGCAGCTCATCGGTCGACGAGGGCACCGACGGGCAGGAGCTGCGGAACATCGTCCTGCCCGAGGTGAAGGTCACCAAGGACATGGGCGTCACCCTGGACGCCCGGAAGACCACCCAGGTGCAGATCCGCACCCCCGAGCCCGCCGAGCAGCGCGGCGCCCCGAGCTACCAGACCTACCGGCAGATCGACGGGCACAGTCTCACCCAGGGCGTGATGTACTTCGACATCGCCAAGCGGCTGTACGTGAGCCCCACCGCCAAGGTCACCGACGGCACCTTCGAGTTCGCCTCCCGCTGGCAGCTCGTCGCACCGCTGATCAAGGCGGACGTCGTCGGCGCCGACATCGATCTCAACCCGTACTACACCAACTCCTCGCCGCTCTACGCCGAGAAGGGCGTACGGCTGACGGCCGTGGACGCCGGTACGAGCGCGGCGCCGGACCTGCGGCCCGCCAAGGTGCGCGGCAAGCTCGCCGTCGTGCGGGACGACGGCTCCGACGAGCGGCAGCTCGCCGACGCGGCGGCGAAGGCCGGCGCGAAGGGACTGCTGCTGGTGTGGCCGACGAAGTACCCGTGGACCAGATGGCGTCCTGACAGCGACCCCAACGCGCTGCCCACCGTACGGGTGAGCGCCGAGGGCGGCGCGGCCCTGCTGGCGCGCGTCAAGCGCCGCAGCACCACGGTCGCGTTCTCCGGGACGGCGCGCAGCCCGTACCTCTACGACGTGATGCAGACCTCGGTCGGTCAGGTCCCGCAGAGCGTGGTCTACACGGTCTCGGACCGCAACACCGCCCAGGTCCGCACCACGTACGCCGACAACGGCGGGCTGCCGTGGGCGAGCGAGCAGCGGTTCGGCTGGCGCCCGTACCAGGACTACGCCTGGAACCAGTACAGCCGCTTCGTGCCGACCGGCTTCCGGCGTACGGAGTACGTGAGCGCCGACGACACCACGTGGCAGCACTACGTCAGCCACACCACGGCGTTCGACGTGGACGTGCCGCTCAACACCGGGATGCGGGACGGCCAGCACCAGTACAAGGCGGGCGCCAGGAGCGACGAGAGCTGGTTCGGCGCCGTGGTCCGGCCCTCGGTCCCGGCCGGTACGGCGACCCCGTCCACCCGCGACGGGAACGTCCTGTCGCTGCGGATCCCCGAGTTCACCGACGCGACGGCGGGCCACTGGTCGCGCTCGGTCGTCGACGGCGGCATCGGCACGTCAGGGACGGCGGCGCGGGACCCGCTGCCGGCAGGTGACGCCTCGTCGGCCAAGCTGTTCCGCGACGGGGTCGAGGTGGCCACGGCCGACAGCGCCTGGGCCGATGTCGAGGTGGCGCCCGGCGCGGCCGGCTACCGGCTGGACCTGTCGACGTCCCGCACCTCGGACGAGTGGACGTTCGGCACCCGTACGGCGACCTCGTGGTCGTTCCGCTCGGGTACCGCATCGGCCGAGACCGCGCTTCCGCTGCTCCAGGTCGACTACGACGTACCGGTCGACGCGGACAACGCGGTGCGCGAGGGACGCCGGCACGACATCGGTCTGACCGTGCGCGAACAGCCCGGTCTCGCCGCTCCGCAGGGCGTCAAGGTACGGGTCGACGCCTCGTACGACGACGGCCGGACGTGGACGGCGGCGACCCGGGTCGCCGGACGTGGCCACAACCGGTTCGCGGCGACGCTGGAGCAGCCGAGAGGCACGGCGGACGACGCGTTCGTGACGCTGCGGGTGACCGCCACGGACAAGGCGGGCAACAGCGTCCGGCAGACCGTGGAACGCGCCTACCGCCTCGGCGGGTAGCGGAGGCGGCCAACACGAGGCCGGGGCCCGTCCGGCGGGGAGCGGGGACGGACGGGCCCGGGGCCACAGCGGCGGGTACGGGGGTGCTGAATGCCCCGTACCCGCCGCTTTCTGACGCTCCGGCACCCGCTGCCACCAGGCGTATAGTGCCGTTTCCTAGCGTCGGCGCCGACGGATCGGGCGGCCCTGACCCTCTCGGCGCGGGCGCCGCCCCCTCGGACATGACGGCGGTTCGCCGGAGAGGAGCGGCAATGCTGGAGGCTGTGGGCCTGACCGAGACGGAGGAATCCGTCTACCGGCTGCTCGTGACGACGCCCACCGCCGCAGCGGACGAGATATCGGAGCGCGCCGGTCTCAGTCCGCACGAGACGGAGCGCGCCCTGGCCTCGCTCACCGACAAGGGCCTCGCCAGCTGGACGGACCGGACCCCGCGGAGCTTTGTCGCCGCTCCCCCGGACGTCGCCCTGCTGCCGCATCTGCAGCGCAGGTCGGACGCGCTCGACGAGGCCCGCGCCGCCGTGACCGATCTGGTGGAGACGTACCGGCGTACCCGCCGGCGCAGCGACCCCGACCAGCTCATCGAGGTGATCACCGGCGCCGAGGCGCTGCGCCAGCAGCTGCGGCAGATCCAGGACAACACCCGGCACGAGATGCTGTGGTTCTGCAAGGCGCAGTACGTCGCGATGCCGTCGGGCAGCAACAAGGCCGAGTTCGACGCGCTGGCCCGTGGGGTGCGCTACCGCGTCCTGTACGAGCGGGCGTTCTTCGACGACGCGGGGGCGGTCGACAACGTGGTGGAGGGTGTGCGGGCCGGCGAGATCGCCCGCGCCGTGCCGCATCTGCCGCTCAGGCTGGCGGTCGCCGACCGGTCCATCGCGATCTGTCCGCTGGTTCCCGGCGGCCCCGGCGGCAGTTCGGAGGAGCCGACCACGGCGCTGGTGCGCGGGAGCAGTCTGCTGGAGGCGCTGGTCGCCCTGTTCGAGCGGTACTGGGAGGACGCGGTGCCGCTGGATGTCAGCGCGTCGGGCGAGGTGAGCGGTACGGACGGCACGGCGCCGGGACAGGTGCTGTCGGCGACGGACCGCCAGCTGCTGTCGCTGCTCGTGGCGGGGGTGGCCGACAAGGCCATAGCGAGTCAGATGGGGCTCAGCAGACGGACGGTGCAGCGGCGTATCCAGGGGATGATGACGGCCGTCGGCGCGACGACCCGGATGCAGCTGGCGTGGCAGGCGGCCCGCAGAGGGCTGATGTAGCGCGGCCGTCAGGCGTCGGGGGTGTCGCCCTCGGGCGGGTCGGCGGGTTCCGTCGCCGGGGGTGTGGTGGGGGCGGTGGGGCTCTGCGGGGGTGTGGTGGTCGGGGACGGCTGCGCGGGCGGTGTCGTCGGCGCGGGGGGTGTTGTCTTCTTCGTGGGCCGCTCGGCCGCGGGTGAGGTTTCGGCCGCGGACGTGGTCTTCTCGTCCGGGCTCGCGGACCGGGCCGCGCTCGACCGCGCCGCGGGCCGGGCGGACGTGCCCGCCTCGGCCGGCGCCGGAGGGGCGGGGCGCGCCTTCTCGGTGGCCGCCGCCGGCGGCGGCCGGTGTTCGGCGGACCCGGGGGTCCGTGGCGCCGTGCTGGTTCCTCCGCCGCTCTCCGGAGCCGCGCCGTTGCCGTCCCCGGACGTCACGGCGGTGAGGCCGACGACCGAGACGGTGGCGACCGCGGCGAGGACCGTACCGATGACGGCGTGCGCCCTGCGGGCGCGCCAGCGGCGGACCGGCGGCCGGGCCGGGGCGGGGGCCGCTTCCGTGCTGGGCGGGACCGCCGCCGGGAGGGCCCGGGTCGCGCGGTGGGCGGGGCGCCGGGCGGCCCAGCGGTCGGGGGCGGCCAGGAACCCGGCGGCCTGCCGGGCGGTCGGGCGCTCCTCGCTGTCCTTGGCCAGCAGCCGCAGCACGAACTCGTCGAACGCCTCGGGCAGGTCGGAGTGGTAGCGCCCCGGCGGGTCGGGGGCCACGTCGACGTGCTGGTAGACCATGGCCGTCGGCGTGTCCGCCTGGAACGGGGTGTGCCCGGAGAGGAGTTCGTACAGGACGCAGCCGAGCGCGTACATGTCGGCGGGCGGTCCTGCCGGGCGGCCGAGGGCGCGTTCCGGTGAGAGGTAGGCGCTGGTGCCGATGATCTGGCCGGTGGTGGTGAGTCCCGCCGACGACTCGTCGGCGAAGCGGGCTATGCCGAAGTCGCCTATCTTCACGGTGTCGTCGGAGTTCAGCAGCAGATTGCCCGGTTTGACGTCGCGGTGCACGACTCCCTGCCGGTGTGCGGCGGCGAGCCCTTCGGCGACCTGGCCGCCGATCCTGGCGGTGCGCCAGGAGGGCAGCGGTCCGTGTTCGGAGATCTCGTCGGCGAGGCTCCGCCCCTCCAGCAGCTCCGTGACCAGGTACTGGCGGTCCGCGTCCGTGCCGGTGTCGTACACGGCGACCACATGCGGGTCGCTCAGCCGCGCCGCCGTCTGGGCCTCCAGGTGGAAGCGGGCGACGGCCGCTTCGTCGGCCTGCCGGTTCAGCAGCAGTTTGACGGCGACGGGCCGTCCCAGGACCTCGTCGACCGCCCGCCAGACCTCGCCCATGCCGCCGCGGCCGAGCCTGCTGAGCATCCGGTAGCGGCCGGCGAGCAGGCGGGGCGCCGTCGTCCCCGCCCGCCCCCGTGGTCCGTCGTCGTCAACGTGCATGGGAGGGACCCCCTGACATACGGGTGCGCGGGTACGGGCGAGCGGTCATTGCTCTCTTGTGCCCCGTGTTCGCGACCTCATCCTGCCGTCGCACCGGTCGGCCAGGTTCGCCGCTTGGGCAGTGGCCTGGCGTAACCCCCGGTACGGCTCGTGTTCAGCTCCAGGGCGACGAGCGACTCCGCGAGGCGGACGGCAGCGGCGACCCCGTCCACGACGGGCATGGCCAGCCGCCGCGCCAGCGCGGTCCGCAGTCCTGTCATCCCCGCGCAGCCGAGGACCAGCACTTCGGCGCCCGCCGCGACGGCCCGTTCCGCCGCCGCCAGGAACGCCTCCGTGGTGCGCCGCTCGTCGCCGAGGTCGAGGACACCGAGGCCGGTGCCCTCGACGGCGGCGCAATGGGCCGCGAGCCCCGCTGTGTGCAGGCTGTCCTCGATCTGGCCGCGTGAGCGGTCCAGCGTGGTGACGACGCCGTACCTGCGCCCCAGCAGGCAGGCCAGATGGGCCGCGGCTTCCGTGATGTCGACGACGGGTACGTCGAGCAGTTCGCGGGCGCCCTCCCTGCCGTGCTCGCCGAACCCGGCCATGACGACGGCGTCGTACGGCCCCTCGTAACGGCGGAGGGTGTCGAGGACCGCGGCCGCCGAGAGATAGCTGTCCAGCCAGCCCTCGGCGGACTCGGGTCCCCAGGCGGGCGTCAGCCCGGTGATCGTGGTGCCCGGGCTCGCGACCGCCCGGGCACCGCGCACGATCTCCTCGGTCATCGACCGGGTCGTGTTGCAGTTGGTGACGACGATCCGCACGCCGTTCAGACCTCCGCGAGTGCCGTGGGAAGGGCTTGCGCGCGTTCGGCCCTGCCCAGCGCCGCGTAGAGCGCGGCAGCCGCCGCCGTACCGATGAACCAGGAGTACGGCGCGACGTCGCCGAAGTACGGCACGAGCGCGAGTACGGCGGCGACGGCGGCGGACGGCAGGAACGCCCACAGCGCCCTGGGGTTGACGCCCTTGCGGTAGTAGTAGCGCGAGCCGGGTCGGCCGTCGAAGAGCGCGTCGACGTCGACGCGTCCGCGCTTCACCCAGTAGTAGTCGACCATGATCACCCCGAACAGCGGGCCGAGGAAGGCGCCGAGGCCGCCGAGGAAGTAGTTGACGACGTTCGGGTTGGAGTAGAGGTTCCACGGGGTGACCAGCAGCGCCGCGACGGTGCTGATCATTCCGCCGATCTTGAAGGTGATCTTCTGCGGCCAGACGTTGGCCAGGTCGTAGGCGGGTGACACGAAGTTCGCGACGATGTTGACCCCCATCGTGGCGATGGCGAAGGTCAGCGCGCCGAGGACCAGCACCCAGGTGTTGCCGACCTTGGCGACGAGCAGCGCGGGGTCGGTGATGGCCTCGCCGAAGACCTCGATGGATCCCGCGGTGACGACGACGGAGACGATGACGAACGCCGTCGAGTTGATCGGCAGGCCCCAGAAGTTGCCCCGGCGCACCGTGCGCTGGTCGGGCGCGAAGCGGGAGAAGTCGCAGAAGTTGAGCATCAGCGTGCCGTAGGTCGCGAGGATCAGCCCGATCGCGCCGAACCACTGCCGGAACTGCTCCCCCCTCGGGACGGGGTGCGGGGTGGAGGTCAGGGAGATGCTCCAGCCGGCCTTGGCGAGGACCCATACGGCGAGGGCGATCATCACGAGCCAGATCGCGGGGCCGCAGAAGTCCTGGAACTTGCGGACCGATTCCATGCCCTGCCCGATGATCAGCGCCTGGAGGACCCAGAGGGTGAGGAAGGAGGCCCAGCCGAGCGCGTCGAGCCCGAGGAAGGAGTGGTGCGTCCAGGAGACCAGTCCTGGCGCGGCGGCGAGCAGCATCACGTTGACGGCGACGGACGCCAGATAGGTCTGGATTCCGTACCACATGATGGCGATGACGGCGCGGATCAGCGCGGGGATGTTGGCGCCCCAGACGCCGAAGCTGATCCGGCTGACCACCGGGAAGGGGACGCCGTGCCGCTGGCCGACGCGGCCCATCAGATTCATGCCGGCGTAGATGACGACGAAGCCGACGAGCAGCGCGGTGAAGATCTGCCAGGCGTTCATGCCGAGGACCAGCAGTCCGGCGGCGAAGGTGTAGTTGCCGAGGTTGTGGACGTCGGACATCCACATCGCGAAGAGGTCGAACACCTTCCATTTCCGGCTGCCGGCCGGGGCCAGGTCGGCGTTGGTGAGCCGGGGGTCGGGGACGAACGGGCTGATGCCGGTGGCTTCTGCGGGGTCTGCGAGGGACACGGAGCCTCCCGATGAGGGAACGGGGACGGGCGGGTTTGGTATACCAAACCCGCCGTCATGGTCCCGCCGCCGAGTGCCACCGGCCGTGTCCCGGTGGTTACGGCTCCGTTAAACGGTCCGTGCTTCGTGGATCATTGGTCCCATGACCACCGCCGAACCCCTGGGCGCCGTGCGCGAGCGCGTACTCGCCGGGCTGCGGAACGACATCATCGGCGGCCGCCTGCGGCCGGGCGACCGGCTCGTCGAGCGCGAACTCGCCGACCGCTTCGGGGTGTCCAGGGTCCCGGTGCGCGAGGCCGTGCGCGCCCTGGTCGCCGAGGGCTTCGTCCTCTTCGAGACGCCGCGCCGCGCCGTGGTGCGCCGGCTCACCCCCGGGGACGTGGCCGAGCTGTTCGAGCTGCGCGAGGCCCTGGAGGTGTACGCCGCCGGGCTCGCCGCCACCCGCGCCGACCGCGCGGGGCTCGGCCGGCTGGCCGGGCTGCTCGACGACGCCACGTCGGCGACCCGCACCGGCGACGCCGAGCGGATCACCGACATCAACACCCGCTTCCACGACCAGGTGCTCGCCATGGCGGGCAACAGCCTGATCGTGTCCGTCCTGGAACCGGTCGACGGGCGGCTGCGCCTGCTCACCCGGCAGAACGAGGAATGGCCGCAACTGCTGGCCGAACACGGCGAGTTGTACGCGGCCATCGCCTCCGGCGACGCGGACCTGGCCCGCGCGAGCGCGCTCGCCCACGTACGCGCAAGCCACCGCGCGACCTCGCGCCGCCTCTTCGGCGACGAAGCGCCCGCGCCGCAGGGGGACGCGCCGGCGCCGTAGGAGCACGGAATTTCCCGGGCCGCGCGCCGGTTGCCGTGGAGTCGCGGGCACAATGATCGCGTAGCCCGCCCGCCCCGTCACGCAGAGAAGTGCGAAGAGTCCATGGAAATACGCGCCGTCTCCTTCGGCCACCCCGACGCCGTCAAGCTCAACGACCGCGTACAGCTCGAATACGCCGAGCGCTACGGGGACGGCGGCGATGTGACGCTGCTCGATCCCGACATGTTCACGCCGCCGGGCGGGCTGTACCTGATCGCGTACGACGAGAACGGCACCGCGCTGGCCACCGGCGGCTGGCGGGCCCAGGAGCGCAACGGCGCGGGGTACTCGGACGGCGACGCGGAGATCAAGCGCATGTATGTCACCCCGGAGGCCCGCGGCCTCGGTCTTGCCCGGCGGCTGCTGGCCGCCCTGGAGGCGGACGCCGCCGCCGCGGGACGTACCCGGATGGTGCTGGAGACCGGCACCAAGCAGCCCGAGGCCATCGCGCTCTACGAGTCGAGCGGCTACACGCCGTGCGCCAAGTTCGGCGAGTACCGGCACGAACCGCTGAGCCGCTGCTACGCGAAGCCGCTGACTGCGGCTGCCCCCGCCGCCCCCGGCACGGCCGGTGGTGACGCGTGAGCGCACCGGAGCCGACGATCGTCGCCACCTCGGGCGGTCTGCGCCTCGGTGACCGTACGCGCGTCGCCTTCGACGCCCTCGCCCATCACGCCGTCGAGCTGTCCGGGGTCCACGGCCGCCGGCCGCGGGTCATGTACGTCGGTACGGCGATCGGTGACGACGAGCACTTCGCCGCGCGTATCGGCGAGGCGGCGCGGGTGGCCGGCTTCGACCTCACACCGTTGCAGCTGTTCCCGATGCCGAACATCGAGGACATCGAGGCGACCGTGCTGGACCAGGACGTCGTCTGGGTCATGGGCGGGTCGGTGGCCAACCTGCTGGCCGTGTGGCGGGTCCACGGACTCGACACGATCCTGCGGACCGCCTGGCAGGCCGGTGTCGTGCTGACCGGCGTCAGCGCGGGGTCCATCTGCTGGTTCCGGGGCGGTACGACCGACTCCTTCGGCCCCGAGCTGCGCCCGGTCACCGACGCGCTCGGCTTTCTGCCCTACGGCAACGGCGTCCACTACGACAGCGACGAAGGACGCCGCCCGCTGGTGCACCGGCTCGTCGCCGACGGGACACTGCCGCTCACCCACTGCACCGACGACGGGGTGGGTCTCGTCTACCGCGGCACCGAACTGGTGGAGGCGGTGTCGGAGGCGCCGGGCAAGGGCGCGTACATCGTCAGCCGTGCCGGCGACCGGGCCGTCGAGGAGCGCGTCGAGCCCCGCCGACTGCCCTGACCCGCGGGCTTCCCGGCCTCGCGCGGGCCGGACGGTGCCGTCCGGCCCGCGAGGACACCGTCAGGGAGCGGCCTTGACGAGCTTCATGTAGCGGGTCCAGTCCCACAGGGTGCCCGGGTCGGTGTGGTCGGCGCCGGGGACCTCCACATGGCCGATGATGTGAGCGCGGTCCCTGGGGATGGCGAACCGGTCACAGACGGCGGCGGTCAGCAGCGCCGACTGCTGGTACATCTTGTCGGTGAACCAGGAGGCGTCGTCGATCCAGCCTTCGTGCTCGATACCGATGCTGCGGGTGTTGTAGTCCCAGTTCCCCGCGTGCCAGGCGACGTCGCGCTCCCGTACGCACTGGGCGATGTAGCCGTCCGCCGACCGGACGACGTAGTGTGCGGCGGCCGCGTGCGCGGGGTCCTGGAAGAGTCTGACGGTGTCGGCGAAGGTCTCCTGGGTCACATGCACCACGACCATCTCGATCGGGTACTCGGTGGGGCGCTGGGCCGCCGTGTAGTTCGAGGTGCTGGCCGGGGTCCAGTGGGTGGTGGGGTACCCGGCCGCCGTGCGCGGGGTGTTACGGGGTGCGGCGGCGGCACTGGCGGCGAGCGGGGTAAGGGCGGCCGACGCAGCGAGCGCGGCCGCTCCGGTGAACAGGCGCCGACGGGCTGGGTGTTGGCGTGCGGGCTCCATGTGGACTCCTGACAGGGACGGCGTGGGGTCGCGTACATGTCACATACATGCTGTGCGCTCATGATGCTCAACACCCCACGCCCTGCCAAGGGAACGGCCCATCTGCCAAAGGACCGACCAAAGGCGGAACGTCCCTGGTCAGCGGGGAAATCCACCTGACTGGCCGTCACTCGGACGCGTCAACCGTCCTGACCTGAGGAAACGTCAGACCGTCTTCACGAAACGACCGGGTGCTCGCTGCGCTCCTTGAAACCGGCCGCCTCCAGTTCGATGTAACGCTCCGTCAAGGATCCCGCGAGGGCGCCGACCACCGGACCGAGCAGACCGCGCTGCTCGATCGTCAGAATGACCACCGCACCGCCGGGCCCCTCGGTCACCTCGTGGGTGCCCCGGGTGCGGAGGCCGGCGCCGCCGGACTCCCAGGCGAAGAAGCGGCCGGGGCGCACATCGGTCACGGTCCACACCGCCCTGCGCAGCTTCGGCTGGTCGATCAGGAACTTGTTCCCGGGGATGATGCCCCAATCCCCCACGGCGACAAGAGAGTTGATCGACGGTGTGAGGTCGGGCCAGCTCGCGAGATCGCTCACCACCGCCCAGACACGGGAGGCCGGCGCTTCGATGCTCAGCGAGTACGTCCGAAGTGTCATGGGGCGATCTCCTTGGCTGCTGGTACGGAGCCGGTACACACGGTGTGTCCAGTATCGGGCGTGTGCCATGCTCTGTACCTGGTTTCGTCCGGGCAAGGGGCCCGGTGTTGACGGGGGTGTGGCATGGTCACTGGTCGCGTGGTGCGCTTCGACGGGGCGCGGGGTTACGGGTTCATCGCGCCGGACCACAGTGCGGATCACAGCGGGGAGGACGTCTTCCTGCACGTCAACGATCTCCTGATCCCCGAGTCCGCCCTGCGCCCCGGCCTTGTGGTGGAGTTCGAGATCGAGGAGGGCGACCGCGGGCTCAAGGCCTCCCGGGTGCGGCTGCCCGAGGGGGCGGAGCTGCCCGCGGTGTCCGTCGCCCGGCAGCCGGCCGGCGACGACTCGATGTGCGACCTGCTCAGCGCCGAGGAGTTCCTGCACGAGGTGACCGAGACCCTGCTGTCGTCGGAGCCGTCGCTCACCGGTGACCAGATCCTGCGGATCCGCCGCGGCCTGCTCCAGTTCGGCAAGGGCCACGGCTGGACCGAGGGCTGACCACTCCCGAGGGTGTCGCACGCGGCGGTCGCGGTCCTCCGGGGCCCGGCCGCCGCCGTGCGTCCGAGGCGCGCCACCGTATAGCTCACTTGTTCGAGTGTGTGGTTATGCTGGGGGATATGTCGACTCATCTACAGGGGTCCCTCTTCGACCAGGGCGACGCGGTACGCGTCGGCCCGCTGCACGACGTCCGGCGTACGGTGCTGGGCGACGGGGCCTGGATCGATCTGCTGCCCGGCTGGGTCAGCGGGGCAGCGGCGCTGTTCGACGGGCTGGTCTCGGACGTGCCCTGGCAGGCCGAGCGCCGGCAGATGTACGACCGGGAGGTGGCCGTACCCCGGCTGCTCCGCTTCTACCGGGACGGCGCGCCCCTGCCGCATCCCGCGCTGGAGACCGCCCGCGACGCGCTCTCCGCGCACTACGCCGCCGAGCTGGGCGAGCCGTTCGCCACCGCGGGGCTCTGCTACTACCGGGATGGCAGGGACAGCGTGGCCTGGCACGGCGACCGGACGGGACGCGGTGCCCGGCAGGACACCATGGTGGCGATCCTCTCCGTCGGCGAGCCGCGTGACCTCGCCCTGCGTCCGGCGGGCGGCGGGGCGCCCGGCCGGCGGGTGCCGCTCGGCCACGGCGACCTGATCGTGATGGGCGGCTCGTGCCAGCGCACCTGGGAGCACGCGATCCCGAAGACGACGCGCGACGTGGGCCCGCGGATCAGCGTCCAGTTCCGGCCACACGGCGTGCGCTGAGGGCGTGCGCCGGGGGCGCCGAGGGAAGCGTCCGGCGGACCCACGCTCCGTGCCCCACCTGCGAGTTGCTACGGTGCGGCGATGCCTTCCTCTTCACGCGACTCGGCGGCCGGCGCCGGCTGGCACGGCCAGCGGCCCGGCAGCTACGAGAGTCTGCTGCCGCCCACCGCGAAGAAGCTCTCCTGGTTCGACCCGGGCACGCTGTGGAAGGCCCGCAACGGGCCGCTCGCCTCCCTGTTCGGGGATCCGACGGGCGAGGACCGGCGCCGCTGGGTCAAGGGCCAGCTCGACCGGGGTGTCCCGCCCGACCTCATGATCGAACGCGACGACCCCGACTCGTTCTCCTTCATGCTCTTCGGCGACACGGGCGAGGGCGACGCTCCCCAGTACGCCGTGGTGCCGGGCTTCCTCAAGGCGAGCGAGGGAACGCGCTTCACCGTCCTGTCCAGCGACGTGCTCTACCCGGTCGGCAGCGCCAACGAGTACGGCACCAAGTTCTTCCAGCCGTACCAGCGCTACCAGGCGCCGATCTACGCCGTACCCGGCAACCACGACTGGTACGACGGCAACACCGGCTTCATGCGCGTCTTCTGCGACGCGCCCGCCCTGCCGCCCGCCGCCCCGCCGGCGAAGCTGTCGCGCGCGTGGTGGCGCGGACTGCTGTGGAGGCGGCCCGAGGTACCCGACGAGCAGCGTCTCGCCGAGGCGCGGGCGCTGCGCTCGGCCCCCGCCCAGCAGGCCGAACAGCCGGGCCCCTACTGGGCGATCGACGCGGGACCGCTGCGGATCATCGGCATCGACACCGGGCTGCTCGGCACGATCGACGCGGAGCAGGGGCAGTGGCTGCGCCGGGTCTCGCAGGGGCCGAGGCCGAAGATCCTGGTCACCGGATCGCCGATCTACGTCGACAACAAGTACGAGCCGTGCGCGATCGAGGGCGGCGGCACCGTGGACGAGATCGTCCGCGATCCGGACTGCCACTACGTGGCGGCGATCGGCGGCGACATCCACAACTACCAGCACTACCCGGTCGACGTGCACGGGCGCACCATCCAGTACCTGGTGTCCGGCGGCGGCGGTGCCTTCATGCACGCGACGCACACCATCGCCCGCATCACCACCGGCGGGGTCACCGAGGACGAGTTCCGCTGCTACCCGCTGCGCGGTGACTCCCTGGCGTTCTACAGCGGGGTGTACGGCCGCCGGTTCCATCTGCGGCGGTTCTTCGAGCTGACCTCCGAGCAGGCCACGGCGGTGATCTCGAAGCGGCTCGGCATCCGGGCCACGCGCGGCACCGACGCCCGGGTGACCCTGCGCGTCCGTCTGGTCGCCGCCCTGCTGGGGGTGGCGAAGCAGCGCAGGCGCAGGTCGTGGTTCCGGCTGCCGGTACGCAAGATCTACGCCCAGCTCTTCTCGCCCGGCTCGGTGACGTTCACGCCGCCCTTCTTCAAGAGCTTCCTGCGTCTCGACGTGACACCGCAGACCCTGCGGATCCGCTGCTTCGCCGCCACCGGCAACCTCGAACAGGAGCTGGACCCGCCGGTCGAGGACGAGATCGTCATTCCGCTCGGCTGACCCGGGCATCCCCAACACCGTTACGAACCGGAGGCGTTGGGGAACCCGGCGCCCACCGGACGTTCTCCGGTACTTCATCTGGACGGCGCTTGGGGCGCCGTCCCGCTTCCCTACACTCGCGGTGCACCTCCCCGTCCCCCCGAACCGGAGGTAAGCCGTGTCCGGCTTGTCCGTACGATGGCCGTCGCCCCGCCGCTCCCGTACCGTCGTCGCCTCGCTCGCCTGCTTCGCCGCCGCCTGCGCCGGGCTCTGGGCCGGTCTCGGCGGCGCTTCGAGCGCCCAGGCCGCGGGCAGTGTGCCGACCCCCGACCATGTGGTCGTGGTGGTCATGGAGAACCACGCCTACAGCCAGATCATCGGCAGTTCGAGCGCGCCGTACATCAACTCGCTGAAGTCGGGTGGCGCCAACCTGACCGCCTCGTACGCCATCACGCACCCCAGCCAGCCCAACTACTTCGCGCTGTTCTCCGGTTCGACCCAGGGCATCACGGACGACGGCTGCTACACGCCCGGTTTCTCCTCAGCGCCGAATCTCGCGTCCGAGCTGGCGGCGGCGGGCAGGACCTGGGCGAGCTACAACGAGACGCTGCCCAGCGCCGGTTCGACGACCTGCAACAGCGGCAAGTACGCCCGCAAGCACAACCCGTGGTTCGGCTTCAAGAACGTCCCGACGTCGACGGCGCGCACCTTCGCGCAGTTCCCGACGGACTTCGGCCAGCTGCCGCAGGTCTCGTTCGTGACGCCGAACCTGTGCAGCGACATGCACGACTGCTCGGTCGCCACCGGCGACACCTGGCTGAAGAACAACCTCGGCGCCTACGCCACGTGGGCGAAGACGCACAACAGCCTGCTCGTCGTCACCTTCGACGAGGACAACTCGCTCTCCGGAAACAAGATCACGACCGTGCTGTACGGGCAGCCGGCCAAGGCCGGTTCGTCGTCCTCGACGAAGTACACCCACTACAACGTGCTGCGCACCATCGAGGACATGTACGGCACGGCGCACGCGGGGCAGGCCGCCAACGCCACGGACATCACGGGCATCTGGGCCTCCTGACGTGTACGTAGCGGACAGTCGCGGCGCCCCCGCGACGGCGCCCGCCCGGGGACCGTCCGGGCGGCGCGCCGCTGTCGCGCCCACGGTGCTGGCCCTGGGCTCCGTCAGCCTCATCACGGACGTCTCGTCCGAGATGGTCACCGCCGTCCTGCCGCTCTACCTGGTGACCGGGCTCGGTCTCTCACCGCTCGGCTTCGGACTGCTCGACGGCGTGTACAACGGCTTCAGCGCGCTGGTACGGCTCGTCGGCGGCCATCTCGCCGACCGCGGCGGCCGCCACAAGTCCGTCGCCGTCCTCGGCTACGGGCTCTCGGCGATCTGCAAACCCCTGCTCCTGCTGGTGAGTTCGCTTCCGCTGATCGGCGCGGTGCTGGCCGCCGACCGCACCGGCAAGGGGCTGCGTACGGCGCCGCGTGACGCGATGATCTCGCTCGCTTCGGCGCCCGAGTCACGCGGCAGGGCGTTCGGCGTGCACCGGGCGATGGACACGGCGGGCGCGCTGCTCGGACCGCTGGTGGCGTTCGTGATCCTGCGCGCCACGGTGGACGGGTACGACGCGGTGTTCACGGTCAGCTTCTGCGTCGCCGCGGTCGGCGTGGTGGTCCTGGTGCTGTTCGTGCCCGGCGCACGCGCCGGGGCGAAACGCACCGACGGGGCACCCGAGCGCCCGGCCGCCGGGGGCGTCTCGCTGCGGGCGGCCGTGGGGCTGCTGCGCCGGCGGGACGTGCGGCGGCTGTCGGTGTGCGCGCTGCTGCTGGGCCTCGCGACGGTCAGCGACTCCTTCGTCTATCTGCTGCTCCAGCACCGGCTCGGCGTGCCCGACCGGTGGTTCGCGCTGCTCCCGCTCGGAACCGCCGCGGCGTTCCTGCTGCTGGCCGTACCGCTCGGCTGGCTCGCCGACCTGGTGGGGCGCTGGCAGGTGTTCCTCGGCGGCCATCTGGCGCTGCTCGCCGCCTACGGCCTGATCCTGTCGTCCTGGCACGGCGCCGCCCTGCCGTACGCGGTCCTCGCCCTGCACGGCTGCTTCTACGCGGCGACCGACGGGGTGCTGATGGCGGCCGCGGCCGGCTGTGTGCCCGCCGAGCTGCGGTCCAGCGGTCTGGCGCTGGTGCAGACCGGCCAGGCCGCCGCGCGGTTCGCCTGCTCCCTCGCCTTCGGCACCGCGTGGAGCGTCTGGGGCGACAGGAGCGCGCTCGGCGCCGCGGCCGTCGCCCTGGCGGTGTGCGCGGTGTTCTCGTACCGGCTGCGGCCCTGGGCGGCGGCCGGGACGCCCGGGACGACGGGAGCCGCCGCATGACGTCCGTGGAGAGGGCGGCGCCCATGACGTTCCGTACCAAGCTGCTCGTGCTGCTGACGGCCGTCGTGGTGCTGGCGGCGGTGGCCGCCGCCGCCCTGCTGCGCGCCGGTGACCGGGCCGCCGTCAGGGACCACCCCCAGGCGGGCGGACCGCCGGTCGTCGCGGGGCAGGTGTCGCTCGCGCACCCGCCGGCGCCGCTGATCGTCTTCAGGAACATGGCGTACGGCCCGCACCGCGACGAGCTGAGCACCGTACGCGCCGGTGATCCGGCCGGCCGGCGCACCGCGTCGGGAGTGACGTGCCTGCGCTTCCACGCCGCAGGCGGGACCGGTATCTGCCTCCAGGCGGAGCACGGCACGCTGACGGACAGCTACCGGGCGGTGGTCCTCGACAGCCGGCTCAGGGAAGTCGCCCACTACGCGCTGCCCGGGATCCCCACCCGGGCCAGGGTCTCCCCGAGCGGGCGGCTGGCCGCCTGGACCGTCTTCGTCGGCGGCGACTCGTACGCGGGCACCGACTTCTCCACCCGCACCGCGATCCTCGACACCCGCACCGGGCGGCTCGATCCCTCCCTGGAGGCGTACCGGGTCACCAGGGACGGCCGCGCCCTGCACGCCGCCGACATGAACTTCTGGGGAGTCACCTTCGCCGACGACCGGGTCTTCTACGCGACGATGGCGACCGGCGGAAAGACGTATCTGGTGCGCGGCGATGTGACGACGCGTTCGCTCAGCACACTCCACACGAACGTCGAATGCCCGTCGCTGTCGCCGGACGGCACCCGGATCGCGTACAAGAAACGGGTCGCCGGGCTGCCCGCCGACTCGCCCTGGCGGCTGTACGTGCTGGATCTGCGCACGATGCGCGAGACCGCGCTGGCCGAGCCGCGCAGCGTCGACGACCAGGCGGTGTGGCAGGACGGGCGGACCGTCGTCTACTCGATGCCGAGCGACTTCGGCTCCGACCTCTACGCGCTGCCCGCCGACGGCACGGGCGCCCCTCACCTGCTGATGCGGGCGGCGCTCGCCCCCGCCTATCCGCGCTGACGGTCGCCCGTGCGAGTGATCGACACGGCGCGTCAACACCGCCTCACCGAGGGCGACGCCTACCATGTCGGGCAGCCACGGGCGGCACTCCTCCGCCGCCGTGTCGTAGGTCCCGGCGAAAGGCGTGCGGTGAGCGATCACGGATCCGGACTCAGGGAGTGGCTCGCCCAGAAGCTCAGGCCCAGGCTCGCCGTCCCGGCGCCCGCGGCCCCGCCCCGGCGGTACGGGCCGCCCGTCCTCACCGCCGACTTCACCAGCGCCGAGCAGTGGGTGGCCGGCCGTTCCTGGGCCTATCCGGACGGCGGCCCGACCAATCCGGGCGACAACAAGCTCGACCATCTCGTGACCGATCCGCAGTTCAGCAGGGGCGGCACCTTCCGCGCCTGCCGCCGTGCCGACGGCGACTGGGACACCGGGCTGCTGACCACCGAGGGCAGCGCCGACGGTTTCATGGTCCGCGCCGGTGACATCCTCGACACGCGCGTGCGGCTGCCCGTGGAGACCGGCGCGTGGCCCGCCGTCTGGACCTGGTTCGAGGGCGGCAACGAGGTCGACGTCTTCGAGTACCACCCGGACAACCCCCATCTGCTGGAGCTGACCAACCATGTCAGGGGCGGCCACCGCGGCTACACGCACGCGTCCGTCGCGCCGGGCGCCTGGGTCGATCTAAAGGTCGAGTTCGGGGCCAGGTCCGTCGTCTGGTGGGTCAACGGGGTACGGGCCTTCGCCGACGGCCGCGGGGTGGGCCGGCACTGGCGGGCGTATCTCATCGTGAATCTGTCCGTCAGCGCCGGGATGTACCACCCCGCGCCAGCGCCGGACCTGACGGCGATGTCCTTCACCGTCGAGCATCTTCATGTCCACAGGGGCGATGACTTCTGACCGCCCGCGCGGTCAACAGTGGCAGACGGACGACGCATTCCTGACGAAGGAGAACGCCATGCCTCAGATCACGCCCAACCTGTGGTTCGACACCCAGGGCCAGCAGGCGGCCGAGTTCTACGTCTCGGTGTTCCCGAACTCGAAGATCACGAACATCCTCCACTACGGCGAGGCGGGCCCCGGCCCGGCCGGCTCGGTGCTGACCGTCGACTTCGTGCTGGACGGCCAGCCCTACACGGCGATCAACGGCGGCCCGCAGTTCACGTTCGACGAGGCGATCTCGCTGCTGATCAACTGCGCCGACCAGGACGAGGTCGACTACTACTGGGACAAGCTCACCGACGGCGGCGAAGAGGTCCAGTGCGGCTGGCTCAAGGACAAGTACGGGCTGTCCTGGCAGGTCGTCCCGGTCGGGATGGCGGACGTGCTGGGCGACCCCGACCCCGCGCGGTCCGAGCGCGCCGTCAAGGCCATGTTCGCCATGAAGAAGATCGACCTGGCGGGGCTGCGGGCGGCGGCCGACGGCACGGACGGCTAGGGCCTCTCGTCTGGATCATGCCGGGCTCGCATGCCCTGGCACCGCGCCCTGATCCGGCCTGATCCAAACGAAAGGCCCTAGGTCAGAAGATCGTGGCGGCCGTCTGCGCCCCGCCGGCACTCCCGGCCAGCCACTTCGACCACGACAGGTTGAAGGCCGCGTACCCGTTGTCGGCGGCGGCCTTGCCGCGCGGTGAGCCGGTGATGGTGACCGGGTCACCCTGCTTCACGTAGTTGTAGAACCACTTCGCGTCGGCCATCGACAGGTGGACGCAGCCGTGCGAGCCCACGCTGTGTCCCGGGTACGGGTCACCGGTGGAGTAGTGGATGTAGGTGCCCGAGGTGGTGAGGTGGACGTCCCACGGCAGCTTCAGGTCGTAGAAGTCCTTGTCCTTCTTGTCGCAGCTGATCCCGACGCTGCACGAGGTCATATGGACGGTGCGCTCCTTGTCGATCACCGCCATGGTGCCGTTCCAGGACGGCCAGTCCTTGCTGCCCGCGTCGATCGGGAGCGTACGGACGGGGGCGCCGTTCTTCGTGATCTTCAGGGTGTGGCCGGGTACGGAGACGGCGGCCTCGACGTCGTCACCGATGGTGAACGAGTGCTCGTAGTCGTGGGTCCCGAGGCGGCCGTTCCCGTTGCTCACCCCGGTCAGCTCGGCGTCGACCCTGACCTGCGTACCGGACTTCCAGTAGCTCTGGGGGCGCCAGTCCACGCGGGTGCCGCTGAACCAGTGCCAGGCGCCGGTGGTGGGCTCCGACGCGGAGACCTTGAGGTGCTGCTCGACGTCCGCGCGGGCCGAGGCCGCGACCGGGTTGCTGAAGACCACCGAGATCGGCATGGCCACGCCGACCGTGGCGTCGGTCTGCGGGGTGATCGTGTTCAGCAGCATCGGCTGCGGGGGCTTCGGCTTGGGGTCGGGCTTCGGTGGCGCGGGCGTCGACGACGAGGCGAGCGCGGAGGCGGAGAGAGAGGCTGAAGGGGAGGGCGAGGCCGAGGCGGAGGTCGATGCCACGGGCTGCTGGTGCGCACTCACGGTCGGTGAGACCGGTGGCTTCGCGTCGGCGGCGGCCGAGACACTGCCGCCGCAGGCACTGGCGCCCGCGATCACCGCGCCCGTCGCCAGTGCGATCCCTATGCTGCTCCTGCTTCGGCCCATGCGCACGCGCATATTCCACTCGCCACTTCTTCAGAGGTCCGATATCCCTGGAGATACGGATTTCCGTGCCCATGGTTACACGAATGGTGTAAAACAACGGCCAAAGCTGGTCAGGTCGTGACCGCAATCACGCGCCCCGTGCCGATCGCCTCGGTCAGCGCGCGGTGGTCGCGTTCGTTCTGGTCGGCGTAGCTCTCGGCGAACCCCACCAGCGCCCGGTCGAAGACGTCCCCGGCGCCCAGATAGGCGGCGACGGCGATCCGGTCCCCCGACCTGGCGTGCGCGCGGGCCAGGGTGGCGCCGCAGAGTTCGCCGAAGACCCGCATCCCGCGCGGCACCATGATCTGGGGTACGGCGACGCCCTTCCAGTCGTTGAACTGCCGGATGTAGAAGTCCCGTTGCCTGTCGTCGAGGCCCTGGACCCGGTCCCAGCCGAGGAAGATGTCACCGACGGACTGCATGAGCCGCTGGCCGGCGACGACCCGGCAGCCCTGGTTGTCGTAGACACTTCCGCCGACATGCTCGGCGAGCACCGAGGTGTCGGCCTCCTTGGCCTGGAGGATAAGCGGGTCCTGATCGTCCTTGCCGAGGAGCAGCACGATCCAGCAGCGGGTGCCGACACTGCCCACGCCGACCACCTTGCGGGCGATGTCGACCACCCGGTACTGCTGGAGCAGATGCCTGCGGTCCATGGACAGGCTGCCCGCGTACCGGTCGACGAGTTCGCGCAGGCCCGCCTCCAGCCGGTCACGCTCGGCGCCGGGCAGCATGTCGTCCAGCGGCACGATCAGCGGCGGGTCGGCCACGAAGCGGCGCTCGCCGTGCAGCAGGTGGGTGAGCTTTTCGAACGCCCGCAGATTGTCCCTGGTCCTGGCCTTCCCCACCGCCTTGGTGACGCGCCCGCGGCCCCGCTTGTCGAGCCGCTTACCGGCCGTGGCGCGCAGTTCCTCGACGTCGGCGCGCTCGTACCAGACGGCCAGGTTGCCCAGCCCGGCGAAGTACCGCATGCGCTCGCGGTACGAGCCCACGGCGGCCCGGACGATCGCGGCGCGCTCCTTGGCCGAGTAGCCGTTCTCGCGGCCCGCGATCACCAGGCTGGCGGCCAGCCGTTTGACGTCCCACTCCCAGGGTCCTGGCAGGGTCTCGTCGAAGTCGTTGATGTCGAACATCAGACGCCGCTCGGGCGAGGCGAGCAGCCGGAAGTTCATCAGATGCGCGTCACCGCAGAGCTGGGCGGTGAGACCGGTGCGCGGCGCCGCGCCCAGGTCGGCGGCCATGATGGCAGCGGCGCCCCGGTAGAAGCGGAACGGCGACTCAGCCATGCGTCCGTAGCGGATCGGGACGAGATCCGGTACGCGCGTGGCGGACTGGCTCTCGATCACGTCGATCGGGTCGGGGCGGCCGGCTGCGGCGGTGAATTCGCCGTGCGCCGATCTCGGCAGGATCCGGCGGGCGGCCTTGCCCGCCGCCGCGCGCTCGGTCGGGGTCAGATAGGTCCCGCCTGCGGCCGGGGTGATGGAGGTCTGCATGGCGGCCCTTCCCGTCGTCCCGACGAGCCGGACGCTCTCGCCCCAGGGGCTGACCTGGCCCCCTCCATTCTCCGCCGCCCGCCGGGCGGCGCATCTCGGCGGCTCGGACAGGCGCGGACAGGCTCGGACAGCGGCGGACGGACGGGTGGCCGGGCACCAGGGGTGCCCGGCCACCGGGTCGCTCAGGAGAGTGGTCAGTGCAGCAGGTCGTTGCCGGACTTCACCACCTGCGTGCCGCCCTTGACCACGCCCTGCACCGCGGCCGCCTTCTCCCCCAGGGCTCCGTCGGCCACGGGCTTGACCTCTCCGCCGGCTGCCGCCGCCGTCTGGGCCGCACCGCTGAGGGTGCCGCCGAAGTCGAGGGCCTGGGCCGAGGGGGAAAGGGCGGCGAGGAAGGCGGAACCTGCCGCCGCGGCAGTGAGGATTCGACGCATGTTCATGATCCGTACAACGCACGGGCCGGGCGGAGGTCACGGTTCCGTTCGGCTCAGGGCTTGAGTCCCACACCCGCGACGGACTCCACCCGGCCGAAGTCGCCGGTGTCGTCCGGGTCGGGCCGCCACTCGGACGTCATGACGATGCCGGGCTCGACGAGTTCGAGTCCGGCGAAGAACTCGCCGATCTGCGCCGGCGGCCTGAGGTGGTACGAACTGGCCGAGTTGGCGTTGTAGACCGCGATGGCCTGGTTCGCCGTCTCGTTGCCGTCGGTGCCGTCGCTGAGCGCCAGATAACTGCCCGACGGCAGGGCGGCGAGCATCTCCTCCACCACGTCCTGCGGCTTCTCCGCGTCGGACAGCTGCCCCATCATGCCGAGCATCGTCAGCCCCACCGGACGGCTGAAGTCCAGCGTCTTGGCCGCCTCCGCGAGGATCTTGCCGGCGTCGAGCACATCGGCGTCGATGTACGCGCAGGCACCGTCGGGGGTGCTGGTGAGCAGCGCCCTCGCGTGGGTGAGGACCAGCGGGTCGTTGTCGACGTAGACGATCCGGGACTCGGGCGCCAGCCGCTGGGCCACCTCGTGGGTGTTGTTGGCGGTGGGCAGGCCCGTGCCGATGTCCAGGAACTGCCGGATCCCCGCCTCGCCCGCCAGGAAGCGGACCGAGCGGGCGAGGAAGGCCCGCTGCGCGCGGGCGATACGGGCGATGTCGGGGAACGTCTTGAGGATGACGTCGCCGGTCTCGGCGTCGACGGGGTAATGGTCCTTGCCGCCCAGAAGGTAGTTCCATACGCGCGCCGAGTGCGGACGGTCCGTCTTCAGTCTGAGGGCGAGGGGGTCTTGGGGAGTGCTCATGGCCAAAGCTTCACATATCCAGTGGATCTGTACCCGGGGATTGCACAATGCCTGTTCGATTAGGCTCACCAGCCCCGACATGAACAGGGAGTTCTCCATGACGTACGACGTCGAGGCGGTCCGCGCGCAGTTCCCGGCGCTGCGGGCCGGGGGCGCGCATTTCGACGGGCCCGGCGGTACGCAGACGCCTCGGCCCGTCATCGACGCGATCGGCGAGGCGCTCGCGGGACCGCTGTCGAACGGCGGCGGCGGCAGGACCGCCGGGGAGCGCAGCGCGGGCGAGCTTGTCGTGGCCGCGCGCCGGGCGATGGCCGATCTGCTCGGCACCGAACCGTCGGAGATCGTCTTCGGCCGCAGCGCGACGCAGCTGACGTACGACCTGTCCCGGACGCTGGCCGCGTCCTGGGCGCCGGGTGACGAGGTGGTCGTGACCCGGCTGGACCATGACGCCAATGTGCGCCCGTGGATCCAGGCGGCGCAGGCCGCCGGGGCGACCGTACGGTGGGCGGACTTCGACCCTGCGTCGGGCGAGCTGACCGCCGACGACGTCCGCGCCGTCCTCTCGGAGCGCACCCGGCTGGTCGCCGTCACGGCCGCATCGAACCTCATCGGCACCCGGCCGCCGGTCCCGGAGATCGCCCGGCTCGTGCATGAGGCGGGCGCGCTGCTCCATGTCGACGCCGTGCACGCGGCGGCACACACCTATGTGGACAGGGACGCGCTCGGCGCGGACTTCCTGGTCTGCTCCCCTTACAAGTTCTGCGGGCCGCATCTGGGGGTGCTCGCCGGGCGGGCCGAACTGCTGGAGGGGCTGCGGCCCGACAAGCTGGTGCCGTCCGCCGACACCGTGCCCGAGCGGTTCGAACTGGGCACGCTGCCTTACGAATTCCTCGCCGGCGTGCGCGCCGCGGTGGATTTCTTCGCCGCGCTCGCCGGACCCGCGGAGGGGTCGCGGCGCGCGCGGCTGGCCGGCTCGTTCGCCGCGCTGGAGGCGCATGAGGATGTCCTGCGATCCCGGATCGAGGAGGCGCTGGGCGCGTTCCCGTCCGTCACGCTGTACTCGCGGGCCCGGCGCCGCACACCGACGCTGCTGCTCGGCTTCGAGGGCCGCGAAGCGCAGGACGCGTACCGCTTTCTCGCCGACCGTGGGGTCGTCGCGCCCGCCGGTTCGTTCTACGCGGTGGAGGCGTCCCGGAGGCTCGGTCTCGGCGACACCGGCGCGCTGCGGGTGGGGCTCGCCCCGTACACGAACGCCGACGACGTCGAGCGGCTGATCAGCGGCCTCGGCGACTTCCTGGGCCGGGCCGCGTAGCGCCCGGCCCAGGAAGGGCGGCGGTCCCCTGTCAGTCCCCGGGGCCCTCCGGGGCGACCGACGGCTCCTCCGGCGGTTCCGGGGTGATCGGCAGGCACACCTCGAACCTGGTGGTGCCCGGCTCCGAGTAGACGCGGATGTCGCCGCCGTGCTTGTTGACGACGATGCGGTGCGAGATGTCGAGGCCGAGGCCCGTGCCCTCACCGACGGCTTTCGTGGTGAAGAAGGGCTCGAAGATCCGCGGCCTGACCTCGGGCGGGATGCCGGAGCCCGTGTCGATCACATCGACGAGCACCCGGTCCGGCTCCTTCCTGGTGCGCAGGGTGAGCGTGCCCGTGCCATCCATCGCGTCGAGGGCGTTGTGGATCAAGTTGGTCCACACCTGGTTGAGTTCGGCGCCGAACGCCCGGATGCCCGGCAGGTCGGGGTCGTAGTCCTTGACCACCTTCACGCCCTGGGGGATCTTCGCCTGGAGCATGGTGAGCGTGGCGTTGAGCAGGGCGTGCACGTCGACGGTCTGTTGTGCGGCGCGGTCGAGCTGGGAGTACTGCTTGGCCGCCCCGACCAGACCGGAGATCCGGGTCACCGCGTCGTCGATCTCGCCCATCAGCAGTTCGGTGTCGATGGTGTACGCGATCCAGCGCACGGCCGAGTCCAGATAGGCCTCGCCGACCGTGTCCTCGACGGTGGCCAGCCAGGGGACGCTGATGCCGCCCGCCGCCATCGCGGGCGCGAGATCCCAGGCGCCCGCCACGCCGTGCTCTTCGAGCCAGTCGGCCAGTTCGTCCTCGGCGTCGGCCGCGCCGAGCGCGGTCTGCGGCGGCGCGGCTGCCGCCTGTTTCACCGCCGCGTCCTGAAGTTCCACCAGGCCGTGCAGCCGGGTGCCGTCGACCCGGCCGTCGGCGATGAGGGCGAGCTTGTGGCGCATGCCGGCCACCCGGTCGCGCAGCGCAGCCGTGGCCCTGACGGCGGAGGCCGCCGGGTTGTTCAGCTCGTGGGTGAGGCCGGCCGACAGTGAGCCGAGGGCGATCAGCCGCTCCCGCTCCCCGACGATGGTGTTGGCGGCGCGGGTGCCGAAGAACAGCCCCTCCAGCAGATGCAGCGCCATCGGGAACCACTCGCGGATCGCCGTGGCGAACTCGTCGGCGGTCAGCACGAAGAACGTCGCGTCGCTGACGGCCCGCAGTGTGTTGGCGTACAACTGCTCGACGCGGTCGCCGAGATACGCCTGCATGGCGCCGCTGTAGACCCCGCGCTGGTCGGTCCTGCTGACCTCGATGTCGTCGCCGTGCAGCCGCCGGTTGAGCGAGACCGCGCCGCTCAGCAGGACGAAGAAGCAGGTCGCGGGCTCGCCCTCGGCGTAGACGACGCTGCCGCCCGCCCGCTCCTCGACCTTCCCCCGCTCGGACAGCCACACCAGTTGGTCCTCGTCGAGGGCCTCGAACAGGAACAGGGTGCGCAGCTCTTCCGGACTGAGCCGGACGGTGTCGGTCACTGTGCCTCCAGATAGCGGTGGACCAGCGAGATGGCCATCGCGCCTTCGCCCACGGCGGACGCGACGCGTTTGAGCGAGGTGGCGCGGACGTCTCCCGCCGCGAAGACACCGGGCACGCTGCACTCCAAGTGGTACGGGTCGCGGGGCAGTTGCCAGGACGCGGGGCGCCTGCCCGCAGCGACCAGGTCGGGTCCCGTGAGGACGAAGCCGCGGTCGTCGCGCTCGACCACGCCGTCCAGCCATTCGGTGCGGGGTTCGGCGCCGATGAAGACGAACAGCCAGGACGTCTCGACGGTTTCCGTGTCGCCGGTTCTGGTGTCCCTGAGCGTGAGCTGCTGCAGGTGGTCGCCGCCCTTGCCCTCGACCACCTCGGTCCAGGGGTGCACGACGACGTTGTCGATGTCGCGGAGCTGGTCGATGAGGTAGCTGGACATCGACCGTACGAGATCCTCGCCGCGGACGAGCAGATGCACCCGGCGCGCGTAGCGGGAGAAGTAGACGGCGGCCTGTCCCGCCGAGTTGGCGCCGCCCACCATGTACACGTCCTCGCCGGAGCAGGTGTGCGCCTCGGTGACGGTGGATCCGTAGAAGACCCCGGCGCCGGTGAACTCCTCAAGGCCCGGCGCCGTCAGCCTGCGGTAGGAGACCCCGGTGGACAGCACGACGGTGTGGGCGGTGATCGAGGTGCCGTCACCGAACCGCAGCACCCGGCCCGAGCCGGGCGCCTCCATGGAGATGACCTCGCGGGTGGAGAGGATCTCGGCGCCGAACTTCGTCGCCTGCCTGCGGGCCCGCTCGGTGAGCTGGGCACCGGAGACCCCGTCCGGAAATCCGAGGTAGTTCTCGATGCGCGAGCTCTGGCCGGCCTGGCCGCCGGTGGCCTGGCGCTCCACCAGGACCGTACGCAGTCCCTCGGACGCGCCGTAGACGGCGGCGCCGAGTCCGGCGGGCCCCGCGCCGACCACGACGAGGTCGTAGAAGTCGGAGGTGGGTGTGGTGGTGAGGCCGACATGGGCGGCGAGCTGGGCGTCGCTCGGCGCCATCAGGGACGCGCCGTCGGACGTGATCACCAGCGGTACGTCGCCCTCGGCGGCCCCCGCGGCGTCGAGCAGCCGCCTGCCCTCGGGCTCGTCCGCCTGGAGCCAGCGGTACGGGACCAGGTTGCGGGCGAGGAAGTCGCGTACCGCGAAGGAGGGCGCCGACCAGCGGTGTCCCACCACCCGGGTCTCGGTGGCCGAGGGGTCGGGGGTGGCGAGCCAGAGGTCGAGCAGCCCGTCGATCACCGGGTAGAGGTTCTCCTCCGGCGGGTTCCACGGCTTGAGCAGGTAGTGGTCGAGGTCGACCACGTTGATGGCGTCGATGGCGGCGCCGGTGTCCGCGTACGCTGTGAGCAGCACCCGCCGGGCGAGCGGGAACAGGTCCATCGCCGCTTCCAGGAACTCGATGCCGTTCATCTTCGGCATCCGGTAGTCGGCGAGGATGATCGCCAGCTGGTCCCCGCGCAGCTTGATCTCGCGCAGCGCCTCCAGCGCGTCCTCACCGGAGGCCGCGCGGACGACCCGGTAGCGCTCGCCGTAGCGCCGCCGGATGTCGCGTGCGACGGCTCTGGAGACCGCCGGATCGTCGTCGACGGTCAAGATCGTCGGGTTGACCATGCCACCACCCCTGAACTGGTCGTCTCCTCGATGCGCCCGGGCATCCCAGACTACGCCGGGACGCCTCGGGACGGGCCGGGAACGGGGTGCGGCCGGGGCGGGGCCGGGGAATGGCGCAGCCGGGCGCACTGTTGTCATGGACATCCAAGGAAGGGAGCAGGCCATGAAGGTTCGCCAGTCGTTGCGGTCCCTGAAGTCCAAGCCGGGGGCGCAGGTCGTCCGCAGGCGGGGCCGCGTCTTCGTGATCAACAAGAAGGACCCCCGGTTCAAGGCCCGCCAGGGCTGAGAACGCGACCGCCGGACGGTCCCCGACCGATGTGCGGGGCGGCGGTCCGCGGGTGAGACTCGGTGGATGGAGGCCGAGGACTATCTGCCGATCGCCGAGCACGGCCTGATCGGTGACCTGCGCACCGCCGCGCTGGTCGGGACGGACGGCCGGGTGGACTGGTTCTGCGCCCCCCGGTTCGACTCCCCCAGCGTCTTCGCCTCGCTGCTGGACGCCGGCAAGGGCGGCTACTGGGAGATCGCCCCGTCCTGCCAGATCGCCAAACGGCACCAGTTCTACTTCCCGGACACCAACATCCTGGTGACCCGGATGCTCACCGAGGACGGCATCGTCGAGATCCAGGACTTCATGCCGGTCCTGCGGGCCCACGACAGCGAGCACCGCCAGCGGCTGGTGCGGCGGGTGGTCAACGTACGGGGCCGGATGCGGATGTCGGTGCGCGTCGCGCCGCGCATGAACTACGGCCGCGACCGGCACACCCTGACCCGGGTGCCGGACGGTGTGGTGTTCAGCGGAGAGACACTGTCCCTGTCGGTCCGCTCGACGGTGCGTCTGGACGTCGAAGGGGACGACGCGTACGGCGAGTTCGAGCTGTCCGAGCGCGAGACGGCGCTGTTCGTGCTGGAGGCGGCGGCCGACGGGGCGGACTTCCCCGAGGAGGCCGTGGGCCCCGAGGCCGCGGAGGTGCTGTTCGACGCGACGGTGGCGTTCTGGCGCCGCTGGCTCTCCCAGTCCGGCTACACGGGCCGCTGGCGCGAGATGGTGCACCGCTCGGCGCTCACCCTCAAACTGCTCACCCACGAACCGACCGGCGCCGTCATCGCCGCGCCGACGCTCGGTCTGCCCGAACGGATCGGCGGGGGCCGCAACTGGGACTACCGGTACGTGTGGATCAGGGACGCGGCGTTCTCCCTCTACGCGCTGCTGCGGTTGGGCTTCACCGACGAGGCCGAGGCCTTCATCGGATGGCTGACCGAGCGGCTGCGTACGGCGACCGACCGAGGCGCCGGACCGTTGCGGGTCATGTACTCCATCGACGGCGACGCGCACCTCCCCGAGGAGGTGCTCGGCCATCTGGAGGGGTACCGGGGCTCGTACCCGGTCCGCACCGGCAACGACGCGAGCGGCCAGCGCCAGCTGGACATCTACGGCGAACTGATCGACTCGATCTATCTGTTCAACAAGCACGGCGGCGGAATCTCGCACGAGGCCTGGACGGATCTGTGCGAGATCCTCGACTGGCTGATGGACAACTGGGACACCGCAGACGAGTCCATCTGGGAGACCAGGGCCGGCCGGCAGCACCACACCTACTCGCGGCTGATGTGCTGGGTGGCCGTCGAGCGCATGATCAGGATGGCCCGGCAGCGCGGGCTCCCCGGGGACCTCGGCCGCTGGACAGAGGTGCGCGACCGGATCTACCACGCGGTCATGTCGCGCGGCTGGGACCCGGTGGCCCGCACGTTCGTCCAGCGGCTGGGCGCCGAGCCCGACGGGGAGGTGGAGACCATCCTGGACGCCTCGGCCCTGCTCATGCCGATGGTCAAGTTCATCTCCCCCGCCGACCAGCGGTTCCACTCGACCGTCGCCGCGATCCGGGACAGTCTCGTGGCGGACAGCCTGGTCTTCCGCTACGACCCGGCACAGGCGCCGGACGGTCTCGACGGCACCGAGGGCACGTTCTCCATCTGCTCGTTCTGGTGGGTGGAGGCGCTGGCCCGCTCGGGTGACGTGGAAGAGGCGCGGGTGGCGCTGGAGAAGATGTTCACCTACGCCAACCACGTCGGACTCTACGCCGAGCAGATCGGTATGACGGGCGAGCATCTGGGCAATTTCCCGCAGGCGTTCACCCATCTGGCACTGATCAGTTCGGCGATCAACCTCGACCGCGCGATGGGCTGACGCGAGGTCTGGTCAGCAAAATAGATGCGTGGTACACCTTATTTTGTGACCGACAGTGAAGACACGTCAGCGACCGTCCAGGAGGCGGCGCACGGCGGCGCTCCCGGCGCGGTGAGCCCGTTCCGTCAGCCGAAGGCCGTGTGGGCGGTGGCGTTCGCCTGCGTGATCTCCTTCATGGGGATCGGCCTCGTCGACCCGATCCTGCCCGCCCTCGCCGACGGACTGCGGGCCAGCCCCAGCCAGGTGACGCTGCTGTTCACCAGCTATCTGGTGGTCACCGCCGTCGCCATGCTGTTCACCGGCTTCGTCTCCAGCCGGATCGGCGCCAAGCGCACGCTGGTCGCCGGGCTGATCCTGATCGTCGCCTTCAGCGCACTGGCCGGCGCGTCCGGCAGCATCGCCGGCATCGTCGGCTTCCGGGCGGGCTGGGGCCTGGGCAACGCGCTGTTCATCGCGACCTCGCTCGCGGTCATCGTCGGCTCGGCGAGCGGCGGCTTCGCCGGCGCCATCATCCTGTACGAGACGGCGCTCGGCATCGGTATCGCCATCGGTCCGCTGCTCGGCGGTGAACTCGGCGGCATCAGCTGGCGCGGCCCGTTCTTCGGCGTCGCCGTGCTGATGGCGCTCGCCCTGGTCGCGACGCTCACCCTCGTACAGCCGACCCCGCCGCCCGCCCACCGGACGTCGGTGCTCGACCCGTTGCGGGCCCTGCGCCACCGCGGTCTGCTGACCATGGGGCTGACGGCGCTGCTGTACAACTGGGGCTTCTTCACCGTGCTCGGCTACGCGCCGTTCCCCATGCACCTCGGGACCCATCAGCTGGGTTACGTGTTCACCGGGTGGGGCGTGCTGGTGGCGGTCTTCGCGGTCTTCGGCGCGCCCCGGCTCCAGGCGCGGCTGGGCATCGCCAGGGCGCTCTACCTCAATCTCGCGCTGTTCGCCGTCGACATCGCGGTCATCGCCGCCTTCACCGATTCGCGGACCACGCTGATCGTCGCCGTGATCGTCTCCGGCGCCTTCATCGGCATCAACAACACCATCACCACCCAGGCCGTGATGACGGTCGCCCCGGTGGAGCGTCCCGTCGCCTCGGCGGCCTACGGCTTCGTCCGCTTCATCGGCGGCGGTCTCGCGCCGTACGCCGCGGGCAAGCTGGCCGAGCACTACACCGTGCACGTGCCGTTCTGGCTGGGCTCAGGGGCCGTGCTGGTGGCGATCGGTGTGCTGGCGACGGGTCACTCGCTGCTGGCCGACGCCGAACGCACCCAGCAGGCGGAGGTCCGGCCCCCGGCGGAACACACCGGGGACCGGACCGTGGCGCAGGGCGGCTGAGCCCGGCGCGCTCCGCGGGACCGAACGGTCAGGGAGTGATACGGAAGGCGTCGATCATGCCGACCGAGGTGCTCTTGTTGACCACCTTGATCGTGTGCGAGCCGCCGGCCAGACCGGACTTCTGCCAGACGACCTGCTGCGCCTGTCTCGCCCCTGAGACGTACAGATCGACCGTGCCCTGCAGCGCGTTGTCGAGATAGACGTCGACCTTGCCCATGTCACCGTTGCGCTCGGACAGGTACTGGATGCCCGTGCCGGTGAAGGTGTACTGGGCCGTCGCACCCACCACCGTGCTGTGGTGCGTGTCGTCGTTGTAGTCGCCGTAGCCACGGGCGCTGGTGCTGTACCAGTTGCTGTCGTAGGTCACCGCCGAGTCGTTGACCATCGGGTTGGCCGTCTTGCCGATGCCCAGCGTCGAGTTGGTGCCGGCCAGGGTCTTGGCGTCCTGGTTGGCGGTCCCGGTCAGCGTGGTCGCCGAGTAGCCGCTGAGCGGCTTGGCCGTGCGCTCCACGACGTACACGGTGTTCGCCGCCGTGGTGAGCTTGAACTCGGGGTCGCTCGTGGTCAGTACGGTCGAGTTGTCCGACGCCTTGCGGACCCGGACCTGCTGGTTGCCCCACGGGTTCACGATCGTGGTGCTGTTGCCGTACTGGCTCTTGAGCCCGACGTACTTGACCTCGCCGGCCTCACGCTCGGACGACACGGTGAAGCCGCCGCTCGCCTGGAGGGTGAACTTGCCGACGAAGCTCGAATCGGACGGCACGGCGGGGAAGACCCTGATCTTCCCGTTGTACGACTGGAGCAGCGACTCGTTCATCGCCGACAGATGCACACCGAAGTACTCGAACACACCGTTGGTGTTGTCGGTCAGACCGTTGGGGTAGGTCTGGTACTTCTTCAGCATCGTCTTCATGCCGTCGAACGTCTGGTTCCCGAGCCCCAGCCGGGCCGCCTGGACCGCGTCGTTCGCCCACACGTTGCCGTACGGGAAGGGCCGGGCGTTCCAGGTGTTGACGGCCTTCTGCTGGTCCGGGTAGCCGATCCCGGTGATGTTGTACGGCCAGATCAGCTCGGACGCGACGTTCTCGTTGTTCCGCGTCTGGGCGATCGGCGGGGTGTGCGGCAGATAGGTGTTCGCGTCCGAGGGGTAGGCGATCAGGTTGTCCAGGACCTTCTGCCACTGCGGGACGAGCGACGCGTCCTGGCCGAGGTCCTTCGCCGTCTGGATGGCGATCGGGAACAGGCTGCGCACGGCGGCCAGGTCGGTGATCGCGTTGGGCACGTTCCAGTACGTCTCGTGCGAGTTGGACGACGCGACGTAGTACTTGCCCGAGCTGTCGACCGACAGCATCTGCGTGTAGAACTTCGCGACCTCGCGCATGAACGGATAGGCCGTGTTGCGCAGGTAGTTGCTGTCGTTGGTGTACTTGTACTGCTGGTACATGTTGAACGCGGCCTCGTAGCCGGTCGACCAGATGTTCTTGGTGTAGTCACTGCCGACGGTGCCGCGCGCGTTGCCGTCCCAGCCCATGGTCTCCGGGACCCAGATGCCGTCGACGTTGTACCGGGTCTTGGTGTACGCCTTGAGCGTGTTGAAGTTCCGGCTGTACAGGTTGTTGAAGGTGTTCATCACGTCGGCGTGGTTGGACGCGAGGAACGAGTTGTAGACGTCCCGTTGGTTCCAGTACCAGTACGCGTTGCTCCACTTGGTGTTGTCGCCGGTGGCTCTGAAGTCACCGTTGATGAAGTGGAACGGGTAGTTGGCGAACCCGCCTGCGGCGATCATGTACGTGCCGAGGTAGTAGGCGTTCTCCATGTAGTCGGCGTCGCCGGTCGCGTTGGAGTACTGCACGAACGACTTCTGCCAGAACGAGTGCCACCAGTTCTGATAGCTCGTCAGGGTCGAGGCGTATCCGGTGCTCTTCACCGAACTCAGCGCGCTCTTGGCCGCGTTGACCGAGTTGTGGTCCGACGCGTTCAGCCGGGTGCTGGTGGTGAACCAGATGGTGTAGCTGCTCGACGGCGTGATCGTCAGCCGCACGGTCTTGGAGTCGACGACCTTCGTGGTGAACGGCGCGCCTTCGACGGTCGCGGCGAGCGTGTAGCCGAAGTTGTTCGGGTCGGCCTGCCCCCTGCTGATTCCGGCGCCGGTCGAGTCGGCGTAGGTGGACACGTTCTTCCAGGTGTCCAGGTTGGGGACGTCACCGCTGTTGCCGAGCTGGCCCAGGTCCCACAGGCTCAGGTCGAGCGAGACGCTGGAGACGCCGCCGCGGGTGTCGTCGACATGGACACCCATCACCTCGGAGTTCGGCTTCCCCATCACCGTGACGGTGCGGTTGCTGTCGTACTTGGTGGTGAGGGTGCCGTTGTACATCGACAGACGCTGCTGGAACGTGCTGTAGCCGGTGTCCATCGCGGGTGTGGTGTTGAGCTTGACGAGCCCCGCGCCGAACGCCGTCTGCTCCGACGCGTCGACGCCGGACACCTGCATCTTCAGACCGTTGTCGTTCCAAGCCATCGCACCGGTCTTGCCGTTACCCACCGTCAGACCGTAGTCGGGGTCGGTGTTGGGCCGGTTGTAGACGATGTCGTGCTTGGACAGGTACTTCGCGTAGTCGACGTTGAGCCCGCCCGTCGCCGAGTTGAAAGCGGCGTCGGTGGAGGAGGCGGACGCCGCCGGTATGCCGGCGAGGCCGCCGACCATACAGGCGGCGGCTATGGCGAGGGCGAAGAGTCGAGTGGGTCTTTTCATCGTATGTGTGTCACTCCCACGAGCGGCGATGGGCGGGGGGCGGCTGATCCGAAAGCGCGGGTGAGGTGCGGAACCTGCCGAAGCGGGTCACCGGTCCCGACCGGTAACCCGCGCGAAACAGCCATGTGACAGGTTCACAACACGCAGTGAACATCGGAGGTCTGGCGCCGTCAAGAGAAAACGCACCAGTAATTACCGGGCCACCGCCCGCATTGATCGGATCTTCGGTCCCGCTCTCCGGTCCGATCTCCGGTCGGATCTTCCGCCTGTGATCTTCAGACGGACTGCAGCTTGTTCCGCCGGACCGACGAGAGGAACGACCACCCGATCAGCACGACCCCGACGAGCCCGGTGATCAGTTCGCTGATCTCGTACTGGATGGTGACGAGGAGGATCACGGCGAGGGCGCCGATCGCGTAGTGCGCGCCGTGCTCCAGATAGACGTAGTCGTCCAGGGTCCCCTGCCGCACGAGGTAGACCGTGAGCGACCTGACGTACAGGGCGCCGATACCGAGGCCGAGGGCCATCAGCACGATGTCGTTGGTGATGGCGAAAGCGCCGATGACTCCGTCGAAGGAGAACGACGCGTCCAGCACCTCCAGGTAGAGGAACATGAAGAACGCGGCCTTGCCGGTGAGACCGGCCCCCGAGACGGCCGGGTCGCCCTGTTCGGCACCGCGCGTCTCACGCTCCGCCTCCGCGCGTTCCTCGTCCTCCTCCAGCCGGTTCTCGAAGAACGTGGAGAGCCCGCCGACGATCAGATACGCGACGAGGCCCGCCACTCCCGCCGTCAGGACCGTGCCCGACTTGTCGGCGTGGTGGCCGCCGTGCTGATGGGCGTGGGTGGCCACCGTCAGCGCCGCGATCAGCAGCACGATCAGCGCGACGCAGACCGAGAGCATCTCGATCCTGCCGAGCTTCGCCAGCGGGCGCTCCAGCCACGCCTGCCACTTGATGTCCCGCTCCTCGAAGATGAAGCTGAGGAAGATCATCAGCAGGAACATCCCGCCGAAGGCGGCGATCGACGGGTGGGCGTCGGTCACCAGCTGTTCGTAGCGGTCCTTGTCGTTGAACGCGAGCCGTACCGCCTCGACAGGATTGATCCTGGCCGTGATGGTGACGATCACGATGGGGAAGGCGAGCCGCATGCCGAAGACGGCGATCAGCACGCCGACGGTGAGGAAGATCCGCTGCCAGAAGGCATTCATCTTCTTCAGGATTCCGGCGTTGATCACCGCGTTGTCGAAGGACAGCGACACTTCGAGTACGGCCAGGATCGCCACGACCCCGAGCCCCGCCCAGCCGTCGTAGAGGACCCCGGCCGCCAGGCCGAGCAGGCTGATGAGGAACGCCCATCGGAAAGTCTTCAGAACCACTGACTGCCCTATCTGCTCGGAACGGCGGCCGTCCGCCCAACCTAGTTGACCTCAGGGGGTGGCGTTCATCCGGTCGGGGTCGAATCCGGTCCGCTCGTCCCTGTTCAGTGCGGTGATCTCGGCGATGTCGCCCTCGGTCAGCTCGAAGTCGAACAGGTCGAAGTTCTCCTTCACCCGCTTGGCGGTCACCGACTTCGGGAAGACGATGTCGCCGCGCTGCAGATGCCAGCGCAGCGTCACCTGCGCCGCCGACTTGCCGACCCGCTCGGCGATGCCGGTGATCGTGGGGTCGTCCAGGACCAGCCCCTGCGCGATGGGCGACCAGGCCTCGGTGGCGATCTCGTGCTCGGCGTTGAAGGCGCGCACGTCGTCCTGTGTCAGGTACGGGTGTACCTCGATCTGGTTGACCGCGGGCACGATGACGCTGTCGCTGAGCAGCCTGCGCAGGTGGTGCGGCTTGAAGTTGGAGACGCCGACGGCCTTCACCCGGCCCGAGCGGTACATCTCCTCCATGGCGTGCCAGGTCTCCACGAAGTCACCGACGGCGGGCATCGGCCAGTGGATCAGGAACAGGTCCAGATAGTCGATGTCCAGGTCTTCGAGGGTCTTGTCGAACGCGCCCAGCGCGTCGTCGTGGGCGTGGTAGGGGTTGTTGAGCTTGCTGGTGACGAAGAGGTCGGCGCGGTCGAGACCGGATCCGCGGACCGCCTTGCCGACCTCTTTCTCGTTGCCGTACATCTCGGCCGTGTCGATGTGCCGGTAGCCGGTCTCCAGGGCGGACAGCACGGCCGCCTCGGTCTCCTTCGGCGGGATCTGGAAGGTGCCGAAGCCGAGCTGCGGGATCTCGACGCCGTTGTTCAGCGTGATGGTGGGAACTGTTGGCACGTTGATGCCTCCGTCTGTCTGCCCCCGGTGATTGTCAGAAGATCGCCTCCCCGGTGCGGGCGAGGGGAAACGCATCGGGGGCCGAGGCCACCTGGACGGCTGACAAGCCGAAACACCGAGGTCAGCCGGGATCGCCGGGCGTGTCGCCGGACAGGTGTGCCGCGCGGCCGACTGCTGCTGATCCTGACCGGGGTGTGCCTGGTGGGCCGTGGCCGTTATCCGCACCAGGGGTGGTTCAGGCGCTGGACGATCGCCATGAAGGACGGCGCGATCGTCGCCGAGGGCCCGCCTGCCGAGGTGGTCAGCGAGGACGCGGTACGGAAGATCTTCGGCATGGACTGCCGGGTCGTGACCGACGAGGTGTCCGGGACGCCGCTGGTCCTGCCCGTCGGACGCCGCCACGCGGACCCCGGGGCCGCGCTCCGGTCGTAGCCGGGCGCGGGGCAGCCGGACCCGCTCTTCCGGGAAACCTCCGCGAATGCCAGACTCCTGTGCGTGCGCGACTTCGACATGCTTGTCATCGGATCAGGCCCGGGCGGCCAGAAGGCCGCCATCGCAGCGACAAAGCTCGGCCGCAGAGTCGCGATCGTCGACCGGACCGACATGGTCGGCGGCGTCTCCATACACACCGGCACCATCCCGTCCAAGACGCTGCGCGAGGCGGTGCTGTATCTCACCGGCCTCACCCAGCGGGACCTGTACGGGCAGAGCTACCGGCTCAAGGAAGAAATCACCGTCGCGGATCTGACGGCCCGTACGGATCATGTGATCAGCCGCGAGGTCGATGTGATCCGCAGCCAGCTCGCCAGGAACCAGGTCACCCTGCTGCCGGGCACCGGGCGGTTCATGGACGAGCACACCGTCGCCGTGCGGGACGGGGGCGGCGAGGACCGGCTGGTGACCGCCGAGCACATCGTCATCGCCACCGGCACCCGGCCCGCGCGCCCGGCGAGCGTCGAGTTCGACGAGCGCACGGTCATGGACTCCGACAGCGTCCTCAACATGGACCGGGTCCCCCGGTCCATGGTCATCGTGGGTGCCGGGGTCATCGGCATCGAGTACGCCAGCATGTTCGCCGCCCTCGGCAGCAAGATCACCGTGGTCGAGCAGCGGGACTCGATGCTGGACTTCTGCGACGCCGAGGTGGTCGAGGCGCTCAAGTACGGGCTGCGGGACCTGGCGGTGACGTTCCGCTTCGGTGAGACCGTCGCCGCGGTCGAGCGGCACGAGCAGGGCACGCTGACCGTCCTGGAGAGCGGCAAGAAGATAGCCGCCGACGCGGTGATGTACTCGGCGGGCCGGCAGGGGCTCACCGACGAACTCGACCTGGACAAGGCCGGTCTCACCGCCGACAAGCGCGGCCGGATCAGCGTGGACGAGCACTACCGCACGTCCGTGCCGCACATCTACGCGGTCGGCGACGTCATCGGCTTTCCCGCGCTGGCCGCGACCTCGATGGAGCAGGGCCGGGCCGCCGCGTACCACGCCTGCGACGAGCCGGTGAACCCGATGCACCTGCTCCAGCCGATCGGCATCTACACCATTCCGGAGATCAGCTTCATCGGGAAGACCGAGGACCAGCTGACCGACGAGCGGGTGCCGTTCGAGGTGGGGGTCTCCCGCTACCGGGAGCTGGCGCGCGGGCAGATCATCGGGGACGCGCACGGCATGCTGAAGCTGCTCGTGTCGCCGGAGGACCGGCGGCTGCTCGGGGTGCACTGCTTCGGCTCCGGTGCCACGGAGCTGGTCCACATCGGGCAGGCCGTGATGGGCAACGGCGGCACGGTCGACTATCTGGTGGACGCGGTGTTCAACTACCCGACGCTCGCCGAGTCGTACAAGGTCGCCGCGCTCGACGTGACGAACAAGATCCGGCAGACCGACCTGATGGGACGCTGAGCGAACGGGGCGCTGAGCGCGGGCGGGTCCCGCCCGCGCTCAGTCCCCGCTCTTGAGACCGAGCGCCGTGACGGCTGCCCTGGCCGCCTTCTCGACCACCTCGATCCCGGCCTGCTGGCTGGTGTGTCCCTTCGACAGCACCGCCAGCAGGCAGGGGTGGCCGTCCACGGTCACCCGGCCGATGCTGTTGATGTCCCACAGCCCGGTCGCACTCCTCGGCAGCCAGCCGTTCTTGAGTCCGTCGGTGTGGCCCGCCGCCGAGACCCCCCAGTCCTGCCCCGGTGATATCTCCCCCATCAGCCCGCGCAGATACGCCTTCGACGCCTTGTCCAGCGCCGGATGGTCACCGAACACGGCCGACAACAGGGTGAGCTGGTCCTTGGCCGTCGTCCGGGTGAGGCCCCACAGCCCGGCGGCCCCGGGCTCCGTTTCGGTGAGCCCCAGCCGGCGGTTGGCCGCTTCGAGCCCCGCGGCGCCGCCGATGATCTGCCACAGCGCGTCGGTCGAGTCGTTGTCACTGACCCGGATCATCGCGCTCGCGTACGTCTTCTCCTGGGCCGTGAGCCGGCGCTTGTGGTCCTGTGCCCGCAGCAGCAGGGCGGCGAGGACGTCGACCTTGACGATGCTCGCCGTGTCGTAGGTCCTGCCCGCCCTCACGCCGTACCGCGCGGTGCGCCCGTCGCTCATGTCGATTACGGCGACCGAGACGGAGGCGGAGGTTCCGGCGTCGATCGGCTCCATCAGATCGGCCAGCACCTTCTGCGGGTCCTTCGCCGGCTTGGCCACGGGGGTCCGCTTCGGGGCGGGTTTCGGAGCCGGGCCGGGCTTCGGGGACGGTGCAGGTATCCCGGGCGGCAGCACCCTGGGCAGCGGTCCGGTGGGCCCGGGGGTGACGGGGAACGCCAGCGGGGTCAGCGGGGCGCTCGGCCGCGGCGTGGGCGGCACCGCGCCACTGGCCGGTGACTGGCCACCGTCCACCGCCGCCCAGACGACCACGAACAGGGCGACGGCGGCGGAGGTGTACAGCGTCGAACGGGGCATGTCCGAGACAGTAGAAACACAAACTGTGTCTCGGCTATAGCCAAAGTGAAAGCTATGTGACAAATAGCGTCACGCCGGGCTCCCGGGGAAGAATCGCGTGATCAGGTCGTTGCGGAACGTGCCCTGCGGGTCGTACGCGCTCGTCAGCGCCTCGAAGTCCGCGTAGCGCTCGTACAGCTCCCGCAGCCGCTCGGGCCCGGTCGTGAACAGCTTTCCCCAGTGCGGCCGGACACCGAAGGGGGCCAGCGCCTCCTCGATGGCGGTCAGCACCGGCGTCACCGCCGCCGTGTCCGGCACCCAGGTGAAGTGGAAGACCACCGAGTCACGGCCGTGGGCGGGGCTCAGCCACAGCCCGTCGGCCGCCACCGTGCGGATCTCACCGATCTGCAGCACCGGGGCGATCTCCGGCGCGATCCGGGCCAGCGCGTCGAAGGCGGCGAGGCCGTCCTCGCGCGCGACGAAGTACTCGCTCTGCAGCTCGTCGCCGTTGCTCGGGGTGAACTCCGGCTTGAAGTGCGGCAGCCGCTCGTGCCAGGGGCCCGCGACCCCGCTCTGGACCGTGCAGGTCACCGGGTCCATCCCGGGCACCGGATGGCGCTGCCCCTCGGCGAGGACGGCGCCGAGCCAGGCGCGGGGCGCCGGCTGCTCCTGGTCACCCTCGCGCTGCTTCAGCCACACCTGCTCTATCAGCTCGGTCCGCCAGCGGGTGAAGAGGCTGACGCTGTACGCGGCGGACAGGACGTCCTCGAAGTTCTCCCGGAGCGCGGCGTACGACAGCCCCTCGTACACCCACTGCCGGACGTCGTAGCGCGGGACCAGGTCGAGGGTCATCCGGGTCACGACGCCGAGGGAGCCGAGCGCGACGACGGCGCCCGCGAAGTCCTCGTCGTCGCGGTCGAGGGTGCGCAGCGAGCCGTCGGCCGTGACCATCTCCAGGGCGCGTACGGCGGTGGCCAGTGAGCCGTTGCCGATACCGGAGCCGTGGGTTCCGGTGGCACAGGCGCCGGCGACGGAGATGTGCGGGAGCGAGCCGAGGTTGTGCAGCGCGAGACCCGCCTCGTGCACGGCGCCGGTGAATTCGGCGAACCGCATGCCGCCGCCAACGGTGACCGTCCGCGCCGCCGTGTCGATGTCGATGCTCTTGGGCAGCGCCGCTACGGAGACAAGATCGCCCGTGGTGTCGGCGATGGCGTTGAACGAGTGGCCGCTGCCGAGCGCCCGTACCTGGGCGCTGCTCGCGACGATGTCCCGCAACTGCTCCACCGACGTGGGCGCGTGCACCCGGGCCGCGTTGAAGGCGATGTTGCGGGCCCAGTTGGTCACCGCCGGCGCCGCCTGGGCGGATTCGGACCCTTCTGGCGTGTGGCGCACGGCGTTCTCCCTCGCTGCGTTCGGACCGGGTTCACTCACCCGGAACTCTTGCATGCCAGGTCAGAGGCGCGTCGCCGGGCCCCCCGCCGGAGCAGGCCCGCCCTGGTCGAGCAGGCGCGCCACGCGCCGCAGCGCCTCGCGGACATTGGCCTCCGCCGTGATCTCCAGAGCCTCGGCGACGGTGAGCCAGCGCAGCGGCGCCTCGGGGTTCTCCGGGCGTGCGGCGTCCGGTGCGTCGGTGGCGAACACGAAGCGCAGGTCGGCGTGTTCGTGCGCGGGCTCGCCGCGTCCCGCAGCGACCGGGACGATCACCACCTGGAGGAGGGAAGCGTCGGGCCAGGGTTTCAGATCGCCCAGCCCGGTCTCCTCGACGGCCTCGCGCAGCGCGATCGACGCCGGGTCGCTCTCGCCCGGGTCGCCGTGGCCGCCGACCTGGAGCCAGGACCGCTGGCGCGGGTGCCGGCGCAGCAGGACCCGGCGGGTGGGCGGGTGGACGATCAGCGCGGACGCCGTCGTGTGCAGCGGGGTCGAGCGCAGCCACGGATCCCCGCCGCCACCTGCCAGTTCCCGCACCCGCCGGGCGTCCGCCGCCTCTGCGGGACCGGCCGGTTCGTACCGGGAGAGCACGTCGACGACCGGGCCGCCGACGAAGTTCCGTGCGCTGTCCATGGAGGGACATTACGAAGGCGCGGGCTGCTGGGTCCAACGATTTTATTCAAGAGATGAATGCGTGCTGTCGGCATCCAACCCCTTGACGCCCCTTGGGCCCACGAGTTAACTCAAGCCTTGAATTAATCATGGAGCAGCGCCTGTTGAGCGATCAACGCGTTCATGTTCTGGCGCGTGACGCCCGCACGGCCCGCTTCACACCTTCCCTCCCCCCACATCGGAAGGCCCCCCACATGAGTTCAGCACGCCATGGCACATCCGTGAACCGGCGGTCGCTCCGCAGGTCGGCCGTCGCCGTCTGTGCCGCGGTCGTCGCGTCCGGCGCCACCTTCGCCGTCAACGCCTACGCCGCCCCCGAGGACGCCGCGCCCGCCGCGGCGCCGCAAGCCGTCGCCCCGTATCTGTACAACGGCTGGGGCAACCCGCCGGACCCGGCCGAGGTCATGAACGCCACCGGCGTCCGCTGGTTCACCATGGCGTTCGTCCTCGACAGCGGCGGCTGCGACCCGCGGTGGGACGGCAGCAGGCCGCTCGACGGCGGCGTCGACCAGCAGACGATCGACACGGTGCGCGGCGCGGGCGGCGATGTCGTCCCCTCGTTCGGCGGTGCCAACGGCGACAAGCTGGAGCAGAGTTGCGCGGACGCGTCCGCACTGGCCGGCGCGTACCAGAAGGTGATCGACGCCTACGGCTTGAAGGCGATCGACATCGACATCGAGGGTGACGCGTACAACGACCCGGCCACGCAGCAGAAGACCATCGACGCGCTGAAGCAGGTCAAGGCGGACAACGCCGGTCTGGTCACCTATGTGACCTTCCCCAGCGACCAGTCGGGCCCCGACGACAGCATGATCGGGCGGGCGGCCGACTCCGGACTTGAGGTGGACGGCTGGACGATCATGCCGTTCGACTTCGGCGGCGCGGGACAGAACATGGCCGACCTCACCGAACAGGCCACCGACGGGCTCAAGGACACGGTCAAGAACGCCTACGGGTACAGCGACGAGGAGGCGTACGCGCACAGCGGGCTGTCCTCGATGAACGGCATCACCGACGTCGACGAGACGGTGACCACGGACGACTTCACCGCCATCACCGCCTACGCCCAGCAGCACCACCTCGCCCGGCTCTCCTTCTGGTCGGTCAACCGCGACCGGCCGTGCCCCGGTGACTACCCCAACGACGACACCTGCTCCGGAGTGGACCAGGACCCCTGGCAGTTCACCAGCATCATCGCCGGGTTCACCGGCTGACGGCGCGGGACACCGGAGAGGAGAGCACATGAACAGCGAACCACGCACCGGCCGCCGCTTCCTGCGGCGCGGCCGCGTACTGCCCGTGGCGGCGGCCGTCGTCCTGCTGGCGTCGGGCGCCTTCGCCGCGCAGTCGGCCATGGCGGGCCAGGACCCGCAGAGCACCGGAGCACCGGCGTCCACGAAGATCGGCAAGGCGTTCGCCGACCCGTCGGCCGACGCACCCGATCTCGGCCCGAACGTCGACGTGTTCGACCCGTCGACGCCGACCGCCGACATCCAGGGCCGGCTCGACGAGGTCTTCCAGCAGCAGGAGACCAACCAGTTCGGCGAGGAGCGGCACGCCGAACTGTTCAAGCCGGGCTCGTACGACGTCGACGCGAACGTGGGCTTCTACACGCAGGTGGCGGGGCTCGGTCTTTCACCGGACGACGTGAACATCAACGGGGCCGTGCACGCGGAGGCCGACTGGTTCCCGCCGCAGAACGCCACCCAGAACTTCTGGCGTGACGCGGAGAACCTGTCCGTCACCCCCACCGGCGGCACCGACCGCTGGGCCGTCTCCCAGGCCGCCCCCTACCGCCGGATCCACCTCAAGGGGGATCTGGCGCTGGACGACGGGGGCTGGGCCAGCGGCGGCTTCATGGCCGACTCGAAGGTCGACGGCCAGGTCAGGTCCGGCACCCAGCAGCAGTGGCTGTCCCGTAACGACGAGATCGGCAGCTGGAACGGCTCCAACTGGAACATGGTCTTCGTCGGGGTGAGGAACGCGCCTGCCACGAGTTTCCCCAATCCGCCCTACACGACGGTCGACCAGGCGCCGGTCTCCCGCGAGAAGCCGTTCCTGTACATCGACGATGCGGGCGCCTACCAGGTGTTCGTACCCGCGCTGCGCAAGAACGCCTCGGGGACGACCTGGTCGGGCGGTGACCCGGCGGGCGAGTCCCTGCCGATCGACGACTTCTACATCGCCAAGCCGGGTGCGACGGCGGCCGACATGAACGCCGCGCTCGCCGCCGGCAAGAACCTGCTCGTCACGCCCGGGGTGTACCACCTGGACCAGACGCTGAAGGTGACGGACCCCGACACCGTCGTGCTCGGTATGGGCCTCGCGACCCTGACCCCGGACGACGGGATCTCCGCGATGTCGGTCGCCGACGTGGACGGGGTGAAGATCGCCGGTCTGCTCATCGACGCGGGCACCACCAACTCACCGACGCTGATGGAGGTCGGCGCGGACGGTTCGAGCGCGAGTCACGCCGACAACCCGACGTCGCTGAGCGATGTGTTCTTCCGCGTCGGCGGCGCCCATGTAGGCAAGGCGGCGAAGAGCCTGGTCGTCAACAGCTCGGACGTCATCGGCGACCATCTGTGGATCTGGCGCGCCGACCACGGGGACGGGGTCGGCTGGGACCAGAACACGGCGGCGAACGGGCTGATCGTCAACGGTGACGACGTCACGATGTACGGGCTGTTCGTCGAGCACTACCAGGAGTACCAGACCATCTGGAACGGCAACGGCGGCAGGACGTACTTCTACCAGAACGAGATGCCGTACGACCCGCCGAGTCAGGACGCCTGGATGAGCGGGGACACCAAGGGCTACGCCGCGTACAAGGTGGCCGACGGCGTCACCGACCACGAGGCGTGGGGGCTCGGCAGTTACTGCAACTTCACGGCCGACAGGTCGGTGGTCGCCGAGCACTCCTTCGAAGTCCCCGACACCCCGGGCGTGAAGTTCCACGACATGGTCACCGTGTCGCTGGGCGGCGCCGGCACCATCAACCACGTGATCAACGGGACCGGCGGTCCTTCGAACGGCGGAAGCCAGGTCGCGAACCTGGTGGACTATCCGTAACCACCGCCGAGCGCGGGCGCGTTGAGACCCGGGTCCGGTGGCCGAGCTACCGGACCCGGCTCACGCCGCACCACATGGGGATGTCGCCGGACGGCGTGTCCCCGGGGCCGGGCCGCCACTGCGGCAGGGAGACCACACCGGGCTCCAGCAGTTCCGTACCGGTGAAGAAGCGCGTCACCTCGTCATGGGTACGGGGCGTGGCGGACGCGTCGGCGGCGGCGCGCTCGTTGTACACCCGCATGGAACGGGCCACTTCGGCGGCCGAGATGTCGGCCGCAGGGTGGGAGATCACCAGATGGCTGCCGGCCGGCAGCGCCGCCAGCAGCCGCTCCGTCAGGGCGTACGGGTCGTCGGCGTCCGGGATGTACTGGAGTATCGCCACGAGCATCAGCCCGACCGGACGGCTGAAGTCCAGGGTGCGCCGGGCCTCGCTGAGGATCGTGTCCACATCGCGGGCGTCGGCCTCCACGTAGGCGGTGCGCCCCTCCGCAGTGCCGACCAGCCGCGCCGTGGCGTGCGCCAGGACGATCCGGTCGTTGTCCACGTACACGATCCGGGCGTCGGGGGCGACGGACTGCGCCACCTCGTGGGTGTTGCCCGCCGCCGGTATGCCGGTACCGATGTCGAGGAACTGCCGTATCCCTGCCTGCTCCGTGAGCAGCCGGACGGCCCTGCCGAGGAACGCGCGGTTCGCGCGTACGGCGGGCACGATCCCCGGGTTGGCCGCCGCCGCCAGCTGCGCGGCCTCCTCGTCGGCCGGGTAGTGGTCCCGGCCGCCCAGCCAGGCGTTGTAGACCCGGGCGGGATGTGCCACCCCTGTGTCGATGTTCGTCGGACGTTCCGCCATGTCGTCGGCCCCCCTTGTCGGACAGCGCTGTACCGAGCACGCCGGGTCACAGCCTACGCACCCGTTCGAGGCATAGCATCAGTGATCGACATGGACGGCATAGGTGTGTGGGGTTTCGTCGCGCTCGCGGCAGCGGCGGCGCTGGTCGGTTTCTCCAAGACGGCGGTGAGCGGGGCCAATACGGTCAGTCTCGCGGTCTTCGCCGCCGTGCTGCCGGCCCGCGAGTCGACGGGGGTGCTGCTGCCCGTCCTCATCGTCGGGGATGTGCTGGCCGTGCTGACCTACCGGCGGCACGCGCACTGGCCCACGCTGTGGCGGCTGTTCCCCGCGGTCGCCGCCGGGGTGGTGGTCGGCACGGTGTTCCTGCTGTGGGCGGACGACGCCGCGGTCCGCACCTCGATCGGCGCGATCCTGATGCTGATGGCGGGCGTCACGCTGTGGCGGCGGCACACGGCGACGCGGGACGCGGCCACCGAGGCGGCCGAATCCTCCGGCGCGGCCGACACCGACGACGCGGCCGAGCCGTCCAACAGCCGTCTGAAGGCCCGCTCCTACGGAGTGCTGGGCGGCTTCACCACCATGGTCGCGAACGCGGGCGGCCCGGTCATGTCGCTGTATCTGCTCTCCGCCGGCTTCCGGAAGCTGGGCTTCCTCGGCACGTCCGCCTGGTTCTTCCTCATCGTCAACACCACCAAGGTGCCCTTCAGCGTCGGACTCGGACTGATCGACGGACGCTCCCTGCTGCTGGACGTGTTCCTCGCGCTGTTCGTCGTGCCGGGCGCCCTCATCGGCAAGGCCTGCGTCAACCGGATCAATCAACGGGTGTTCGAACGGCTGGTGATCGGGGCAACGATCCTCGGCGGCGTCGAGCTGTTGCTGCGCTGAACAGTCGCCGCGCTGAGGACCGGGCTGCCGCGCCGGGACCCGGCCGCCCGCAGGGCACCCTGCGCCGCGCGCCGCGCGGCCTGGCAGAGTAAGGGGCAAACAGGCGTCGGACGAAGGCGGAGTGAGCGGTGTTGGAGCGGGACAAGACTGATTCGCAGACAGTGGCCGGGGCGCCGTGCTGGGTGACCCTGTTGTCACGTGAACTCTCCGCCTCCCAGCTCTTCTACGGCGATGTGCTCGGCTGGACGTACCGCGCCGCCGGGCTCGGGGACGACTTCTGCGTGGCGCTCACCGACGGGCTGCCCGTCGCGGGCATCGGCGCGCTCGCCTCGTCGCTCCAGGTCGCCGTCTCCTGGACGCCGTACTTCGCCGTGGCCGACGTGGACGCGGCGGCGGCCCGGATCAGGGAGCGCGGCGCGACCGTGGCCGTGGGCCCGCTCGCCTTCCACACCGGACGCGCTGCGCTCGCCACCGACCCGGACGGCGCGGCCTTCGGTATCTGGGAGGGCGCCGTGCGTTCCGACTGGACGGTGGGCCGCGGCAGCGCCCCCGCCTGGCTGGAGCTGCGCACCCGCGACACGTCGGACGCCGCCCGCTTCTACAGCCAGGTGCTGGGCTGGGCGCCCGAGGGCGAGGGCGACTTCACGCTCGTGCACGAGGACGACAGCGCGGTGCTGCGCCAGCAGGGGCATGTGGTCGCCAAGATCCGCGGCGGCGCGGTCCAGGCGATGCCCGATCCGCAACTGCGGCCGCGCTGGCACGTCTACTTCCGGGTGCCGGAGGTGGCGGAGTCCGTCACCGCGGCGACGGCCAGGGGCGGCGTACTGGTCTCGCCCGCCGAGGCGGCGCCCGCGCTGCGGGAGGCGACGCTGCGCGACCCGGACGGCGCGCTGTTCACCGTCACGTCGGCCTGAGCCGACACGCCGTCCGGCCTGAGCGGACGCGCGCACGGGCGAGGGCGACACGCCCGGCCGACGGGCGTCGGCCGGGCCGGGCGGCCGCGGATCGTGGGGAGCGGCCGGGCGTGGTGCTCACGTGTCGTGGCGAGCGGCGGGTCAGTGCTCGTCGGGCTCCGGGCGGCCCAGCGCCCAGCCGGCCACGTCGGAGAGCCTGCCGCGCCACACCGGCACCTCCACGTCGGGGCTGACACCGCCCGTCGTCACCGTGACGTTGCGCAGATGGATCCAGCGCGGCAGATGCTGCGACCCGTCGTCGCCGCGCAGTTCGTCGACGGCCTGGTCCACCGTCTCGGGGAATCTGGCGAGCAGGTCCGAGCCGACGCTCCGCACCCGGCGCAGGCTCTGCGCCCAGTCGGCCTTCCACGCCTCGCGTGTGATCAGGTCCCCGTACACCACCCCGCCCGGCACGTTCAGTGTGATCGGCAGCCATGATCTGGGGTCCTCCCCCAGCAGCCTGATCAGGAGCTGGAGCTGGAGGTCGGAGACCGGTTCCGTGATCGTCGGCGTCGAATCCTGCGAAGGCTGCTCGGTGGAGCCGTTCATGCGCACTTCCCTTCCGTCAGGGAACGGCCTGCCCCCGAAACGCGGTAAAAGTCCTCGCCGCGTCCGGCGCGGCGGAGCGGCGGGTGCGGCGCGCCGCCGGGGGATGCTGAGCTGGGCGAGGACGCCACCACGACGACAGCGACGAGAGGCCGGCCGACATGCGTATCTTCCTGGCAGGAGCCACCGGTGTCATCGGCAGCCGGCTGCTGCCGGTGCTGCTCGCCGACGGCCATGACGTCACCGCGCTGACCCGGCGCACCTCGGACGCGGAGGCGCTGCGGTCGAAGGGCGCCGAGGCCGCCGTCGCCGATGTGTACGACGCCGAGGCGATCACCCGTACCGTCAGGAACGCGTCACCCGAGGTCGTCATGCACCAGCTGACCGACCTCAGCGGCGGCAGCAGCGAGGCGAACGCCGCGATGCGGAAGATCGGCACCGCCAATCTGGCCAACGCGGCGCTGTCCGCCGGTGCGCGGCGGATGGTGGCGCAGAGCATCGCCTGGGCCTACCAGGGCGGCGAAGGGCCCGCCGACGAGCGGACGCCGCTGGATCTGACGGCGGAGGGGCCGAGGTCGACGACCGTACGGGCGGTGGCGACGCTGGAGGAGACGGCCCGGGAGCTGCCCGAGTGGGTGGTGCTGCGGTACGGCGTGCTCTACGGCCCGGGTACCTGGTACGCGCCCGGCGCGCTGATGGCGGAGCAGGCGCTCGCCGGGGAGCTGGTCGCCGACGGTGACGTGAGCAGCTTCCTGCATGTCGACGACGCCGTCGCGGCGGCTGTCGCGGCGCTGGAGTGGCCGTCCGGCGCGGTGAACGTGTGCGACGACGAACCCGCGGCGGGTCATGACTGGATCCCGGCGTTCTGCGCGGCTGTCGGCGCGCCGCAGCCGGAGCACGCGACCGGCGCTGGGCCCCGGCACGACTGGGCGCGGGGCGCGAGCAACCGCCATGCCCGGGAGAACCTGGGCTGGACACCGCGCCATCGGTCCTGGCGGGAGGAGTTCGGCGCGGCCACGGACGGATCGTGACCGCGCGGCCGCCGACCGGTTCCCCCGGTCGGCGTAACCGGGCGGCGTACCCGGCCGGCGGCCCCGGTCAGCCGGAGCGGACCGGGCCCATGCCCTCGACCTCGAAGACGACCTGGTCCTCGTAACACCACCACCAGCCCTCACCGGGCTCGTAGGAGCGGATGAGCGGGTGCCCGGTGGCCTTGTTGTGGGCGGTCGCGTGCTTGTTCTTGGAGGAGTCGCAGCATCCGATGTGCCCGCAGGTCTGGCACTCCCGCAGGTGCACCCACGTGTCGCCGAGCGCCACGCAGTCCAGACAGCTGTCCTCGCTGTCGGCCGTCACAGGTTCCACGTCAGCGAGGTGGCTGCAGATCATTCCGCCGCTGAGTCCTTCGTCGTGTGCCATGGTGCCGCCCGCCCGTCCCGACCGCGTCGGTCGCTATCGAGTCAGTCAGTACAGTCGCGTCTTCACCGTAAGGCCGGTTCTGCGCCGTCGCCAGCAGAACGCGGCGCTGCGGGGGCCGGGGGCCTTCTTGACAGCCGCCCCATAGCGGAGAACCTTGGACATACGGGGCCTGGCCTTGGCCGGGCGGGGGAATTCGGGGGGCGTCATGGCACGGCACACGTATGCGCGCATGTCCGCACTGGCTCTGGTGTCGGTGTCGCTGGCCGCCTGCGGGTCGGGCGGCGGATCCGGCGGCGGGGCGGGCGGCTCGGAGCCTTCGCCGTCCGTCAGCAGCGAGAGCGCGGAGCCGAGCCCGTCACCCACGGTCGACCCGGCCGTCTACGGCAAGGCGCTGACGACGACGCTCGCGCCGGTCGACCGGGCGCTGCGGGCCGTCGACCGGGCGCCCGAGGGCAAGGGTCTCGCGAAGGCCCTGGGCGCCGCCGCCACCGCGGCGACCTCGGCGGCCGATTCGCTGGACACGGTGCCGACGCCCGACGACGCGGCGACCGGGAACAACGATCTCGCCATGGCGCTGCGCGACCTGAGCGGGGACCTCACGGACGCCGCGCCGGACAACACGCGCTGTGCGACCTCGCCCCGGGTGGAGCTGGGCGGCGGTGCGGGGCCCGGCGCGGTGCGGGAGGCGACGGATTCGCTGACCGCTCTCGGCTATCCGGCCCGGCTGAAGCTGCCGCGCACCGAGAAACCGCGCCACCGCCGGCTCGGGAACGGCCGTCTGGTGAAGGACTCCGGCCGCTCCGGACTGGGCAAGCTCACCATCGACAACGGCACGGACAGCGACGCGGTGATCGCCATGACCCGGGGGAAGAAGAGCGTCTTCACGGTGTATGTGCGCAAGCACGACCGGGCGACGGTCCGCAGCGTGTCGAACGGCTCGTACACGGTGTACTTCACCACCGGCACGGACTGGAACGCGGCGAAGAAGTCCTTCACGCGTGACTGCAGCTTCCAGAAGTTCGACGACAAGGCGGTCTTCCGCACGAAGCAGGTGAGCGGCGGTACGCAGTACGACGTGCTGACGTTCTCGCTGGCCAAGTCGATCCTGGGCAACGCCACGACCAGCGAGATTCCGGAGGACCAGTTCCCTTCGTAGAAAACTGGCGGGGAGCTCGTCGCAGCCGGGGAACAATCGGCGCGGGCCGGCCGTTGGAGAGGGCGTGGGTGTGGGTGGGAAAGTGTCCCCGGGCCCCACATGAAAATCGCACATGGGGAAGATCGTTCGGCTGAAGCCCCATGGAGCACATCGCCGCGAGGCGACCGCCATCCGCACCCCTCCCCTACGGCCCCGACCGGTCTCCCCCGTCCGGTCGGGGTCTTTTTCGTGCCCGTTCGACGCCCGCGCACCGCTTAGACTCGCGGACTGTGCGCTTCACAGTTTTGGGACCGGTGCGGGCCTGGCGCGGCGAGGCCGAGATCCAGTTGGGGCCGCCCAAACAGCGGGCCCTGCTCGCCCTGCTGCTGGTGCGGACGGGGCAGCCGGTGGCCGTGCACGAGATCGTGGACGTGCTGTGGGGCGAGGACCCGCCGGACAGCGCGGTCAACGTGGTGCACCGGCATGTGGGGGCGCTGCGCCGGCTGCTGGAGCCGGGTCTGCCGAGCAGGTCGGCGTCCCGCCTGCTGGTGCGCGGGTCCGGCGGCTACCGGATCGACGTCGGTCCCGACTCGCTCGATCTGCTGCGCTTCCGGGCGCTGCGGGCGGAGGCCGGGGTGCTCGCCGAGAGCGGCGAACCGGCCAAGTCCGCCGGACTGCTCATCGAGGCGCTCGCGCTGTGGCGCGGGCCCGCGGCGGCCGGTACAGCACCGCAGGTGCGCGCCCACCCCGTGTTCGTGGCCGTGGACCGTGAGCATCCCGCCGTCGTCAAGCAGGCGTCCGAGATGGCTCTGGCCGCGGGGGCCGGGCTCACCGAACGGGTGCTCGTCATCCTCAGACAAGCGGCGGCGCACCACGCCCTGGACGAGACTCTGCAGGCCAGGCTGATCCTGGTGCTGGCGGCAACGGGCCACCAGGCGGAGGCACTTGACGTCTATCAGGCGGTCCGCTCGCGGCTCGCCGACGAACTGGGCCTGGACCCGGGGCCCGAACTGCGGGCCGCCCAGCAGCGGGTGCTCCGGCAGAGCCTGTCGGGCCCAGCGGGCGAGGGCCACGCCGACGGCGTACCGGCGGCGCGGAGCGACGACTCCGGGGCCGGGGCCGTCGGCCGGGACAGCGACGAGGCCCCCGCGGTGCGGGCACCGTATGCCCCACGCGTGCGACCGGCCCAACTGCCGCCCGATCACCCGGCCTTCACCGGGCGCCGTGCCGAACTCGCCCGCTCGCAGGCGCTGCTGCCGCCCGACGGCGCGCAACTCGCCCCCGTGGTGATCAGCACCATCGGCGGCATGGCCGGTGTCGGCAAGACCACGCTCGCCGTGCACTGGGCCCACGCGATTGCCCACCGCTTCCCCGACGGGCAGCTCTACGTCAATCTGCGCGGCTTCCACGCCACCGGGTCGATCATGAGTCCCGCCGACGCGATCCGTACCCTGCTGGACGCGTTCGGCCTGCCGCCGCACCGGATACCCGCCGGGCTTGACGCACAGGTCGCGCTCTACCGCAGTCTGCTCGCCGGGCGCCGGGTGCTGGTCCTGCTGGACAACGCCCGTGACACGGAGCAGGTGCGCCCGCTGCTGCCCGGGGCGCCCGGCTGCCTGGCCATCGTCACCAGCCGTAACCAGCTGCACGGGCTGATCGCCGGCGAGGGCGCGCACCCCGTCGCGCTCGGACTGCCCGACGAGCGGGAGGCGAGGGAGTTCCTGGTCCGCAGGCTGGGGGCCGAGCGGGTGGCCGCCGAGCCGCAGGCCGCGGACGAGATCGTCGCGCTGTGCGGACGGCTGCCCCTGGCCCTGGCCATCGCCTGCGCGCGTGCGGCGGTGAACCCCGGGTTCACGCTGGCGTCCGTCGCGGCCGAGCTGCGCGAGAGCCACGGCTCCCTCGCCGCCTTCACCGGCTCCGACCCGGTCACCGACGCCCGCAGCGTCTTCTCCTGGTCGTACCGGACGCTCAGTCCGGGGGCCGCGCGGCTGTTCCGGTTGCTGGCGCTGCATCCGGGGCCCGAATGCTCGGTCAACGCGGCGGCGAGTCTGGCCGGCCGGCCCGCCGCCGAGACCAGGGCTCTCCTCGCCGAACTGGTCATGGCCCAGCTGCTGACCGAACACGCGCCGGGCCGGTTCGCCTCCCACGACCTGCTGCGGGCCTACGCCGCCGAACTCGCCGCCCGGCACGACGCGGACGACCGGTGCGGCGAGGCACGCGGCCGGCTGCTCGACCACTATCTGCACAGCGCGCATGCCGCCGACACCCTGCTCGCGCCGCACCGCGAGCGGCTGACGCTCGCCCAGCCCCGCCCGGGCGCCGATCCCGAGCGGTTCCCCGGCCAGCGGGAGGCGCTGGACTGGCTGGAGTCGGAGCGTACGGTGCTGCTCACCGCGGTCGAGCAGGACGCCAGAAGCGAAGGGGGCCCGCACGCCTGGCAGTTGGCGGCCACCCTGGAGCTGTTCCTGGACCGGCACGGCCGCTGGCAGGAGCAACTGGCCATGCAGTCGGCGTCGGTGACCTCGGCCCAGCGGCTGGGCGACGTACGCGGACAGGCCCACGCGCACCGCGCCGTCGGATTCGTCAGCGGCCGGCTCGACCGGCCCGAGGCCGCACACGAGCATCTGGCCCGGGCCCTGGAGCTGTTCGGCGAGATCGGCGACCTGTCGGGGCAGGGCCGGGTCCACCGCTATCTGGCCTTCCTCGCCAACCGGGCCGGACGGCACACGGACGCACTCGACCACTACCGGCAGGCACGTGAGCTCTACCGGGCCACCGGTTGGCGCAGCGGCGAGGCCAGCATCCACAACGAGGTGGGCTGGACGCACATCCTGCTCGGCTCGTACGACGAGGCGCTGACGCAGTGCCGGCTGTCGCTCGCGCTGCACCAGGAGATCGGCGACCGCAACGGCGAGGCCGCCGCCTGGGACAGCCTCGGCTACGCGTACCACCATCTCGGCCGGTACGAGGAGGCGCTCGCCGGTTACGCGCACGCGCTCGACCTGTACCGGGAGATCAGGGACGGCTATCTGGAGGCCGACACCCTCGTCCACATCGGGGACAGCCACGCGGCGGCCGGCGACCCGGACCTGGCCGCCGCCGCCTGGCGGCCGGCGCTGGACATCCTCAACGGCTTCGACCACCCCGACGCCGAGGACATCACGGACAAGCTGCGGCAGCTCGAAGCGAGCGGCGCGGCGGCGGGCGACGAAGCGGCCGCAGGCCGCGTGTCCTGACGGCAGCGCACAGTTACGGCACTTTTTCGGCACTGGGACCTGCCTAGGCTCACGGCGGACGATGACGCTCCGTATCGCCCGCCCGCGATCCTCCCCCTCAGGAATCCAGAACATGAAGACAGCCGCAGCTCCCGACGCATCGCCGACGGCCCGTCAGGAGGTGCTGCTGCACGGGCTGATGGCCGATCACGCGACGGCGCTCCTCGCCTACACGGAGAAGCTGCTGAGCGACCACCATCTCGCCGAGGACATCGTCCAGGAGACACTGATCCGCGCCTGGTCCCACACCGAACGGCTCTACAGCACGGAGGGTTCGGTACGCGGCTGGCTGCTCACCGTCGCCCGCAACCTCGTCATCGACCGGCTGCGCAGCGCCACGTTCCGGCACGAGACGGTCGGCGCGGACAGCCAGGAGCTGGCGCAGCGGGACCACGCCGACGCGGTGCTGGCGTCCGTCGACTCGATGCGGCTGCTGCGCCACCTGTCCACGGAGCACCGGGAGGTGCTGGCGCACACGTACCTGTGCGGCAGAACCGTGCAGGAGACGGCGCGGATCCTGGGCATCCCGGCGGGGACGGTCAAGTCCCGGCAGCACTACGCGCTGGTCAGTCTGCGCGCACGGGCCAGGGCCCGGCCCGGTGCCCGCGCGGACACCGGGTCCTGACACCACGTCAGGCGGGCACGGTCAGCCTCACACCCAGGACGGGCATGTCGACCGTGCCGTCGGATCCGGCGTACCAGCGCCAGTGCGCCCCGTCCGCCTCACCGCAGACGAGCCCGGTCCAGCCGGCGCCGCCGGGCCCGCAGAGCGCGCCGAGTTCGGCCGCCTCCCGCCCGGTCGGTGTGCCGGCCACCACCACAAGTCCCTTGAGAGGGCGACGGGTTGCCGTGGCCCGTACGGTGCCGCGCCCGGCGCCTTCCTGCGGCGCCGGCCGGCCCGTGTCGACCTGGTGTGTCCCGGCCAGCTCCGGCGGTACGGGAATGGGCACCGTACCGTCCGCGCCGCGCAGTACGGTCACGGGCAAACCCGGCCTGGTGCGGGCGAGTTCGGCCAGCAGACCGCGCACCACGTCACGCGCGACCGCGGGGTCACCGGTGACACTGAGGACACCGTCCAGCCGGCTGAGGTCGACGAAGACCGGCGCGCCTTCGCCGTCGGTGCCCACCCGGACCGGGCACGCCGTGACGGCGAGCGGGCCGGGTGCGGCGGCGCCGTCCGTGCCGCGCGACAGCGGCCGGGCGGCCGAGCCGGCGGCGCGGCGCCAGCGGGTGCTGTCGAGGTGCTGCCAGGGGGCGTCGAGTCCGTCGGCCGCCGCGAGATAAGCGGTGACACCCGCCTGGTCGACCCGGAGCGCGTGCACGGGCGCCGGGTGCGAGCCGGGCAGGCCGGCGAACTCGTCGAGGGTGCTGTGGGCGCGCCGTACGGACTCGGCGTCGGCGGCGAACCCGGCGGCGACCGAGCGGCGGAACTGGAGCCGCCGCCTGCGCCTCGCCGGGTCGCCGAGAGCGCGCAGCGTGCGGACCAGTGCGGCCCAGCCGCTCCGCACCCGGCTGCGGGCGACGATACCCGCGGTGACCAGCGCCAGCAGGACGGCGCCCACTCCGGCGAGCAGCGCGGGCAGCGGGACGGCCACGGTGTCGGCATCGGCCTGTGCGGCGTTGTCGGCCTGCGCGCCGGGGTCCTGCGGGGTGTCCGCCGTGCCCCCTGCCGGGGGCGGCGCCGCGCTCCGGCTCGCGGTGTCCCTGGCCTGCCGCACGTCGGGACCGCTCGCGTCCTGTGGCAGCCGCAGGATCCAGCCGGGCCGCAGGGTGTCGCCCTCGTTGTTCAGCGCCGAGCCGTCCGGCTGTGCGAGGCCCTTGTTGAGTCCGAAGATCTCACCGGCCCTCGCGGGGTCGCCGAGGGTGCTCGTCGCCACGGACTGCAACGTCGCAGCCTGGCCACCGGTCTGCGCCGGGTCGGGCACGACGAACACGTTGATCAGTCCGTCGTCGTCACCGTCCGCCACCGCGGGCAGGCCGGTGCCGAACACCGCCCAGCAGGCCAGCAGTACGACGCCGAGGGCGCGTAGCGCGTAGGACCCGTTCCTCATGATGTTTCCCCACCCATGTCTCTCCGGTGCGCTCGGGTCCCCACGGGCCGTCCGGCGCATCTCATCCCACTACACGGTGGTCGCGCCAAAAGGGTTCGACCGGCCGGATCTGAACGCTGTGGACGCGTGTGCCGTGTACAGGTCGGCAACCACCGGAACTTCGGCACAGGGGACGCACGTGGCGCGACGGCACACTTCCGGCTTCGACATCGTCGGCATGGACAGTGATCCCACTCCGGGCGACATCGACGAGATGGCGCGCGTGCGGGACCGCTACCGTGACGTCGGTGACCAGGCCGACGTGGCGCTGCGGTTCCTGAAGAAGGGCGGCACGGTCGAGTCGGGGCGCGGCGACGCGATGGACGCGCTGAACAAGCAGATCGGCGACCTGCCGGACAAGCTGCAGAAGACGGTGGACTCCTTCCACGGCGCCGCCGACGCCTACACCGCGTACGCGCCGAAGCTGACCGAGGCGCAGGACCTGCTGGACAAGGCGATGGACCAGGCGACGTCGGTCGCCGGCCAGGCCGGGCAGCGGGTGCAGGACCTGGCGGCCGACGCGACGGACGACCAGAAGGCGGCGGCCAGGGACCAGCGGGACAAGATATCCGCGGCCCAGGACCAGCTCAACGCGGCGAAGAGCATGGCCCAGCAGGCGAAGGAACTGCGCGAACAGGCCCAGCGGGCGTGCGCCGACGTCCTCGACGAGGCGGCAGGTGAGGCGATTCCCGAGCGGAACATCTTCCAGAAGATCGCGGACTTCTTCAAGGACTTCCCGTTCGTCCAGATCATCCTGGCCGCCCTGATCGCCGTCGTCGCGGTGTTCTTCCCCGTCGTCGGCGCGCTGCTGGGCGGTGCGTTGTTCGTCTTCAACCAAGTCGTGGCGAGTCAGACGGGCGGGATCAAGGCGGGTGACTTCATCGCCGGTCTGATCGGCATCGTCCCGGGCGGCTCGCTGCTCAAGTTCGGCGGCAAGGCCGTGGAGGCGATAGCTCCGGCCGCCGTGGCGGCGGTCAAGGGGTCGGGCGCCGTGGCCAAGATCGGCGGGACCATCACGAAGGTGGGCGACACCTTCACCAACAACAAGATCGTGTCCGGGATCCTCACCAACCCGGTCGGCAAGGTCGTCGCCGAGGGGGCGGGCAAGTTCGCCACCGACGTGACCCTAGAAGTGGGTGCAAAGGCGGCCAACGGCGACCAGATCACCGCCGCGGGTGTACTGGCGGGCGCGGCGGCCGGTGTCGCGTTCGGCGCGGGCGCCAAGGGCCTCACCGGCAAGATCGGTGGGATCAGGGGCAATCCGGCGCCCACGTCGGCCGGCGGACGGTTCGGCGACACGACCGATCCGCTCGCCGGGGACTCCGTCGGCAAGAGGTTCGGCGACCAGATCACCGGCTTCGGCGAGGAGGGCGCCGTGCTCGGCACGAAGATCGGTGTGGGGGTCGCGCAGGGCGGGGACCCCAACGCGGTCGCGGCCGGCGAGATCGCCAACTCGGCGCCGAAGCTGGGCGTGGGCCCGGTGGGCAAGGCGGGGCTTGGCAGGGGCATCGACGGCGTCGCCGCGCACATCCCGATCCCGGTCAAGGGGTCAGGAGCGCCGGGCGCCGCCGCGACCACGGGCCCGGCGACACCGGCGCCCGCACCGACACCGGCGCCCGCACCCGCACCCGCACCCGCACCCGCACCCGCACATACTCCGGTGCCCGCGCCGGCCGACCCGCTCTCCGTACCCCTTCCGCCCTCCCCGACGGTGCCCGACAGCCCCTCGGGCCCGGCCGGGCAGGGCCGCCCCACCCTCACCCCGCTGACGATCCCGCAGACCCCGCCGCCCGCCGGGGCCGGCTCCTCGTCCTCGTCCAGCCCCGACGACGGGGCCTTCTTCACCGCCCCGTCCTCACCGGCCGGTGAGCCCGGCGGCCAGGGCGGCGGCGCTTAGCCGGCGCGACGCGGGGCGTCGCCGCGTACCTCCCCAAGTCTCCATCCCTGAACGGGTGGACAGCTCAGACAACCAGCAAGGAGCACGAACATGCCCAATTTCGCCGTCAACTCGGACGAGACCGCCTCCACCTCGCAGGCGCTGCTCAACGACTTCACCACGCTGCAGGACAAGCTCACCGAGGTGAAGGGGAAGATCACCACCCTGCTCGCGAACGGCTACAACACCCCGGCGGCGCAGCAGAAGTTCTCGCCGTTCTTCGACGAGTTCGCCAAGGGCTTCGACCAGGTGAACCAGGGCCTCCAGGGCATCGGCCACTACGTCAAGGCCGTCGGTGACGCCTTCGACCAGACCGACTCGCAGCTCGGCTCCAACCTCTCCTGACCCGCTCCCCCGCTCCCCGTCCCCCACTCACCCTGAGGAAAGACAGCCGTGCGACTGACCGTGAGCGTGACCGACCCGCAGGCCGAGGGGGTGTCCACAACCGTCGTCGTCGACACCGAACCCTCCGCACAGGCGGGCAGGTTCGCCGCGGAGCTGGCACGCGCCGTCGGCCAGGCCGGAACCGGCGGGGAGTGGGCGCCCGCGCCTGCCCTGTACATCGGTACCGACCCCGTCGACCCGGAGGCCACACTCCAGGTCGCCGGTGTGCGGGACGGGATGGACCTCGGGCTCGGCGTTCCCGTACCCCGGGAGCCCGAGCCCGAGGGCAGGACCGAGCTGCGGGTGGTGTCGGGGCCGGGCGCCGGAACCGTCTTCAGGCTGCCGCCGGGTGACTACGACATCGGCAGCGCCGACACCTGCCGGATCAGACTGGCGGCGGGCACACCCGCGTTCGCCGCGCGGCTGCGGGTACGGCTCGACGGCGGCGCCGAACTGGTGCGCGCCGGGCAGGCGATGCTGGACGGCAAGCCGGTCGCCGACGCGTCCGCGTGGCGCGAGGGCAGCCAACTCGCCGTCGGCGATTCTCTGTTGGAGCTGGCCTCGGGCAGCTCTGCGAAGGCGCCGCTCACCCCTGCGGCCGACGGGCTCGGGCTGGAGTTCAACCGGCCGCCGCGCTTCGTCCCCGCCCCGGCAGGGGCCAACTACCGACTGCCCGCGCCGCCGGTCAAGCCGGACAAGCGCCCGATACCGCTGCTGCCGATCCTGCTGCTGCCCGCGGGCAGCGCCGTGGTGGCCATTGTGGTCACCGGCCGCTGGACGTTCGTGTTCATCGCCCTGCTGTCGCCGATCGCCGCGCTGGTCACCCAGTTCGGCGGCCGTAAGCAGGCGATGCTCAAGTACCAGGAGCAGCTGGCCGATTACGAGCAGAAGCTGGCGAGGCTCCGCGCCGACATCGAAGCGGCGGTCCTCAAGGAGCAGCACAATCTGCGGCTCTCGCTGCCCGATCCCGCCTCGCTGCTGCGGATGGCGGCGCAGCCGTCGGAGCGGTTGTGGGAACGGCGCTGGCAGGACCCCGACTTCCTCGCCGTCCGGGTCGGCACGGCCGACCTGCCGTCGTCGCTGTCGGTCGAGGATCCGACGCTGGACGAGCACCGGCGTACCACCGTGCCGCGGCTGAACCAGGTGCCGGTCTCCGTGCCGCTGCGCAGGGCCGGTGTCACCGGTCTCGCCGGCTCCGGTGCGGGCGGTCTGGCCGGCTGGCTGGCCGCGCAGGCGGCTTCGCTGCACAGCCCCGCCGATCTGCGCATCGTGGTGCTCGCGGGCTCCGAAGGGGAGCGCGACTGGTCCTGGACCCGCTGGCTGCCGCACTGCCGGCCGCAGGGCGAGGACGCCTACGCGCTCGTCGGGTCCACCACCGAGTCGCTGGCACGCCGCATCGGTGAGCTGGGGCAGCTTGTCGCCGCCCGGGTGCAGGCAGGTTCGGAGCTGGTGCGCGGCGGTGTCAACGGCTACCCCGACGTGCTGGTGATTCTGGACCAGGCGCGCCGGGCGCGTTCGCTGCCCGGTGTGATCGCGCTGCTGCGCGACGGACCTTCGGTGGGTGTCTACACCATCTGCATGGACCGCGAGGAGCGGCTGCTGCCCGAGGAGTGCGGCGCCGTCGTCGTCACGGACCCTGCGGCGACCGGGTCCCGGGTCCGTACGGGCGTGGGCGCGGCGCTGGAGGACGTACGGCCCGACTCCCCCGAGCCGGGCTGGTACGAACATCTCGCGCGTGCGCTGGCGCCGTTGCGGGGCGTCGGCGACAACGACGAGAGCGCGCTGCCGGGTTCGGTACGCCTGCTCGACCTGCTGAACGTCGAACCGCCGACCGCCGAGGCCGTGGTGGCGGGCTGGTCGCTGGGCGGCCGGTCGACCCGGGCGATCCTCGGTACCGGCTACGACGGCCCGTTCTCCGTCGATCTCGTACGCGACGGTCCGCACGCGCTGATCGCGGGGACCACCGGTTCCGGCAAGTCGGAGCTGCTCCAGACGCTGGTCGCGACGCTCGCCGTGGTCAACAGGCCCGACGAGATGACGTTCGTGCTCGTCGACTACAAGGGCGGCAGTGCCTTCGCCGAGTGCGCGGACCTGCCGCACACCGTCGGTATGGTCACCGACCTAGACACCCGTCTGGTGGAGCGCGCCCTGGTCTCGCTGGGCGCTGAGCTGCGCCGCAGGGAGACGATGCTGGCGCAGGCGGCCGCCAAGGACATCGAGGACTATCTCGACAAGCGGGCGCGTGGCGGTGACGCGCTCCCGCCGCTGCCCCGACTGCTGCTGGTCATCGACGAGTTCGCCTCGATGGCGCGCGAACTGCCTGACTTCATCTCGGGTCTGGTCAACATCGCGCAGCGCGGCCGTTCGCTCGGCATCCATCTGGTGCTGGCGACGCAGCGGCCGAGCGGCGCCGTCACGCCGGACATCCGGGCCAACACCAATCTGCGGATCGCGCTGCGCACCACCGACACGTCCGAGAGCCGGGACATCATCGACGCGCCGGACGCCGGGGACATCTCCCCCGGTACCCCCGGCCGTGCCTATGCCCGGCTCGGCCCTTCGGCGCTGCTGCCGTTCCAGTCGGGCAGGGTCGGTGGCCGCAGGCCCGGCGGCTCGCTCGCCGTGGACACCGAAGTCCCCGTCAGGGCACGGGCCGTGAGCTGGCAGGAGCTGGGCGGCCCGCTGCGCGCCGGTCGGCCCGGCGGATCGTCGGACGGGGCCGTACAGACCGAGGCGATCACCGACCTCGCCGTGCTGACGGCGGCCGTCGCCCAGGCGGCGCGGGTCGCGGGAGTCGCGAAGCAGCCCAGTCCGTGGCTGCCCGCGCTGCCCGCCGTGCTGGAGTGGACGCCGCCGCTCGCGCCCAAGCCGTTCGCCGACCGGGAGGCCGCGCTGCCCGCCGTCGAGTACGGCCTGGTCGACCTGCCGGCGCGGCAGAGCCGCAGCGCGCTGGTCTTCGACCTGGACCGCGCGGGCCATCTGCATCTCATCGGCTCGCCGCGCAGCGGGCGTTCGCAGTCCCTGCGTACGCTGGCGGCGGCGCTGGCGCAGGCGCACGGCGCCGACGATCTGCATCTGTACGGCATCGACTGCGGCAACGGCGCGCTGAACGCGCTCACCGCGCTGCCGCACTGCGGCGCCGTCGTCGACCGTAACCAGACGGAGCGGCTCGGCCGGCTGCTGGACCGGCTGACCGCCGAACTGACGAACCGTCAGGGCGTGCTGGGTGCCCGGGGCACCGCCGACCTCGCCGAACTGCGCCGGATGGCGGCCCCCGAGGAGCGGCTGCCGCACATCGTGGTGCTGGTCGACCGGTTCGAGGTTTTCGAGCGGGAGTACAGCTCCTTCGACAACGGCAGCTATCTGGAGCGGATGATCCGGCTGCTGCGCGACGGCGCGGGGGTCGGTATCCATCTGGTGCTCGCCGGCGACAAGGTCCTGGGCAACAGCCGCTTCGGCGGAACCACCGAGGACAAGATCGTCCTGCGGATGAACGACCGCGCCGACTACTCGTCGGTCGGCGTCCCCACCAAGGCGGCGCCGGCCGATCCGGCGCCGGGGCGCGGCCTGCGCACCCAGGACATGAGCGAGGCCCAGATCGCGGTGCTGGGCAGTGATCTGTCCGGTACGGCGCAGGCCCAGGTCCTCGTCGGCCTCGGCGCGGAACTGACCACGCGCGAGGCGGACGTGCCGGCCGCGCGCCGCGCACCGCGCCTGGATCTGCTGCCCGACCGGATCTCCTACCCGGAGGCGGCGGCGCTGCGGACAGGACCCGGTGCGATGCGTCCGCTCGTCGCCGTCGGCGGCGACACCCTCACGGCGCTGGGTCCCGACCTCGCCGACGTGCCGACGTTCGCCGTCGCAGGACCGCCGCGTACCGGCCGCAGCACGGCGCTGCTCACGGTCGCCCTCTCGCTGCTGGACTCCGGCACCGGAGTCATCGTGCTGGCGCCGCGCAGGTCGCCCCTGCGCGAGCTGGCCGGACGGCCGGGGGTGGCGGCCGTCATCACCGACGTGGAAGTACCGGTCGACACCTTCCGCGCGGTGCTGAGCAATATCCCCGAGGAGAACGCGGTGATCGTCATCGACGACGCCGAGCTGTTCATGGGCGCGGAGATCGATCCCGATCTGGCGCTGCTGGCCCGTGGCGGCGCCGGCAACGGATGGGGGGTCGTGGTCGCGGGCAACGCCGAGTCGATGTCGCTCAGCCTGGCCGGCTGGATGGGCCAGGTGAAGCGGAACCGTACGGGCATGCTGCTCTCCCCGCAGAGCCTCGGCGACGGCGAGGTCATCGGGGTGAAGCTGTCCCGGGGTCTGGTCGGGCAGGCCCCGAGGCCCGGCAGGGGGCTGCTGCACCTCGGCGACGGGACGCTGGTCTCCGTACAGGTACCGGCGTCCGACCTGACCGGCTGACGGCCGGTACGCCCGCCGGAGGGCGGCCGGGGCCCCGCGGTCCTGGCCGCCCTCCGGCGTACCGGCTCCCCGGCGCCGCTACCAGCGGATCTCGCCGGCACGGTCGACGAAGCGGCCCGAGCCTGATCCCGGTTTCTCCGTCGCCAGCCCGACGATCGCGTCCGTCCCCTCCGTGACGCTCTGCGGGCCGCTGTGGCCGTTGAGGTCGGTCGCCGTGTAGCCGGGGTCGGCTGCGTTGATCCGGATGTCCGGCAGCGCCTTGGCGTACTGGGTGGTCAGCATCGTGAGCGCCGCCTTCGACGCGGTGTAGAGCGGTGCGACGACGGACGACTCGACCCGCTCCGGGTCGTGGGTGAAGGCGAGAAAACCGACACCGCTGCTGACATTGACCACGGCCGGATCGGCCGACCTGCGCAGCAGCGGCAGGAAGGCCGTGGTCGTACGGACCACCCCCGCGACGTTCACGTCGAGCACGGCGAGGGCGTCGGCGCCGGTCAGCGCGTCGACGCCGCCGAAGGGCCCATGGACGCCGGCGTTGTTGACCAGCACGTCGACCGCGCCTTCGTGTGCGGCGACGTTCGCCGCTGCGGCCGCGACGGACGCGTCGTCCGTCACGTCGATGGGTACGAACCGCGCGCCGACCGCGGCGGCGGCCGCCGCGCCCTGTTCGGGGTCACGGGCTCCGGCGAGGACGGTGTGGCCCAGCTCGACGAGCCGGCGGGCCGTCTCCCGGCCGAGCCCCTTGTTCGCTCCTGTGATGAAGATGATCGTCATGCGTTCAGTGTTCGTCCGGCCGGGGCGGCCGACCAGAGAAGGTCCGACGGTAGGAACGGCAGTACCACCATGGGCGGCGCCGGGCGGGCCGGGGATGCGGGACCATGGGACGTATGACCACGACCCCCGGAGCCGGGCTCGGCGCGATGATCCGCACCTGGCGGGACCGGCTGCCCCCGTCGGCCGCCGCACTGCCGGTGGGCCACGCACGCCGCGCGGCCGGGCTGCGCCGCGAGGAGCTGGCGGAACTCGCCGGGGTGTCGGTCGACTATGTCGTACGCCTGGAGCAGGGCAGGTCCACGACGCCGTCGGCGTCGGTGGTGGCGTCCCTGGCCCGCGCCCTCCAGCTGTCGGCCGCCGAGCGGGACCATCTGTACCGGCTCGCCCACCTGGTCCCGCCGGGGAACGACGCGGTCCCCGGCCATATCCCGCCCGGTGTGCAGCGGGTGCTGAGCCGGCTCGGGGACACCGCGGTCGCCGTTTTCGCCGCCGACTGGCAGCTGATCTGGTGGAACCGTGGCTGGGCAGCGCTGCTGGGCGATCCGTCGTCCTTGCCGGCGCGGCAGCGCAATTTCGCCCGGAGCAGGTTCCCGCAGGACGCGGGCCCCGTTCGGCTCGCGCTGTGGCCGGTGATCGAGGTGGACAGGGACGCGACGGACGCGGCCGTGGTGTCCGACCTGCGCCGCGCCACCGGCCGTTTCCCGCACGACAAGCATCTGGCGGAGCTGGTCCGTGAACTGGGCGCGGGCAGCGAGCGGTTCGCCGAACTGTGGGCGGCCGGTTCGGTGGCCACGCACCGCGAGGACCACAAGCGGATCGAGCATCCCTCGGTGGGGACGGTCACCGTGGACTGCGACACACTGACCGACGGGGACTCCGAGCTGAAGATCGTGATCATGACGGCGGTGCCGGGCAGCGAGGACGAGACCAAGCTGCGGCTCGCCACGATCGCGGGGCCGCCGGTCACCGCGCACCGCCCGTAGCGCGAACACCTTTGCTGGAAGGGCGAGTTCACACCTTTGCCGGTAGGACGCCGCCCTCGGCCGAGACGAACCGGAAGGTGCCGGTGACCGCGTCGAAGAGGTCGTACACCTCGTCCTTCAGCGGCAGGTTGGGGCTGGCGCAGGTGACCACCAGGAAGTCCCGCGCCGTGCCGGGGACGGGCATCATGGTGTGCATCGTCAGCAGCTTGACGTTGATGTCCGCGGTGATCGGTGTCTCCTCCGTACCGGTGATCCGGGCGACGGTGCCCACGTGGGGAACCTTGGCCGCGCCGATGACCCGGTCGGCGGGGGCCTTGCCGTTCGCCGAGGAGACCCCGAGCTGGGCGGAGATGACGGGCAGGGTCAGTTCGAGGCCTTCGGGTGTGGTGACGGCGAAGACCATGGCGTAGGCGAGGAAGAGCCCTTCGTCGTACATCGAGGCGGTGCCCGAGGCGAACAGCGCGCCGTGGTTGCGTGCGGCCCGGCTGATCTCACGGCCCTGCCGGAACAGATCGTTGATCTGCGCCCGCTCGCGTGGGTTGTCGGTACGGGCCAGGGCGGCGGAGCGGGCCGCGGCCATCGTCTCGCCGCTGAGGTCCAGCTCGGTCCAGAGGTCGGGCACGTTGAGCAGGAAGCGCTCGGCGACGGTCACCGGCCGCCGCCGCTCAGGTTCGACACGGCGTCGTTGTCCGTCTTGGTGAAGGCGTCGGAGATGCTGTCCATCGCCTCCCGGATGCCTTTGACCTGCTTCTTCAGCTGGTTCTTGCCGTCGTTCCACTTGTTCTCGAAGTTCTGGGCCGAGCCTCGGGACAGCTCGGGGCCGAACGCCTTGTCGAAGTCGAAGGTGTGGTGGCCGATGTCGATGTTGTCCTCGACGAACGCCAGACCGGCCCGCGCCTGGTCCAGCTCGTCGCCGGGTACGAAAATGTCGGTCATCGCGCGCTTCTCTCCTCCGTGCCGGGCCGCCGCGCCGTTGTGTGCCGCGTACTGTCAACACGCACCCGGCGCGCCGTTCGTTCAGGTGAACCTTTCGTCGCCGTATCCCGTGTTGGGGGCGTGACTCTCCCTCTCCACAGCTACAGCGCCGCCCGCAGGCCGGTCGGCCGGGCCCTCGTCGCCTCCGCTCTCGTGCTCTGCGGGATGGCCGCCCTGTCCGCCTGCGACAAGACCATCTCGATCACCGACAAGGCCGAGAAGCCGGCCGCCTCGTCGCCCGCGGCCGCCGCGCCCGCGTCCTCGGCGCCCGCCTCCGGCGCGCCGGCTGCGGGCAACTCGGCGCTCCAGGTGGTCGACAGCAGCGCGGCCCAGAACGGCAAGACCGGCAACGGCGGCACCGTGGTGGGGGTCGCCGTGCAGGAGACACCACCGCAGTGGGTCCAGCTCTCCGCGGTCCAGTCGCCGGACCTGGGCAGCCATCTCATCAACGTCAACCAGGCGACGCTGTACCGCTTCGACAAGGACACCGCCCGGCCGTCCCACTCCAACTGCGCCGACGACTGCGCCGTCACCTGGCCGCCGGTCACCATCGCGGAGGGCGGCAACGTGTACCTGGCGGGCGTCGACCCGAAGCAGATCGGCGCGATACGCCGCGACGACGGCCAGATCCAGGTCACCGTGGGCGGCTGGCCGCTCTACCGCTTCTCGGGCGACAGCAAGCCTGGCGACACCAAGGGCCAGGGCATCGGCGGAACCTGGTTCGCGGCGGGCCCGACCGGCGAGAAGTCGGTGAAGTAGCCGGGAGGGTCACACTCTTCCGTGTGCCAGCAGGGCGGTGTGCGGCAGTCGCAGCACACCGTCCGGGCCGCCGAACGGGACACTGAGCCGGGCGAACTGCCGCTTGATCTCCGCCACGGTCCGCGGATCCTGGCGCGTGACGATGTGGCCGATCGTGGCGACGCCCGCCGCCGGACCGCTCCACCACACCTCGGCGGCCACCTGGTGGTCCCAGTTCAGGGACGTGCAGGACACCTCGGAGAGGCCCGCCTCCCGCGCCAGATCCGCTAGGCCCTGTGCGGTCCTGGGGAATTCCTCGTCTGCGGCGAGCGAGGCCAGATCGCCGGGCCGTACAACGCCCGCCGCCTCCACCGCACGTGGCAGGAGCGTCTGACCTGCGGCGGCCTGCGCCGGCCAGATGGTCACGGCGATCCGTCCACCGGGCCGGGTCACTCTGCGCAGTTCGGCGAGAGCGGCCCTCGGACGGCCCACGTGATTGAGCACGAAGTTGCCGACAGTCGCGTCGAACTCCCCGTCGGGAAAAGATAGTACGGGCAGGGCCGCGACCCGGACGTCGGCGGCCGGTACGTCCGCCGCTGTCCTGGCCGCCATGCCGGGGTCGGCGTCGACGGCGGTCACCCGGGCACCGCGCTCCACCGCGGCTGCGGCGACGGTGCCCGTTCCCGTACCGGCATCCAGCAGCCGCGAGCCCGCACCCGCTCCAGCCGCGTCGAGCAGTTGGGGCACGGGGTGGGCGCAGAGAGCGGCGAAGCTGCCGGCGTACGCGTCGGCGCGCCCCGCCCAGATCCGCCGCTCCTGCTCATCGAAGATCGTCATCCGTGAGACGTTAATTCATGTCCAGCCAGACCGTGCTGTCCGCAGGCAGTACGCGGCCCTCGGCGCTCTCCTCCAGGGGAGCGCTGCTGAGCAGTACCGTCGCGTCCGCCGGCAACGGCACCGGTGTGTCCGTCGCGTTGACCAGGCAGCGGAAGCCGCCGGCGCGGTCGAAGCAGAGGGTGCCCGGTGGGGTGTCCACCCAGGTCAGGGGCTCCGGCAGGGCGGTGAGGCGGGACGAGCGCAGGGCCAGTGCGGTGCGGTAGAGGGTGAGGAAGGAGTCCGGGTCGGCGGTCTGTTCCGCGACGCTGAGTGGGGCCCAGTCCGCGGGTTGTGGCAGCCAGGGCGCGGCGGTGGCGGCGTCGGGTGAGAAGCCGAGCGCTGCGCCGCCGGGCTGCCACGGGAGCGGGATTCGGCAGCCGTCGCGGCCGCGGTCGGCGCCGCCGGAGCGGAGGAACGTGGGGTCCTGGAGGACCGCGTCCGGGAGGTCCTGGACCTCGGGCAGGCCCAGTTCGTCGCCCTGGTAGATGTACACCCCGCCGGGCAGCGCCATGGTCAGCAGCGCCGCCGCGCGGGCTCTTCGGCGGCCGAGGGTCAGGTCGCTCGGATCGCCGAGCCGCTTGTCGCCCATGTCGAACGAGGTGTCGGCGCGGCCGTAGCGGGTGACATGGCGGATGGTGTCGTGGTTGGAGAGCACCCAGGTGGGGGGCGCGCCGACCGGGCCGTGGGCGGCGAGCGTCGAGTCGACGACGTCGCGCAGCGCGGCCGGCTCCCACGAGCTGCACAGGAAGTCGAAGTTGAACGCTGAGTGCAGCTCGTCGGGGCGCAGGTAGCGGGCGAACTGTTCGGCCGACGGCAGCCAGACCTCGCCGACGAAGATCCGGTCGCCGGGGTAGCCGTCGAGGATCTTGCGCCAGCTGCGGTAGATGTCGTGGACGTCGTCGTGGTCCTGGTAGGGCAGATCGGTCGGGTCGGGGTCGGGGCCGATGTCGGGCAGGCCCGGCTTCTTGGCGAGGCCGTGGGCCACGTCGATCCGGAAGCCGTCGACGCCGCGGCGCAGCCAGAAGTGCAGGATGTCCTCGAACTCGGCGCGTACCTCGGGGTGTTCCCAGTTCAGGTCGGGCTGCTGCGGGGCGAACATGTGCAGGTACCAGGGGCCGGGGGTGCCGTCGGCCTCGGTGATCCGGGTCCAGGCGCTGCCGCCGAAGTAGGAGTGCCAGTCGTTGGGCGGCAGCTCGCCGCTCTCGCCGCGGCCCGGCAGGAACCAGAACCGTTCGCGGGCGGCGGAGCCGGGTCCTGCGGCCAACGCCTCCTGGAACCAGTGGTGCTGGTCGGAGCAGTGGTTGGGCACGAGGTCGACGAGGACGCGCAGTCCGTGGGTGTGGGCGTCCTCGACGAGCCGCTCGGCCTCGGCGAGGGTGCCGAACAGCGGGTCGATGTCGCGGTAGTCGGCGACGTCGTAGCCGCCGTCGGCCATCGGTGAGGTGTACCAGGGGGTGAACCACAGGGCGTCGACGCCCAGTTCCCGCAGATAGGGCAGCCGGTTGCGGACGCCGGCCAGGTCGCCGGTGCCGTCGCCGTCGCCGTCGGCGAAGCTGCGTACGTAGATCTGGTAGATCGCGGCATGCCGCCACCAGTGGGTCACAGGAACTCCTAGTTCGATGAGGTGGTGCCGGGGCCCCCGGGTTCGCGGGGCCCCGGCACCGGGGGCGGTTACCAGCCGGAGTTGCCGGCTCCGCGCGTGATGGCGAATCCGCCGCTGCTGTTCAGGCCACCGGAGGCGGCGCCGCTGACCGTGACACCGGAGAAGGTGCCGGATCCCGCGGACTGGATCTCGATGCCGTAGAGACCGGTGTTCTGGATCTTGATGTTCTTCAGGGTCAGATTGCTGACGGTCTTGTTGAAGGAGATCAGCACCCCGCTGTAGGTGGAGTCGACGATGTCGATGTCCTGGACGAGGACGGGCGCTGTGATGTCGGAGGAGTCGGCGTAGATCCACAGGGCGCCGAACTTGCTCTGCCAGTTGGGTTCGAAGCCGCCGGTGCGTTGGAGTGTGTTGCGCTGCACGGAGGTGGTGCCGCTGAACGGGACCGGTGCGAAGCGGCTGCTGATGGCGATGCCGGCCGAGCCGGTGACGGTGTCGGAGAGGAGGTTGTCCTCGACCCGGTTGGCGTTGCCGCCGTAGATGCCCACGGTGTTGGCGAGCAGCGGCACCTGCACGGTGTTGAAGCGGAAGGCGCTGCGGGTGACGGCCTGGCCCTCGGAGAACATCGCGAGGCCGTCGTCGCCGGTGTTGCGGATGCTGGAGTCGCGCAGCTCGGTGTCGGTGGTCCCCTTGTGGAGGTTGACGCCGTCGGCGAAGGTGTCGCGGATGCGCAGTCCGGTCGCGTACAGGCCGTTGGTGGGGGCGTCGATCCACAGACCGACCTTGGTGTGTTCGATCCAGATGTTCTGGAACGTCGAGCCGTTGCCGAAGTTGCCTTCGATCCCGGCGTCGAAGTTGGCGTCGTCCCGGTAGGACACGTCACCGGCGATGGTCAGGTCCTGGACGGTGCTGGTGCCGCCCTGGCCGAAGAGGCCGCCCTTGCCGTTGCTGCCGCGCAGTACGGTCGACCAGACGCCGGCGCCGCGCAGGGCGATCCCGGTGAGGTTCACATGGCCGGAGATGTTGTACGTACCTGCGGGCAGCCAGAGCCCCTTGCCCTGCGATTTCACGTTCTGCACGGCCGAGTTGAGGGCCGAGGTGTCGTCGCTGTTGTCGTTGGCGGTGACGCCGAGGGTGGTCGCGGAGACGAAGCCGGCCGGCATGGCCTGGTCGGCGGCGACGGTCTCGGTCTCGACGAGGTCCAGGGTGTACGAGGCGGCCGTGTCGCCCGCGTCCTTCTGGAACTTCAGCACGGTCCCGGCGGGGAAGCTGCCGATGAGGGCGTGGGTCTCGTCGAAGAAGTGGTGGCCGGAGCCCTGCGACGCGTCGTTGTTGTACGGGTAGGCGCCGTACACCCAGCTGTACTTGGTGGTCAGGTCGAGGTCGCGGACGTGGGTGGAGCCGGCGTAGACGCTGAGGGTGGCGGAGGGCGCGGTGTCCGGCAGCGAGTAGCGCAGGGTCAGCGCGTTGGCGGGCTTGGTGAGGGTGAACTGGACGTACTCACCGGTGCTGTCGAGGACGACCGCCTTACGGCCCGACGCCTCGGACGGCACCGAGAGGTAGGTGCGGTCGGGGCCGATGGTGGAGGCGTTGGTGGTGCCGGACTCCGCCTCGTACGTGGTGTACGGGACGGTCGCGCCACGGGTGGCGCCGGCGGCGGAGCCGGTGACGGTGATGCCGTCCAGTTGCAGGGCGCCGTTGTCACCGGACTCGGTGCGCAGCGTCAGTGTGTTGAGCTGGGCGCGCAGCGGGGCGTCGGTGGTGGCGTCCTTCCACGCCCCTGAGGTGCCGGGCAGCGAGAGCTGACGGACCTTGGTGCCGTTGGCGGTGAGGGTGATCGTGGCGGCCGATCCGCTGTCGGTGCGGTAGCGCACGACCACCGGATAGGTCTTGGCGGAGGCGGTGTTGACGTCGTACACGGTCCGGGCGCCGCTGGTGGTGAAGCCGGTGAGATAGCCGCTGCCGGTGAAGCCGGTCGCGGAGGTCGCGACGGACGCGCCCCCGGAGAAGTAGGCGCTCTCGGCCTGGAGGGCGGGCGATCCGGCGGGCGGGTCGGTCGGCGGGTCGGTGGGCGGATCGGTCGGTGTGCTGTCCGGGGTCGTGGCGACGACGTTGTCGAGGTTGATGTTGCCGCTGTCGGCGGTGGTGAAGGTCAGGGCGACGGTGTTGGCGCCCTGCCGGTAGGTCAGCTGCTCGTCATGGGTGGTCCAGCTGTCCCAGTTGGCCGTGGGGGGCAGGCTCACCTGGCGAACCTTGGCGCCGTTGAGGTAGAGGCTCAGCGTCATCGTCGCCGTGGTGCCGTTGGCGTAGCGGATCTTCACCGACCCGCTGCCGGCTGCCGCCGACTGGACGGTGAACGAGGTCGAAGCGCGGCCCTTGTTGGCGTCGGTGTAGCCGCCGACGAAGCCGCTGCCGGTGTAGCCGGGGTGTTCGGTGGAGACGGCGGCGCCGCCGGACAGCGCGGCCGACTCGGCCTCCAGTGTGCTGCTCGCCGCGTGGGCGCCGGGCGCCAGCGGCCCGGTCAGCGCGTAGGCCAGGGCGCAGATGAGGGCCACCACCAGGGCTGCCATGCGCAGAAGGGACGGGGAGTGAAGCGGGGTTGGGCGTGTTCTCGGTGCTGGTGACACGACGGTGTGTCCTTCCAGGAGGGGGGACAGGAGTCAGCCCTTGAGGCTGCCTGCGGTGAGGCCGGAGATGATGCTGCGCTGGAAGATCAGGAACAGGACGAGCAGCGGCACACTGGCCATCACCATGCCCGCGAGCAACTGGTTCGCGGGCATGTCGAGGGAGAGCCGGTTCAGCGCCACGGTGATCGGCTGCCTTGCCGGGTCGGGCAGGACGAGCATCGGCCAGAGGAAGTCCTTCCAGACTCCGACGACCGCGAAGATGGACACCACGGCGAGGACCGGGCGGGAGAGCGGCAGGATGACGGAGACCAGGACCCGTACGGTGCCGGCGCCGTCGATCCGTGCGGAGTCGAGCAGTTCGCCGGGGATCTGGTCGAAGAACCGCTTGAGTATGAAGATGTTGAACGCGTTGGCGCAGGCCGGCAGCCAGATCGCCCACGGGGTGTTGATGAGGTTGACGTGCAGCAGCGGCACGTCGACGACGGTCAGGTACGTCGGTACGAGCAGCGCTGAGACCGGCAGCATCAGGGTGGCGAGCATCATGCCGAGGACCACGTTGCCGAGCACGGGCCGCAGTTTCGACAGCGCGTACGCGGCGGCGACGTCCACGACCAGCTGGAGGAGCCAGGCGCCCGCCGCGAGCAGGAGTGTGTTGAGGAAGTACCGGCCGAGTCCGACGCTGGACCAGGCCTGGGAGTAGCTGTCCGGGTGCCAGGTCTGCGGCAGCAACGTGGGGTGCGGGGCGGCGAGTTCGGCGGAGGACTTGAGCGCGCCGGTCGTCATCCAGTAGAGCGGGAAGACGAAGGCGAGGGTGAATCCGGCCAGGGTCGCCGTGAGGACGAAGCGGTAGAGGAACCTGCCGGTGCGGCGGGTCATCTCGGTCGGGGCTATCAGGGTGCGTACGGGCGTTTCCGCTGCCATGGCGGTGGTCAGCTCCTGGTCCGGGTGAGGCGCAGATAGATGCCTGCGAAGGTGCCGAGCACCACGAAGAGCAGCGTGCTCATGGCGCTGGCCAGGCCGAAGTCGTTATAGACGAAGGCGTAGCGGTAGAGCAGCAGCAGGACGGTGACCGTCGCGTCGTCGGGGCCGCCGCCGGTGAGGACGAACGGCTCGATGAACACCTGCATCGTGCCGATGATCTGCAGCAGCAGCGTGATCATCAGGATGAAGCGCATCTGCGGCACGGTGACGTGCCACAGTCTGCGCGCGATGGACGCACCGTCCAGCTCGGCCGCCTCGTACAGCTCACCGGGGATGCCGCCGAGCGCCGCCAGGTAGATCAGGGTGGTGGTCCCCATGTTGGCCCAGGTGGAGACGAGGACCAGGGAGACCATCGCGAGGTTCTGCGACTCCAGCCACTGCTGTGCGGGCAGGTGGAAGACGCCCAGCACGTTGTTGAACAGGCCGGGTCCCGGGTCGTAGAACCAGCGCCACAGCAGCATCGTGACGATCGGCGGCAGCATCACCGGCAGGTAGACGGTCATCCGCAGATACGACCTGGCGTGCCGGAACTCGTTGAGCACGAGGGCCGTCGCGAAGGGCGCCGCGAAGCCGAAGACCAGCGCCAGCAGGGTGAAGTAGCCGGTGTTGCGCCAGGCCGTCGTGAACAGCGGGTCTTCGAAGAGCCGTTGGAAGTTGTCGAGCCCCACCCACCTGGCCGGTTCGGCGAAGTTGACCTGCTGGAAGCTCAGCAGGACGCCCCGCACGATCGGGTACCAGGAGAAGAGCGCGAAACACAGGATCCCGGCGGCGAGGAAGAGATAGGCGACCGCGTTCTCCCGGATCCGGCGTGCGCGCCGGCCGGCCGGGCGGTGCGCCGGTCCTCCGTCGCTCTTCGCGCGGCTTCCGGCGGATCCGCGTACGGGGGTGCGCGGGGTGGTGGAGGGGGGTGCGTCCGTTGCCATTCTCAGGTCAGCTCACTTGACCGTGGCGAGGATGGTGTCGACCTTCTTCTGGGCGTCGCCGAGGAGCTGGTCGAAGTCCGCGTCCTTCTTGGTGAGTACGGCCTGCATCACTCCGTCGAGGACGGTGTATATCTGCTGTGCGTTGGGCGGCTCGACCTTGACGGCGACCTGCGGGCTGCGGTCGACGAAGGGCTTGTAGTTGGCCTGCGGCACATTGGCGTACTTGGTGTGGATCGCGTCGTTCTTGGTCTGCGCGGCGCCGTCGAAGAGGTTGGGCTGGGGCAGTCCGATCGGTACCCCGAGGGCGGCGAACTTCTTGGTGTTCGCCTCTTCACGGTCGGGGTTGAGGTACTTCCACTGGATCCACTGGAGCCCCGCCTTGATCTTCTCCGGGGATGCCTTGGGGTTGAACATGAAGCCGTCGCCGCCGCCGAGGGTCGCGGTGCCGGGCAGCGCCGCCAGGCCGAACTCGTCGTACTTGCGCTCGAACTGCTTGACGATGGTGGGGATGTTGTCCGGGCCCGCCATGTACATCCCGAGCTTGCCGGCGCCCATCAGCTTCTGCACGTCGCCGATCTCCAGGAGCTGGCGGGTGCCCATGCTGTTGTCGGTCCAGCGCATGTCGTGCAGGGCCTGGAGCGCCTTGTGCCCCGCGTCGCTGTTGAACGCGGCCTTCCAGCTGCCGCCCTGCTGGGTGGCGACGTCGCCGCCCATGGAGTAGATCCACGACGTGAGGTGCCAGCCGCCCTGGTTGTTCTTGCTGTAGTCGGCGTAGCCGACGGTGTCGTCGCCGAGCGCGCTGATCTTCTTGGCGTCGGCGCGCACCTCTTCCCAGGTGGTCGGCGGGGTGTCCGGGTCGAGTCCGGCCTTCTTGAACAGCTCACGGTTGTAGAGCAGACCGAGTGAGTAGTTGCCGGTGGGCAGGCCGTAGACCTTGCCGTCGCTCTTGAAGACGTCCTGGAGCGCCGGGCGGATGTCGTTGAGGTACGGCACGCCCTTGAGGTACGGGGTGATGTCGGCGGCCTGGTGACGCTGGATCAGTCCGGCCGGGTCGGTGAAGTAGACGTAGAACACGTCCTCCAGCTGGCCGCCCGCCAGCTTCGCCGCGAAGGTGTTGGGGTCCATCTGGCCCTCGTGGGCGACGACCTTGATCTTCGGGTGGCTCGCCTCGAACTGCTTGACCAGCTCTTCGTAGTCCTTGCGGTCGGCGGGCTGGGTCTTGGCGGGCATGCCGTTGACCGTGATCGTCACGACGCCGTCCTTGCCCACCCCGCTCCCGCCGGACCCGGACGAGCCGCCGCAGCCGGCGAGTCCCAGGGTGAGGGCGGTGGCCGCGGCCACACCGAGGGCTTGGCGTCTTGTGATGCCGTCCATGGAGATCCCATGCCTTCCTGCAACGGGTTTGCGTGACTTGCAGGGGCACGGCCTCTGCGTCATCTCAACGGCGCTGACAGTAAAAGTGAATGACGCAAGAAGTCAATGAGTCTGCGCAAGAACTTAATCTGCGCCTCGGTCGCCCGTAACACACCGTCACTAGGGCGGACAGCACCGAGGGGCCCGGCGGACGGCCGGGCCCCTCGGTGGCTGCGGGTGGGACGAACGGGTGCGGCGCCGCCGCCGTCACCTGCTCCGGGAACGCGACGGCGGGGCCGTTGAACTGCGCACAATCAGCTCCGTGTCGAACATCATCGACTCCCCCTCCGTCGCGTGACCCTTCATCTGCGAGACGAGTGAGGCGATGGCGGCAGCCGCCATCGCCTGCACCGGCTGGCGGGCCGTCGTGAGCGGCGGGTCGGTCGCGACCATGTACGGAGAGTCGTCGAAACCGACGACCGACAGGTCCTCAGGGACCCGCAGACCCTGCCGCCGCGCCGCGCGAATGGCGCCGAGCGCCAGTGCGTCGCTTGCGCAGACCACCGCGGTGACCCCGCCCTCCAGGAGCCGCGGCAGCGCCGTCGCGCCGCCCTCCATCGAGAACAGCCCGTGCGCGACGAGCTTGCGCCAGTCCCCCTCGCTGTCGCCCTGCCGGGCGCGGAACGCCTGGTAGCCGGCGAGTTTGTGGGCCGACGGCACATGGCCGACCGGCCCCAGGATCATGCCGATCCGCCGGTGGCCGAGCGCCGAGAGATGGGCCAGCACCTGCTGCGCCGACGCTGCGTCGTCGATGGACACCTGCGCCACCCCGGCGTTCTCGTCCGCCGCGTTGAGCAGGACGATCGGTATCTGGCGCTCGCGCAGCGCCCTCCCCTGCTCCGGTCCCGCGTCGGCGTAACTGGCGCCGATGAAGATGATCCCGCCGACGTTCTGTTTGAGGATCATGTCGATGTAGTGGGCCTCGGAGACGCCGTCCGCCGTGCGGGTGCAGAGCACCGGGATGAAGCCGCGCTTGTTGAGCAGTCCCGCCAGCGCCTCGGCGAAGGCGGGAAAGATCGGATTCTGCAGGTCGGGCACGACGAGCCCGACCAGCGCCGCCCGCTCCTGCTGCAACTGGCGGGGCCGTTCGAAACCGCAGACGTCCATGGCGGTCAGCACCGCGTCCCGGGTCGCCGGTGACACGTCCGTGGCCCCGTTGAGCACCCGCCGCGCCGTGGTCTCGCTGACGCCGGCGAACTCGGCCACCTGAGAGAGTCTTTTCTTCACGCCACCAACGTACCAACTGACTGCGCAAGAAATGAAGGATGTTTACGCAAATAGCCAACACATACTGGCGCGGAACATCGGATGTCAGCGGCGGCTGGGAGAGTGGTGGTCATGACGGGCGACGAGGAGACCGGGACGCGGGCAGCCGAGATCCGGGTGGCCTTCGAGGGGCTGCTGCAGATCCGGCGGCTGACGAACGAGGGTCCGGGTGATCCCGCCGCCGTCCCCGCGGAATGGGAGCTGACGCGCATGGTCCGCGCCGTGACGCTCACGCTGGAGGCAGCGGGGCACGCCCGGTGCGCGACGGACGGCTCGGACGCGCCGCTCACGACGGGGTTCCGGGTCACGGACGGCGAACGGCCGGGGACGGTACGGGTGGAGTGGCTGGGTCCGGCGGGCAGCGGCGCGGCCCAGGAGGAGGAACACGCGCTCACGGCGTGCGCCGCCGCGCTCGGCCGGATGGGCTGGGAGGCGCTGCTCTACCGCGGCCCGCGCAGACGGCGGTTCCTGGAGGTCGAACCGGCAGGCTGACACGGCGGACGCATTCCGGCGCGGGACACGCGCCCTGAACGGGACACGCCCCGGGCGAGTGCCCGGGGCGTGTCCCGTGCCGGCCTGGGCCGGTCAGGGGTAGCTGACGAGATTCGCCACGTTGGACGACGAGTTGGCGGGGCCTCCCCTGTCGTTGATGACATGGCGGATGGTTCCGGTGCCGCCCAGCGACACCGACACCATGTTGCGGAAGCGAACGTTCGGGTTGTTGGGCGCCTCGAAGGAGTGCTCGGCGACCACCGACGGATTGGACTGGAAGAAGCAGTAGCTGCCGAGGCCGAAGGCCTGGTGGCTGGTGACGTTGTCGGCCACCTTGTAGGCGGCGTAGCCCTGGGTCGCTCCGTTCATCCAGGCCGCCTGGTTGGGCGGGTCGTAGGGCATCTCGTTCTGGTAGAAGTACGTCTTGCCGCCGTTGGCGTTCCAGATCGTCTGGTACTTCTGGTAGTGCTCGACGAACAGGCCGTACATGGTGACGTCCGCGCCGTTGACGATCAGGCCGGTGTCGGCCGTGTTGGTGGTCCAGCCGACCCCGGTGGAATGGTCGGCCCGCCACAGCCACATGTGGTCACCGATGACGTTGCGGCTGTTCACGACCAGGCTGGTGGTCGCCTTGCCGACCCCGCCGCCGCCGATGCGGAAGAACACGTCGTGCAGCGAGGTGGGGTCGCTCGCGTGGCTCACGTTCGAGCCGTCGGGTCCCACCTGCATCAGCAGGGGGGAGTTAACGGGACCCGCGTCGATGAGCAGTCCCGCTATCTTCACCCCGTCCACGTCCGCGACCTTCACCGCGGTGATCCCGTTGTCGGGTACGAGTGTCGCGAGGCCGAGGCCGAGCACGACGGTGTCGGGACGGGTGACGTTCAGCGTCTGGTTGAGATGGAAGACGCCGGGGGTGACGAGGAGGTTCTTGCCCTGGGCGAGTGCCGCGTTCATGTCGGCGGCCGTCGCCCCGGGCTTTGCGATGTAGAACTGGTCCAGCGGGATCGAGGTCCCGGCGGGCGCGCCGCCGGACCAGGTGGTGCCCGACGAGTTGGCGCGCAGCGCGGGTACGAACACCTGGTAGGCGCCGGCCGCGTCGACGTACAGGAACGGCTTCTCGCGCACCTGCGGCGTCTGGTCGACCGTGGTGTAGGGCGGGCTGGGGAAGCTGTTCGCCGGGGCGTTCTTCGAACCGACGAAGACCATGTTCCAGTTGGACCCGCTCCAGCTGCCCCACTCGTCGTTACGGGACAGCCACTGCTGCTGGGTGCCGGACCTGACCTGGCCGTCGACCTTCGAGTCGGCCATGAAGCCGCCGCTGGCCCAGCCGCCGTCGTCCAGGGCGAGATTGCCCCGCACGTGCATGCGGCGGTAGGGGGCGGCCTGGGAGACGGCCCAGCGGTCGGTGCCGCCGGTGGGGGTGACGGACAGGTTCTCCGCGTCACGCCAGAAGTTCTGCGTCGCGTTCTGCGGCGGGAACCAGTCGGCCTCCGCGTGCACGGCCCCGTTGATGTTCACGTCGTCCGGCGAAAGACCGAGCCCCGCCACCTGCGTGTAGAAGCCCACGTTGACATCGACGTTGTAGTTGCCGGGCCGGAACAGGAACGCCTGGCGCTGCGCGCCGAACTGGTTGGTCTCCTGCTGCTTGAAGACCGCGCTGACCTTGCTCTGGATCGTCGCCGCCGGCATCGACGGGTCGAAGACGGTGACGTTGGGACCGAGGTCAGGGGTACCGGCGGGCGGCGGCGGGTCGGCGGCGGCCAGCCGGAAGGACTGGGCCGCGGTCCCGTTGCAGGCGTACTGCACGAGCTGGACGCCGTCGGCGGTCGAGGCGGCCGGTACGTCGAGGCACTTGCCGCTGTGGCCGTTGACGAAGTGGTACGAGCCGTCGGCCTCGGCGACGGCCTGCCACTGCTGGTTGTCGCCGTTGCTGTACGTCCACAGCTGGATGGGCGCGCTGTCCGCGACGGAGACGTCCTTGACGTCCCAGACCGCGCTGGTGGCGTTGCGATTGCCCACCTGGTAGCGGCCGTTCGCGGCGGCGGTGAGGGTCCAGTTCTGGGCCGTCGTGCCGTTGCAGGCGTACTGCTGGACGACGGTGCCGTTGGCGGTGCCGGCCGCCGCGGCGTCGACGCACTTGCCGCTGCCCTTGTTGACGACGGTGACCCAGCCGGTGGGTACGGCGGCGGCGGCCGTCGTACCGGCGGCGGCCTTCTGCTGGGGGAAGGCGACCAGGGCGGTGCAGAGCGCCACCACGGTCAGCAGGAGCATCGGGAGGAACGGGCGTCTGTAGCGGTGGAGTACGCCGGTTTCGGCGCCGAAGTGAAGTGTTCTCATGCGGCGTTGACCGTCCACTTCTGGTTGGCTCCGCCACCGCAGGTCCAGATCTGCAGCCGGGTGGAGTTGGCCGAGTTGTTGCCCGTGACGTCCATGCACTTGTTGGCCTGGATGTTCACGATGTCGCGCGCCCCGGAGACGGCCCACCGCTGGTTGGGGCCTCCGGTGCAGTCCCAGAGCTGGAGCTGCGCACCGTCCGCCGTGCTGTTGTCCTTGACGTCGAGGCACTTGCCGAGCGCGCGGATCGTGCCGTCCGAGCCGACCGTCCACTTCTGCGCCGCGCTGCCGTTGCAGTCGTAGAGCTGGACGGGGGTGCCGTTGGCCGAACTCGCAGCCGCCACGTCGACGCACTTGCCCGCGAGTCCGGTGATGGAGCCGCCCGAACCGCCGGTGCCGCCGCTGCTGGTGGTGACGTGCACGTAGTCGACGACGAGCTTCTGCGGGAACGTGGTGGAGCTGTTCGGGTCACCGGGCCAGTAGCCGCCGACCGCGAGGTTCATGATGAGGAAGAACGGCTTGTTGAACGCCCAGGTCTTGCCGCTCACGTCGGCGGGCGTACGGCGCTGGTAGACGTTGCCGTCCACCGACCAGGTGATGGAGTCGGGCGCCCAGTCGACGGCGAAGGTGTGGAAGCCGTCGGCGAACGCCTGGCCGCCGGGGAGCGAGTAGCCGGCGCCGATACCGGCCGAACCCGAGTAGCCGGGGCCGTGGATCGTGCCGTGCACGGTGTTCGGCTCGAAGCCGACGTTCTCCATGATGTCGATCTCGCCGCTGTTGGGCCAGCCGACGCTGCCGATGTCGTTGCCGAGCATCCAGAACGCAGGCCACATGCCCTGGCCGCGCGGGATCTGCATCCGGGTCTCGACGTGCCCGTACGCGGCGGAGAACTTGCCCGAGGTGTTCAGCCGGGCCGAGGTGTACTCGCACCGGCCGTACCAGCACTGGTAGTTGCCCGGGTTCTCCTTGCGCGCCGTGATGACCAGGTGTCCCTGGCCGTCGAGCGCGGCGTTGGTGTTGCCGGAGGTGTAGTACTGGCGCTCGTGGTTGTCGACGTTGTCGCCGGTCTCCGTCTGCCACTTGGAGCCGTCGGCCGCCGCTCCCGCGGGACCGTCGAAGTCGTCGGTGAAGGTGGCAGCCGCGGCCGCCGGGCGCGGCTCGGGTGCCGGGGCCGCCGAAGCGGCGGCCGGTATCGCCGCCACCGCGCCGGAACAGCAGATCAGAGCAACGGCGTACAGCGCCGTCCGGCGCCGCCAGGGGATTCGCACAGGTCATCACATCACTTCGAGTGGGGGGTCATGCGCATGACACTTCATGGTTCTTATTTCAATACTTGATTTAAGGGAGGTACGGAGGGGTCGTCAAGGAGTTGGTATGGACCAAAGTTGGTCCGGGCGGCTTGGTTACCATCGGGTAGACACGATCGGAGCCCCCCATGCCGCGCACCTTCACCGTTTCGGACAGCATCGTCATCGCCGTCGAACCGCGGACCCTCTACGAACAGCTCAGCAGCCCGGCGCAGATGGGCCGTTGGAGTCCGGAGAATCTGGGCGCGACCGTGCAGGACGGCGAGGGCCCGGCGCGGGTCGGCATGGTCTTCGTCGGCCGCAACAAGCGCGGCCCCGCCCGCTGGACCACCCGCTGCACGGTCACGGCCGCGGACCCCGGCGAGCGGTTCGCCTTCCGTGTGCACGCCATCGGGCTGCGCACGCCACGGCTGCGCGGTCCCATCGCGAGCTGGGAGTACCGCTTCGAGCCGGTCCCGGGCGGCACCCGCGTCGTCGAGACCTGGACGGACGACCGGCGCTCCTGGCCGGACGCCGTGGCCAACGTCTTCGACCGGATCGCGACGAGCGGCCACACCTTCGCTGCCTTCCAGGCGAGGAACATCCGTACGACCTTGCGCAATCTCAAGCGAGTGATGGAGGAGGCGCCCGCCGCCGGCTGAGCGCCGGGCGGGCGGAACGGGCCGTGTCGCCGCCTCTGGCATATGCCAGACGCATCATCGAACCGAGTGTCGCCAAACGGCTTACGGGCTGTCAGCGGCTGTGCGACAGTCGTAATGGTCCATCGTCCGGACCCCGCAGTACCGCGCCTCTACCGGAGTACCAGATGTCGTCCCCTCTGTTCGCGGACCGCCCCGCCCCCCAGCCCCCCGAGCGGGGCGAGATGGACGCGCTCATCAACCGCACCCGTCTCCTGCGCGGCTCGGTGGACGCGGTCCGCAGGAACACCGCGGCGGGCGACGACGACGCGGTCTGGCGCTGGCAGCGCGCGCTCTGTGATCTGGCCGTGCACCAACTGGACGATCTCGGCGCCCACTTGAACCAACTGAAGGCCGGCAGGCCGGACCAGCCGCAGGAGAGCGCGGCACCGGAGCGACCACTCCAGGACGGCACACCGCCCAGCCGGGTCGGCAGCGCCGAGTGGGATCTGCTCAGCGACGAGGCCACCTGGTCCGACGAGCTGTACCAGATCTTCGGACGCCCCCCGGAGTGCGGCCCGATGTCGCTGGACGAACTGCCGTCGCTGGTGTTCCCCGAGGACCGGGCGCTGCTCACCGCGATGGTGACAGGCTGTCTGATCGACGGCAGCCCCATCGACGGCGAGTTCCGTGTCGTACGGCCCGACGGACAGATCCGTACGCTGCACATGATGGGCGAGCCCGTCCTCGACGGCGCCGGCGCCACCGCCTCCATGTGGGCGGTCCTGCGTGACGTCAGCGAACTGCGCCGCAGCGAGCGGGCGGTGAGCGAGTCGCGCGACTCGGTGCGGCGCGTCCAGCACATCGCGCAGACCGAGCGCAGGCTGGTGACCGAGCTGCAGGAGGCCGTACTGCCGTCGCGTACGACGTCGTTACGGCTGACCCGCGACGGCAGGGGCGCCCTGGACCTGACCGCGCACTGGCTGCCGGCCGCCAACGCGGCGCCGATCGGCGGCGACTGGTACGACGCACTCGAACTGCCCGACGGCGACACACTGTTGACCGTCGGCGATCTGACCGGCCACGGCGTGGGCGCCGCCTCCACGATGGCAATGCTGCTGGGCGCGCTGCGCGGACTCGCCGTCGCGGGGATCGAACCGGGCGCGCTGCTGGGCCATCTCAACCAGCTGCTCGACACGGCGGAGCAGCCGGCGCTGGGCAGCGCACTCTGCGCCCGCTACCGCCCGGCGACCCGCACGCTCGTCTGGGCGCAGGCCGCGAGCCCCGCCCCGCTGCTGTTCCGCGACGGGACGGGACGTGCGCTGACCCAGCCGGACGGCGTCCTGCTCGGCGCGACCTCGGGGGCCGGGTACGAGCAGGCGGGCGTCCAGCTGAAGCCCGGTGACACGCTGGTGCTGCACACCGACGGACTCGCCCGTACCGACGCCGAGGCCGCCGGTCAGGACCGGTTGCTGGCGCTGGCCCCCCGGCTGACCGCCTCGGACACCTCACAGGCGGGTGCGCGCGCGGTCGTAGGGGAGTTCGGCGGGAGCGGGCGCGACAGTGCCGCGTGCGTGATGGTCGCCAGGATCGGCTGACCCCTGGCCGGGTTCTCCTCCGCTCAGATGCCGGCGGTCCTCGCCTTCTTGGACGGGCTCTTCGGCAGGGAGAGTTCGATCTCCTCGCGCAGGTCCTCGATCTTGCCGTACCCCGCGTACTGCCCGGTCAGCCGGTACATCTCGCGCAGCCGGTCCCAGGTGCGGTGCGATGAGGTCTCCCCGATCGACACCAGCGCGAGCCGGGCGTACGTGTCGGCCTGCTCGGGATCGTCGGCGATGAAGCACGCCGAGGCCAGCGAGATGTAGTCGAGGATCTGCGAGCGCCGCCGGTCGTTGGCCCGTAGCTCCAGCGCCTGTTTGGCGTGCTGCTGGGCGAGTTCGGCGGCCGACGGGTCATGATCGGCGAGGGTCCGGAAGGCCAGGGCCTCCATGCCGTGCAGATCCGCCTCGTCGAACATCTGCATCCAGCTCGGCGGCGGCACGTCCCCCCGGTCCGAGACGAAGAGATCCTCCGCCTCGCCCAGGGTGCGGCGCATGGCCTGGCCACGGCCCATGGACGCCTGCGCCCACGCCTCGATGGTGCGCAGCATGGCGCGGGTGCGGGGCAGGGTCTCCTCCCCCGAGCCCGACTTGGCGAGCTTCATGAGGTCGAGCGCGTCGTCGGGGCGGCCCAGATGGACCATCTGACGGGCCGCCCTGGACAGCGCCTCGCCGGCCCGTGGCCGGTCGCCGCCCTCGCGCGCCGCGTGGGTGGCGATGACGAAGTACTTCTGCGCGGTGGGTTCGAGGCCGACGTCGTGGGACATCCACCCGGCGAGTACGGCGAGATTGGCGGCGACGCCCCACAGGCGCCGCTGGAGTGAGTCGGGGTGGCGGTAGGCGAGCATGCCGCCCACCTCGTTGAGCTGGCCCACCACTGCCTTGCGCTGCAGGCCGCCGCCCCGCGCGGCGTCCCATTTGCGGAACACCTCGACGGAGCGCTCCAGCGCGTCGATCTCCTGCGACCCGATGGGGGCCGCCTCGTAACGGCCGAGGCCTGCCGGATCGGCGTGCAGGGGATCGCCGAGCCTGGGGGCGTCGGCGGCGAGTACGGGGTCGGAGTGCAGCCAGTCGTGCATGGCGCTGCTGAGTGCGGTGCCTGCGGTGAGCGCTGCGCCCGCGCCCACCAAGCCGCGTCGGTTGAGCATGAGGTCCATTCCCGTGAATTCGGTGAGGACCGCTGCCGTCCGTTCGGGCGCCCACGGCAGGGCGTCGGGATTGTCCTCGCTCCCGGCGTCCTGTCGCTTCCCCGCGCGTCCTTTGCGTACGAACCCGAGGTCCTCGATGGTCACGACACGACCGAGCCGCTCGGTGAACAGAGCCGCCAGCACCCTCGGCACCGGTTCTCGCGGGGTCTCCCCCATGTCGATCCAGCGCCGCACCCGCGAGGTGTCGGTGGCCAGCTGGGGGTGGCCCATGGCCGCCGCCTGCCGGTTCACCAGTCTCGCGAGTTCGCCCTTGGACCAGCCGGCCAGGCCGAACAGATCCGACAGACGGGTGTTGGAATCTCCGCTCACGTCAAGCCCCCAGGTTCTCGGCTGAGTTGACAGTAACCCCCTGTCACGTGGGTGGCGACTATTCGCCAGGGTTCGCCAGGGTTCGCCAGATGGTGTGCCACCCGCGGCCCGGTGTCAGGTAGGAACGCGCCACCCCGGCCCGGCAGCCGGACGTACTCCCCAGGGTGCGGACCGGCCGCCGGGGCGGGACGGCGCACGCAATTCGTCGGCACACGAAGGGATCTGTATCGCCCATGTACACAGCATCGTCCTCCGTGTCCGCCCCGCCCCGGCCCGGCGGACCGTATCTGGACCCCACGCACGTAGGCCGGGGGCGGCGCTGGGCGGGGACGGCCGCCCAACAGGTCAGCGGGAGAATCGACTTGTCCGGCCCTCAGGGCGCGCAGCTGCGGATGGCGATCGCGTCGGTGCACCGGATCTGCCCGGAGTTCAATCCGGTGCAGGTGCTGCGCCGCAGCGGCCGTTCCGTCCTGCTCGTCGGCGCCACCGGGCGCACCACAGCCGTCGCCAAGTGTCTGCTGGACCACTCGCCCGTCTGGGTGGAGAGGTTCCGCCACGAGATAGCGGCATATCGCGCCTTCGTCCGGCACCGTCCGCCGGTACGGGTGCCACGTCTGGTCGCCGCCGACCCGGAGAACTGCACGCTGGTGGTGGAGCGGATGGCGGGCCGCGCCGCGGCGCTGACCCGGCATCCGGTGGAGGCGCCGCCGCGCGCCGACATCCGCACGGTGCTCGGCGCGCTCGCCAGGCTCAACACCTGGCGGCCACCGGCGGGTCTGTTCGAGGCGCCGCTCGACTACGCGTCACGCATCTCGCGCTACCACGAGCTGGGCCTGTTCACCGACCGTGACCTGGGCGATCTGCAGAAGCTGCTGCACGGTCTCTCGGGCGGCAAGCAGAGCATGGGCCAGTTCTGTCACGGTGACGCGCTGCTGTCGAACATCCTGCTCTCCCCCGCGGGTCCGGTGCTGGTCGACTGGGAGCACGCCGGCTGGTACCTGCCCGGCTACGACCTGGCGACCCTGTGGGCGGTGCTCGGGGACGCCCCGGTGGCGCGCCGGCAGATCAGCCAGCTCGCGCAGGCGAAGGGCCCGGCGGCCAGGGACGCGTTCCTGGTCAATCTGATGCTCGTACTGACCCGGGAGATCCGGATGTACGAGACGGCGGTGCAGCGCGCGATGCGGGAGACCCCGGCGCCCGGCGGCGGTTCGCAGGAGCGTACGGGCACCGCACAGCCGAGCGGCGCCTCGACGGGCGAGGAGCAGCGGCTGCTGCTGCGCCGGCTGCACGACGACTGCGCGCTGGCGCGGCGTGCCGTACGCGCCGCCGTCGGTACCCGCTGAGCCGTCCGGGAGGGTGTTCGCCCCGTGCCGACACACGGGGCGCGCGGCCCTCGGACCGGGCCGGGTGGGCGTCATTGGGCTAATCCACTGACGCGCCGCAGGCCCGGACACTGCCGTGACGAAACTCCGCGACACGCGCGCTGACGTGCGAAGTCGTCGCCGGGGCGGCTGATTGACGGATCGTTCGAGAGCCGATACCTCTGTAGGCGAGTACGGCCCCGCGGTTCGCGCTTCACCCGTCACTGGAGGCTGCATTGCCCCGTTCCTTCCCCCCACTCACGCGACCGGCCCACCGGCATCTGCTCAGGGCGGGGGGTGTGGTGGCAGCGGCCGCCCTGCTGCTGCCACTGGTCTCGGCCGCACCCTCCGCGACCGCCGAGCGGCCGGCGTCCGACGCACTGCAACGCGACTTCGCCGCCGCCGCTTCGCAGTACCGGGTGCCGGGCAGCGTGCTGCTCGCCGTCTCGTACCTGCAGTCCCGCTGGGACACGCACGGCGGGGCGCCCAGCGTCAGCGGCGGCTACGGTCCCATGCATCTGACCGACGCCGCCACGGCGCTCGCCGACGCGCCGCGACAGCAGCAGCCGAACACCGAGGACGCGCGCGGTGACACGTCCAGGACGGCCAAGGTCGCCACGCCCGCCACCGCCGCCCTGCCCAAGGCGTCCCAACTGCCCGCGCGGCTGCGCACCCTGGACCGGGCGGCGAAGCTCAGCGGACAGCCGGCCGAGGAGCTGCGGGAGAGCCCCGCGGCCAACATCAAGGGCGGCGCGGCGCTGCTCGCGGCGGCGCAGCGGGAGCTGGGCAAGCCGCTGGGCGGCGACCCGGCCGACTGGTACGGGGCGGTGGCCCGGTTCTCCGGCGCCGACGACTCGGCGACGGCGGCCGGTTACGCGAACGACGTGTTCGCCGTGATCCGCGACGGCGAGCAGCGCACCACCGACAGCGGGCAGCGGATGACACTGGCCGCGGCCCCGAAGGTCGCCCCCGACACCGCGCAGGTCTCCCGGCTCGGGCTGCGCAAGGCGGCGGCCGGTCCTGTGGAGTGCCCCCGCACGGTCGCCTGCGAGTGGATCCCAGCGCCGTACGAGGAGTTCGGCGAGGGCGACTACGGCAACCACGACCTGGCGGACCGGCCGAAGTCCCAGAAGATCGACTCGATCGTGCTGCACGACACGGAGGCGGACTGGGCCACCACGCTCCAGCTGGTCCAGGACCCGACGTATGTGTCCTGGCACTACTCGGTCCGCTCGTCGGACGGGCACATCGCCCAGCACGTGGCGACCAAGGACGTGGCCTGGCACGCGGGCAACTGGTACGTCAACGCCAAGTCGGTCGGGGTGGAGCAGGAGGGTTTCCTGGTCACGCCGGACGCCTGGTTCACGGAGGAGATGTACCGCGCCTCGGCCCGGCTCGTGGGGTACCTGTCGCGTAAGTACGACATCCCGCTGGACCGGCAGCACATCCTGGGCCATGACAACGTCCCCGGTACGACAGCGGCGACGATCGCCGGGATGCACACCGACCCGGGCCCGTACTGGGACTGGTCGCACTTCTTCACCCTGCTCGGCAAGCCCTTCACGGCGACGGCGCGCGGCAAGGCCGCGGCGGTGACGATCCGGCCGGACTTCGCGGCCAACAAGCCCGCGTACACCGGCTGCGTGACGGCCGGTGAGACCTGCGCGCCGCACGGTTCGACGGCGGTACGGCTACACACGGCGCCGCAGGAGAGCGCGCCGCTGGTGAAGGACGCCGGGCTGCGGCCCGGCGGCGAGGACTCCACCATCGACGTCAACGACGTGGGCGCGCGGGCCTCGACGGGCCAGCAGTACGCGGTCGCCGGGCGGTCGGGCGACTGGACGGCGATCTGGTACCTCGGCCAGAAGGCCTGGTTCCACGACCCGGCCGGGCAGCCTACGGCGGTGCCCGCGAAGGCGCGTCTGGTGACGCCGAGGCCGGGCCTCGCGCAGGTGCCGGTGTACGGCAGGGCGTACCCGGAGGCCGCCGCGTATCCGGCGGGCGTCCCGGTGCAGGAGCAGGCGGCCTTCCCGTACACGTTCCTCGCCGGACAGAAGTACGTGACCGGCGGGAAGGTGCCGGGCGAGTACTTCTACTCGCCGACGTTCGACACGTCGGTGCACCGGGTGGTGCGGGGCAAGGAGCAGTACTACGAGATCCAGTTCGGCCATCGCGTCGCGTATGTGAAGGCGGCGGACGTAAGGCTGGTGCCGGCCGGCTGACCGGGCGGTACGGACAGCACCGGGCCGGGCGCCGCCTCCTCACCACGAGGGGGCGGCGCCCGGCTTCGTCAGTAGCGCAGGACCGCGGCGATCCCGTCGTACCCGGCAAGCTCCTCGTCGGGCAGGAACACCACTTCGGCGCCGCCGTCCAGCGCGGTCTCCACCAGCTCGTCCACGATGTCCTCGCGCACGTCGGGGCTGTTGACCATGGACGCGTCGACGGGGATCAGATGTCCTTCGGTCACCCGGACGGTGAGCTGGTGGTGCTCCTCGACGGCGACCAGCTCGGCCCGCTTCTCCCGTACCGACTCCCACACCTCGTCGAGCCCGGCGGCGAAGGTGCGGCGGCTCTTGGCCGCGTCGAGGCGGCTCAGCACCTCCTCCTTCTCGCGCCGGGCGTACTCCTCGACGACGGGCTGGAGTTCCTTCAGCAGGACGGGCGCGGGGCCTTCGGTGAGTCCGCCCTTGACGAGCCGCCCGACCGCGTTGTGGGTGGCGGCGCCGCCCGCCTGTTCCAGCAGAGCGAGCGCGGGCGCGAGCCCGACCAGATGCAGCGGCCGTGGCCTGCGGGCGAGGACGGCGCCCATCGTCTGGTCGACCGAGCGCAGGAAGCGGCGGGTCTCCTCGTCCTGGAACGTGCTGGGCGTGTCACCGATCCGTTCCTGCCGCTCGGGGTCCCAGCTCTCCGGCTCGGGAGACATCGGGAAGCCGTCGTGCAGGTGCTCGTGCAGGGACGTGCCGGAGCCGCTCCACAGCGTCGCGCGGTCGGCAGCGATGCCCAGCACCCAGTACGGGCGGGACTGCGCGGTGGCGGCCACCAGATTCTCGGTGACGTAGGTGTCGCTGAGGACGACCCGCTCGGGCACGTCACGCGGCAGGTACCAGACCCGGTACTCGTCGGCGTCCGCGAGGATCAGCAGGCCGTCGAGAGCACTGCGCAGATCCACCTCGGCCACCGCCCGGGTCAGCTGCTGCCTGACCGCGAGCCTGGCGGCCTTCGACACCTGTGGGTCCGCCTCCAGCCGCTGTCCGGCTTCGGCGAGGAGATTACGCAGCCGTACCGCGTCCTGGTCGTGCCCCGGCTCCCGCCGGTGCGTGGGCATCGTCAGGGACACGGCCGGGTAGGGGCGCGGTGTGCGCAGTTCGCGCAGGATGTCGGGCGTCAGACTGTTGCTGTCCATACTGACCCTTCACTCGGTCGTGCATCCATCTTGCGCGATGGTGACCGGTTCCGCAGGGGGACAGCGGGCAGACAACCCGGACGGGTTCCTCAGCCCTGCTGGAACAGCTCGGCGGGCAGGGGCTTCAGCAGGGCGTACAGGTCGTCGGTGATCGGCCGGTCCCAGCTGGCGATGGTGACGAGCACATTGTCGCTGCGGTCGAACTGCACGCAGGAGATTCGGCTTTCCGAGAGCTTGAGGCGGCGCACGATCAGCAGGTTGTCGCCCTGCATCACCGGCATGTCCTCGGCGCCGACCACCTCGACCGGCTCCTCGTTCTCCAGGGCGAGCAGCAGCTGGGCCACCTCGAAGGGGACCTGGCCCTCCTCGATGTCCCTGGCCTGGGAGCCCTCCGGCAGATTCCCGATGATCATCGCGGGACCCCGGCCGCCGAACAGGTCGTAGCGCAGGAACACGCCCTGACAGCTGCCGTCGGGGGCGGGCAGCAGCCCGGCGCCGAGGTTGCCGGGCCAGTCACCCGGGTCCATGGCCAGGACGTCGAAGTCCGGGCCAGCGGGTGTGGCGGCGCTGCGGCGGCGGAGAAAGGACATCCCACTATGGTACGTGTTCACTCCGCTACACAGGAGCCGGGTCACTGCCCTCATTTGGGCCCGGACGTGCGGTGCCGCTCGTGGTGACGGGCGACCCTGGCCCGGTTGCCGCAGGACGGTTTGCACCACTCCTGACGGGGGTGTTCCTTGATGAAGTACCGGACACAGCGCGGCGCGTGGCAGGCGCGCAGCCGCTCCCTGTCGGGTCCCGCGAGGAAGGCGACGGCCGACCGGGCGAGGGTGGCGGCCAGCGCGACCCGTCCCGGCACCGGTGCGGCGGGGTGGGTGACCGCCGAGGGCGGGGCGCCCTGCGGCCAGTCGAGGCGCGGTACGGCGGGGACGGTCGCCGCCGCCGCGTTGAGCCGGCGCAGCGCCTCGGCCGGCTCCAGCAGCCGCAGCGCGTCGGCGGGGCTCGGCGCCTCGGGACTGACCGCTCTCGCGAACAGCGCGCGTACGGCGGCCCGCAGCTCCCGTACGGCGGCGAGCGCGTGGTCGTCGGCGGCGAAGGCCGCCACGTCGAGGTCGCCGGCCAGTTCGTCGCCGTGGTCGTGGACCCAGCGGGTCAGCCCTTGCGGTTCCGAGAGGTCGTCGGCGACCCCGCCGTGTCCGTCGTGCCGGATGGTGAGGGCGAGATCGAGCGTCAGCTCACGGGCAGCCATGGCCTAATGGTACCTTCCGTTCGAAGCATTAATTTCGCCGAACACGGAGAGTCCTACCGAGGGAGACGTATGCCCGGGATGCGGGAGATGCTGCGCGAACTTCCGGTGTTCGCGGGTGAGTTGCCGGAGTTCGATCCGAAGGGCGCGCCTGACGAACCGGCCGCCCTCTTCGCCGAGTGGCGTGCGCGGCGCTGACCTTCTCCTGGCAGCCGCGGCCGGGCAGATCCGGGTGCGCGGGCCCGTGACACGCGATCTCGGTGAAGCGGCAGCCGCCGACTTCCGGGCGCGCTCGGCGCGGGCCGCGAGCGTGCGTGCCAGGCATCGCGAGTCAGACGAGACTGAGCGGGCACGACCCGGGCCGAGGCGCTGCTGGGCAGGCAGAGCGCGCCGCTCGGCGATCTGGCCGCAGCGGGACGCCGCCGGGGCCGTCGCCGGGGCGCTGAAGCGGATCGAGCGGCAGCCGGATCTGGTGGCGCCCGGCTGAGCGCTCTACAGCGTGCGGCCGGAATCGGTGGAGTTCTGGCAGGGCGACAGGCAGCGCAACCACACCCGGCTCACCCACCGCCGCGCGGGAGGGGACTGGGTGCGGGAGCTGCTGTGGCCCTGAGCGCCGGGACGGGCCCGGCGGCCGCCGTCAGGTGAGGTCGAACTCCCCGTCGCGCGCGTTGATCACGAAGGCCCGCCACTCGGCCGGGCTGAAGATCAGCGAAGGGCTCTCCGGTCGGCCGCTGTTGCGCATGGCGATGAAGCCTTCGACGAACGCGATCTGGACATCGCCCGCCCCCTGACTGCTCGATCGCCAGTCCGCGTTGCTCAGATCGAGGTCCGGCTTGTTCCAGCCCGAAAGCGGCTGGTGGGTCGTAGTGGTGCTGTCGCCCACGTCGTGCTCCTCCCGCTGCGTCGTCCGGGTCCAGCCTAGCGATCGGGGCCGGTCCCGGACAGGTCGCGGCCCTTGACGCTCCCCCCGCGGTGCTGAATAACTGATCCTGGAGTTGTCCGACCGAATGATCGGTCGAGACATTGCCGGACCGACCGGGAGTACGCCCATGACGCCTCTGCTGGACGCCGCCGAACAGCTCGGCCGGGAGGAGCTGGCCGCCCTCCAGCTGGAGCGGCTGCGCGCGACCCTGCGGCACGCCTACGACAACGTCGGCTTCTACCGGCAGGCGTTCGACAAGGCGGGACTGCGTCCGGAGGACTGCCGCTCGCTCGCCGACCTGGCGCTCTTCCCCTTCACCGCCAAGGCCGACCTGCGGGACAACTACCCCTTCGGGATGTTCGCCGTCGACCAGTCCGAGGTGCGGCGGATCCACGCGTCCAGCGGTACGACGGGCCGGCCGACCGTCGTCGGCTACACCCAGCGGGACCTGGACACCTGGGCGGACGTGGTGGCCCGGTCGATCCGCGCGGCCGGCGGCCGGCCCGGGCACAAGGTGCATGTGGCCTACGGCTACGGGCTGTTCACCGGCGGCCTCGGCGCGCACTACGGCGCGGAGCGGCTCGGCTGTACGGTCATCCCCGCGTCCGGCGGCATGACCGCGCGGCAGGTGCGGCTGATCCAGGACTTCCGCCCCGAGATCATCATGGTCACGCCGTCGTACATGCTGACGCTGCTGGACGAGTTCGAGCGCCAGGGCGTCGATCCCCGTGGCACCTCGCTCCAGGTCGGCATCTTCGGCGCCGAGCCGTGGACGGAGGCGATGCGCCAGGAGATCGAGGAGCGGTTCGCGATCGACGCCGTCGACATCTACGGCCTGTCGGAGGTGATGGGCCCCGGCGTCGCGCAGGAATGCGTGGAGACCAAGGACGGCCTGCACATCTGGGAAGACCACTTCTATCCGGAGGTCGTCGACCCGTTCACCGGCGAGGTGCTGCCCGAGGGCGAGGAGGGCGAGCTGGTCTTCACCTCGCTCACCAAAGAGGCGATGCCGGTGATCCGCTACCGCACCCGGGACCTCACCCGGCTGCTGCCCGGCACCGCGCGCGTCTTCCGCCGGATGGAGAAGGTGACAGGACGCAGCGACGACCTGGTGATTCTGCGCGGGGTGAATCTCTTCCCCACCCAGATCGAGGAGATCGTGCTGCGCACCCCGGGGGTGGCCCCGCACTTCCAGCTCCGGCTGACCCGCGAGGGCCGGCTGGACGCGCTGACCGTACGGGCCGAGGCCCGCGCCGGGACCAGCGGGGAGCAGCGCGCAGCCGCCGCGCTCTCGATCGCTGCGGCCGTCAAGGACGACGTGGGGGTCTCGGTCGGTGTGGAGATCGTCGATCCCGAGACGCTGGAGCGCTCGGTCGGCAAGTTCAAGCGGATCGTGGATCTCCGGGAGAAGTGAAGCGCTCCCGCAGCTCGCGCTTGAGGATCTTGCCGCTGGCGTCGCGCGGAAGACTGTCCACGAACACCACCCGCTCGGGCGCCGTGACGTGGGCGAGCCGGTCGCGGGCGTGCGCGACCATGGTGGTGACCGCCTCGATCCACCGGTCGTCGGGCAGCGCGACGACGTCCGGGCGCGGGACACCGGCCAAGACGCGTAGGGGGTCGTGTCCGCCCGGCCGGTCCGGACCGGTCCGGACCGGACCGGACCGGACCGGTGAGACGGTGCCGGGCACGGTCGCTCGCCGTACCGTCACCACCCGGCGCCGGGCGGCGGGTCGCGACACGTACCGGGTCGTGTCCGCCCAATCCCGCCGTGCACGCACGCATCCGCGCCGCCCCGCCGTAACGCCCCGGTCGCTCGCCGCGCGTGGCGTCATTACCTCTGGCAGCGTGTGGCGCATGACGACGAGCACCTTGATCCGGTCGCTGACCTCCCGGTGGACCGTGTGGGTGCCGCTGGTCGCCGTGATCGCGCTCATCTTCAGCTGGGGCCGGCATCTCCCCGGCGGCGCCGTCGCCGTCGTCGCCCTCTGCCTCGCCGGGGCCGTACTCGCGGCCGTGCACCACGCCGAGGTGGTCGCCCACCGGGTGGGGGAACCGTTCGGCTCGCTGGTCCTCGCCGTCGCCGTCACCGTCATCGAAGTGGCGCTGATCGTCACCCTGATGGTCGACGGCGGCGGCAAGTCGGCGACCCTCGCCAGGGACACCGTCTTCGCCGCCGTCATGATCACCTGCAACGGCATCCTCGGGCTCTGTCTGCTGATCGGCGCGCTGCGCACCCGGGTCGCCGTCTTCAACGCCGAGGGCTCGGGCGCCGCGCTCGCGACCGTCGCGACCCTGGCCACCCTCACGCTGGTCTTCCCGACGTTCACCACCAGCAAGCCGGGCCCCCAGTTCTCCCCCGCGCAACTGGGCTTCGCCGCCGTCGCCTCGCTCGTCATCTACGGGCTGTTCGTCGCCGTACAGACCGTGCGCCACCGCGACTACTTCCTGCCCCTCACCCAGGCGGGCGAGGTGCGGGAGGAGGACGCGCACGCGCCCCTGCCCACCCGGCGCGCCACGGGGCTGAGCCTTCTGCTGCTGCTCGTGGCGCTGATCGCCGTCGTGGGGAACGCCAAGGCGGTGTCACCCACCATCGAGTCGGGCGTCTCGTCCGCCGGGCTGCCGCAGGCCGTCGTCGGCGTGGTCATCGCGCTGCTGGTGCTGCTGCCCGAGACGCTGGCCGCCGTACGCAACGCCCGCCGCGAGCGCGTCCAGACGAGCATCAACCTGGCCCTCGGGTCGGCCATCGCCAGTATCGGCCTGACGATCCCGTGCATCGCCCTCGCCACGATCTGGCTCGACGGACCGCTGGTGCTCGGGCTGAACGCCACCCATATGGTGCTGCTCGCGCTGACCGTCGTCGTGGGCGCCATGACCATCTCGCCCGGCCGGGCGACCCTCCTCCAGGGCGGCGTCCATCTGGGGATCTTCGCCGCCTTCGTCTTCCTCGCCATCAGCCCTTAGGGCTGCGCCTCGGTGGCCGGGGCCGTCGCCGTCACCGGGGCCGTCGCCGTCGCCGTCGCCGGGGACGGGACCGTGCCCGCCGGGGCGGGTTCCTGCGGGTGCGGCGCCCGTAGCGTGCGGACCTGCGGGGACAGCAGGGCAGCCGCCGTCGCGAGGACGACCAAGGCCCCGCAGCCGGCGAGCGCCGTGCCGGTGCCGACGGCGGCGGCGATCGGGCCCGCCACCAGCAGGCCGAGGGGCGCGAAGGCCAGCGACCCGAACAGGTCGTAGGCGCTGACCCTGGACAGCGCCTCCTCGCGCACCTCGTGCTGCATGGTCGTGGACCACAGCACCCCGAAGATGTCGTTGGCGACGCCCGCACAGAACATGGCCGCCGCGATCACCCAGACCGGCGCCGCCGCGCTCAGCAGGAAGATGGGCGCTGCGGCGGGGAACGTGACGAGCACAGCGACCAGGACCGGTCGGCGCACCCGGATCCGGCTTGCCACCCCGGCGCCCGCGATCATGCCGAGCGCCTGGGCGGCGACGATCACGGACCAGGCGCGGGCTCCGCCCAGGCTGTGCTCGGCGGTCAGCGGGCCCAGCACGCCGACGTTCGCGTTCATCGCCGCCACGACGACGGCGTACTGCGCGACCACGACCCACAGCCACTGCCGGGAGGCGAACTCGTGCCAGCCCTCCCGCAGGTCCGCCCAGGTGGTGGTCGCGGCGCGCGGCGGCCGGGCGGCGAGCTTCAGCCCGTTCACCAGCAGCGCGCTGAGCACGAAGGACGCGGCGTTCAGCGCGAGGGCCCAGCCGGCGCCGACGAAGGCGACCGTCACGCCGGACAGCGCGAGGCCGAGCAGCATGGAGCTGTTCGTCCCGACCCGCAGCAGCGCGTTCGCCTGCTGGAGCCTGGCGCGGTCGACGACCAGCGGGACGACCCCGGCCATCGCGGGCAGGAACATCGCGGTCGCCGTGCCGGCCAGCACCGCCAGGGCGCACATGGCCCACAGCGGCGCGTGGCCGGTGAGCACCATCGCGGCCAGTCCGCCGTACGCGGCGACCCCGACGACGTCGGAGAGCACCATCAGCCGGACGCGTGACATCCGGTCGGCGATCACCCCGCCGATCAGGATGAACAGCAGCTGCGGCAGTGCCTGGCAGGCGAGAACGAGCGACAGTACCCCGGGGCCGGCTCCCGGCAGCGCGAGGACGGCGAACGCGAGCGCCACCCGGGCGAACCCGTTGCCGAGCACCGAGATGGTGCGGGCCGAGACCAGGAGCACGAAGGGACGATCACGCCAGAGCGAAGCCGCCGGGATGTCAGTTGCCACGGGGAGCCACCCTAGGGCAGGCCCAGGGGCCGGACCGCCCTGCGGCGAGGGAGGGTTGACATCGTCCCGGCCCTGCAAGAAAGTTTCGCTGTCGATCGTGATCCCGAAAGATACTTTCAGGGAGGGTGCCCCATGACGGAGGACGCTGCGAGCAGAGGCATCAGCCGGCGCAGACTGGGCGGTGGCGTGCTCGCCCTCGGCGGCGCCTTCGCGCTCGCGACCCTCCCGTTCGCGGAGACCGCCGCCGGAGCGGACCTGGGCACAGGTGCCGGGCCCGGTACCGGCCACGGACACGGGCACGGGGCGACGACGCTGCGTCACGGCTCCGCCGAGCGCGCCGGACTGATCGCCGGTCAGCTGGACGCATTGGTCACCGACGCCACCGCGTATCTGGGCCCCTCCCCCAAGCACCCGTACTACGCGGGCGCCGTACTGCTCGCCGGCCGCGGCGGTACGGTGGCGCTGCACCGGCCGATCGGCAAGGCCGTGCGGTACGCGGCGTACGACGACACGACCGACACGGGCGTGGAGTTCCCCGCCGACCAGCAGATCCCGGCGGCCGAGGACACGCTCTACGACCTCGCCTCCCTCTCCAAGCTGTTCACCTCGCTGCTCGCCGTCCAACTGGTCGAGCGCGGTTCGCTGGCGATCGAGGAGAAGGTCGCCGCCTACCTTCCCGAGTACGCGGCCGCCGGCAAGCAGGACATCACGATCCGCCATCTGCTCACGCATGTGTCGGGACTCCAGGCCGACCTGCCGTTCTACGACGAGCCGACGCGCGAGGCGATGCTCCAACTCCTGTGGAACGAGGCACCGGTGAACCCGCCGGGCACGGTCTACCTCTACTCGGACCTCAACATGATCTCGCTCCAGCTGGTGCTGGAGCGGATCACCGGGCGCACCCTCGACACCCTGGTGCGCGACGAGATCACCGCGCCGCTCGGGATGCGCCGCACCCGCTACAACCCGCCCGCCTCCTGGAAGCCGAAGATCGCGGCGACCGAGGACGCCAGGGCGCCGTGGTCGGCGCTCGACCGGGGGCTCGTCTGGGGCGAGGTGCACGACGAGAACGCGTACGCGTTCGGCGGCGTCGCCGGCCATGCCGGGGTCTTCTCCTGCGCCTGGGACCTCGCGGTCCTCGCCCGTACGCTCCTCAACGGCGGCGCCTACGGCACGGTCCGGATCCTGTCGCGGGAGTCGGTGAACTCCCTGTTCACCGACTTCAACACGGACTTCCCCGGCGACGCGCACGGCCTGGGCTTCGAGCTCTACCAGCACTGGTACATGGGCGCCATGGCGACACCCACCACGGCGGGGCACACCGGCTTCACCGGTACGAGCGTCGTACTCGACCCGACGACCGACTCGTTCCTGATCGTCCTCGGCAACTCCGTGCATCCCGTGCGCAATTGGCGCTCCGGCAGCGCGCCCCGGGTCGCCACCGGGAACCGGCTGGCGCGGGCCGTCGCCGTCCGGCCGCAGGACGGCCGTACCGCCTGGTTCTCCGGCATGGCGAGCGCCACCACCGCCACCCTCACCCTGCCCGCGCTGACTCCCACCTCTGCGCACCCCCGGCTGCGCTGCGAGCTGTGGTGGGACACCGAGCCGGGGTCCGACACGCTGTTCCTCGAAGCGTCGGCCGACGCGGGGACGGTGTGGCAGCCCGTCCCGTTCACCACGGTGTGCGCGGGGCAGGAGCCGCAGAGCCATCCGGCGGGCTCGGCCACCGGCTGGTCGGGCCGGGTCTGGCACCACCTGGGCGCCGACCTCACGGCATGGCGCGGCCAGCGCGTCGTGCTGCGCTGGCGGTACGCGACCGATCCGCTGTACGTGGGACGCGGCGGCTACGTGGACGCGCTACGCGTGGACGACGGCGGGCGCGTCCTGTTCGACGAGCGGCGCACGCAGGACGCGTCCCGTATCGAGGCGAAGGGCTGGGCGCCGTCGGCCGACTGACGGGGCGTCAGCAGGTCGGCGGCGTACGTCCCGTCACCTGCCCAGCGCCGCCATCGCCGCGTTGTGGCCCGGTACGCCGCTGACCCCGCCGCCGCGTACGGCGCCCGCGCCGCACAGCAGCACATTGGGATGCGCGGTCTCCACGCCCCAGCGTCCGGTCTCCTCGCTCGCGTACGGGAACGACAGGTCGCGGTGGAAGATATGGCCGCCGGGCAGCCGCAGTTCGCGTTCGAGGTCGAGCGGGGTCTTCGCCTCGATACAGGGGCGGCCCTCCTCGTCCAGCGCGAGGCAGTCGGCGATCGGCTCGGCCAGCCGCTCGTCCAGCTGGGCGAGGGTCGCGGCGAGCAGGCTCTCCCGTACCGCGTCGTTCGTCGCCGCGCCCCCGCCGTCGGTCGCGTCTCCGGCGAACAGCCGCGCGGGGGTGTGGAGTCCGAACAGGGTCAGCGTCTGGTAGCCGCGCTCGGCCAGCTCGGGACCGAGGATCGACGGGTCGGTGAGCGAGTGGCAGTAGATCTCCGAAGGCGGCGCCGAAGGCAGCGCGCCCGACGCCGCTTCCCGGTAGGCGGTGGCCAACTGCTCGTAGCCCTCGGCCACATGGAAGGTGCCGGCGAACGCGTCGCGCGGGTCGACGGACGTGTCGCGCAGCTTCGGCAGCCGGTGCAGCAGCATGTTGACCTTGAGCTGGGCGCCCTCGGGCGCCGGCGGCGCCTCCTCGCCCAGCAGCCGGGCAAGCGTCCGGGGCGACGCGTTGACCAGCACCTGTCCGGCCGCGACCGTACCGTCACGGCCGTCACCCTCGGTGCGGTAGGAGACCTCGGCGCGGCTGCCGTCCGTCTCGATGCCGGTCGCCTCGTGCCCGGTGACGATCTCGGCGCCCGCGGCCCTGGCCGCCGCGGCCAGCGCGTCGGTGAGCGCGCCCATTCCGCCGACCGGTACGTCCCAGTCGCCGGTGCCGCCGCCGATCACGTGGTAAAGGAAGCAGCGGTTCTGCACCAGTGACGGGTCGTGGGCGTCGGCGAACGTGCCGATCAGGGCGTCGGTGAGCGCCACGCCCCGGACCAGGTCGTTGCCGAAGCGCTTCTCGATCGCGATGCCGATGGGCTCCTCGAAGAGCATCCGCCAGGCCGCCTCGTCGTCGATCCGCAGCCGCAGCTCGTCCCGGGTCAGCAGCGGCTCGGTCAGCGTGGGGAAGACCCGCTCGGCGACGCGCGTGGTCGTGCCGTAGAACTTCCGCCAGGCGACGTACTCGGCGTCGTCGCCGGTCAGCGCGGCGAAGGAGGCGCGGGTGCGGCCCTCGCCGACGAGCAGCCCCGTGCTGCCCTGCGGGGTGTACGAGGACACGGTCCGCTTGCGGACGGCGAAGCGCAGGCCCAGCTCCTGCACGATCTTGTCGGGCAGCAGCGACACCAGGTAGGAGTAGCGGGAGAGCCGTGCGTCGACCCCGGCGAACGGGCGGGTGGAGACCGCCGCCCCTCCGGTGGTGGCCAGGCGCTCCAGGACGAGCACGGAGCGCCCTGCGCGGGCGAGATAGGCGGCGGCGACCAGTCCGTTGTGGCCGCCGCCCACGATCACTGCGTCGTACGTGGCATGTGCGGGCATGGCTCTTGGTAACACGCCATTGATCGGTCGGCCAGAGCGCGGAGCGTCCACCTGCGGTAACGATCCGGTACACGGTCCGTCAGGAACTGTCGTCGTGGCGCCGCCGCAGCGCCGCCACCTGCCGGTACAGCTCCACCGCCTCGGCCGTGCGGCCCAGTTGCTCCAGACAGTGCGCCTCGTCGTTGCGGCTGGACAGCGTGTCGGGGTGGTCGGCGCCCAGCACCCTGGCCCTGCCGTCGGCGACCTGCCGGTAGGCGGTCAGGGCGTCGGTCCAGCGGCCGAGCCAGCCGAGGCCGACGGCCACCTCGCGCAGGCTGACGAGCGTGTCGGGGTGGTCGGGGCCCAGCACCCTGGCCCGGATCGCCGACACGTCGCGCGATTCGGCCAGAGCCTCCTCCCAGCGGGCCAGCCTGCCGAGGTTGACGCCCAGGCCGTGTCTGGCGCGCAGCGTCTCCGGGTCGGCGGGGCCCTGGATCCGGGTCCGGTCGCCCGTGAGGCCGCGGTACAGCTCCAGGGCCTCCTCGCTGCGGCCGAGCCTGCCCAGGCAGATGCCGATCTCGTAGCGGGTGGCGAGGGTGTCCCGGTGGTCGGGGCCGAGCGCGAGCGCGCGGGCCGCGGCGACCTCGCGGTAGCCGGTCAGCGCCTCGGCCCAGCGGCCGAGCCTGCCGAGCGCGTAGGCGACCTCGTAGCGGGTCACCAGCGTCTCGGGATGGTCGGCGCCCAGTACCCGGCCGCGGGCGGCTGCGACCTCCAGGGCCATCCGGTAGGAGTCCTCGATCCGGCCGAGCCTGCTGAGGTTGAAGGCGAGGTTGTGCCGGCAGCGCAGGGTGTCCGGGTGGTCGGGGCCCATGGTGCGCTCACGGGAGGCGAGCACCGCCGCGTACACCTCGTGCGCCTCGAAGTGCCGGCTGAGCCGTCCGAGTACGTACGCGGTCTCCTGGCGGGCGGCCAGGGTCTCCGGGTGGTCGGGGCCGAGGCTGCGCCCGCGGCCCTCGGCGACCTGGCCGAATTCGTGCAGCGCGTCGGCGGCCCGGCCCGTCTTGCTGAGGGTGAAGCCGATCTCGTACCTGCTGTCCAGCGTGTCGGGGTGGTCGGGGCCGAGGATCTGGGCGCGCTCGGCGGCGACGGCGCGGTGCGTCTCGCCCGCCTCCTCCCACTGGCCGAGTCTGCCCAGCCGCAGCCCGGCGTTGTGCCGGGCGGTGAGCGCGGCGAGCTGTTCCGGCGGCGGGGTGGGGCGCTGCGCCGACGACAGGTCTCCCCCGGCGGCCGGCGCGCTGATCCACTCGCCGGTCAGTGCCGCCGTGGGGTCGGGGACGAGCTGGTCGGGCGGGGTGGTGCGCAGCAGCGTGGTGCCGGTCGCCTTGTGCCCGGTCGTCATGCCCCGGGTCCAGGCCGGCAGCCGGTGGCCCTGCGGCGGTCCGGCGCCGATCGCCGCCGGTGTGTCGCGGGGCGGGTGGGCCGCCGGCTGCGGCCCGTGGTCCTGTGCGGGGGCGCCGGGTCCCGCGGTGGAGCGTGCCACGCCGATGCGCCGGCGCAGCTCGCCCGCGTCGGCGGGCCGCTCGTCGGGCTCCTTGGCCAGCAGGTCGAGGACGATCCGGTCGAAGTACGCGGGCAGGTCGGGGCGGTGGCTGCGGGGCGGCTCGGGGGCGGTGTCCCGGTGGCCGACCAGCACGGACCAGGCGTCGCCGAGGTCGAACGGAGGCGCTCCGGTGGCCAGTTCGTACAGGACGCAGCCGAGCGAGTAGAGGTCGCTGCGGTGGTCGACGTTGCCGCCGCCGATCTGCTCGGGCGACATGTAGTGCGGGGTGCCCATCGCCACGCCCGTACCGGTGAGTTTGGCGCTGAAGCCGACGTCGTGGCCGAGGCGCGCTATGCCGAAGTCGCATATCTTCACGGCACCGTCGGGCAGCCGCATGATGTTGGCGGGCTTCAGGTCGCGGTGCACGATGCCCTGCCGGTGCGTGTAGGCGAGGGCGTCGGCGACCTGTTCGGCGATGTCGACGACGTCGGCCACCGGCAGCGGCCGTTGGTCGTTGGCGGCCATCAGCTGGCCGAGGTCCCGGCCTTCGAGCAGTTCCATGACGAGGTACAGGACGCCTTCGTACTCGCCGAAGTCGTGGACGACGGTGACGCCGCGGTGCTGCAGCCCGGCGGCGACCCTGGCCTCGCGGCGGAAGCGCTCGCGCATGATCCGGGTGAAGGAGTGGTCCTGTTCGGGTCCGAGCGGTTTGAGGCACTTCACCGCGACGCGCCGGCCGAGCGATTCGTCGCGCGCCAGCCACACCTCGCCCATCCCGCCGCGCCCGATGAGTTCGAGCAGTCGGTACCGGCCCTGGATCAGCCTGGTGTCGTCCGCCATCGCGTGCTGTCGCCCCCGTCTCGCTGCGCCCTCCCCGGCCCGTCCAGTATGGCGGCCCCCCGGCCAGGTGTGTACGGGTCGGGCCGCGCGTCAGGGCCGAGTCTGGCCATTGCCCCGAGAATGTGCTTCGGCGGCAGCTGCCAGCGCAGCCGGGAGGGCAGCAGGCGCAGCAGCCTCCCCGCGACGGTGAGCCGGTGGGTGACCTTACCCGCAGCGGGCGCCGGCCTGCCGTACAGGTCGTGGGCGTACGGCGGCAGCGCGGCGTAGGCGAGCGCGGCGACCTGACGCCACAGCAGCGCCCGCAGCGGTCGCAGCAGGAGGGGGACGGGCGGACGGCGCAGGAAGTCGTCCACCTCGCGGGCGTCGGGACCGCAGGCCAGCTCCGGCAGGACGGCGGCGAAGTACGCGTCGAGTTCGGCGGCGGTGCCGGGGACCCGCGCCGGGTCGAGGCCGACGAGCCGGGCGCCCGTGCGGTGCTCGGCCACGTACCGGTCGGCGATCGCGTCGTCGATCGGCAGCCCCGAGCGGCGCAGCACCTGGAGGTAGGAGTCGGCCTCGGCGCAGTGCACCCAGAGCAGCAGCTCGGGGTCGTCGACGCCGTAGCTCTCGCCGGTGGCCGGGTCGGTGGCCTTGAGCAGCCGGTGGATCCGGCGGACCCGGGCGCCCGCCCGCTCGGCGGACCCGGCCGTGCCGTACGTGATGGTGGCGACGAACTGGGCCGTACGGAGCAGCCGGCCCCAGGCGTCGGCGCGGAAGTCGCTGTTCTGCATGATGCCGCCGAGGGCGCGGGGGTGCAGCGCCTGGAGATAGAGGGCGCGGACCCCGGCGATCCACATCATCGGGTCGCTGTGCAGCTGCCAGGTGACGGAGCCGGGGCCGAAGAGGCCGGGGTCGGGCGGCGGCGTGGGCTCGTTCATCTCCACCTCCCCGGACGGCAACGGTCCGGTCAGGTTACGGCGTGGCCGGTGGGGTACGCGCACCGGGCGGCGGGCCGGCCGGTCCGCCGTCGGGCGGGCGGAGCGGCGTCCGACGTTGCAGGATGGCTGCATGCTGCTGGCACCACTGGCCCGTGTGTCCCGTGAGGTCGCCGAGACATCGGGGCGCACCCGCAAGATCTCCCTGCTGGCCGGCCTGTTCCGGGCGGCCGGTCCCGAAGACGTGCCCGTCGTCATCCCGTACCTGGCGGGCCGGCTGCCCCAAGGGCGGATCGGGGTGGGCTGGAACGCCCTGAAGGACCCGCCGCCCGCCGCCGCGGAGGCCACCCTGACGGTGCACGAGGTGGACACGGTCTTCAGCACGCTCGCGGCCGTCGAAGGCGCGGGGGCGCAGGGCGAGCGCAGGCGGCTCGTCCAGGAGCTGCTGGCCGCGGCCACCGCCGAGGAGCAGCGTTTCCTCGTCGGGCTGATCTCCGGCGAGGTGCGGCAGGGGGCGCTGGGCGCGCTCGCCGTCGAGGCGCTGGCCGTGGCGTCGGAGGCCGACGGCGACGCGGTACGGCGGGCGGTGATGCTGGCGGGGTCGCTCCAGCCGGTGGCCGAGCGGCTGCTCGCCGAGGGGCCCGCAGTGCTGGCGGAGTTCCGGCTGACCGTGGGCCGTCCCGTGCTGCCGATGCTGGCGCAGAGCGCGGGCAGCGTGGCCGAGGCGGTGGGCAGGCTCGGGGCGTGCGCGGTGGAGGAGAAGCTGGACGGTATCCGGGTGCAGGTGCACCGCGAGGGCGGCGAGGTGCGGATCTTCACCCGCACCCTCGACGACATCACCGACCGGCTGCCGGAGGTGACGGCGGTGGCGCTGGCGCTGGACGGGGACCGGTTCGTGCTGGACGGCGAGGTCATCGCGCTCGGCGCCGACGGCAGACCGAGGCCGTTCCAGGAGGTCGCGGGGCGGGTGGGGTCGCGTACCGATGTGCGGTCGGCGGCCGAGGCGCTGCCGCTCTCGCCGGTCTTCTTCGACATCCTGGCCGCCGAAGGCGTCGATCTGCTGGGGCTGTCCTGCGCGGAGCGGCAGGAGGCGCTGGCCGCGCTGGTGCCCGAGCCGATGCGGGTGCGGCGCGTCGTCGTGGCGCAGGGCGGGGACGCCGCCGAGGGTGAGGCGTTCTCCCGGGACACGCTGGCGCGCGGGCACGAGGGGGTGGTGGTCAAGAGCCTCGATGCGCCGTACAGCGCGGGCAGGCGCGGGGCGGGCTGGCTGAAGGTGAAGCCGGTGCACACGCTCGACCTGGTGGTGCTGGCGGCCGAGTGGGGGCACGGCAGGCGTACGGGCAAGCTCTCCAACCTGCATCTGGGCGCGCGGCGCGAGGACGGCACGTTCGCGATGCTCGGCAAGACGTTCAAGGGGCTGACGGACGTGATGCTCCAGTGGCAGACGGAGCGCCTCGGGGAGCTGGCGGTGCGCGACGACGGGTTCACCGTGACCGTGCGGCCGGAGCTGGTGGTCGAGATCGCGTACGACGGGCTGCAGCGCTCGTCCCGCTATCCGGCGGGGGTGACGCTGCGCTTCGCCCGGGTGGTGCGCTACCGCGAGGACAAGCGCCCGGAGGACGCGGACACCGTGGACGCGGTGCTGGCGGCGCACGCCCCGACGGTGTGACGGACGGCCCGGGGCCGGACGGTGTGCCCGGCCCCGGGGTGTCGCGTGCTTCGTGACCCGCTCAGGTCTACTGGCCGCGCGGGACGACGGAGGAGAGCACGGCGGGCAGCGAACGCCAGTCGGCCGAGATCAGGCTGGCGTGGTCGGCGGCGAGCAGCGCGAGCCGGTCACGGGCCTGCTGCTCGGTGGGGTTGGTGCCGTCGATGGCGGGGGCCACGTTCTGGGCGTCCGTCATCAGGACGAAGTAGTGGCGCTGGTCGTACCAGGCGAGGTCGATGCCGTTGTTGACGAAGGCGGCGGCGTCACCGTCGAAGAAGACGAACCAGGGGCGCAGGGTGGTGTCCGGGTACCGGGTGCGCGGGTCGCCCGCCGCGGTGACGGAGTGGACGGCGGGGAAGGCGGTCGCCTGGGAGAGGGTCCCCGCCGCCTTCAGGTCGCGGAGGTGGGTGGCGTACTCCTTGTCGGTCCAGAACGAGTCGAACGGGTTGCTCTCCTCGACCGTGCCGGGGATGAGTTCGACGATGAACTTGCCCGCGAGCTGGGCCCTGGTGGGCCAGCTGCCCGCCTGGACGGCCTCGTCCAGCGTCGCATGACTGCCCGTCAGGTCGGCGGGGCGGAAGAGCGCGTCGCCGAGCTTGGCGTTGAGCAGCGTGTCGAACTGGACCGGGCCGCGGCCCGCGGTGCCCAGGAAGCCGTCCTTCATCTCGATCTTGAGGACGACGGGCCGGTGGCCCGGGTGGGCGTCGTGCCAGGTTCTGATGTCGGCCAGGCAGCCGCCCAGGTCCCGGTTCTGGCTGTTGGTACGCAGCTGCGCCGGGGTGGTGGCGTTGGCGCAGTTGTTGTTGTTGCCGGTCGGGTTCTCGTGCGAGACCCGCCAGGACGCGCCGAACACATTGGTCCACACGTCGAGTTCCAGCATGCCCGCACCGGAGTCGAGGGCATCGGCGAAGTAGGGGAACGCGGTCTTGTCGTACGAGTTGTGCACGCCGACGCCGGTGGTGGCGGAGTACGGCAGCTGGTCCGTGCCGGCGGCCCGGGCCGGCGAGGTGACGAGGGCGAGGACCGCGACGGCGCTCGCGGCGACGGCGGTGCGAAGGAGCTTGGCCATGTCCGTTGTTCCTCCAGGTGCGCATGTGTGGGGCATGTCAACCGAGGAGGAGATTAGGGGAGTTGGGTGACGTACGGGAGGCCGGGGTCTTATCCGGTTGGATCACCTGGGCGACCGGGAGGCGGTCCTGTGCCGGCCGAGCAGTTCGGCGAGGCCCCTGCGGGTCGCCGCTATCACCACCCGCTCCCCCGGCCGCAGCACCCGGTCGGCGGGCAGGTCCCAGCTGAGACCGGTCGGCCGGGGCTGCCCGTCCTCGCCGGGCGTCGCGGCGGCGTCCGGGGTGTGTGCCGTGTCGTCGCCGGTGTCGAGGGCGATGACCCGCCAGGCGCCGGGGGTGAACACCTCGCCGACCGTGCGCCCTTCGAGCCGCGGATGGCCTGCCACGTCGACGGAGGCGACCAGCAGCACCTTGCGCTCCACCGGAATGGCGCCGAGCACCTGACGGCCCATCATGGCGACCGCGAAGGCGGGCGCCGCCAGGTAGGAGACACTGCGGCTGCGCGTCACGGCCCCGGGGTGCGCGGCCCGCAGGGTGCGGTAGACGGCGGTCGCGAAGTCGTCGTCGTACAGCCGCAGGACGACGGGCAGCCGGGGGGCCACCGAGCGGGCGTACAGCGCGGCTTCGAGGTTGGTGGTGTCCCGGCTGGTGAGGGCGAGCAGCGCCTGCGCGCGGTAGATCTTGGCCGCCTCCAGCACCCCTTCCTGGGTCACGTCGCCGAGCACGGTCGGTACGTGGAGCCTGCGGGCGAGGGCCACACCGCGCGCCTCCGGGTCCTCCTCTACGCACACGACGGGGATGCCGAGTTCGCGCAGCTGCGTCAGCACCCGGCTGCCGATCTTGCCGAGGCCGAGCAGGACGACATGGCCGGAGAGCCCGCGCGGCGGCCTGCGCAGGGCGGAGGCGCTGCGGAACGTGCCGAGCGCTTGGAGGACGGCCGCGGTCACCACGGGCAGCAGCAGAAGTCCCGCGAGCCCGGTGAGGAGTTGCAGGACCTGCCGGGCCGTGGCGTCGCCGACGGCGGGGTCGTCGATGGCGAACAGGTCGAGCAGCGTCAAGTACAGGGCGCTGAGCGGGCGCATCCCGGTGACCAGCGAGAGCGCCACCGCCAGCGCGAGCACGACCGCGACGATGCCGACGAAGGACCAGCGCAGCCGGCGGGAGAACAGCGAGGCCAGCGGGGCGCCACGGCCGCCGAACAGACCGGTCAGCCGCCCGCCGATCCGGCCGCCCGCACCGCCTTCCGGGTCGTTGCCGGTCTGCGAGACGGTCTCCAGGACGACCGTGCCGCGCCCCACCGCCGCTGCCGCGCTCGCGTCGTCGGGCAGCATCTGCGGCCCGCCGCGCCCGCCGCCGCCCGGTCCCTCGGCGCCGATCGGGTCGTCGGCCGTCGCCGACAGCAGGGCGAGGGTGCACAGCCCCGGCTCGGCCAACTGGCCAGGCCCCGGGTGCCTGTCGACGGCGCGCAGCATCAGGCCGCCCGCCCTGATGACCTTGTTCGTGCCGGTGATGGCGGTCGCAGCCAGCGCGGGGGCCGCCGTGTCGGCGTCGCTGAGGACGGTGGTGGAGGCGTCGGGCGCCGTCTCGTCACCGTCGGACGAGGCGACCGCCGCCGACTGGTCGAGGAGCGCTTCGAGGTGCTGGCCGAGCTTGCGGTTGTAGAGCCGGATGACCAGCCGCAGCCGGGGGTTGAGCCGGCGGGCGGCGAGCGCGGTCCTGATGTTGGTCTCGTCGTCCTCGTGGACGACGGCGAGCGCGGCGGCGCTCTCCACCCCGGCGTCCCTGAGGACCGCGTCGTCCAGGTCGGCCGCCTCCACGACACGCGGCGGCGCCACCACGCCGGCGAGGCTGTCGTAGGGGTTGGGCGAGGCCGCTCCCGTACGTCCCACGGCCGCCGACATCCGGCCGAGGAAGGCGGACGCCCGGCCCCGGTTGCCGATCGGGGCCCGTTCGCCGCCGGCGGCCCGCTGCGGCGGTACGACCAGGACGACCTGTTCGCCGTAGACGTCACGCAGTTCGACGGCCAGCCGGTGGGCCAGCGTGTCGTCGCCGCACACCACCATGTGGCCGATGGCGCTGCCGAGTTGGACCTGGTGCGGGAGTGAGGACACACCACCAGTGTGCGACACGGCGGTTGACGCACCGACAGCCGCCCCGGCCGCGTGTGCGACCGGGGCGGCTGATGTCGTACGGGGACGTGCCGGTCTGCCTGGTGCGCGTCAGCCCTTCGACACCGAGTAGGAGTGCGCTCCCGTACCCGCGAGACCGCCGTTGTCGACGATCAGGTACTCCTCGCGGATCGGGGTGCCGTCGAAGAAGTTCTCCAGGATCTCCCGGGTGCCCGCCGCGTAGCGGGTCTGGGCCGAGAGCGAGGAACCGGAGATGTGCGGGGTCATGCCGTGGTGCGGCATGGTCCGCCAGGGGTGGTCGGCGGGGGCCGGCTGCGGGTACCAGACGTCGCCCGCGTAGCCCGCGAGCTGTCCGCTGCGCAGCGCGCGGTCGACGGCGTCCCGGTCGGCGATCTTCGCGCGGGCGGTGTTGATGAGGTAGGCGCCGCGCTTCATCGACGCGATCAGCTCGTCGCCGAACAGCCCCTCGGTCTCCGGGTGGAGAGGCGCGTTGATGGTGACCACGTCGCAGTGCGGGACCATGTCCTGCGTGCTCTCGTGCCAGATCAGGCCGAGCTCGCGCTCGGTCTCCTCGGGCAGCCGGTGCCGGTCGGTGTAGTGCAGCTTGACGTCGAACGGGGCGAGCCTGCGCAGCACGGCGAGCCCGATCCGGCCGGCCGCCACGGTCCCGACGTGCATGCCCTCCAGGTCGTAGCTGCGGGCGACGCAGTCGGCGATGTTCCAGCCGCCGTCGAGGACCCACTGGTGCGAGGGGAGGTAGTTGCGGACCAGCGACAGGGTCATCATCACGACGTGCTCGGCGACGCTGATGCTGTTGCAGTACGTGACCTCGGCGACGGTGACGCCCGCCCCGATGGCGGCGTCCAGGTCGACATGGTCCGAGCCGATCCCGGCGGTGACGGCGAGCTTGAGGTTCTTCGCCGTCGCGATGCGCTCGGCCGTCAGATAGGCAGGCCAGAACGGCTGGGAGATGACCACGTCCGCGTCGACGAGTTCCTGGTCGAAGACGGACCCCTCGCGGTCCTTGTCCGACGTGACGACGAGCGTGTGGCCACGGGACTCCAGGAAGGTCCGCAGGCCCAGTTCGCCGGAGACGCTGCCGAGGAGCTCGCCCGGCGTGAAGTCGATGGCCTGCGGTGTCGGGGCGCTCTGGCCGCCCGCGTAACTCTCGATCTTGGGGATGTCGTCGCGGGCGTAGGAGGTCGGGTATCCGTCGACCGGGTCGTCGTACAGCACGCACAGCACCTTTGCCATGACTGCGGCTCCTCATCCGTTGCTGCGGAAAGTTACTTCCACAGTGGCCCTGACCAGGGAGGATGGCAAAGCGAAAGTTTCTATGCCCGGATAGGCAGGGGCTATCCGGGCAGCGCCGGGCGCAGATAGGTGTCGAGCAGCCGGTCCAGCGCCTCCCGTACACCGGCTTCCCTGGCGATCTCCAGCAGCCCGCGGGCCAGGACGGGTTCGGGGCTGCGGTCGGCGATGACGAGGCCCACCCGCGGGCCGTGCGCCGGGGTGGCCAGCGGGATGACCCGCATCCCCTCGGGTACGCCGAACATGTGCAGCCAGGCGTGGGAGATCACACTGGACCACCGCCCGGCCGCCAGGTGGGCGTAGAGCCCCGCCACCGAGTCGGTCTCGATCGCCGGGGTCACGGTGGATCCGCCGTCGGCCGCGAAGTACTCGTCCATGATGCGCCGGTTGCGCATCTCCCGCGACAGCAGGCACAGCGGCAGGTCCGCGATCTGCGACCAGCCCGCGACCTCTTGCCCCGACAGCGGTCCGGCCAGCGGGGTGAGCAGCAGATAGCGCTCCTCGTAGAGCGGGGTCCTGCGCACCTGGCCGAGGGTTTCGTCGTCCAAGTAGGTGATGGCGATGTCGAGTTCGAACTCGGCGAGCCGGTGGGTGATGTCGCGGGACGACAGCGAGTCGATCACCACCCTTGCCTGCGGGTGCCGTTCGCAGAACGGTGTGGTGAGCAGCGAGGCCACGGTGAGCGCGGTGGGTATCGCGCCGAGCCGCAGCGTGCCGGTCAGGCCGCCCCGCATCGCGGACAGTTCATGGCGCAGCGCGTCGCGCTCGGCGAGTATCCGGTGCGCCCACAGCAGTACCCGCTCGCCCTCGGGGGTCAGTCCTTCGAAGCGGCGGCCCCTGCGCACGATGGGCACGTCCAGTTCGTGTTCGAGTTTGCGGATCGCCGCCGACAGGGACGGCTGGGAGACGAAGCAGGCGGCGGCTGCGCGGGCGAAGTGCCGCTCCCTGGCGAGCGCGACGAGGTATTCCAGCTGGCGCAGCAACATCGCTCGCTCCCGTCCGGCCGGCCGTCCGCTCGGCTCGTTCCCCATCTACGCGGCTGCCGGCCGTTCTGTCTACAGCGCGACGAGGGTGACCTCGGTGGCTTTGACGCTCGTCCAGACGGACACGCCGTCGGTCAGGCCCAGTTCGGCCGCGGCGCCCGGGGTGATCTCGGCGACCAGGTCGGGTGCGTCGCCCGAGGTGATCAGGATCCGCAGCCGGCTGCCGGACGCCGTGATCTCCCGGACCGTACCGGGCCATACGTTGCGCGGACTGCCCGTGGGGCGCTCCCGGTGTACGGCGACGGCTTCCGGGGCGATGATCGCCAGCGCGGCCGTGCCGGCGGGCAGCGGTTCGGCGACGACCAGCCGGCCGCCGGCCGTCAGGTCGAGTCCGTCCTGACCGAACGTGCCGGGCCAGGCGTTGCGGCCGAGCATCCGGGCCACCCAGGGGGAGCGCGGGCTGCGGGTGACCTCGGTGGGCGGCGCGTCCTGCAGGGCGCGTCCCTCGTCCAGTACGAGCACCCGGTCGGCCAGCGAGACCGCCTCGACCGGGTCGTGCGTGACGATGAGACAGACCCCGCCGAAGTCCGCGAGGTGGCCGCGCAGGGTGTGCCGTACCTGGGCGCGGGTGGTCTGGTCGAGTGCGGCCAGCGGCTCGTCGAGCAGCAGCAGCCGTGGCCGGGCGGCGAGTGCGCGGGCGAGGGCGACCCGCTGTGCCTGGCCGCCGGAGAGCTGGTGCGGTTTGCGGTCGGCGAGCCGGCCGACGCCCAGCCTGTCCAGCCAGCCCTGGGCGGTGCGGCGGGCTTCGGAGCGGCGGACGCCGTGGGCCCGCAGGCCGTACGCGGTGTTGGCGAGCGCGCTCAGATGCGGGAAGAGCGCGCCGTTCTGCGGGACCCAGGCGACACCGCGCCGGTGCGGCGGCAGGGAGGTGACGTCGCGGTCCCCGAGCTTGATGTCGGCGTGGGCGCGCGGGGTGAGGCCGAGCAGCGCGCGCAGCAGGGTGGTCTTGCCCGCGCCGTTGGGTCCCACGACGGCGATGGTGGTGCCGGGGTCGGCGTCGAGGGTGAGGTGGTTGAACCCGGTGACCTCGGCGTGCAGCCGCCAGCGCTCGGCGGGGACGGGCGGGGCGGTCTCCTTCGGCGCGGGGAGGCCGGCGAGGGGCAGCGCCGGGTCGTCCGGCGGCCGGACGCTCGCGCGTACCCGCTCGGCGCCGCCGCCGGTCCAGCGGCCGCGCAGCGCGATGAGGACGGCCATGGCGATGGCGAGCAGCAGCAGCGAGACGGAGGTCGCCGCTTCCGGTGAGCTCTGCAGCAGCAGATAGACCTGGAGCGGCAGGGTCTGTGTGGTGCCGGGGAGATTGCCGGCGAAGGTGATGGTGGCGCCGAACTCGCCGAGCGCACGCGCCCAGGTCAGTGCGGCGCCGGCGGCCAGCCCCGGCGCGACCATCGGCAGCGTGACGGTCAGGAAGACCCGTACCGGTGAGGCGCCCAGGGAGGCCGCCGTCTCCTCGTAGGCGGGCCGCAGCCCGGCCAGGGTGCCTTCCAGGCTGATGATGAGGAAGGGCATCGCGACGAAGGTCGCCGCGACCACGGCGCCCGCCGTACTGAACGGCAGCACGATGCCGAAGGTGTTCTCCAGCCACGGCCCGAGCAGCCCTCGGCGGCCGAAGCCGAGCAGCAGCGCGACACCGCCGACGGTGGGCGGCAGCACCATCGGCAGCAGCACCAGCGAGCGGATCAGGGTCTTGCCGGGGAACTCGACCCTCGCCAGCAGCCAGGCCAGCGGTACGCCGAGCAGCAGGGCGAGGCCCAGGGCGCAGAACGAGACCAGCAGCGAGAGCTTCAGCGCCTCGACGGTGTCCGGGCTGCTGAGATGCGCGCCGAGTTCGCTCCACTCGGTCCGGGCGAGGATACCGATCAGCGGCATCAGCAGGAACGCGACGGCGAGCAGCGCGGGCAGCGCCAGCGCCACGGGTGCCCCGGTCCTGCCGGTACGGGTGCGTCTCATCGGCGGCCCCCAGGGCCTCTCGTTCGGATCGGGCCGAATCGGGCCGGATCAGGAAGGGCGCGGTCCGCGCCCCGTGGCTGTCCGGTCCCCCGGTCCGGACAGTCCGGATGCGCGGCGGGGTGTCACGGCTGCTGGAAACCGGCCGCCTGGAGGATCTTCTGGGCCTCGGGGCTCCTGAGCCAGGCGACGAAGGCGGTGGCCGCCACGCTGTCCTTGGCCGTCTTGAGGGTGGCCGCCGGGTACTGGGCGACGGCGTTCTGCGCGTCGGGGATGCTGACAGCGTCGACCTTGCCGGTCGCGGTCGCCGCGTCCGTCTTGTAGACGATGCCGGCGTCGGCCTCGCCCAGTTCGACCTTGCTCAGCACGGCGCGGACGTCGGCCTCCTGGGAGACCGGCTTCACGTCGATGTGCTGGGCGTCCAGCACTTGCTTGCTGTAGTTGCCGACCGGCACCGCGGGGGCGGCGAGCACGACCTTGAGCTTGGGGTCGGCCAGGTCCTTCAGGTTGTCGATCTTGTCAGGGTTGCCCTTGGCCGTGGCGATGACCAGCCGGTTCTTGGCGATGATCGTGGGGGTCCCGGTGTCCGCCTTGACGCCGTCCATGGTCTTGGTGTCGGCGGTGACGAGCGCGTCGGCGGGCGCGCCCTGCTTGACCTGGGCCGCGAGGTCCTGCGAGCCGGCGAAGGAGAACTTGACCGTGGTACCCGGGTGTTCCTTCTCGTAGGTGGCACCCGCCGTCTTGAACACGTCGGTGAGCGAGGCGGCGGCCAGCACGGTCAGGCTGACGTTCTTCGGCGCGGCGGAGGACGGCGCCGCCGAGGGCGACGCGGAGGCACCCGCGTCACCCTTCGCGTTGTCGTCGCTGTCACCGCAGGCGGCGAGCGGCAGCAGGAGCGCCGCGGTCACGATCGCGGTGGCGGCGCGGCGGCGGGTGAGGAAGGAAGACATGAGGGTGGGTACTCCTTGACGGGGCGCGCGCCGGGGTCGGGCGCTCGGGCGGACAGGACCAGGAGCGCCGGGGACGGCGACGCCACGGGTGGTGGTGCCTGGGGTCTTCACGCGGAAGACCCCGTTCAGGTGCGGTCGATGTGCACGCTGGTGGACTTCACACGCGCGGTTGCCTGCATTCCTACCTCCAGGCCGAGTTCCTCCACGGCTTCCCTGGTGAGCAGGGAGACCAGCCGGTGCGGCCCTGCCTGGATCTCCACTTGGGCGGCGACGTCACCGAGTTTGACGGCGGTGACGATGCCGGGGAACGCGTTGCGCGCCGAGGTGTACGAGACGTCCTCCTCGCCCGCGCCTTGCTGGGCGACCTCGACGGAGAACGCGGCGAGATCACGGCCGTCGATGAGCCGCCGGCCGCCTTCGTCGCGGTGCGTCTCGACGCGGCCGGCGTCGGCCCAGCGGCGCGCGGTGTCGGGACTCACCCCGAGCAGGCGGGCCGCCTGGCCGATTGTGTAGGACTGCATGTGCGACAAGATATGCCGTTTTCGCTGGCATCTACAATTCTTCGGAGGAATCTCCGCCGCAGCTGCGACACCGGCTGGAGAAACGTCCAAGAGCGTCAACGACGCGCGCGGATCAGTTCTTGACGGTCCGCAGGACGACGAATTTGGGGTCGCTGGTGACGACCTCGCAGTTACCGAAGAGCCGCCGGAGCTTCGCGTGGTAGCCGAGGTGCCGGTTGCCGACGACCCACAGTTCGCCGCCGGGCCGCAGGGCCGCCTTGGCGCCGGTGAACATCCGCCAGGCCGCCGCGTCGGTGGTCGCCTGGTGGCTGTGGAACGGCGGGTTGTTGAGTACGAGATCGACCGTGCCCGCCGGTACGCCTGCCATGCCGTCGCCGAGCACGAAGGCGGCGGGCGCCGCCGGGGTGCCCGCGGCGTCGGTCCGGGTGTTCTCGCGGAAGGTGGCCTCGGCGGAGGCGACGGCGGAGAACGACTCGTCGATGAAGGTCACCCTGGCCTCGGGGTTGGCCAGGGCCACCGCCGTACCGACCACGCCGTTGCCGCAGCCGAGGTCGACGACATGCTCGGGTCCCGTCCGCCGGGGCAGGTTGCGCAGGAAGAAGCGCGTGCCGATGTCGAGCCGTTCGGCGCAGAAGATGCCGGCGTGGTTGACGACGGTACGGCCGGACACCGCGCCGAGTCCTTCGGGCAGCGCGTACCGGTGCGGCCAGGGGGAGGCGGTGCGCGGCCGGTCGGCGGCGGGTGAGCAGAAGACGAGGCGCGCCTTGCGCACGGCGAGCGACGTCCTGGTCGGGCCGAGGATCTGCTCGAAGAGTTTGAGGGTGGAGGTGTGGATCTCGGTGACGCGTCCGGTGGCGACCACGACGGTGTCCTGGTGGACGGCGGGCGCGAGGCGGTGCAGCTGGTCCTCCAGGAACGCGAGGCTCTTGGGGACCCGGATCAGCAGGACGTCGATCCGCTCGGGCGGGGTGTCGCGGGCCGACAGCAGCCGTACCGCGTCGGCCGCCGCACCGCTGCGGCGCAGATTGGCCCGGGTCGACTGCTGGGTGAGGTACGAGTCGGTGATCTGGACGAGCGGCCCGGCGCTGAGCTGGTCGAGGCGGTGCGCGGCGAGCGCGGTGGTCAGCGCGCCCCACCGGTCACCCACGACGACCACGGTGCCCGACAGATCGGTCGGCACCGTGTCGGTGTCGCCCTCCCCCGCGAGGTGTTCGAGCAGGTACTCGTCGGCCGAGTCCCACGCGCGCAGGGTCTCGCGGGGCTGGTCGGGGAATCGGGTGAGGCCGAACTCGCCCCATGAGGTCGTCAAACGGTTCATTGAGCGCCAGGCTAGCCCCCGTGATCAGCCCACCGGTGCCGGGGTGATCACGATCCGGGCTGCCGCCTCGTGTCGGCGCGGGCTCCGCGGGCCAGGTCGAGCGCGGTCTGGGCCTGCCGGAGGGTGAGCACGGCGGCGAATTCGGTGCGGGCGATCTCCAGCACCACAGCGGCGTCGGCGGGCGGGTGCGGGTGGTCGCGCAGGGCGATGTCGGCGGCGGCCCGCGCCAGCAGGTCGTCGTCGCGGGCCGCCCCGGGCTGGGACATCGTGCGCAGGACCTCGTGCCAGAGTCCGGCCATCGGTCACTCCCCCGTCCGCCGGCGCGCGCCGAGCGTGGCGAGCGCGTGGTGGATCAGTTCGTCGGCCAGCGCTTCCCTGGACAGCGAGGTGTGGTGACGGGCCCAGTGGGCGACGAGTTCGTTGATCGCCCCGATCAGGGCGACCATGGCGAGGGTGTAGTCACGCGCGACGGCCTCGCCGCGCGCGACGGCCCGCTCGGCCTCGCCGGTCAGGAAGTCCGTCCAGAGGCTGCGCCACAGCAGCCGGTGCTCCTCGACCGCTCTGCCGACCCCGATGACCTCGACGAACGCGATCCTGGTGGCTGCGGGGTCGGCCGTGACGGCGGCGACATAGGCGCGGGCGAGGGCCGCGATCCTGTCGTGGGTGCCGGCCGACTCGACCGCCGGATCGGCGAGCACGCCGAGCGCCGCCGTCAGACCGGCCTGGGCCACCGAGTCGTGCAGGGCGATCAGCAGCGCCTCGCGGCTCTCGAACTCCTCGTAGAAGGCGCGGATGGAGACCCGGGTGGTGGAGCAGAGCCGTTCGATGGAGGTGCCCGCGTAGCCCCGGGTGGTGAACAGCTCGGTCGCGGTCGTCAGCAGCCGCTCGCGGCGCCTCGCCCGGCGCTCCGGTGCCCCGCCCGCCGGTTCCCGCACGTCCATCCGACCTCCCCGTAACCGCCCCCGTGCAGCCCCTGTACTGCCCGGAAAACGCGCGGAGTTGTCGTCCGGCGTCTTCGGTAAGAGCGCTTATCCGAGGATGCCACGCACCGCGCGGCGGTTACGGGCGATTGTGAAAACAAGCGTCCGTGCCTGACTCGTGTGCGGTGATCAGCCCGAGCGTGGTGACGAGGACGAGCCGGGTCAGCCGGGGGACGAAGTCGACGGCGTCATGAGCCAGTCGGGGGTCCTCGCGGTACAACTGGCCGAGCGTCGGCGGCGGATGCGCGATCTGCCAGAGCGAGCCCGCCAGCGCGGTGACGGCGGCGACGAGATCGAGCGCGTCGCGCTCGTCGAGCGCCGGTACGGCCGTGTGGAGCGCCCCGGTCAGTTCGCCGACGGCCGCGAGGGCGGCGAGTTTGAAGCCGCGCACCGACTCGATGGAGACCTCGCGTTCGAGGGTCAGCGGCGCGTGGGCGAGCAGGTCGCAGAACAGCGGGCGCTCGGCGAGGGTGCGGGTCAGCACCGCCGCCAGTTCGCGTGCGGTGACACCGTCGGCGGCGAGTCCGGCGCGCACAGCGGCGGACCACTCCTGCCAGCCCTCGGCCGTGAGGCGCAGGAAGATCTCCTCGCGCGACTCGAAGTAGCGCCGGGCGGCGGAGACATGCACGCCCGCGGCGCCGGTGATGTCGGTCAGCGTGACCGCCCGCACCCCTTTGCGCAGCCCCAGCTCCCTGGCCGCTTCGACCAGGGCCGCCGCCCGCTGCTCCTTGGCCGCGGCGCTGCGGGCGCGCCGGACGGCCGGTTTCGGTGTGGCCATGGGGGCGAGTTTAACGCAATGGCCTTGCGTTGTGTAACGCAAGGCCATTGCGTTACGTTGGACGGAGCCGACAGGAAAGCAAGGGAGCACGCCATGCCAGAGCAGCCCGACCACTCCGAGCAGTCCGAGCAGCAGGTCTGGTTCGTCACCGGCAGTTCACGCGGCCTCGGCCGCGCCGTCGCCGAGGAGGTGCTCGCCGCCGGGCACAAGGTCGCCGCCACGGCCCGGGGCACCGACACGCTCGCCGGTCTCACCGAGAAGTACGGCGACGCGGTCCTCCCGCTCGCCCTCGACGTCACCGACGCCGCCCGTGCCGGGCAGGCCGTCCAGGAGGCGGTCGACCACTTCGGCCGGATCGACGTCGTCGTCAACAACGCGGGCTACGCCAACATGGCCCCCGTCGAGGACATGGCACTCGACGACTTCCGGGCCCAGGTGGAGGCGGTGTTCTTCGGCACCGTCCATGTCACCAAGGCGGCGCTGCCGTTCTTCCGCGCGCAGCACAGCGGGCACTTCATCCAGGTCACCTCGCACGGCGGCCGCACCACGGCGCCGGACCTCGGCGCCTACCAGGCGGCGAAGTTCGCCGTCGAGGGCTTCTCCGGGGTGCTCCACCAGGAGGTCGCCCCCCTCGGCATCAAGGTCACCCTGATCGAGCCGGGCGGTATCCGCACCGACTGGGCGGGCTCCTCGATGCGCACACCGCCGCTGCGCCCCGAGTACGAGCCCACCGTCGGGGCGCTGGTCAAGCGGGTGCGGGAGACCAGCGGCAAGGAGTCCATCGACCCCGCGAAGATCGGCAGGGTGCTGCTGGAGATCACGAAGCTGGACGAGCCGCCGCTGCATCTGCCGATGGGCGGCTACACCGTCGACACCATCAGGGAAGCGATGCGCACGCTCATGGAGGAGGACGCACGGTGGGCGGAGACCGGCCGCTCGGTCGACTTCGACTGAGCCTCCCGGGCCCGGTGACCCCGTGCCCGACAACCCCGTGCCCGATGACCCGGCACGCGACGGCCCGGTGCCCGGCGGCCAGGGCCGGTCTCCGCCCGGCGGGTCACCAGTCGTGGACCGTGCCGTCGGTCAGCCGGTTCACCGGCAGATAGGCCGGCACGTACGGGAAGCGCGCCGCCGCCTCGTCGTCGAGCTCCACCCCGAGGCCGTGCGTGTCGGACGGGTGCAGCAGACCGTCCTCGAAGGTGAACGAGGTCCGGAAGACCTCCAGGGTCCGCTCCGTGTGCGGCATGTACTCCTGGATGCCGAAGTTGTGCACGGCCAGGTCGAGATGGAGGGCAGCGGCCATGCCGACGGGCGAGATGTCGGTGGGTCCGTGGATGCCGGACTTGACGCCGTGCACCGCCGCCAGATCGAGCAGTTTGCGCATCGCCGTGACACCGCCGACATGGGTGACCGCCGACCGCACGTAGTCGATCAGCCGCTCACTGAGCAACGGGCCGTAGTCGTGAAGGGAGTTGAAGACCTCGCCGATCGCGAGCGGGGTGGTGGTGTGCTGCCGTACCAACCGCAGCGCCGTCGGGTCCTCGGCCGGTGTGCAGTCCTCCAGCCAGAACAGGTCGTACGGTTCCAGATCCTTGCCGAGCCGGGCCGCCTGGATGGGGGTCATCCGGTGGTGGCCGTCGTGGAGCAGCGGCAGTTCGGGGCCGAACTCCTCGCGCACCGCCTCGAAGACACGCGGCATGTGGCGCAGATAGGCCCGGGTGTCCCACTGCTCCTCGGGCGGCCGGGGGTGCGCGTCCTGCGACCTGCGGGCGGGCTCGTAGTCGTAGCGCTGCCCCGGCCCGGCCGGGGACGCCACCCCGTACACCGAGTCGAGCCCGGGGATGCCGGACTGGATCCGGATCGCCCGGTAGCCCTGGGCGAGATGGGCCCGTACGGAGTCCAGGATCTCCGGGACGTCCCGCCCCGAAGCGTGTCCGTAGGCCAGGGCGCCGGTACGTGAGGCACCGCCGAGCAGCTGGTAGAGCGGCATGCCGGCCGCTTTCGCCTTGATGTCCCACAGCGCCATGTCGACGGCGGCGACGGCGGCCATGGTGACCGGGCCGCGCCGCCAGTAGGCGCCCCGGTACAGGTACTGCCAGGTGTCCTCGATCCTGCCCGCGTCACGGCCGACGAGCAGCGGCGCGACATGCTCCCTGAGGTACGCCTCGACGGCCAGCTCCCTGCCGTTGAGGGTGCCGTCACCGAGTCCGGTGACCCCGTCCTCGGTCGTGACGCGCAGGGTGACGAAATTGCGGCCGGGGCTGCTGACGATGACGTCGGCTGCGATGATCTTCATGACGGGCGCGGCTCCTGTCGGTGTGACGTGCGTACCCGAACAGGATGACGCGCCGCCCAGGACCGGCAGCGCGCGGCCCCGGCCGGCGGCGTGCACCAGCCGGCCCGGCCGGCGGGGCCGGGAACATCCGGGGCGCGGTGTGGCGTTGCAGTGTGCGGCAATCACAGGTAGACGACACACAGGAGTACCACCCCATGTCCGACACACTGACGCCCGCGAGCGCCGCAGGCACCTTCGTCATCGGCGGCGACCTGACCGTCAACCGGCTCGGCTACGGCACCATGCAGCTGCCGGGTCCGGGCGTCTGGGGCGAGTCGAAGGACCCCGAGGGGGCGGTACGGGTACTGCGCCGCGCCGTCGAGCTCGGCGTCAACTTCATCGACACCGCCGACGCCTACGGGCCGTTCGTCGCCGACCTGCTGCTCAAGAAGGCGCTCCACCCGTACGCCGACGATCTGGTGATCGCCACCAAGGCGGGCCACACCCGGACGGGCCCGAACGCCTGGGTCCCGGTCGGCCGCCCCGAGTATCTGCGCCAGCAGGTCGAACTGAGCCTGCGCCACCTGGGACTTGAGCGGATAGACCTGCTCCAGCTGCACCGGATCGACCCCAAGGTGCCGCTCGCCGACCAGGTCGGCGAGCTGGCGGCGCTGCAGAGCGAGGGCAAGATCCGGCACATCGGGCTGAGCGAGGTCACGGTCGACGAGCTGGTCGAGGCCGGCAAGACGGCGCGGATCGTCTCGGTGCAGAACCTCTTCAACCTCGCCGACCGCCACTCCGAGGACGTACTGGAACACGCGCAGGCCAACGGCCTGGCGTTCATTCCCTGGTTCCCGCTGGCCACCGGCGCCCTCGCGGGCGCCGACAGCCCGCTGAGCCGGATCGCCGCGGACCGCGGTGTCGCCCCCTCGCAGCTCGCGCTGGCCTGGCTGCTGCGCCGCTCGCCCGCCGTGCTGCCGATCCCCGGCACCTCGTCCGTCGCGCACCTGGAGGAGAACGTCGCCGGTGCGGCCATCGAGCTGACCGACGAGGAGTACGAGGCGCTCGCCCACGCCGCCGGCTGACCGGCGCCGATCCTGCTGGCCCGCACGGGTGTTGGCCGTATCCGCTGTGTACGCTCCAGCCATGGCGGACCTGGTGACGGAACGGCTCGTGCTGCATCTGCTCGATGTGGCGGAGGCGCAGCGCGTGGCGGCACGCAGACCGGACCCGGGCGACCGCTGGGAGCCCGGGTATCCGGAGCCGGGCGATGTGTCAGGAGCCGTACGGTTCCTGGCCGCCCACGCGGACACCGGGGATCCCGGGCGGTTCGGCGTGTACGAGATCCGGCGCCGCGCCGACGGGCGGACCATCGGCGGTATCGGCTTCCACGGCGTACCCGACGAGGATCTGAGTGTCACCGTCGGGTACGGCCTGGTGGCTGCGGCGCAGGGCCAGGGCTATGCGTCCGAGGCCCTGCGCGAGCTGCTGCGGTTCGCCCGGTCGAGCGGGGTCGCCACCGTACGGGGGGACGCGAACCTCGACAACGTCGCGTCCCAGCGCGTCATGGCGGCGGCCGGTATGCGGCTCGTGGCCGAGGACGGGCAGCTGAGGTACTACCGGATCGACTACCGCGTCGACGACCGGGCTGATGACGCGGGCTGACTACCCCGCGCTGATTACTCCGCGCTGATCAACCCCTGCGCTGGCCGGGCGTGTGGCGGCGCGCCGAGATCCGTTCGAAGAGGGCCTCGCCCTCGCCGTCGTCCTCGCCCTCGTTCAGCGGGGGCAGTTCGACGGTGTAGGCCGGTTCGAGGAAGATGCCGTGGTGCTGCGGGCGCACGGGGGCGTCAGCGGCGGCCGGTACCTGCATCGGATCCTGGCGGGACGGTGAGGAAGGCATGCACAACCGTTCGAAGTGGAGCGGCCGGACGGCCCGAATGCCGATCGACACGCTGGCAAGCTGGGTGCCCCATCGTTTCCCGTCGTGCATGACGGCGGTTGTCCGGAGCGCTGCGCGCCCGCTCACTGGTCGGTGAGCAATCCGGTACGGGACTCGGCCAGCGTACGCGAGTACAGCCGTGATACGTGCATCCGGGACAGGGAGAGCCGCAGCGGGTCTCCCTGGGCGGTCAGAGGAAGCCGGGCAGGGTGAGCGCGCCGAGCAGCGTCACGCCCACGAGCAGCCAGGCCACGTAGTCGCCGATGTGCCCCGAGTGCAGCCGCCGCACGGGTCCTGACCAGTCAGGGAGCGCGCGGCGCTGCCGCGGCCGCGCCCGTACGGCGTAGCCCGCCAGCGCGACGGCGAGGGCGGCGGACAGCAGGCCCAGCAGCACGCCCGGCGCGGTCCAGTGCGGTGCGCCGGCGGCGGTGCCGGGCAGCGCCTGGTCGACGGCGTGCGCGACCACGGCGCCGATGCCGGGGACGAGCCCCACCACGAGGCCGCAGGACAGCAGCACGGCGGGTACGGCCAGCATGGTGTCCGGCACCCGTCCGGGGCTGCCGTGGGACTCGGGTTCCTCCTCCTCGCCCTTGGTCTCGTACGTCCGGCCGGCCACCGGGCGCGGCCCGCGGGCGAAGAAGACCCGGGCGGCGACCCGCAGCACCGCTCCCCCGGTGACCGCGGAGACCAGCACGAAGAGCGCGGTCACCCAGCTGTCGGCCGACTCCTCGGTGACCGCCTTGCCCAGCCCCGTACCGAACGGCGGCAGCCCGGCGAGTGCCAGGCCGCCGGCCACGAACATCACGGCCACCGGGGTGAGCCGGCGCGCCCGCCCGTACAGGTCGTGTTCGTCGACGCTGCCGTAGCGGTCGAGCAGGATGCCGGCGCAGGCGAACAGGGCGGCCTTCACACCGGCGTGGCCCAGCGCGTAGAGGGCGATGCCCTCGGTCGAGTCCGGGGTGAGCAGCCCGAGCCCGACGAGGAAGAGCCCCGTGTGGGCGACGGTGGAGAAGGCCAGCAGCCGCTTCACATGGCGCTGTTGCCAGCACATGAGCGCCCCGACGACCGCCGACACGGCGCCGAGCACCACCAGCGCCCGCCGGGCGTCGGCGGCCGGGACACCGCCGGGTCCCGCGAAGACGGTCCAGTACACCCGGCCGACGCCGTACACACCGAGTTCGACCATCACACCGGACAGCAGCATGCACACCGGTGTGGGGGCGACGGCGTGTGCGTCGGGCAGCCAGAAGTGGAACGGTACGGCCGCCGCCTTGACCAGCAGTCCGGTCAGTACGAGCACGAACGCGGTCAGTACGAGCGCGTCGGGGCCGCCCTGTTGGTCGAGCCGCTGTCCGACCGCCCGCATGCCCAGCTCGCCGGTGCGCGCGTAGAGCAGCACGATGCCCGTCAGACTGACGTAGGCGCCGAGGGAGTTGATGACACCGAAGGTCAGCGCGCCCTGCACCGCCTTGGCCTCCTCCACCCGATATCCGGTCAGCGCGTAGGCGACGACGCCCATCAGCTCGAAGAAGACGAAGGCGTTGAACAGGTCGCCGGTGAGGACGAATCCGCACATGCCCGCCTGGAAGAGCAGCACGAGCGCGGGGAACGAGCCGGACTGTCTGCGCGGTGGTTCGTCGAAGTACCGCCAGGAGTAGGCGAGTACGGCGACGACGAGCAGCGAGACGAGTGCGGCGAGCCCCAGCCCCATCAGGTCGCCCCGCAGCACGATCCCGACGCTCTGCCCGTGGTGCGGCTCCCAGCCGCCCACCCAGTCGGTCAGCGGGGCCGACGACGCGTCGGCCAGCAGCCACAGGGTCAGTCCCGCCGTGCCGGACGCCACCACGCAGGCAGTGGTCTCCGCGACCCTGCGCGGGACGACGCGTCCGGTGGCGACGAGCAGTGCGGCGCCGAGGAGGGGCAGCGCCACGACGAGCGGCAGCAGTTGGTTCATCCGCGCAGCTCGGACAGTTCGTCCGGATCGACCGTGCCGTGCCGCTTGTTGACCTGGATGACCAGGGCGAGCAGCAGGGCGGTGACGGTGGCGCCCACCACCACGTCCGTGAGGGTCAGGGCCTGGACGACGGGGTCGACGACCGGACGGGAGCCCGGCGCGATGTCGGAGAAGACGGGCGCCGTGCCGCCGTTCCGGTAGCCGACGGCCATCAGCAGTACGTAGGTGGAGGACTGGCAGACGGCGAGACAGCCCACGGCGTGGATCAGATTGCGGCTGGTGGCGAGCCCGTAGCAGCCGACAAGAAAGATCCACGCGGCGACCAGGTACGGCAGCACGGACATCATGTCCTCCCCACTTCTCCTACCGTCACTTCTCCCCCCGCCCCTCGATCTCGACGGCCTGGTCGAGGAAGCGGGCGAGCAGGACGACCACGGCGCAGGCGACCTCCATGCCGATGGCGGCGTTCAGCAGGGGGACGGTTCCGCCGGACGACAGGGTGTTGAACGTGCCGAGCGGCAGGAAGTTGGCGAGGAACGAGGTGCCGCCGAGCAGCCCGGCGGCGCCCAGCACCAGATAGGCACCCTCGCCGGCCGCGTCGCCGATCTCGTACAGGCCCATCGGTCTGATCCGCTCCAGCGCGTGGTAATCCACGGCGATGTAGAGCAGATGGAGCGCGGTCGCCGTCACCACACCGCCCTGGAAGCCGCCGCCGGGGCTCAGTTGGCCGTGGGCGACGACGTAGAGACCGACCACCAGCGTCACCGGCAGCAGGTACAGCGCGTATCGGCGCACCGCGGGCAGCACCAGGGCGGGTGCGGGTTCGACCTGCCGTTCGTCGCGGGTCTGGCGCAGCAGGACGACCGTGCCGAGCACGGCGCCGAAGAGGATGCTCTCCTCGCCGAGTGTGTCGTAGCCGCGCTGGTCGAAGTTGATGGAGGAGATGACGTTGGCGGTGTGCCGGGCGAGTGAGGCGTGGACGGCCCGGTCGCCGTACGGGTGGGAGGCGGCGCCGAAGTCGGGCAGGCCGGTGTAGGCAGTGACGAGCAGCACGGCGACGCCGGCGAGGCCGACGGCCAGCAGCCACAGCCGCTGCCCGCGGGTCACTCGCCTTCCCTTCGCCCGCTCGCCGGCGGCCGGGGGCGGCGCCGGATCTTGCGTACGGACAGCAGCAGCAACAGCGGGGTGAGCGCCGAGCCGACGGCGAGCTGGGAGAGCGCCACGTCCGGCGCCTGGAGCACGATGAACAGCACGGCCAGGGTGAGGCCGAGCAGGGACAGCACCAGCGCCTGACGGGCCGGGTCGCGGACGACGACGGCCGTGGTGGCGGCCGCGGCCACCAGCAGCAGCGAGATGACGATCAGCGCGTCGTTCATGACACCCCGCCGCCGTCCGACGCCCTTGCGCCCGGGTGCTGTTCGCCCGGCGGTTGTTCGCCCGGCGGCTGTTCACGCAGCGCCCGGGAGGAGATCTGGTTGCCCGCCACCAACAGCGTCCCGATGACGATGAGTTTGACCATCGACCTGCCCGGCTCGGCGACCACACACAACGGCACCACGACGGCGACAGCCGCACCGGCCGACACCGCGTCGGCCAGCCGGCCGCGCGGCGGATCGGCCCGCAACTCCTCGGCGAACAGCCGCGCGTAGATGAGTGTGCCGGCCGGACCGAGCAGTGCGAGGACGAGCCCCGCGTCGACGTACGACGTCCTGGCGTAGCCCTGGGCCAGCAGCAGCAGGACGAGACAGACCACGAGGGTGGCCATGTTCTGTGCGACCACCCGGCGTCTGATCGGTCCGGTGGCCACCGCCCACAGCGCCGGTGCCACCCCGCCGGCCAGCAGCACGGCCGAAGCGAGCAGCCAGCCGTTCACCGGGCGATCACCGCACGCCGCGCGCCGCACGCGCCGACAGCGCCCAGCAGGGCGACCGCCGAGCCCACCGCCCACTCCAGTGGTGTCACGGCGCTGATCAGCATCAGCCAGAGCACGAGCAGCGCCGCCCACCAGGCGGCGAGTTCGGCCGCGAGGCTGATGATCCTGTGCGCCATACGCTCACCTCCGCACGCCACGACCCCGGGAATCCGGCCCATGAAAGCACCGCTGTCGGCGCGCGGTCCCGCGACGCGCCAGGAGCGGGCCGACGGCCCGTCAATCGTCGGACGGCGCCTCGGTGATGTCGAGGTAGACCTGATCCGCCTCGGGCCAGGTGTGGGTCACGGACTTCTTGATCCGTACGCAGACCAGCTCCACGGCCTCGCTGTCGAGGCCGGGCACCAGGTCGACCCGGGCGGCGACGAGCGTCGAGTCCATGCCGAGCTTCATGGTCAGCAGCGACGCGACGTTGTCGATCTCGGGCTGCGCGGACAGCATCGAGCGGATACGGCCGCTCATCTCCGGGTCGACGGCCTCGCCGATCAGCTGGGTACGGGCCTCGGCGCCGAGCCGGTAGGCGATGTAGACGAGCAGCACCCCGATGGCGAAGGACGCGCACGACTCCCAGACGATGTTCCCGGTGATCCAGTGGAGCACCAGACCCGCCATGGCGAAGAGCACACCGAGCACGGCGGTCGAGTCCTCGGCGAGCACGGTCCGCAGGGCGGGGTCCTCGGCGCCTTCCTTCTCGCCGCGCACCTGCACGACCGCCCTTATCAACGAGGTGCCTTCGGCGAGCAGCGCGACCCCGAGCACGACGAGGCCGATGACGTAGTCCGACGCGTCCTCGTGGGTCTTCTCGCCCAGGGCCTCGAAGCCCTGGAAGAAGGAGAAGCAGCCGCCCATGACGAAGATCCCGACGGCGGCGAGCAGCGCCCAGAAGTAGCGCTCCTTGCCGTAGCCGAAGGGGTGCTGCTCGTCCGCGGGCTGCCGGCTGCGACGCAGCGAGAAGAGCAGGAAGACCTCGTTGAGGCTGTCGGCGACGGAGTGCGCGGCTTCGGACAGCAGCGCGGGTGAACCGGTGAACAGACCGCCGACCGCCTTGGCCACCGCGATCAGCAGATTCGCGCCGAGTGCCACCAGGACGGTCAGCTTGGTCTTGCTGTCGGACTTCTCCTGGCTGTCGGGCTCGTTCTGCCTGCCGGACTCGTTGGGGCTGCCGGACTCTTCCTGACGGTCGGACTCTTTCTGATTCAACTCGTCTCACCTTGATCAGTACGTGAAGTCGTCGCCGGTGAACCGGGGTGGCTGGCCGCTCGACCCAGTTTCGGGTGCCACCTGAAACCAGTTCCAAACGCGCGGCCGCCCCGGGCCCGCCACCGCGCGGAACGAATGACGGTTGCGACAAGGAGAACCCCGGTGCCGGCGGGGGCGCCGGCACCGGGGTGCTCTCGGGGTGTCGCGGGGGCGGTGGTCAGGAGGTGGGCTTCTCCGCGGCCGGCAGGCGCTCCAGCAGGCCGCGGAGGTCGTCGGCGTGCTCCTCCTCCTGGGCGAGCAGGTCCTCGAAGACCCGGCGGGTGGTGGGGTCGCCGTCGCCGAGCCACTGGGTGATCTCGGTGTAGGAGGCGATGGCCACCCGTTCGGCCACCAGATCCTCCTTGATCATGTCGACCAGGCCGGCGCTCGCGTCGTACTGCGCGTGCGAGCGGCTGGTGAGGGTGTCCGGGTCGAAGTCGGGTTCACCGCCGAGCTGCACGATGCGCTTGGCCAGCTTGTCGGCGTGCTCCTGCTCCTCCGCCGCGTGTTCGAGGAATTCGGCCGCCACCGGCTCGGAGTACAGGCCGGACGCCGTGTAGTAGTGCCGCTTGTAGCGCAGGGTGCAGACGATCTCCGTGGCCAGTGCCTCGTTCAGCACCTGGATGACGCGCTCGACATCGGCGCCGTAGGCGTCCGTCACCGGGCCCTTCTCGATCTCCTTGCGCGCCCGCGCCCGGAGTGTCTCGATGTCGGTGAGGAACTCAGCCATGGCCGTGCACATCCTTCTCTACGGAACCGGATACCTTTCGTGCCCCTTCGGGTGCCCTGTCCCTCCCCCGCCACTCCTGCGTTCGCCCTGTTCTGCCTGTTCGCGCGACCGGCCCGGCCACCTGGCCCCGCGGCGCCGCGGCGCCCCGCGCGTGGCATCCTGGCGGCGCCCGCCCGGATCTCCCTGGAAGGAACCCCGTGAGTGGCACCCGAACCGTTCTCGTCACCGGAGCGACCGACGGCCTCGGCCGCTCCCTGGCCGGCCGGCTGGCCGGTGACGGCACCCGGCTGATCCTGCACGGCCGCGACCAGGACCGGCTCGACGCGACCGCCGACGCACTGGCAGCGGCCGGCGCCGTACGTCCCGACACCGTGCTCGCCGATCTCGCCGACCTGGCCCAGGTCCGCCGGCTGGCCGCCGACGTGCGCGGGCTCACCGACCGGCTCGACGTCTTCGTGAGCAACGCGGGCATCGGGTCGGGCGAGCCGGACGGCCGTACCCGCAGGACCAGCGCCGACGGCTACGAGCTGCGTTTCGCCGTGAACTATCTCGCCGGATTCCTGCTGACCGTCGAACTGCTCCCGCTGCTGCGGGCGTCGGCGCCCGCCCGCATCGTCAATGTGGCGTCGCTCGGCCAGAGTCCGCTCGACTTCGACGACCTCATGCTGGAGCGCGGCTACGACGGCGGCCGTGCCTACGGCCAGAGCAAGCTCGCCCAGATCATGTCCGGCTTCGAGCTGGCCGGGCGGCTGCCCGCCGCCGAGGTCACCGTCAACAGCCTGCATCCGGCGACCTACATGCCGACCAAGATGGTGCTGTCGGAGATCGGCCGCAGCGTCGACACCCTGGAAGAGGGCACGGCCGCGACCCTGCGGCTGGTCACCGACCCGGCGCTGGCGGACACGACGGGCCGCTTCTTCGACCGGACCCGCGAGACCCGGCCCGCCGCGCAGGCGTACGACGCCGCGGCGCGCGCCGAGCTGTGGCGGGCGAGCCTGCGGCTCACCGGGGCGAGTGACCCGTTCGCCGGTCCGGCGTAGCGGGATCGCGGGTACGGAGGCCTGCGGCCTCCGCCGCTTCGGTCAGTACGTCGCGCAGCATCGCCGTGGTGAGTTTGCCGGTGAACATGTTGCGCGGACTGACGTGGTAGCAGCCGAACACGTCGAGTCCCGCGCCGCCGTCGGCCGCCGCCAGCGTGACCCGGGCGCCGTGCCCGAAGGCCGGCCGCGGCCGGGGCACCGACCAGCCGGCGGCCGCCAGCGCCGGGAAGACGGCCTGCCAGCCGAACGCGCCGAGCACCACGAGGGAACGCGCCGTGGGCCGCAGCAGGGTCAGATCGCGGACCAGCCAGGGCCGGCAGGTGTCGCGCTCCTCGGGGGTCGGCTTGTTCTCCGGCGGCGCGCAGTGCACCGGCGCCGTCATCCGTACGCCGTGCAGCCGCATCCCGTCGTCGGCCGAACGCGAGTCGGGCCGGCTCGCCAGCCCCACCTCGTGGAGGGCCGCGAAGAGCACGTCACCCGACCGGTCGCCGGTGAACATGCGGCCGGTGCGGTTACCGCCGTGCGCCGCAGGGGCGAGACCGACCAGCAGCATCGCCGCGTCCGGGGGACCGAATCCGGGCACCGGGCGCGCCCAGTATTCCTGCCCGGCATAAGCGGGCAGTCCTTCGGCCGCTTTCCGTTCCCGCCAGGCAACCAGACGCGGACAGGCACGACAATGCGTCACCTTCTCGTCGAGTTCCGTGAGATCGCCGGCGCGCGCCGCCTCTGCCAGGGGGAACCCCGCGTTCATTTCGAGCCTCGCATTCGGAACGGCGGTGCGTACTCCCCCGACGTTATGCGCCGCTGCTCCGTATGGACGCGACCGGCCGGGGTATTCGCGTCTCTCCGTGCGCGGTTCCGGTCCGGAGCGCCCAGGAGGGGGAAAGGTGACGAGGTGCGTGACGTCCGAGAAACAATGAGCGCCCTGCCGGCGGACCTGGTCCGGCTGCGCCGGGACCCGACCGTCGCCCAGACACTGCGCTCCGTCGTCGCGGCGACCATCTCCTACGTGGTGGCGCTGCGGCTGAGCAACGAGGCAGCGCCGCTGACCGCGCCGCTGACCGCGCTCCTCGTCGTACAGGTGACGCTCTACTCCACGCTGACCACCGGCATCCGCCGGGTGAACGCCGTGGTGACCGGCGTGCTGATGGCCATCGCCTTCAGCGCGCTGGTCGGGCTGACCTGGTGGAGCCTGGCCATTCTGCTGCTGGCCGCGCTCGTCGTCGGACGGTTCGTGCGCGCGGGTGAGTTCGTGGTCGAGGTGGGGATCAGCGCCATGCTGGTCCTCGGGGTGACCCAGGTCGCCAACACCGCCTGGGACCGGGTGCTGGACACCCTGATCGGCGCCGTGGTGGGGCTGCTGTTCAACGTGCTGTTCGTCCCGCCGGTCTGGGTGAGCACAGCGGGCGAGTCCATCGAGGGCCTGGCCCGCCGGATGCGCCAGCTGATCCTGCGGGTGAGCGAGGACCTGAGCGCGCCCAAGCCGGTCGGCCTCGCGGCCGCGCGACTGCACGAGGCACGCCGACTGGACAACGACATCGCCGAGGTCGACGCCTCGCTGCGGCAGGCGGAGGAGAGCGTTCGGTTCAATCCGCGCGTCAGGGAGGGCCTGTTGCACCGGGTGGTGCTGCGCACGGGGCTCGACACGCTGGAGATCTGCACGGTGGTCCTGCGGGTCCTGGCGAGGACACTCACCGACCTGGCGAAGGCGCGCAGGGAGGAGCCGCTGTTCCCGGAGGAGATCGGTACGGCGCTCGAGGAGCTGCTCGGTCATCTCGCGGACGCCGTGGTGAGCTTCGCCGTGCTGGTCACCAGCGATGTGAGCGCGAGCGCCGAGATGGCGGAGGGCCGGCTGGCCGAGGACCTGGCGGCGGCGACAGCGAGCAGGGAAGAGGTCGCGCAGCTGCTGCTGCTCCGGATTCAGGAACGGCCCCGGCAGTGGCAGTTGTACGGTGCGGTGCTCACCGAGATCGACCGGATGCTGGACGAACTGGACATGGAGAACCGCTCGCAGCGGCTCATGGAGGAGCTGGACCGGTCGTCGCGCGAACAGCGCGAGAAGCACCCCCGGCTGGCGGCCTTCAGGCAGTGGACGGTGGGTGCGCTGCCGCGGCGCGACCGGAGAACAAAACGGCGCTAACCGGACCAACGCCGGTTCGGCGAAGGCGTGTTGACGAAAACTTTGCCGAATATTCTGTTACCTGTGATGAATACCGGCTGAGGTGCGCAAACTTACCTATCCTGCCGCCCCCGTCCGGCGAATTCCGGGCGTTCCGGCACTCTTTTCGCGCCATCGCGCACGTGGGAAGCGTGAGTTGGGAGGGGTGAGTGATGACGCCAGGGGCGAGGGCGATACTGTGCGCGCGCGCCGTCAATGTGGGCGGCGCCGTTTATCGCGGAGGAATTCTGTGACTGTATTCAGAGGATCGTGGAGGCGCCCCGGCGCCCTCATAACGGTCGCCGCGGCAGGGATGCTGGGAGTCGGCCTGTCGGCCGTCCCGGCCGCCGCGCACACCCCGGAGTGGACGGTGACCTGCTCGTCGGTCACCGTCAACCTGACGAACTACGACGCCAAGCCGGGCAACACCGTCACCGTCACCAACGAGACGGACGGCGGCAAGAAGCTGCTGGACTCCACCTTCCAGAGGGAGTTCCACAACACCTTCGCGCTGCCGGACCACGACGGCAACCTCCAGCTGCACCTCTCGGTGAAGTCGGCCGACGGTCAGGGTGCGCTCGAGAAGGACGAGACCGTCAAGCCGTGCCCCGGCCAGGAGTCCTCGTCGCCGGCCCCGTCCGAGTCGACGCCCGCGCCTGAGACCTCGTCGCCCGCCGTCGAGTCTCCCGCGCCGAGCGAGTCGAGCACCTCCCCCGCCGCCGTGCTGCCCTCCTCGCAGCCCAGCCCGGCCGGAGACGACCTCGCCGAGACGGGTTCTTCCAGCTCCACCCCGATGATCGCCGGCGGCGCCGCTGTCGTCCTCATCGCCGGTGCGGGCATCCTGTGGGCCTCGCGCAAGCGTCGCGCCACCTCTGCCTGATCTCTGTCGGACACCCCCGGCCGTCACGACCGGATCAGCCGTGACCCGGATCTTCCTGTCCTTGTCGCCATGTCGGATCCCGCCCGGACCTTGCACCGCCAACACTCGGCGGCGGCCGGTCGGGACACATCCGGCCGAGAGACGTGGACCGGACGACAGCTCGCCCAGTAGTTAGGGCGCTTCGGTCAGGCTCCACAGGTTCCATTCGACGAGGACCGCGCGCACCGTCGCGCAGGCCAAGGGTGCACGGCGCGGCAGTGTCGGCACGACCGGGGGAACGTCGAGCGGAGTTCGACGCGGTGACAGGCCCCGCGGGCAACCAGCCCGCGGGGCCTTGTCATGTGGTCCTACTCCTTGCCGTCGCGTCCCGCCCAGAGCGGCAGGAACAGCCAGCAGAACAGGTACCAGGCGAAGACCCCCGACACGATCCACGGCACGAGGTGGTTGTGGGTCGCCACCCGCAGGATCAGCAGCAGCGCCGTGACGAGCGTGGCCAGCAGCAGGGAGAGGCCCGTGACGGTCAGCCGGGCGGCCCAGGTCACCGCCCGGGGCTTGATACGCCGCCCGGAGACGACCCGGTGGAGCGCGACAGGGCCGATCAGCGCTCCGGTGGCGGCCGCGCCCAGGACGACCGTGATCAGGTAGATCGTCGTGTCCGCCTCCGACAGCTGGGCGAAGCGCGGGGTGAACACCACGGTCAGCAGGAAGCCGAACATGATCTGCACGCCGGTCTGGGCTATGCGTATCTCCTGGATCAGCTCCCCCCACTGACGGTCGGCACGCTCTTCGCGCGTCTCCTCCCTGCCACCGACCTCCTGCCCGCCGTCGGCGTGGTCTTCGTCCTGGTGCGTCGTCACCGACATGGCGCCCTCCGTGGCGTACAGGTCAAGGTCTGGTCAAGCGATGGGCAACGGGTACCCAATCCGCGAGGCGGCAGGCGGTTCAGGACGAAGCGGAATCCGCGGCGGGATGCGGCGCGGCACGGCGGCGCCGACAATGCCGGAAGGGACCGACAGCCGACCCGACCACCCACCCGACACCCGAGCCGACACGCTGGGAGCGCCCATGGATCCGGTGCAGGCACTCGACAGGATCGCGTTCCTGCTGGAGCGGTCGGGGGCCGAGACCTATCGGGTACGGGCGTTCCGCACCGCGTCGGAGGCGGTCTCCGGCCTGCCGGCGGACGAGGTCGGGCAACGCGCCGCGGCCGGGACCCTCACCCGGGTGCCGGGGATCGGCCCCAAGACGTCGGACGTCGTGCGCGCGGCGCTGGACGGCGTCGTGCCGGACTATCTCAGCCGGCTGGAGAGGGAGGCCGCCGCACCGCTCGCCGAGGGCGGAGAGAAGCTGCGGGCCGCGCTGCGCGGCGACTGCCATCTGCACTCGGACTGGTCGGACGGCGGCAGCCCCATCGAGGCGATGGGCAGGACGGCCGCGGCCCTGGGGCACGAGTGGGCCGTCCTCACCGACCACTCCCCCCGGCTCACCGTCGCCCGCGGCCTGTCGCCCGAGCGGCTGCGCGAACAGCTCGACGTGGTCGCCGAACTGAACGCGGGCTGGGCGCCGTTCGAGCTGCTGACCGGGATCGAGTGCGACATCCTGCCGGACGGCTCACTGGACCAGGAGCCCGAACTCCTCGCCCGGCTGGACCTGGTGGTGGTCTCGGCGCACTCGAAGCTGCGGATGGACGCCCGCGCCATGACGCGCCGGCTGGTCGCCGCCGTACGCGATCCGCACACCGATGTCCTCGGGCACTGCACCGGCCGCCTGTTGACCGGCAAGGGCCGCCCGGAGTCGGAGTTCGACGCCGAGGCGGTCTTCGCCGCATGCGCGGAGTCCGGGACGGCCGTCGAGATCAACTGCCGTCCCGAACGGCTCGATCCGCCCCGGCGGCTGCTGCGCCGCGCGGTCGCGGCCGGAACGCTATTCGCCATCGACACGGACGCGCACGCGCCGGGGCAGCTCGACTGGCAACTGCGCGGCTGCGCACGGGCCGAGGAGTGCGGCGTACCGGCCGACAGGGTCGTCAACACCTGGCCGGCCGAACGCCTGCGGCAGTGGACCCGGTCCGGAGGCGAGATCCCGGACCGGTAACCACGAGCCGTCCCGGGCCCCGGGCCCGAGGCCCGGGACGCGGGACCCGGTGGATCAGCCGAACAGGCCGTCCAGCCGGCTCTGCCAGGCGCTCTCGATCTGTTTGGCGTCGGCGCCCGGGGCGAAGTCGTGCACGGAGACCCCGACCGGCGCGCCCCAGTGGTTCCTGCCGAACAGCCGGTACATCGCGTCGTCGGTGCGCAGTCCGAGGAAGTACGCGTTGCGGAAGTCGACCACGGCGTCGCCGCTCCGGCCGCCGGGCACCGCGAACGTCACCGTGTCACCCTCCGCCGCCTCGTCCGGCACCCCGAGGCCCCGGACAGCCGCGTCGAAGGCATCCTTCGCCGTGGCGGCCGCAGGTCCGTCGACCGACCCGTACGTGGCAGCGCGGCCGGTGAAGTGCAGCAAGTACTGGCGCAGGGTGTGCAGGTAGAAGTCGGTGTGCTTGTCGGCGCCGTCGTACTGGTTCTCCCAGTCGTCGACGAAGATGCCGCTGTGCACGTAACGCACCCATGAACCGCCTCCCTCCCGCGGCTCGATGACATGGTCGAGCTGGTTGACCGTCTGCTGGTCCATGCCCTCCACGTTCTCGGTCCGCGCGGTCAGCCGGCGCTCCGGCTGCCACGCGGTGACCGTGCCGCCGAACGGCGCGGCGCCGCCCTCGCGGTGCTCGTACTCCAGGGGCCACAGCCAGGCGGCCGTGCCGGCGGTGATCGCGGCCCAGACCTCGGCGGGGCTCGCCTCGACCTCGAACTCGCGGACGATCTCAAATTCCTTCGACATGGTTCCTCCTCCGACCGGACTCCTCGGCCGGCTGGTCGCCCGGCTCTTGGCTGAGTTCGCCGGTGGTTCTGGCAGTGGTTTCGACGGTGTTGTCGGCGGTGGGTCCGGCAGTGGTTTCGGCGGTGGGTTTGACGGTGGGATGCAGCGCGACGACGATCCGGTGGTCCCGGCCGCCCTCGGCGTCCGCCGTGTGGTACTTCGCCACCAGCGCCCCGACGCCCCGGGTCAACTCCTCGACGAACGCGGCCCGGTCGGCCGCGGAGGCGAACCGGACCTCACCGTCGAGCGCATAGGTGGCGAGGCGTTTGCGGGCCTTGGCGGCGCCGGTGATGAGCGTGCCCACGTCGCGTACGAGGCGGGCGGCGACGGCGAGCATCCAGCGGGCGGAGAGCTGGTCGCGGAAGCGGTCCGGGTCGGGCTGGACCGCCGCGAGGGCGAGCGGCGAGATGACGTACGAGGCGGCGGTCGCCCGCATCAGCCGCTCCGTGACGTTGCCCTTCCTGCGCTCGCCGGCCAGCTCCACCAGGTGGTGCCGCTCCAGCGCTTTGAGGTGGTAGTTCACCTTCTGGCGCGGCAGTCCGACCCGGCCGGCCAGCATCGTCGCCGACGCGGGTCCCACCGCCAGCTCGGCGAGCAGCCGCGCCCGTACAGGGTCCAGTGAGACGGCTGCCGCCGTCGCGTCCTCGATCACGGTCACGTCCAACATGACTCCACCGTCTCACCGAACACTTTTTTTGTCCAGACACATTTGATTGTCGGTGAGACGACCCGGCGCGCGCTTCCCGTTTGATCGCGCCACCGGGGGCACACGGGAGACAGCCTTTATCCGGGACTTACAGGGAGGGGTGTGGCGTGACGCCCACACAGAAGAACGGGATGGCGATCGCGGCACTGACACTGGGGATCGTGTCGTGCGTGCTGTTCTGGACGGTGATCGGCGGGATCGTCCTCGGCATCATCGCCATCGTGCTCGGCATCATCGCGGCGCGCCGGGCCAGGGGCGGCCAGGCACCGCATCGCACCATGGCGATCGTCGGCGCCGTGCTGGGCGCGCTGGGTCTGATCGTCTCCGGGGTGCTCGTCGCGATCGGCGCCTCCATCCTGAACTCGGACGACTTCAAGAACTACAACGACTGTGTGCAGCACGCGAACAGCCAGTCCGACAAGGACCAGTGTGCGAAGGACTACTCGCACGACGTGAAGGACGACTGACCCGGACGACCAAGCCGGACGACTGACCCAACTGGGCAGTTACGCAAGGGGGGTTCGGGCCTGACCGGTCCGAACCCCCCTTGTCTCACACCTCGTCGGCCGGCGGCATCCGCAGATGCGCCAGGTCCTCGGGGACGGGTCCGTCGGGCCGGAACAGCGGGGCCGACTGGCCGTCGGCCGCCGTCGCCGGCGCGTCGGTGAGCCGGAACCGGTCGCGGAGCCTGGTGTAGAAGTCGGTGGGCCCCAGCCGGATCAGCCGCAGCCGGTACTTGGCCCCGTACACCCCCACCCAGTCCCCCGGCTTCAGCACCCCGCGCAGCTGCCCGTCGATACTGAGCGCCGCGTCGCCCGAGTGCGGCAGCACCCGCAGCGCGACCGGTTCGTCGGGGGCGGCGACGACGGTCCTGCCGAACGTCATGTGCGGCGCCACCGGGGTGAAGACCACCGCGTCCATGTGCGGGGAGAGCACGGGCCCGCCCGCCGCGAAGCTGTACGCCGTGGAGCCCGTCGGGGTGGCCACGATGACCGCGTCCGCCGAGTACGAGGCGAGCAGCCGCCCCGCGATGTAGACGCCGAGGCTGACCTGCCGGTCGCGCGCCAGCTTCTCCAGTACGACGTCGTTGAGCGCGATGGCGTCGAGCGCCATCCCCCAGCCCTCGCCGCCCGCGACGTCGGGGCGGACTTCGGGCGGCGGCAGCGCGGGGCCGCGGCCGTAGCGCAGCAGGGCCTCCATCGCGGTCGGGATCTCCAGCGGCCTCGACGACCGCATGGCCAGCGTCATCCGCGCCTCGACCGTGGCCCTGCCCTCATGCACGGCGTCCAGGGCCCGCCCCACGTCGTTGGCGGGCACCTCGGTGAGGAAGCCGACGCGGCCGAGGTCGACGCCGAGCACGGCCGCGTCGCTCTTGGCCGCTATCCGCGCGCCCCGCAGGAAGGTCCCGTCGCCGCCGAGGGTGACGACGAGGTCGGGATTGCCGGCCGCGACCGCCTCCTCCTGGCCGCCGTGCCGTGGTTCGTGGTCCTTCCAGACGTCGATCTCCTTGCACGGGATGCCGTGGGACAGGCACCAGTCATGGACGACGTCGGCGGCCTCCACGGCCGCGGGACGGCCCTGATGGACCACGACACCCACACGTTGCACTGGCATATCGGCGCTCTCCTCGGCAGTCGCGGCGTCTCAGCAGTCAAGGATCACCGAAGACCCGGCGGCTGACACGGCGCGCCGCGTTCCGGTTCCCCGTTCACCCGAATGGCGGAGTGCGGAACGAGCCGGTGGCAGGGCGTGGATCCCGTCCGGGCGGCGGGCACGGGCGGTCCCCGCCGCCCGTGCGTGCCGTCTGCGGTTGCCTTACCCACCGGGGCGAGGCGCGATGGACGTATGCGCGCCTGACTCCGAGGGGACCGCTCCCTTGGACGCGCTCCCCCACGCAGCAAGGAGTGATGGCAGATGTCAGCCGATGGCGTCTTCAACAACCCCGGTGAGCTGAACGGCTTGACCGCCTACGACAGGGACGGTGACAAGATCGGCAACGTCGGCCAGGTCTATGTCGACGACCGCACCGGCCGCGCCGAGTGGGTCACCGTGAAAACCGGTCTCTTCGGTATGAAGGAGAGCCTGGTCCCGCTGTCCGGTGCCCGGCGCACCGGCGAGGGGCTGCATGTGGCCCACCCCAAGGAAACCGTCAAGGACGCCCCGCGCCTGGACGCCGACGAGCATCTGGACGCCGCCCAGGAGCGTGAGCTCTACGAGCACTACGGCCTCACCGGCGCCGGCGCCGGCATGAGCTCCGGCATGGCCGGGGCCAAGGGCACGGACACCACCAAGGACACCGGCGGGACGACCGGCACCGGCATGGCCGCCGGCGCGGGTGCGGGCGCGGGTGCGGCCGGTGGCGTGGCCGGCGGTGTGGACGCGGGTACCAGCACCGGCCGTGGTGCGGGTACGGCCAAGTCCGAGGGCGTCGGCATGGGCTTCGCGGACGCCGACATGACCGGCACCGGCGACCACCGCAGGGGCGAGGAGCTGATCCGGTCGGAGGAGCAGCTGCACGTCGGTACCGAGGAGCACGAGAGCGGCCGGGCCCGGCTGCGCAAGGTCGTCGTGACGGAGAACATCACCACGACCGTGCCGGTCAGCCACGAAGAGGTACGGGTCATCCACGAGCCGATCACGGACGGCGACCGCACGAAGGGCCGTATCGGCGAGGCCGAGACCCAGGTGACGCTGCACGCCGAGCAGCCGGTCGTACGCAAGGAGACCGTCGCGGTCGAGCGGGTGCGCATGGAGACCGAGAAGGTCACCGAGCAGCAGGAGGTCTCCTCCGAGGTCCGCAAGGAGCAGATCGAGTACGACTCGGGCCAGGAGGGCGACGAGATGGGCGGCAAGGACATGGGCGGCAAGCGCGGTCCCCGTCACTGACGCCTGTCCCGCCACCACACCTGGCATGCCTCCGTGCCCCCGTCGGCCACCGACCGTGGCCGGCGGGGGCGCGCGCCGTCCAGGGGCGCTTCGGGTCCCGCCCGGGTGCGGGGGCGAAGACGGGGGTGGGGGTGCGGGGGCGAAGATGAGTACCCGCGCGCTCCCGTGCCGTGGTGTGCCCCTTTAATGTGGCTGCCCATGGAGAGCTTGGATCCTTCGGACCCGCGGGTCATCGGCGGATATCCGCTGTACGGCAGGCTCGGCGCCGGCGGCATGGGACAGGTGTACCTCGCGCGTACGCCGTCGGGCAGGCCGCTCGCGCTGAAGACGCTGCGGTCCGAGTTCGGCGCCGACGACGGCTTCGCCGAACGGTTCGACCGGGAGATACGCAACGCCGACCGGGTGCGGTCGCCGTGGACCGTGACCGTCGTCGACTACAGCCCGCCCGGCGCCCGGCCGCAGTGGCTGGCCACCGAGTACGTGGCCGCGCCCTCGCTCGCGGACCGGGTGGAGCGCAACGGGCCGCTGCCGCCGGCCGCCGCGCTGTCACTGGCCGCCGAACTGTGCCAGGCGCTGCGCGCGGTGCACGCGGCGGGGCTCAGCCACCGCGACATCAAGCCGTCGAACATCCTGCTCGGCGGTGAGCGGCCGCTGCTCATCGACTTCGGCATCGCGCGTGCCGCCGACGACTCCCGGCACACCAGGACCGGTGGTGTCATCGGCTCGCCGGGCTATCTCGCGCCCGAGCAGGCGACGTCGGGCAGTTCGGCGGAGCCCGGCGACCTGTTCTCGCTCGCCGCCGTGCTGGTGTACGCGGCGACCGGCCGCAGCCCGTTCTCCCGTCCGGGAGAGACGCCGTCGGCCCCCGCGCTGCTGTACCGGATCGTGCACGAGGAACCCGCCCTGGACGGCCTGCCCGATCCGCTGGGAGCGCTGCTGCGCGGCTGTCTGGCCAAGGAACCCGAGCGACGCCCCACGGCGGCCGCCGCGGGCGCGCTGCTGGAGCGCGCGGGGCAGCCGGCGGGCCGGTGGCCGTCCGTACTGCCGGACGGCCTCGCGGCCGAGCTGCGGGCGCGTGAGCAGGCGATGCGCCAGGCGTTCGCGGAGGCAGGGGCCGGGGACGGTACGGGCGCGCCGCCGGCTCCCGCGTACCCGTCGGCGCCGCCGTACGCCGCGACGTACCCGCAGCCGGGGCCGTACAGCCAACCGGCCGCGTACACCCCGCCTGCGCCCTACACCCAGCCGGGGCCGTACAACGGGCCCGGTCCGTACACCGGGCCCGGGGCGCCCGCAGGGCCCGCACGGCGTGGCGCGGGGCGTCGGTGGGCCGCCCTGCTGGCCGGCGGTGTGCTTGTCGCCGCCGCTGTCGCCTTCGTACTCGTACAGACCCAGAACGGCGACGACGACGGATCGTCGGACGGCGCGGGGGGCGGCGGATCGTCCTCGTCCCCCTCGGCGTCGTCACCGGCGTCGGCGGACGCGGGTGACGCGCTGCCGGCGTCCTGGGTCGGCCACTGGTCGGGCACGGGTCCGGGGACGGCTCAGGTAGGCCGCTTCCATGTCGCCCTGACGCTGCACGCGGCCGACCTCGGACAGCTCGTGGGCAGTCAGGTCAGCGATGTCGACGCGGCGGGGACGGACATCAACGTCGGCTGCACGGAGGCGCTGAAGCTGACCGAGGTCCACCCGACGTCGATGGTGTTCGAGGCGGTCACCGCCCATCCGACGGACCCGGCGACCAACGAGACATGCCCCACGGACCACATCTACGTGATCACGATGAAGGACACGGACACCCTCGCCCTGGAGGCCGAGGGTGCCCAGTCCGCCGGGTCCCCTGCCACCCTGACCCGCGACTGAACCGTCAGGCCGCCGCCTCCTCCGCCAGCAGCCGGTCGATCTCGGCGAGTTCGGACTCGCTGAGGGCGGGCGCTTCGAGCGCGCCGAGGTTCTGTTCGAGCTGGGTGACGCTGCTGGCGCCGATGAGCACGGAGGTGACGCGCGTGTCGCGCAGCCCCCAGGCGAGGGCGAGTTGCGCGAGGGACTGACCGCGCTGCCCGGCGAACTTGTTCAGGGCGTGCAGCAGGGCGAGCCGCTCGTCCGTGAGCACATCGCTCTTGAGGAAGTGGCCGACCGCCATCCGGGAGTCGGCCGGAATGCCGTTGAGGTAACGGTCCGTCAACTGCCCCTGGGCGAGCGGCGAGAAGGCGATGACTCCGGCGCCCGCCTCGGCCGACGCCGCGATCAGCCCGTTCTCGATGTCGCGGTTGAGCAGGGAGTAGGGGTGCTGGTTGATCAGCAGCGGGGTGCCCAGCTCCTTCAACAGGGCGGCGGCGCGGGTCATCTGCTCGGTGCTGTAGTTCGACAGGCCCACGTAGAGGGCCTTGCCCTGCCGTACCGCCGAGGCGAGTGCCCCGACCGTCTCCTCGATCGGTGTCCCGGGGTCCGGCCGGTGGGAGTAGAAGAGGTCCACGTAGTCGAGGTTGGTGCGGCGCAGGGTCTGGTCCAGGCTGGCCAGGATGTGCTTGCGCGAGCCCCATTCGCCGTACGGGCCCGGCCACATGTCGTAGCCGGCCTTGCTCGCGACGAACAGCTCGTCGCGGTACGGCCGGAAGTCCTGGTCGTACAGCACACCGAAGTTGGCCTCGGCGCTGCCGTAGGGCGGACCGTAGTTGTTCGCCATGTCTATGTGGCTGACGCCGAGGTCGAAGGCGCGGCGCAGGACGGCACGCTGGGTCTCCAGCGGGCTGGTGTCCCCGAAGTTGTGCCAGATGCCCAGCGAGACCTTCGGGAGCAGCACTCCGCTGTGGCCGCTGCGCTGGTACTGCATACCGGAGTAGCGCTCGTCGGCAGCGAGGTAGGTCATGTCCGTCCTTGTGTGTCGGGGATGCGCGGACCGGTCGAAGCGACGGCCCGCACGACTCTCAATGTAGAAAGCGGTTACTACCAAGGTCAACGGCTGAGGCCGGGAGATCGGACTCATACACTCCGAGTCCTGGTTCCGTCGGCACCCCCATGAGCGCGTTCACTATGTCGAACGGACCTGGTGCGTCATCCCTACACTGCAACGACCATTATCGACAGCCGAAGGAGCCCGCGTGAAGTCCCCCAACAGTTCGGTCAGGGACGTTCTGGCCGCCAATCTGCGGCGGGAGAGGACCCGGCGCGGACTGTCGCTCTCCGAGCTGTCACGGCTGTCCAAGATCGGCAAGGCCACGCTGTCACAGCTGGAGTCGGCGACCGGCAACCCGACCATCGAGACGGTCTTCAGCCTGTCCCGCGCCCTGGAGCTGCCGATCTCGGACCTGCTCGACACCCAGTACGCGGACGCCGTGACGGTGGTGCGCGCGGCGGAGACCGATGTACTGAGCGGCGCGGGCGTCGACCTGCGGGCACTGCGGCGGATCGAGGCCGGCGGTGTCATCATGGAGGTCTACGACCAGCAGGTGCGCGACGGGTCGCGGCAGCCCTCGCTCGGGCACGCGGGCACCGAGCACACCGTCGTCCAGGCGGGCCGGCTGAACGTGGAGGTGGACGGCCACCGGCTGGAGCTGGGGCCGGGCGACTACGTCTCGTTCGACGGTTCGCTGCCGCACTGCTACAGCGCCCCCGAAGGTCCGGTGCGTTCGGTGCTGCTGCTCCAGTACCGGTCGGGCAGTGACCAGCCGCAGCCGCCGGGCGCCCCGCACTAGCCAGGGTGCGTTGACACGCTCCGGACGGCCCCATACGCTCAAGACCGTTCGCTTTACAGAACAGTGGAGGACGGATGCCCCGAACGCGGGCGGTGGTGCTGGGCGCCGGAATCATCGGCGCCGCCTGCGCCCGCGAACTGTCCCTCGCCGGGTTCGAGGTGGTCGTGGTCGACCGGGGCGGCGCGGCCGCCGCCACCACGTCGCACGGCGAGGGCAACATCCTGGTCTCCGACAAGGGCCCGGGGCCCGAACTCCAACTCGCCCAGCTCTCCCGCCGGCTGTGGCCCGAGGTGCTGGCGGCGCTCGCCGAGCGGCGCGCGGGCGGCGCCGAAGCGGTCGAGTGGGAGCCGAAGGGCGGCATCGTCGTGGCGACCACGGCCGGGGGTGCGGCGGGGCTGCTGCCGTTCGCCGCCGCCCAGCGGGCCGCCGGCGTACGGGCCGAGCCGCTGGACGCCGCGGAGCTGCGCACCGCCGAACCCTTCGTCACCGAGGGACACACCGCCGCCATGCGCTATCCGGACGACGCCCAGGTGCAGCCGGCCGGGGCGGCGACCGCGCTGCTGTCGGACGCGCTCGCCGCGGGAGCCGTCCTGCGTACCGGCTGTGAAGTGCTCGGAGCGGTACGGAGCGGCGGCCGGATGACGGGTGTGCGGACCTCCGGGGGGATCCTGTCGGCCGATGTGTTCGTCAACGCGGCGGGACCGTGGTCCGGTGAGCTGTCGGCGCGCCTCGGCGCACCGGTGGACATCAGGCCGCGCAGGGGCGAGGTGCTGGTGACGGTCCCGCTGCCGCCGACCGTCTTCCACAAGGTGTACGACGCGGACTACGTGGGCGCCGTCGGCAGCGGCGCGGGCGATCTGCAGACCTCGGCGGTGGTCGAGGCGACCCGGGCGGGCAGTGTGCTGCTCGGCTCCTCCCGGCGGCGGGTCGGCTTCGACGACCGGACGCGCCCCGAGGTGCTGTCGGCGATCGCGGCGAAGGCGCTACGGCTCTTCCCCTCGCTGGCCGGTGTGCAGGTGATGCGCGCGTACGGCGGCTTCCGGCCGTACGTACCCGATCATCTGCCGGTGATCGGCCCCGACCCGCGGCTGACGGGCCTGTGGCACGCGAGCGGTCACGAGGGGGCGGGGATCGGGCTGTCCGTGGGTACGGCGCGGCTGCTGCGGGAGCTGCTGCTCGGGGAGCCGACGGCGATCGACGCGGCCCCGTTCCGGGTGGACAGGCCCGCCGTACTGGCCACGGAGACGTCCGCAGGGACCGGCCCACCGTCCGGCCCACCGGTTGACGCACCGACTGAGACGCCGACTGACACGCCGTCCACGACCGAGGAGTCGTCATGAGCCCGAGACTCGTACCGGCCGGGTCCGATCCCGTGGGCCGCAGGGACCGGCCGCTGACCATCACCGTCGACGGCGAACCGCTGGCGGGCGTCGCCGGGCAGTCCCTGGCGGGTGTGCTGCTGGCGGCCGGCCGGACGTCCTGGCGGCGGAGCCCGTCCGGCGCGCCGCGCGGAGTGTTCTGCGGGATCGGTGTCTGCTTCGACTGTGTGGTGACGGTCAACGGTGAGCGGGACGTACGGGCCTGCCGGCGCCGGGCACTGGACGGCGACGCGGTGACCACCCAGTCCCGCGCCGCCGGCGGCGATGCGGGCAGCAGCACGAGCAGCGGCACCGGCACCGGGACCGGCACCGACTTCGGGGACGCGCGATGACCCGGCGCCATGTGGTGGTCGTCGGGGCGGGTCCCGCCGGACTGGCCGCCGCGGACGCCGCGTTGGCCGCCGGCGCCGAGGTGACCTTGATCGACACGGCCGAGCGGCCCGGCGGCCAGTACCACCGCATGCTTCCCGACGCCTTCGACGCGGCCAGCCCCGAGGCGCTGCACCACGGCTACCGCGCGTTCGAGACGCGCAGCCGCCGGGTGCTGGGCCACCCGCGCTGTTCGTGGTGGGCGGAGAGTTCCGTCTGGGCGCTGGAACAGCCGGACCCCGGTTCGGTGACACCACCGCTGGTACACGTGCTGACCGGGGATCCCGGCGGCGGCCCCGGTGCGCGGCTGCGCCGGGTGCTGGCGCCGGACGCGCTGGTGCTGGCGGTCGGCGCGCACGACCGGGTGCTGCCGTTCCCCGGCTGGCAGCTGCCCGGTGTCTTCACGGCGGGCGCCGCACAGGCGCTGGCCAAGGGCGAACGGCTGGTGATCGGCGACCGGGTGGTGGTCGCGGGCACGGGCCCGTTCCTGCTGCCGGTGACCGCCGCTCTGCTGGCGGCCGGGTCCCAGGTGGTCGAGGTGCTGGAGGCCGCCCGCACGGGCGGGGTGCTGCGCGGCTGGCTGCGGCGCCCCTGGGAGCTGCCCGCCCAGGCGGGCAAGAGCGGTGAACTCCTGGAGTACGCGGCCACGCTCCGCCGCCACCGCGTTCCGTACCGGCCGGGCAGGGCGGTGGTCGAGGCGCGCGGCGACGAGCGCGTCGAGGAGATCGTGAGCGCCGAGGTGCGCGCCGACTGGTCGGTGGTGCCGGGCAGTGAGCGGACCACGGCCGTGGACGCCGTCTGTGTCGGCCACGGCTTCACCCCGCAGCTGGAGCTGCCGGTCGCCGCCGGGTGCGCGCTGCGCCCCGGGCCGGGCGGGTCGCCCGCCGAGGCGTTCGTCGACGTGGACGACGACCAGGCGACCAGCCGTCCCGAGGTGTACGCGGCCGGCGAGATCACCGGTGTCGCCGGTGCCCCGGCCGCCCGCGCCGAGGGCGCGCTCGCCGGCTGGATCGCGGCAGGCGGCGACCCGGAGGCCCGCGCGCTGACGGCGCTGCGCCGCAGCCGTGACCAGGGGCGGGCGTTCGCGGCGCGGCTGGCCGCGGCGCATCCGATCGGCCGGGCCTGGCCCGGCTGGCTGCGGCCCGACACCGTCATCTGCCGCTGTGAGGAGACGGATTACGCGGCCGTCCGGCGCACGGCGCGGGATCCGGCGGGTACGGAGCCGCGGGTGGCGAAGCTCGCGACCCGGGCGGGGCTCGGGCCCTGTCAGGCGCGCGTCTGCGGACCTACCGTCGCCGAGCTGCGTGCCGCGGCCGGCGGCCGTCCGGCAGGCTGCCGCCCCGGTGACCCGGTGCCGCCCGGACCGCATCACCGGCCCGTCGCCGAGCCGATCAGGCTCGGTGAGCTGGCCCGCCCGCCGGAGCCGCCGAGCCCGCCGGGCACCCCACGTCAGAGTTCCGATCCGTCCGTCGAGGAGAGCACGTCATGACCCCCAGCACGCAGGAGACCAGCCCGCTGACCGGAGTCGTGGTGGCCACCGCGCTGCCGTACCGCTCCGACCCGAAGGCGCCCGCCGGTCTCGCCGTCGACCACGACCGCTACGCCGAGCACTGCCGGTGGCTGGTCGACAACGGCTGTGACGGCGTCGGGCCCAACGGGTCGCTGGGTGAGTACTCGTCGCTGACCGACGAGGAGCGCCGCACGGTCGCCCGTACCGCCATAGCGGCCGTCGCGGGCCGCGGCAAGGTGATCGTCGGGGTGCACGGGGTCGGCTCGCACCAGGCGGCGCGGTGGGCGGAGGCCGCCGCCGAGGACGGCGCCGACGGGGTGCTGTGCCTGCCGCCGACGATGTACCGCGCCAACCACGGCGAGGTGCTGGCGCACTTCGAGGCGGTGGCCGCCGTCGGGCTGCCGGTCATGGTCTACAACAACCCGGTGGACACGAAGGTCGACCTGACGCCCGCACTGCTGGCGGAGATCGCCCAGATCGACAACGTCCGGGCGGTGAAGGAGTTCTCCGGCGATGTGCGCCGGGTGCTGGAGATCAAGGAACGGGCACCGGAGCTCGACATCATCAGCGGCGCGGACGATGTCGCCCTGGAGAGCCTGCTGATGGGCGCGACCGGCTGGTTCGCCGGCTTCCCGAACGTGTTCCCCGCCGAGTCGGCGCGGCTGTTCGCGCTCGCCAGGGCGGGCAAGCTCGACGAGGCGCGCGCGCTGTACGAGCCGCTGGTCGCCGCGTTCCGCTGGGACTCCCGTACCGAGTTCGTCCAGGCCATCAAGCTCGGCATGGAGATGGTCGGCCGCTTCGGCGGCCCGTGCCGCCCGCCGCGCGGCCCGCTGACCGACGTCAACCGCGCGCAGGTCGAGGCCGAGATGCGCAAGGCGATCGAGGCCATCGCGCGCGACACGGGGGCCGGCGCGGCGAGGAGTGAGGTCTGATGCGCAGCGTACGGACCATCAGCGCGGTCGACTCGCACACCGAGGGCATGCCCACCCGGGTGGTCACCGGCGGTGTGCCGCCGATTCCCGGCGACACGATGGCCGAGCGGCGCCGGTACGCCATCGAGCACCTGGACGAACTGCGCAGGTTCCTGGTGGACGAGCCGCGTGGGCACTCGGCGATGAGCGGCGCGATCCTCCAGCCGCCGACCCGCCCCGACGCCGACTGGGGCGTGCTCTACATCGAGGTCAGCGGGTTTCTGCCGATGTGCGGGCACGGCACGGTGGGCGTCGCGACCGTGCTGGTCGAGACGGGCATGGTCCCGGTCGACGAACCGGAGACGGTGGTACGCCTCGACACCCCCGCGGGTCTGGTGGAGGCCAGGGTCGCGGTGCGCGACGGCGTCGCCGAACAGGTCACGCTGCGCAATGTGGACGCCTTCGCGCTCGAACTCGACGCGAAGGTCTCGGTCCCCGGGATCGGTGACGTCCGGTACGACATGGCGTACGGCGGCAACTTCTACGCGATCGTCGAACTGGCCGACCTCGGGCTGCCCTTCGACCGGGCGCGCAAGGACGACATCCTCGCCGCCGGGCTCGCGATCTCCCACGCGGTGAACGAACAGAACCTGCCGCGCCACCCGGTGGATCCGCTCATCAGCGGCTGCGGCCATGTGCAGTTCCTGGCGCCGGGTTCGAACGCGCGGCACTCGCGCAACGCGATGGCGATCCGGCCGGGGTGGTTCGACCGCTCGCCGTGCGGCACCGGCACCTGCGCGCGGATGGCGCAGCTGCACGCGCGCGGCGAACTGCCGCTGGACACCGAGTTCGTGAACGAGTCGTTCATCGGCACCCGGTTCACCGGCAGGCTGCTCGCGACGAGCGAGGTGGCGGGGCTGCCCGCGGTCGTACCGGAGTTCTCGGGGCGGGCCTGGATCACCGGCACCGCGAACTATCTGCTGGATCCCGCCGATCCGTTCCCGCACGGTTTCGTGCTCTGAGGAGCCGCCGCCCGGCCGGGGGGTGCCCCGGCTCCGGCGGGACTGTTCGTCGTGCCGAAGCAAGTTCGTGTTCACCGCAGGGTCGTGGAGGTGGACGAGTGTTCACTCGTTCACCGAGCCACCTGGGGAGGACCACGATGGTATCGAACGACAGCGACGAGTCCGGCAAGCTGACGCGCCGTCACGCACTGGGTATGGTCGGGGCGGCCGGCGCTGTCGCCGCCGCCACCCCACTGCTGGGCGCCGCACCGGCCGAGGCCGACACCCGGTTCGGCTCCGCCGCCTTCCATCCGTCGCCGGACACGGGCGGCGCCTCGCCCGTACAGGGGCTGCATCTGACCTTCGGCGCCGATCCCGGCCGCCAGATGGTCGTCTCCTGGCTGACCGACGGTCCCGTGAAGAAGCCCCGGGTGCTCTACGGAACGCTGGAGCACGGGCTCGGCTCCACCGCCGAGGCGCGGACCCGCACCTACACCGACGGCAAGTCCGGCCGTGTCGTGTACGTCCACCACGCGGCGCTCTCCCGGCTGAGCCCCGGCACCGACTACGTCTATCTCGTGTCGCACGAGGGCGCGGCGCCCGACAGCGGCATGTTCACGACCGCGCCGCGCGGCCGTCAGCCGCTCACCTTCACCAGTTTCGGTGACCAGTCGGCGCCGCAGGTGACCTGGGCCGCCGACGGCACCGTCGCGCTCGACGCCAACTCGACCCCGGCGACGAAGGACATCGTCACCGGCATCGAGCAGGTCGCCCCGCTGTTCCACCTGCTCAACGGCGACCTCTGCTACGCGAACCTCGACGTCGACCGGGTGCGCACCTGGAACAACTTCTTCACCAACAACAGCCGTTCGGCGCGGTTCCGGCCGTGGATGCCGGCCGCGGGCAACCACGAGATCGAGAGCGCCAACGGGCCGCTCGGCCTCGGTGCCTACCAGACGTACTTCGACCTGCCGTCCACCGAGACCGACGCCGAACTGGCCCGTCTCTGGTACGCGTTCACGGCGGGCTCGGTGCGGGTGATCGTGCTCCAGAACGACGACAACGCCCTCCAGGACGGCGGCGACGTCTATGTCAACGGCTACTCGGGCGGCCGGCAGCTGCGGTTCCTGGAGAGGGAGCTGACGGCGGCGCGGGCCTCGCGGGACATCGACTGGATCGTCGTCGCGATGCACCAGGTGATGGTCAGCTCGACCGACGCGAACGGCGCCGACCTCGGGCTGCGAGAGAAGTACGGGCCGCTGTTCGACAAGTACGGTGTGGACCTGGTGCTCTGCGGTCACGAGCACAACTACGAGCGGTCGCTGGCCGTCCGCGGTGTGGTGCGCGGCAGCGAGACCCTCACGCCCAACCCCGTCTCGCACGCCACCGACGACATCGACACCTCCCACGGCACCGTGCACATGGTCCTGGGCGGCGGCGGTGTTTCGGGCACCACCAACCAGTCGTTCTTCAAGGACGGTACGGGCAAGGTGATCACCGCGGTTTCCGCGACGCCGGGTCCCAACGGCAAGCGCACCGCCACCTACGTCAAGGAGCAGGCGGTCTGGACGGGCATGCGGGACACCGAGAACCCGTACGGCTTCGCCGCGTTCACCGTCGACCCGGGACGGCACGCGGGTGACACCACCCGGATGCATGTGACGTACTACAACGTCAACAAGCCCAACGGCGACCTGTCGGTGTTCGAGAAGTTCACGCTGCACCGCAAGCGGTCCGACGGCCACCGCTGACGACGGCGCGTCAGCCCGCGCGGGCCGAGCGGACCCGGCTGCGGACCCCGGCCACCACCGGGGACGAGGTGAAGGCGGCGCAGACGCCGACCAGCCACTCCGACTCCGACTCGACCGTGCCCACGACGACCGACGGCACATGGACGGCGTCCCGCTCACGGCGGACGCCGTCCTGGCGCTGGCCCGCCCGCAGGTTCTCCAGGGCCGCCGCGATCATCGCGGCCTCCAGCACCGCCCTGCGGTCCCTGGCCAGGTCCGCGGTCTGCGAGGTCCAGCCGGGCACGCCCGCGTCGAAGTAGGGGCGCAGCGCGAGGTAGCCGTCGCGGATCTCGATCACCCGGCGGTAGAGCGCGAACTCGGCGCCGCGCAGGCCGGGTCGGCGGGCGGCGGCCGACTCGTCGAGGGCGATCTGCGGCAGTTGCGCGTGCAGCGCCGACCACAGCGGTTCGAGCGCCCGGAACCGGCGGAAGGCGCGCAGCCGCCGGACCGGGGTGCCCAGCGGCCCTTCCAGGAGCGACGCCGAGGCACCGGCCGTGGCAAGGACGGCTGTGATGACGGAGAGCGACGCCGACACCGCGTCCTCCCCCACCCCTTGGCGGCCCTCCCGCAGATCGGCGGGTACGTCGGCCAGCGCCCAGAGCGTCCACACGGCGCCGAACACCGCGGAGAGCACCATCAGCCGCAGCCCCGCCCGCAGCGGTCCCGGGCTCATCCGCCGTGCGTGGCGGGCCAGTTCACGGGTGAGGACGAGCAGGCACCAGCATCCGTAGAACGCGAAGAGCACGTTGTACCCGGCCAGTGCCCACCGGTGACCGTCGGGGACGGTCAGCTCGTCGTCCACCATGGCGATGTCGGCGACGCCGAACAGCGCGGCCGAGGCGATCAGCACCGCGCCGTTGAGCGCGATCTGGCGGCGCACCGAACGCGGCCCCGGCGGCGGCGACTTCACCGCGAGACCGACCAGGACGAGGAACCCGAGCCCGGCCGTCTTGAGTTCATGGGTGATCAGCAGGACCGGCGTGTCGAGCCCGGCCTCGCCCGACAGGGTGCCCACGACGGCGGGGGCGTTGAAGAGCATGGCCGTCCCCATGCACCCGGCCAGGCCCGCCAGATAGCGCTGCGCCGGATCGGCCTCCGCCGCACGGCTCCTGACGAGCCGGTCGACCCCGAAGACCAGAAAGACCGCGGCGGCGAGGACGGAGATGAGATCAGTCATCGGCGCATCCCGGAGCGCGGACCTCCGGCGCGCCGAACAGCCGCCGCACCCGCGAGTGCTGCTGGTCGCGCCCGGCCGGCGCCGCGGGGGCCGCCCGGTCCTGCTTGCGGGCCCGGGTCAGGATCAGCGAGGCGACCAACTCGGCCTCCCGCTCCTGGGGTTCGGAGTAGACGCTGCGCCCGAGCACCCGCTGGACCAGTGACGGCGGCAGGTTGGGCAGCAGGAGCCGCGCTGCGGCGGACACCGCGGGGGCGGTCTCGTGATGGCCGCAGATCACATGGGCGGCCTCGTGCAGCAGGATGTGCTGCTGGTGCAGGACGGTCGTGTCCGTGGTGTAGAGGATGCAGTCGGCGCTGTCGGTGGTGACCAGCAGCCCGCACGGGGTGTGCGGCCGTGCGGAGACCGGGATCAGTTCGATCGGCCGGCCGCGGGCGCTCGCGAGCATCCCGATGAAGGTCTCGGCGTCGAACGGGCTCGGCAGGGCCAGCCCTTCGACGGTTCGCTGACATCGTTGCCACAGTCCACTGTGACGGTCATTTCTCACACGCCGTCCCTCTTCCGCCTGCCGGCCCCGCGAGGTTTCACCGAAGAGTCCGATTACGTCAGGAGCCGCCGCCGGGGGCGTCGCGCTGCCTGCGGGCGAGCACATCGATCATGTCGCTGATCGTGCCGACGCCCTCGGGCGAGAGGTTGACGGCACGCAGGGCCACGCTGCGCACCCCCGCGTCGCGCAGCGCGCCGAGCAGTTCCAGTTCCCTGGCGACGGCGGCGCCCTGCTCACCGTCGAAGAAGTAGGCGACGGGGACCTCGAAGAACTGGGCCAGCGCCTCCAGATGGCGCTTGGTGGGATTGTCCCTGCGCCCGGTGCGCAACTGCCAGAGGTAGGTGGCGGAGAAGCTCTCACCCGTCGCTTCGCGGCAGGCGCGCGCGACCTCTTCGTGACTGTACTGCTCGCGGTTGGACCGGCGGACGACGCGGAACAGCGCGTCGATCTTCCCGGCCAGCGTCGCCGCCGAACCGGAACCGGGACGGGTGCCGGAACCGGACGCGGGATCGGACGGGGGGTCGGATCGGAGGTCGCTCATCGTCCGCCTCCTTCCGTGCCGACTCAGCCCAGTTGGGACGCGCGCGTGCCCGCGTTCATCCTAGCTGGCACCGGCCGAAGCGATATCCGCAGCGCTTGTCCCGTGGCAACTCCACCGGGGGCTCGTGTCGTCGCACCGGGGGCGGGGAGAAAACACGTTGCACGAAAACGGCGAGGTCCTGCACATTTCCACCCGCCCGCCGGGACCGACTACGACGTCGGGAACTCCCCCGCGTCCCGCAGGATTTGGGCCAGGTGTCCGAAGACCCGGCCGTCGGCGGCGAGGCCGTCGTGCTCGTACTCGTTGGTCACCCACGTCCGCAGGCCGCCCACCGCCGCCGCCGTCTCCAGCTGGAGTCCGGAGTCGACGTACATGTCGTCGAAGTAGACCGCCGCCGCGACGGGGACCTCGTTGGCGGCGAGCCGCTTCAGGTCGTACAGCTGCGACCACTCCTCACGGGCCGCCAGCAGGTCCACGGCGGGGCCGAAGGGGCGCAGCGCGCGGATCTCCTCGAACATCCAGGGGTACATCATCTCGCCGGTGAACAGCAGCGGCCTGGCGTCCTCGGCGAAGCCCGGGTGGTTCGCCCGCTCCCGTTCGGCGGCCCACGCCGTCGGGCCGTTCGCGCCGCTCGCGTAGATCGACTCCTGCATGACGGCGAAGAGCGGATTGCCGGCGAACGCGGTGCGGTTCCCCACCTCGCTCAGGAACGCCGCCGAGAGCCGCTGCGCCGATTCGTCGGCGAACGCCTCGTCGAACAGCCAGTGCATCCGCTCGAAGCCGGGCTTCATGCCGAAGTCGAGCCCGAGCGTCTGCAGGCGCCGTACGGTCAGCACGTCACCGTCGGGCAGTGTCACGTCCCCCGCCGCCACACGGTCGGCGACCCGGGCCACCACGGCGGTGTCGTGCGGGTAGCGGCGCTGGAAGAGCCGGTTCTTGGCCTCCGTACGGGGATAGGTGCGGCGGTACACCTCGGTGGCGTCGGGTGTGACGGACGCCAGACCGCCGGTGACCAGGCACGCGCTCAGCCCCTCGGGCGCCTGCGAGAGGTAGGTGAGGGTGAGGAATCCGCCGTAGCTCTGACCGAGTGTGGTCCAGGGCGTGGCGCCGAAGATGGTCTTCCGCAGATGCTCGGCGTCCTTGACGATCGAGTCGGCCCGGAAGTGGCAGAGGTGGTCGGCGGCCTCGCACGCCGAGCCGAAGGACTCCATCACGGCGCCGTCGAGCGGTGTGCTGCGGCCGGTGCCGCGCTGGTCGAGCAGGATCACCCGGTGTGTCTTCAGTGCCTGCCCGAGCCAGCCGTCGCCGGGGCGGCCGACCGGCCGGGGCGCCTTGCCGCCGGGGCCGCCCTGCAGATACACCAGACAGGGCAGCTCCTCCGTCCTGCGGCCGGGGTCGACGAGTTCCCTGGCGAAGACGGAGAGGGCCGGGCTCCGATCGTCGGACCAGTCGAGCGGCACCTCTGCCCGGTGGTCGCGCACATGGATCCCCGGCAGCGTGTACTCGGCAATGATCATTCCTGGGTCACCTTCCGACCTTCGTAGCCCGCGTACCGCGGCGGTTGCGCCGCGGTCCTGGGCCGAACACCGCTCTCACCTGCGACGGAGCCGGCACGGCCCAGGGGCCCACTCTCTCCCACGGCTGCGGGACGTCCGAAACAGGGGGGCAGTGGCGGGGCCGTCGCACGGCCGGCGCGGGGCCGTCGTACGGCCGGCCGGATCGGCACGGACACCGAACGACCGCTCGGGAGTTGACGGCACCACCCGACTGTCGGTGAGCCGTGCAAATATGTACGCCGAACGAACAGAACCGACGACAGTGGGGCCGTGGCGATGATCGAGACGGTGTTCCGTACCGACGACGTGGCCGCCGCGGACAGGTTCGACTACTGGCGCGACTGCATGGCGAAGCTGATGTGCCCGACCGACATGACCAGCGCCTACGACAGCGAGTTCAAGGCCGAGTCACGGCTCATCCAGCTCGGCGCCGTCTCCGTCTGGCCGGGGCAGATGCAGCCGCTGCGCTGGCGGCGGACACCCCGGCTGATCCGGCAGTCCGATCCGGAGCTCTACCATCTGTCCCTGCCGTTCCAGGGCGCCGTCGCCATCGCGCAGGACGACAGGACCGCCGTGCACCGCGCCGACCAGATGTACTTCATCGACACCTCACTGCCGTTCGACTGCGACGTACCGGACGGTCCGCTGCGCGGAGTGGGGCTCGAAATCCCCAAGGCGCTCGTCCCGTTGCCGGAGGGGGACGTCGCCAGGCTGCTGACCAGACGGCTGTCCGCGAGGGATGGCGTCGGATCGCTGCTGGCGGGGCTCCTCGGCCGTCTGGTGGACGACGCCGCCTCGTTCACGGACGCCGACGGGCCGCGCCTGGAGACCGTACTGGTCGACCTGTTCACCGCGACGCTGGCGCACCACCTCGACGCGCAGGACGCCGTGCCGGCGGAGAGCCACCGCAGGGCGCTCACGCTGCGCGTGCAGGCGTTCATCCGGGCGCAGCTGTCCGACCCCGAGCTGACCCCCGGCATGGTCGCGGCCGCGCACCACATATCGACCAGCCATCTGCACGGTCTCTTCCGGGACCAGGACCTCACCGTCTCGGGCTGGATACGCCACCAGCGCCTGGAACACGCCCGCCGCGACCTCTCCGACCCCGCCCAGTACGCGGTGCCCGTCCACCGGATCGCCGCGCGCTGGGGCTTCACCCACCACGCCGTCTTCAGCCGGGCCTTCTGCGCGGCCTACGGCGTACCGCCCCGCGACTACCGCCAGCAGTCGCTCGGCCTCGGCGCCTGACACGCCCCCTCCTGATTCGTGGCCCGGCCGGGCCCCCGGCGCTACTGTCACGACGGGCGCCCCTGGCGCACCGGTGATCCGTCGGAGCGGCCGTCGGGCGAAGCAGAAGGGTCCGATCGCCATGGACATGGGACTCACGGGCAGAACCGCCGTCGTCACCGGAGCGGGGCGCGGCATCGGGCTCGCCGTGACGCGCGCCCTCGTCGCCGAGGGGGCCCGGGTCGTCGCCGGTTCCCGCACGGTCACCGACGAGTTGCGGCAGCTGACGCAGGACGCGGACGTCGATGCCGTGGCGGTGGATCTGACGTCGGCCTCCGGCCCCGCCGAACTCGTCGAGCGGGCGGAGCGGCTCCACGGCGGTCTGGACGTCCTGGTGAACAACGTCGGCGCCGCGCACGTCCGCACGGGCGGCTTCCTGACGGTCACCGACGACGACTGGGAGCAGTCGCTGACGACCACCCTGATGACCGCCGTACGGATGACGCGGGCCGCCCTTCCGCTCCTGCTGGAGCGGGGCGCGGGGAACATCGTGACGGTCAGCTCCGTCAACGCCTTCCTGCCCGATCCGCAGGTCGTCGACTACAGCGCGGCCAAGGGCGCCCTGACGAACTTCTGCAAGTCGCTGTCGAAGGAGTTCGGGCCGCGCGGCATCCGCGTCAACACCGTGAGCCCCGGTCCGGTGGCCACGGCGCTCTGGCTCGGCGGCAGCGGCGTCGCCGCCACGGTGGCGCGCGCGTCGGGGCAGGATCCCGCCGCGGTCGCCGAAGAGGCGGCGGGCGCCATGGTGACGGGCCGGTTCACCCGCCCCGAGGAGGTCGCGGATCTCGTCGTATGGCTGGCCGGCGACCGGGCCGCCAACACGACGGGAGCCGACTTCGTCATCGACGGCGGCATGATCACCACGCTCTGACCCGGACCGGCCGGACGCCTGGCGGGCGACAAGCTATGAATATGCCGAGCCGGGGGCGCATTGTCCGTCCCGTACGGGCATACTTTCGGTGTGCCCAGACCTCGCACGCCGGAGAACGACGATTCCGGCGTCCCCAGCCGACGACCCACGGATGCTCTCAGTGCCCAGTACGCCCTGGAGGACACCTGGGTCATCGCAGCGCGCGGTGACCTCGACACCGACACCCTCGGCCCCGTGGAGGAAGCGCTGGCGGAGGCCGCAGGCCATCCGGTGATCATCCTCGACACCAGCGGTGTCACGTTCGGTGACTCCAGCTTCCTCAATCTGCTGCTGCGCGCCCATCAGTCGACCCAACTACGGATCGTGGCGCCCCCGGAACAGCTGCGCAGACTCCTCTGCGTCACCGGCGCCGATCAGATACTGAACATCTACGGCGACGTGTCCGAGGCCATCGACGGGTGACGCGGCGCTCGTCCGTCGCGGCCCGCCAGCAGCGGCCCGTCAGTCGAGGGCGCCGGCGCCGAGGAGGCCGAACAGCAGCAGCCCGATCACGATGCGGTAGATCACGAAGGCGTTGAAGGAGTGCTTGGCCACGAACTTCAGCAGCCAGGCGATCGAGCCGTAGGCGATCACGAACGAGACGACGGTGCCGGCGGCGAGCGGCGCCGCGCCCACGCCCGCGCCGAGCGCGTCCTTCAGCTCGTACAGTCCCGCCCCGGTCAGGGCAGGGATGCCGAGGAAGAAGGAGAGCCGGGTGGCCGCCACCCGGTCCAGGTCGAGGACGAGCGCGGTGGACATCGTCGCGCCCGAGCGGGAGAACCCGGGGAACAGCAGGGCGAGGATCTGCGAACTGCCCACCAGCATCGCGTCCTTGAAGGTCGTGTCCGCCTCGCTCCGCTTGTGCCGGCCCATCTGGTCGGCCGCCCACATCACCCCGCTGCCGACGATCAGCGACGCCGCCACCACCCAAAGCGACGCCAGCGGCCCCTCGATCAGCGGTTTGGCCGCCAGGCCGACGATGACGATCGGGATCGTCGCGTAGATGACCCACCAGGCGAACTTGTAGTCGTGGTCCTGCCGTTCCTCGCGGTGTGCCAGGCCCCGGAACCAGGCGCCGACGATCCGCACGATGTCCTTGAAGAAGTAGACGAGCACGGCCGCGATCGCACCCACCTGGATGACGGCGGAGAAGCCGACGACCGAGTCGTCGTCGACCGGGATGCCCATCAGCCCTTCGGCGATCTTCAGATGGCCCGTGGACGAGACCGGCAGGAACTCCGTCACCCCCTCGACGGCTCCGAGGATGATGGCCTGGCCGACGCTGATCACGCTCATGGGATCCAGTTCTGGACGATGCCGAAGGGAAGAAGGTCATCATCATGCCCGAGCCCTCGGCGGCCCCTCCAGGCGGGTGCCCGGTACACACACCAGCCGCCCGCGCATCGGCCGTACGTCCACCCGCCCTCCCCACAGCGGCAGTTCAGCGCTTGCCGAGCGCGTCGAGCACGATGCCGTTGATCTCCTCCACGGCGGCGAAGTCCGGGGTGAGCCGGTTCTTGGTCAGCGCGAAGGCGATGCCGGTCGCCGAGTCGCCGTACGCGTAACTCCCGCCCGCGCCGGCCATACCGAACGCGGTCGTGGCGGCGCCGGACGTGGCTCCCGGCAGCCACACCGCGTAACCCAGCGCCCAGGACGACGGGTTGCCGAAGACCTGGTCGATGCCGCTCGCGGCGACTCCCGCCACCTCCGGCAGCCGGTCCGGCGCGATCAGCCGGACGCCCGGGACGTCGCCCAGCAGCGCCGCGTACATCCGCGCGACGGCGCGGGCCGAGGTCTTGCCGCCCGCCGGGATGTCGGCGGCGAGGATGTCGGTGCGGTTGCCGAGTGCGGCGGAAACTCATCGGCCGCCTGCGGCCCGCAGGACCGTACCCGTGACGTACGAGGCGTCGGGCGACAGCAGCCAGGCGATGGCGGCGGCGATCTCGGCCGGTTCGGCGGCCCGGCGCAGCGGCACGTTCGGGGCCATCTTCGCCGGGCGGTCCGGGTCGCCCATCGTGGCGTGCATGTCGGTGCGGGTGAGTCCGGGAGCGACGGCGTTGACCCGCACCCCGTCGGGGCCGAGTTCCTTGGAGAGTCCGACGGTCAGCGCGTCCACCGCCGCCTTCGTGGCCGCGTAGTGCACGTACTCCCCCGGGCTGCCGAGGGTGGCCGCCCCCGAGGAGACGTTGACGATGGCGCCGGATCCGGCGGCCGTCATGTCCCTGGCCGCGCGGCGTGAGCAGAGCAGCAGCCCGAGCAGGTTGACGTCGACGACCCGGCGCAGCACCTCGGTCGAGGTGTCGGCGAGGCGGCCGAGCGGTCCGGTCACGGCCGCGTTGTTGACCAGTCCTGTGACCGTGCCGAGCTGTTCGACGGCCGTGTCGAACAGCCGCTCAACCTCCGCCTCGACGGAGACGTCGACCCGTACGGTGACACAGCGGGCGCCCGCGGCGCGCACGGCGTTCGCCGTCCGCTCGGCGGCCTCCTCGTCGCTGACGTAGCCGAGGGCGAGGTCGTGTCCTTCGGTCGCGAGCCGGACGCAGGTGGCGGCGCCGATGCCACGGCTGCCTCCGGTGACGACGGTGACGGGGCGGGACATGGCTGCTCCTCCGACGGGCTGTTGATCGATCATCGATCATAGGCCCGCCGAAGGAGATCCGTCAGCCGTGCGCGTCAGCCGTCCAGGTCAGGGCTGGTCAGGGTCGGTCATGGCGCCCAGGGGGCGTCCACCGACCAGGTGGTGTCGGCCTCGAACGACGCCGGGTTGTCCCAGGCATGGCTGCCGCCCGCGGTCGCCAGCCACACCTCCGAGTTGATGTGCCGCAGATAGCTGCCGGGGAAGCCGGACGCCTCGAACCGCACCCCGCCGGCGCCCGCGACGGCGCACCAGGTGGCGTCCGCCTTGAACAGCCCGGAACCGTCGCTGGGATCGCGGTGGACCCGGAAGTCCCGGTGCCGCAGGTACTCGCCGGGGTAGTTGCGTGACTCGAACGAGTAGCAGCCGGTGCCGGCGAGACCCGGGACGATCTTCCAGGTGGCGTCGTTCTTCAGCAGGGCGTCGCTCGCGCCGTTGACGACCGTCGTGAAGGCCAGCCCTTCCTGGTGGCGCAGATACTTGTCGGTGTACCCGGGCGTGGTGACCCGCAGGGACTTGTACTGGCCCGTGGGCACGGTCACCGGCGGTGGCGGGTTCTGGGACGCCCTGATCAGGGCCTCGTTGGCGGCCTTCACCCGGGCCTTGTCGACCTTGACGACCTGCCGGTCGTAGGTGAGCAGCCCGTTCGACTCGTTCTCGACGTCGGTGATCTCGGTGTACACCGAGGCGGAGAGCCCGGCCGGCAGCCTGCTGAGCCTGAGCGTGTCGATGAGCCCCACGAACCGGTTGTCGAGCGCGGCCGCGTTCGGCTGGTCCTCGTAGCTGAACCCGCCGCCGGGGAACCACTCGTGGCCCGGGACCTTGAGGCCGAGTCCGCCGAACTCGCCGAGCACGGCGGCCCTGGTGGCGGTGGGTACGGTCGTGCCGGGACCGACGTACACGTGGTCGTCGACCACATCGCCGTTGCCGCCGTCGACCGCTCCGCAGCAGTTGACGCCGCTCATGTTGTCGACGAGGCGCGAAGGGTCGTACGCCTTCACGTCGTTGGCGATCCGGGCCTGGTCGTACTGGCCCCAACCTTCGTTCTGGTCGACGTACTGGATCAGCGCGGGCGAGCTGCGGTGCTGGTCGATGATCGCGTGGAACTCGCTCTCCCACTGCGTGCGCGCCGCGCTGTCCGGGGACTTGCCGGTGTCCATGGCCGGCATGTCCTGCCAGACGAGCAGCCCGAGTTTGTCCGCCCAGTAGAACCAGCGCTGCGGTTCGACCTTGATGTGCTTGCGGACCATGTTGAAGCCGAGATCTTTGTGCGCCTGGAGGTCGTACTTGAGCGCGTCGTCGGTGGGCGCCGTGTAGATGCCGTCCGGCCAGTACCCCTGGTCGAGCGTGCCGGTCTGGAAGACGAACTTGCCGTTGAGCACCGGGCGCAGGACGCCGCCGACCTTCGCCACGGCGATGGAGCGCATGCCGGTGTAGCCGCCGACGGAGTCGAAGGTCGTCGCCCCGCTGCTCAGGTCGGCGCGCACGTCGTAGAGGAACGGGTCGTCGGGGGTCCAGAGGTGCGGGTTCGCGACGGGTACGGAGAGTTCGGCGCCGACGGCGCCGGTGGCCGTGCCGACGACCTTGCCGCCGGTGGAGACGGTCACCTTGGCCTGCTGACCGCCGGGGCCGGTGCCCTGGACCTTCACCCGCAGCGTGCTGTCGGCGAGGTTCGGGGTCATGTCGAGCCGGGTGATGTGCGCCGCCGCGACGGGCTCCAGCCAGACGGTCTGCCAGATGCCGGAGGCGGCCGTGTAGAAGATCCCGCCGCCGCTGTGTGGCCGCACGTCGTTGATCCGCTGCTTGCCGACGGCCTGGCCGCCGGTCTGGGTCGGGTCGTAGACGGAGACGACGAGGGTGTTGGCGCCGCCCGTCAACTGCGCGGTGATGTCGTAACTGAACGCGTCGTAGCCGCCCTTGTGGGCGCCCACCTGCTGTCCGTTGACCCAGACGGTGGTCTGCCAGTCGGAGGCGCCGAAGTTGAGGACGACATGGCGGCCGTGCCAGTCGGCGGGGACGGTGAAGGTGCGCTTGTACCAGAGCTTGTCGTTCTCGGTGATCTTGCGCTGGATGCCGGAGAGCGCGGACTCGGCGACGAAGGGGACCCGGATCTGCTCGCTGAACGTGGCCGGCTGGCCGGCGTCACGGCCGGTGACGGCGAAGTCCCAGATGCCGTTGAGATTGGCCCAGTCGGGCCGGGTGAGCTGCGGCCTCGGATACTCGGGCAGCGGATGGTCCACCGGGACCTGGGCGGTCCACGGGGTGGTCATGGGGGCCGGTTTGGGCGTCCATGCCGCGGCTTGCGCCGGCGCCGAACCGATGCCGATGAGGGCGGTGGCGATGAGCGCCAACAGCCCTGCCAGTGCGGTCAGTTGTCTTGGCCATGGGAGGCGTGCGGTCCCGCGCGCGATGGTCATCAGAGAACCTTCCAACGTTGGAAACCCGGTTCGCCGTATGACAGCACGCGGTCAAGCCGCTGTCCATACCCCGCGTCGTACGAGGTGTGGGCAGCGGCTTGTCGAATCTTTGTCAGTGCTTCATGAATGCTTTGTCAACGCCGGGCGGCGAGCGCGGGCGCCCGGCCCCCGCGCAGCAGGCCGAGGAGCGCGATCCCGGCGAGGACGATCACCGCGATGCCGTACTCCCGCGCCGTCGTGAGCAGCCCGCCCGCGTGGACGACGAGGAACCCGGCGAGGACCGCGGGCCCGCCCATGCCCAGGTACGACACGACGTACAGGAGCGAGAGCACCCCGGAACTCTCGTGCGGCTCGGTCAGCGGCATGACCATGCGGATACCGCCCTGGAAGCCGCTGCCGAAGCCGACACCGGCGATGGCCGTGCCGAGGAAGAAGCCGGCGGCCGAGCCCTCGGCGAGGGAGACAAGGGTGACGGCCATGCCCGCGCTCAGCGTGGCGACGCTGGTCAGCATCAGCGTGCGGGGGGCGAGTCCGCGCAGGGCCAGTACGGAGACGACGGCGACGCCGGCGAGAACGAACAGGCCGAGGCCGCCGAAGACGAAGGACGAGGAGCCCACCAGATCCCGGGCGAGCGCCGGGCCGAGCGATCCGTACAGACCGGCGAGGGCCCAGACCGCGAACAGCACGGGCGCCGCGACGAGTACGGGGCGGCGCACCGCGCGGGGCAGCTTGATCTCGGGGACCAGCGAGGACAGCGCGCCACGCTTGCGGGTGACCGTCTCGGTCATCAGCAGGACACCGACCGCCTGGAGCGCGAAGAGGGCCAGCAGGGCCAGATAGATCAGGTGCGTGGGCGCCGGCAGGTACTGGACGACGACGCCGGAGACGAGCGCACCGGTGGCCGTGCCCACCCCGGGCGCGACGGCGTTGGCGACCGTGCCGCGCGGCCGGTTGATGTCCATCATTCCGGCGCCTATCGCGCCGAGCGCGGCGCCGGTGGAGATGCCCTGGACGATCCGGGCGACGAGCAGGGCCGGGACCCCTTCGGCGGTGGCGAACACGACCATGGACACGGCCTGTACGGCGAGCGCGGCCAGCAGCACCGGGCGCCTGCCGACATGGTCGGAGAGCTTGCCGAGGGTCAGCAGCCCGGCCAGCACGGCGAGCGCGTAGACGCCGAACACCACGGTGGTGGTGATCGGGGTGAAGCCCCACTCCCCCTGGTAGACCGCGTAGAGCGGGGTCGGGGCGCTGGAGCCCGCGAGGAACGACACGGTGATCGACGCCAGCAGGAGCAGCGCGGCGGTCGGGGGCAGCCGGCGGTCGCGTAGCGGCCGGCGCGCCTGGGTGTCGACGGCCGGTTCGGCGAGCACTGCGAGATCCGTCATGGTGCGAGTCCTTCGTCCGTCATCGGCGAGACGCGATGAGTAGACCGGTCTGTCTGCTCAGCCGAGATACTAGACAGACCGGTCTGACGAAGTCAACATGGACCGGGACGGGGTGAGGTGGGCCGGGCCTGAAGCGGGCCGGGGTCGGCTCAGCCCGCGAACGGCGCCACCGGCAGGCCCTGTACACCGGGCGTGACCCGGAACAGCGCGCCGGCCGCGGGGTGCGGGTCCGCGTCCCCGTGCCGGGACGTGGTGATGAACAACTCGTCGAGGCGCTCACCGCCGAAGGCGCAGGCGGTGATGTTGCGTACGGGCAGCTGGACCACGCTCTCCAGCGCGCCGGCCGCGCTGTAGTGCCGTACGGCCGCGCCGTCCCACAGCGCCACCCAGATCCCGCCCTCGGCGTCGACGGTCAGCCCGTCGGGGTGGCCCGCGTCCGCCGGGATCGTGACGAACGGCCGCCGGTTGTGCAGGCCCGTCGCGCTGTCGTGGTCGAAGACGTCGACCCGCCCGGTCGGCGTGTCGACGTAGAAGGCACGCGTGCCGTCCGGCGACCAGGCGAGCCCGTTCGAGATCGTCACCCCGGTCAGGACGGTCGACACGTCGCCGTCGGGCCGCAGCAGGTAGAGCGTCCCGGCGCCCGGGGTCTCGTCGTAGGCCATCGTGCCGCAGTAGAAGTTGCCCTGGGGATCGCAGCCGCCCTCGTTGAGACGGATCGCCGGATCGGTCAACGCGGTGGCGAGCAGCCGGGGTTCCTCGCCGGGGGCGTCGGCGACCACGAAGTCGTGCTCCGTCGCGATCACCATCCCGCCGGCCGTCCGTGGCCGCAGGGCGGCGGCGACGGGGCCGACGTGCCACCGGCCGATCTCGCCGGACGGCTCCAGGTGGAGGACGTCACCGGCGAGCATGTCGACCCAGCGCAGCCCTGCCCATTCCGGTGCCCAGACGGGTCCCTCGCCGTGGTCGGCGACGGCCTCGGTCAACTGCTCGGCTTTCACTCTTCGTTCCTCCTGGTCCGGTGGGGGCGCTCCGGCCGGGAGTCACCGGCCGCGCGGCCGCGAGGGCCCCGGGAGGGTCAGCCCGCCGCAGGCCGGTGCGCCGATGAGGCGCGGGCCACGACGGGGTGGTCAACCGCGGCCGTCACATCAGGCCCACGATACGGGGCGGTGCGAACAGGTGACGTGCCCGGTGCTCCAGCTTGAGCGCGACGGGGAACCGCTGCGCCGCCTCGTCGGCCACGCATCTCTCGCACGACTCGTCCACGCCGGGCAGTTCCTCGGTGTGCCGGGCGGCGATGTGCTGGGCCAGCCGGATCTGGGTGGTCACCACCGAGTCCATGGGGTCGTAGTCGATCCCCGGTTCCCCCGCCCTGCGCGCGGCGTCCACCACCTCGGGCGCCCGCTTCATCGCCTTGTACAGCGAGACGCACTCCTGGCAACCCCACATCCAGGAGGGCGGTAACGGCCACTCCTCGGCTGACTGCGCGTTCTTGTCATCCATGCCAGTCACCGTAGCGACCGGGGCGCGGGACCGGCAGGGGAACAACTACAGTTCCCCCGCCGGGGGTTCAGCCCCCGTTCGCCGTGAAGTCGCCGAGCGGGATCCTGCGGTACTCGATCCGCTCGTACGGACCGGCCGCGCCCGTCTCGTAGAAGAGGCCGACCGTTCCGCTGTCCGGCTGGACCAGGTCCGAGTAGGCGGCGGGCAGTTCGGAGACGGTGGTGACCTTCGTGAACCGCGAGCCGCCGTCGGTGCTGCGCCAGATCGCCATGGCCCTGCGCGCCGTCGGTACCGAGGGTCCCGCGAACAGCAGGGGCGCGCCTTTACGGCCTGTCGTCTGGAGCAGACTGCCCTGGACCATGGGCACGTCGAGGAGGGTGGACTCCGCCCGGTACGGGGCGTCGAGCGTACGGCCGCCGTCGGCGGAGTACGCGCCGAGGCGGTGGCCCGGGACGCTGCCCTTCTGGTCCCGCGCGCTGAAGTACAGCCTTCCGTCCGGGAGTTGGGCGGCGGACGACTCGTTGGAGTTGGTCAGTCCGTCGTAACCGCCGTCCACGTAGCCGATGTTCCAGTGCAGACCGCCGTCGTCGCTGTAGATGGCGTGGGCGCCGTAGTACTTGGCCTCCTGGCCGGTGTCGGACGAGCCGGCCGGCGGCGCAGCCGAGTGGTTGGCCGGTACGACGAGCCGGCCCTTGTGCGGGCCGGTGGTGAAGGCGACGGCATGGCCGGGCCCGGTCGCGTACCACCGCCAGTCGGGCCTCTTCACCTCCGCGGTGATCTCGCGCGGCGCGGAGAACGTACGGCCGTCGTCCTCGCTGGTCTGCGCGAAGACCCGGCGGCTCTGCCCCGCGGTGGCCTCGCCCGTCATGATCCGGGCCTCGGTGACCTCGCCGCTGTTGTAGCTGCTGAGCAGGACGATCCGGCCGGTGCGCGGGTCCACGACCGGCGCCGGGTTGCCGCGGGTGTGCCCGTCCCCCGCCGCGACCAGGCCGAGCGGCCCCCAGGTGCAGCCGCCGTCGGCGGAGCGCTTACGGACGACGTCGATGTGGCCGCTGTCCCCGGCGCCGCCGACCCGCCCCTCGGCGAAGGCGATCAGCGTCCCGTCGCGCGTCAGCACGGCGGAGGGTATGCGGAACGTGTCGTAGCCGTCCTCCCCCGCCCTGAACGGCACCGACGAGACACACGTCGGGGATCCGCGGTGCCCGTAGCCGTACGCGGCGATACCGACGGTGGTGGCGACCGCGACCGCTCCCAGGGTGGCCAGCGTGATCGTCAACCGGTGCGCTCTCATGGATCCCCTTGCGACGAGTCTGTTCCCCGGGCCGAGGGTCGAGTCCAGCGGGCCGGCGCGTCCAGTTGATGAACGGCGGCACACGGGAAGGTGTCGCGCACGGGTACCGTCAGACGGAGACCCGGCTCTGTCGCGGGAGATCACAAGTGGCGCGCAGCGCGGCCATCTTGGCCTCGTCGGCCGTCTCGGCGGCGGCCGTGTACGTGACGATCCTGAGGTCGGCGCCCGCGACCATCAGGACGTCGAGGTCGAGGGCGATCTCCCCCACCGACGGATGCGAGACGGTCTTGAGGTCGCCGACCAGCGCGCGGGCCGTGCCGTTGAACCAGAGCCGGGCGAAGCGCGGGCTCCTGCTCAGCATGTGTTCGACGAGCGCGGCGAGGCGCACATCGGCGGGATAGGCGGCCGCCGTCACCCGCAGATCGGCGACGAGAGCCGCTTCCTCCGCCTCCTCGCCGTGTCGCGACCGGACAGGCCACGCCGCGACGGAATCCGGCCCCGGCCGGCCGTCCGAGCGGAACATCCCCGTGACGAGGTTGCGCTCCTGCCAGTCGTACGTATGGGGGTCGCCGACCACGGCCGACCACATCGCGTTCCAGCTGATGATCGTCCAGTCGGCGGCGAAGACCGCGACGGGCGTGTCGCCCAACTGCCGTACGAGCCGGTGGACCCGGGCCGGTACGTGCATGGACACGGCGCCGCCGGCGGGCGGTGCCAGCTGGGCGCAGCGGAACAGGTGGTCACGCTCGGCCGTGTCGAGCCGCAACGCCCTGGCGAGGGCGGCGACGACCTGGGCCGAGGGGTTGCGCGCGCGGCCCTGTTCCAGCCGGATGACGTAATCCACCGACAGGCCCGCCAGCAGCGCCAGTTCCTCGCGGCGCAGGCCGGGGATGCGCCGGTCCTCGTCGTCCTCGGCCGCCAGTCCGCCCTCCAGCGGGGACAGCCGCTCGCGCCAGCCCCGCAGGGCGATGCCGAAGTTGTTCGTCCGCACCATGGGCAACATGATCGTCCCATGTCACGGCTCGACAGGCGGCTTTGTCGGTGCGGGGCGTGTTCTTTACCCGGGGTCGCTCTCCGGCCAGTGGGCACGGGTGAAGGCGGCGGCCGACTTCAACGCGGCGTCGGCGTCGTCCAGCAGGGCGGCGAACGCCTGGAAGACATGCGGCACTTGGGGCCAGACCTGCAGTTCGACATGGACGTCGTGCTCGGCGGCGCGGGCGGCGAGACGTACCGCGTCGTCCAGCAGGATCTCGTGCGACCCGACCTGGACGAGCAGGGGTGCGAGGCCGGTGAGATCGGCGAAGACCGGACTGGCCAGCGGGGTGGCGGGGTCGGTCTCGCCCAGGTAGTCGTGGGCGCGGGTGCGCATGCCGTCGGGGGTCAGGGCCGGATCGACGGCGGCCTTGCCGTCGATGCTGCGGCCGGAGACCGTGAGGTCGGCCCACGGGGAGAAGACCACGGCCGACGCCGGTTGGGGCAGGCCGGCCTCCTTGGCGGCGACCAGCGCGGCGACGGCGAGGCCGCCGCCGGCCGACTCCCCGGCGAAGGCGATGGTGGAGCTGGGCACCCCGTCGTCCAGCAGGGCACGGTAGGCGGCCAGGGCGTCGTCCACAGCAGCGGGGAACCGGCTCTCCGGAGCCAGCCGGTAGTCGACGCAGACGGCGCGGGTGCCGGTGCGCCGGGCGACGTCGGCGGCGAGCCCCACGGCGTCGGCCGCCGAGCCGATGGCGTAGGCGCCGCCGTGGAAGTACAGCAGGACCGTCGAGGGGTCGTTGTCCGGGGTCTCGACGGTGATCACCGGTACGCCGCCGAGTTCCCCGGCGGTGGTGGTGATGTCGTCGGGCAGCGGCACGGACGTCATCATCTCGTGGAAGACGGCGCGCTGTTCGGTGACGTCGCCGCCCAGGTCGAGCGGGCCGTCCCGCAGCAGTTCGTCGAGGGCCTGGCGCTGTTGCTCGGACAAGGTGGAGCCTTTCCTGACAGGGGCGGGGCGGGGCGCGGTGCGAGTGCGGGCGTGGGCGCGGGCGGGTGCGGGTGCGGGCCCGGGTCAGCGCGGCGGGCCGACGATGATCTGCCCGTACATGTCGGCGGCCTCGGCCATGCGGTCCTTCGAGATCTCGAAGCCCTCGGGACGCGGCGTCGCCATGTCACGTCCCGCGTGCCGGAACATGCCCTCGATGCCGCCGGGGGTGCAGATCATCAGCAGGTCGGCCGTGTCGGAGGTGATCCGGTAGCCGTGCGGCACGTTGCGAGGCAGGAAGACGATGCCGCCCTCGGACAGCTCCATCTCCTGGTCGTCGGACCAGAGCAGCGCCTCACCCTTGATGAGCATGAAGACTTCGTCCTCATTGGTGTGCATGTGGTACGGCGGCGCCTCCCCCTTGCTGACGGAGAACCGTCCGACGGTGAGCTGCCCGTCGGTGGCCGCGGTGTCGAGGAGGACGGAGAACATGCCTCCGTCGAGCCATTCCAGCTTCTGCTGCTGTTCGGGCTGGGCGAGATAGGCGATGCTCACGACGGATTCCCTTCCGCGCGGCCGGCGGACGCCGCGCTGTCGTCACCGTCACCGCCGGTGGGGACGAGTGCGACGACCGGGATGATCCGCTCGGTCTTGCGCTGGTAGTCGGCGAACCCGGGGTAAAGGCCGGCCTGCTCGGCGTAGACGGTGTCCCGCTCCTCGCCACGCAGCTCGACGGCACGGACGTCGAGGGTCTCGTCCTTGATCTCGACGCGCACGTCGGGATGGGCGATCAGGTTGTGGTACCAGTCCGGGTTGTGGTCGGAGCCCGCTTTGGAGGCGAAGACGAAGTAGCGGCCCTCACCGGCCAGGTACATCATCGGATTGACACGGGGTGCGCCGGATCGGGCACCGACGGTGTGCAGCAGAAGCAGCGGCGCACCCGCGAAGTTTCCGCCGACCTGGCCGTGGTTGGCGCGGAACTCGTCGATGATGCGTGCGTTCGGGTCGTCAGTCATACGTCTCCCGTCGTCGCGCCCCGGGGACACCGCGGTCGGCGGCCCTCACCCGGGGCAGTCACATGTTCGATCATCCCCCTGGTGGCGCGGTGACCGCCAGACGAAAAGTAGGAACAGCAGTACCACCTGCTCAGCCGCCCGGCTCGGGCGCCGTACACATACGTACGGGCGGTCGGCGCCACCGGCACCGACCGCCCGCAGGGCGTTGACTCCGTGGACGGCCTAGCCGCCCAGCAGCTTGCCCGGAAGGCCGAGGACACCCCCGAGCAGATCACCGATGGGATTACTGGCGGGAGCGGGGGCGTCGGCAGCCGGCTGGTCAGCGGGCGGCGCGGGCTCGTTCGTCGCCGGGCTGTCGTCGCTGCCGCCGGCCGACTGGTCGGGTGCCGTCGTACTGCCCGAGCCCGAGCCCGAGCCGCTGTCCGAACTGCCCTTGTCCGGCGCCGGGTTCTGGTCGCCGGTGGTGCCGACGGGAGCCTTGCCGCCGCCCGCCGCGCTCTTCGCGGGGGCCTTGCCGGAGGACTTGTCTGCCGAGGCGGAGTCCTTCTTGCCGGTGGCGTCCTTCGCGGTCGTCTCCTGCGCGGTCCGTCCGGCGGTACTCGGGATGCCCGCACCCGCGAGCGGTCCTCCGACGCTGCCCGACGTGGGCGTACCGGCGTCCGTCTGCGGCTTCGGGGCCGAGTCCTTGGGCGCGCGGTCGGCGAGCGTGTCCTGCTTGACCGCCCCTTCGGCCTTCTGGACCATGCCCGGTATCGGCAGCCAGGGCGCGGCCGACGTACCACCGACGATGGCGCCGCCCAGCGCGACGGCGTAACAGGCGCACGACCCGGCCACCAGCCACCCCGCCTTACGGAACAACCGCCGCCGCCGGCCACTGGCGTCCACGAAAACGGGCCCACCGGAATAAGGCGAAAGAGCCGGCACCCCGCCCGCGGCCTCCCCGGTTTCGGCGCTCTGCGCGCCGGCGCCGGTGTCTGCTTCCTTCGCCTCCCCTGCGCCCGCTGCTCTCTTCGGGCGTTCCTCGACCGCTGTGCCCATCTTCCTGACCACTCCCCACTGGCGCGCATGAAAACGACCGAGCGCCGACGAGGTCCGTGCCGCGCGCCCTGTCCCGAGATCTCTCAGTCATATGTTCGTATCAGCGCGGCACACGGATTGGTCGGATCAGCAGATGAGATGAATTAGCTTTCGAACAGGTGGTATGGGGGCCCGCCCGCCCTCGCCGGGGCGGGCGGGAGGAGCAAGGTCAGCGGTAGAGGCGGAGGTCGGCGATGCTCCACCAGTTGGGGGCTGTGCCTGTCGAGGTCACCCTGACGTAGCGGGCCGTGGTGGTGCGGCGGAGGTCCGCCGTGGTGAGTTGGCCGGTGCCGGTGCCGGTGGCCGCCGTGTGCCAGGTCGTTCCGTCGTTGCTCACGGAGACCTGCCAGCCGCGGGCGTAGTCGCCCAGGTTGTCGCCGCTGTCGATGGCGACCCGGCGGAAGTCCCGCCGCTTGCCCAGGTCGATCTGCACGTACTGGCCCGGTTCTTGGGCCTGGCCGCTGGACCAGCGGGTCGAGCCGTCCGCGTCGGCCGCGAGGTCCGCCGCGCCCTGGCCTGCGGGCTGGGAGGTGGCGTGGGCGCCGGTCAGGGGCACCTCGTGCAACCTGCTGGTGAGAGCGGCCGACTTGGGCCAGGTGAAGGTCGCCAGCGCTCCGCCGGGGAGGGCGTACTCGAACGTTCGGTCGCCCACGGCGACGGCGAACGTGCGCGGGTCGTCGTTCTCGTTGTGCACGACGAGCGCCGTCGAGCCGTCCGGGTTGCGGAAGGCGACATCGGTGAGCTGGCCGTTCCAGCCGGCGGTGCCGTAGTTGGTACTGGCGATGCGAACGGCCCCCGGGCGTACGAACTTCGACAGATGGCCGATGGTGTAGAACTCGGCGTTGGTGGTCACGGTCCCGTCGTCCTGCACGGCCAGCAGCCCGGTGCAGGTGTCGCAACCGCCGTTGTGCGGACCGCCGTCGGCGTCGAGTGCGACGTTCCAGTCAGCGACGGACTTGGCCCAGTTGCGTGTGGTGCCGACGGTGATGGTCCGTGCGTGCCAGGTCAGGGTCCCCCGGAAGATCTGCGCGGGCGTGTCGGTCGCGCCGTGCGAGCCGGAACACTCCGTGAACCAGATGCCCTTGTCCGGATGGGCGTCGTGCAGGGCGCTCTGCGCACTGGGGTCGCCCGAGTAGCAGTGGTACGCCGTACCCGCGATCCACTTCGCCGCCGGGCCGTCGAGCACCTGGTACGGGTAGTCCGTCTGCGGGTCCTCGCCGAGCTGCTCGGCGGTGGCGATGTCGTCGGGGTGCGTCGACCAGTTGTGGTCGTAGGCAAGGATCTTGGTACGCGGGCTGGCCCGGTGCAGCAGCGGTCCGAGCGCCTCGATGACCTTGGCCTCCTGCTCGACGGGCAGGTCGGTGCCGGGGTAGGCGTTGGGTTTGCGGTTCTGCGGCTCGTTCTGGACGGTCAGATAGTCGACGGGCACACCGGCCGCCGCGTACGCCTTGACGTACTTCACCAGGTAGCGGGCGTACGCGTCGTACGCCGCCGGATCGTCCTTGAGGTGACCGCCGACCAGCGAGCCGCTGTCCTTCATCCAGGCCGGCGGACTCCACGGCGTGGCCATCACGGTGAGCCGGGGATTGAGCTGCTTGGCCTGGCGCAGCAGCGGCAGGATCTGCCGCTCGTCGCGGGCGATGCTGAAGTGCCGCAGGGCGAAGTCGGTCTGTCCCGCCGGGACGTCGTCGTACGTGTAATGGGTGGCCGCAGCCGTGAAGTCGGAGGATCCGACGGGCTGGCGCAGGAAGCTGACGCCGATGCCGCGGACCGGGTCGAAGAGCTGCCGCATCGCGGAGTCCCGTGCTGTGCGGGGCAGTTGGGCGAGGACGGCCGCCGAAGAGTCGGTGAGCGCACCGCCGAAGCCGTCCATGCGCTGGAAGCTCTGGTTCGGGTCGACGGTGATGGTCGTCCGGTCGGACGCACCGGCGCGGAACGCGACGGGCGCCTGCTCGCGCAGTTCCTGGGCCCCGTCCGCCGTCGTCACCCACACCCGCGCCTGCGGCGAGCCCGGCTGGTGGTGTCCGGCCGGTACGGTCCGGCCGGCCGGCGTGACCGCCGCCGTCTGGACGGCCGGCAGACACGCGAGACAGAGTGCGGCCGCCGCGACGGCCGCCGCAGTCAGGGAGGGTCTCATCAGTGGTTCTCCTCGGAGACGGGACGCGATCGGAGCTGAAGGTGGCAGGTGCGGGTGAAGGCAGGACCGTGGCGCGGCGGAGCCGGTGAACACGGGCCGGTTCCGCTTCGGGGACGAGTTACCGAAACCCGTCATGTAACAAACTGAAACATCCTGGAAACTCTTTGACGTGTGCACAGAAAAGCCGTACCCGTCATGGACTGTCAAGCCCTCTACAGCCGATAAGTCCGGCTCCGCTACGCTGCCCGCATGAAACGAAAAGCTGTAACAAGTGGTTGAGCTGAGGAGTTCCCGGGTCACGGTGCGGGCGATCGCCGCAGAAGCGGGCGTGTCGATCGCCACGGTTTCGCGCGTCATGAACGGGCACGAGCATGTGGCCTCCGATACGCAGGAGTTGGTGCGCAGGGCGATCGAGCGGCTGGGCGCCCCCGCGCCCGCGCGGCGCGGCGCCTCGGGCGGCGCGATCTATGTGCGCTGCCCGTACGTGCTGACCGACTACTTCGGCGTGATCGTCTCCTCGATCGCCGAGACGCTCGACCTGCACGGCAGGCGCGTGGTGCTCAGCGCGGGCGACGCCGCCCGCCGGCCTGGGGTGCTGGCCGGGCTCGCGCAGGAGTCCGGGCTCGCGGGCGCGGTGCTGATCCTGCCGCCCGAGCCCGCGACGGAGCTGGAGGCGCTGCGCGCCCGGGGGCTGCCGTTCGTGGTGGTCGACCCGAGCAGCCCGTTGTCCCGGGACATCGCGTCGGTGTCGGCGGCCAATCTGACCGCGGCCCGCTCCGTCACCGCGCATCTGGTGCAGCTCGGGCACCGGCGCATCGGGGTCATCGGCGGACCCACCGAGTGGCTGGCGACCCAGTCCCGGCTCGCCGGCCACGCCGCCGCGCTCGCCGAGGCCGGGCTGTTGCCGTCGCCCGCCCTGCTGCGCGCCATCGAACCGACGGCCGACCGGGGTTACGAAGCGGCGGGCGACCTGCTCGACCTGCCCGAACGCCCCACCGCCCTGGTCGCGTTCAACGACAAGGCGGCGGTCGGCGCGCTGCGGGCCGCATACGAGCGGGGGCTGCGGGTCCCGGCGGACCTGTCGATCACCGGCTTCGACGACACCGATCTGAGCCGCAGCACGGTGCCCCGGCTGACGACGGTGGGTCAGCCGCTGGAGGAGATGGGCCGGATGGCCGTGTCGCTGCTGATGCGGCTCCTCGACCGGCACACGGTGGACACCCTGCATGTCGAACTCGCCACGCATCTGGTCCTGCGGGAATCGACCGGTCCGGCGCCACGCGGCTGACCCCCTGACACCTGCGCCGCGTTGAGGAAATGAACGCTCCATCCGGCCCGCCCCGGCTCAGGTCGGGCTTTTTTCGGTTCCCGCCCCCTTGACCGCTGCGGCATCCTCCCCTTCAATCAGGATGCTGAAGGCACCGTGGCATCCAGTCCACCCATGACAACACCCTTTGAACACAAGGTCGTTGTCAGATCGCGCCAGTGACATCGCAGCACCGTCACCGTGGGCCCGCCTGGCCGTTCCCCCTTTTCCGCACCCCGTCGCACCCCGTCGCGCCCCGCCATGCCCCGGTGCCCGCTGCTCCATTACCTTCGAAGAAGGAGGGACAGAGTTGTCCCGTACCAGAATCCTTTCCGCCATGCTGGCCTCGGCGCTGGTCTTCTCGGCCGCCACCGCCGTCAGTTCGGGCACAGCGCAGGCCGCCGCAGGACCCGCCGTATCGGTGTGGGAGACGACGGCGGACCAGAGCAAGCTGCTGGCTCCGCAGTCCGGGGCGACCTTCGCCGACGGTGCGAGCTCGGCCGGACAGGTCATCAGCGTCGACTCGTCGAAGACGTACCAGTCCATGACCGGATTCGGCGCCTCGCTCACCGACTCCTCCGCCTGGCTGATCGCCAACTCGCCCCAGCGGAACGCGATCATGTCCAAGCTCTTCGACCCCGCCTCGGGCATCGGGCTGAGCTTCCTGCGCCAGCCGATCGGGGCTTCGGACTTCGCCCGGTCGCAGTACACCTACGACGACATGCCGGCGGGGCAGAGCGACCCGAGCCTGGCGCACTTCTCCACCACCCATGACAACGACTACATCCTGCCGCTGCTCAAGCAGGCGCTCCAGCTCAACCCGAGCACCACCGTCATGGCGACGCCCTGGAGCCCGCCGGGCTGGATGAAGAGCAGCGGTTCGATGGTGGGCGGCTCACTGAACTCCGCCAACTACCAGGTGTACGCGAACTACTTGGTCAAGTTCCTCCAGGCGTACAAGACCGCGGGCGTCCCCGTCTCACTACTCACCCCGCAGAACGAGCCGGAGTTCTCCCCGTCCAACTACCCCGGCTCCACGTACTCGGCGGCCGACGAGGCCCGACTGATCGGCGGGTATCTCGGCCCCGCCATCGCGTCCGCCGGTCTCAACACCAAGATCATCGGCTACGACCACAACTGGGACGACACCGGCTTCCCTTCGACCGTCCTCGGCGACTCCGCGGCCGGACCGTACACGGCGGGGGTGGCCTGGCACTGCTACGGCGGCAACCCGAGCGCGCAGTCCGTCGTGCACAACTCGTTCCCGAACAAGGACGCGTACTTCACCGAGTGCTCCGGCAGCAAATCCGCCAACGACGCCAACACGTTCGCCGACTCCCTCGACTGGCAGACGGAGAACCTGATCATCGGCGCGACCCGCAACTGGGCGAAGTCCGTGGTGACATGGAACATGGCGCTGGACCCGAGCGGCGGTCCGAGCATGAACTGCACCACCTGCACGGGCGCCGTCACGGTCAACAACTCCGCAGGCACGGCCGCGTACAACGCCGAGTACTACGTCCTCGGCCAGGCCAGCAAGTTCGTCAAGCCCGGCGCGGTCCGCGTCGACTCCAACACCTTCGGTTCGGGGAACCTCCAGGATGTCGCCTTCCGCAACCCGGACGGATCCATCGCTCTGATCGTCCTCAACGGCGACACCGCCAACGCCCGCACCTTCGGCGTCAACCACAACGGCCAGAACTTCAGCTACTCCGTGCCGGCCAAGGCGGTGGCGACCTTCACCTGGAAGCCCGGCACGACCGGCGGAGGCGGCGGGACCGGCGACGGCGGCGGCAGTGTGATCGATGCGAGTAAGTGGTACTCGATCGCCAACACCAACAGCCACAAGTGTGTCGACGCGGCGAACGGCGGCACCGCCAACGGGACCGCACTGCAGCAGTGGACCTGTGTCGCCGGCAGCACCAACCAGCAGTGGCAGTTCCAGCCCACCGACAGCGGCTACTACAAGGTCGTCAGCCGCAACGCCGCCACCGCGGCCTGGGACATCACCGGCGGCCCCGGCGCCACAGGAAACGGCGTCAAGGTCCAGCTGTGGGGCTACGGCGGCGGCACGAACGAGCAGTTCAAGCCCGTCCAGCACAGCGACGGCAGCTACAGCTTCACACCACGCAACAACACCGCGCAGTGCCTGGACATCACCGACGTCTCCACCGCGGACGGCGCCCGCCTCCAACAGTGGACGTGCAGCAACGGCCCGGCCCAGAGCTTCACGCTCTCCGCCACGTAACCACCCACCGGCCAAGGCCAGTTGAGCGGGCGGGACCGCACCGAGGCCCCGCCCCTCAGCCGTGGCTCAGGCGCTGTCCGCGATGGCCTGGTCCAGGATGGTCAAGCCCAGGGACAGTTCGTCCTCCGTCGCGGTCAGTGGCGGGGCCATGCGCAGGACTCCGCCCATGCCCGCGATCTGGACGATGTTCGTATGCAGGCCGAGTTCGAGGCAGCGGCGGGTGACCCTCGCGCCCAGTTCGTTCGAGCTGCGCTTCGTCTCGCGGTCCACGACGAGTTCGAGGCCCGCCAGCAGGCCCCTGCCGCGGACGTCGCCGACGACCTCGTGGCGGGTGGCGATGTCGGTCAGGCCGTCGTGCAGGAACGCGCCGAGCGAGCGCGCGCGGGCGTCGAGCTTTTCGGCGGTCAGGACATCCAGGACGGTGTTGCCCACCGCCGCCACCAGCGGGTCGGCGACGTGGGTGGTCAGGAACAGGAACCCGCGCTCGTACGCCTCCTGCTCGATCTCGGCGCTGGTGACCACGGCCGCCAGCGGGAGCCCGGCGCCCAGGGTCTTCGACAGGGTGAGGATGTCGGGCACGATGCCGTCGCGCTCGAACGCGTACCAGGTCCCGGTGCGGCACAGGCCGGTCTGGGCCTCGTCCAGGATCAGCAGCATGCCGCGCTCCTCGCACTTCTCCTTCAGCGCGGCGAAGTACCCGAGCGGCGGCTCGATGATGCCGCCCGAGCTGAGGATCGGTTCGACCAGGCACGCGGCCAGGCTGCCCGTCGACTGCGCGTCGATCAGGTCGAAGGCGAAGTCCAGCTGGCGCCGCCAGTCCAGCGAGCCGTCCGCCGCGGTGAAGTCGGGCCGGTACGCGTTCGGCACCGGGATCGCGAAGTTGCCGGGCGCGGCGGGGCCGTAGCCCTTGCGGCCCGCGCTGTACGTGGCGGAGGCGGCGGCCTGCGTCATGCCGTGCCAGGACCGCGCGAACGAGACGATCTCGTGTTTGCCCGTGACCAGCTTCGCCATCCGGATGGCGGCCTCGTTCGACTCACCGCCGGTGGTCAGCAGCAGCACCTTCTTCAGCGGCTCGGGCAGCGTGCCGGCCAGCCGCCTGGCGAGGTCGACCACCGGCCGGCTGAGCATGCCGCTGAAGAGATGGTCGAGGGTGGCGACCTGCCGCTGGACGGTCGCGACGATCTCCGGGTGCGAGTGGCCGAGGATCGCGCTCATCTGGCCGGAGGTGAAGTCGAGGATCTTCCGGCCGTCGGCGGCGTAGAGGAAACTCCCCGCAGCGCGGTCGATGACCTCGTGGGTGAACTCGGTGCCGTAGCGGACGAGATGGTTCTCCGCGTCGGCCCAGAAAGTGTCGGTGGCGGACGGCGATACGGTGGTCGGACCAGTGGTCGTAGCAGCCATGCTGTCGACGGTAAGGCGCGTCCGAGCAACACGTCCATCTCACAATTCCGGCTTTCCTGTTCGGCATAACCGCACAACACTGGGGAGGTGATGAATCCCTGGAGACTGCGCCTGCTGAGCCAGCTGGACACACTGGGCACCGTCCGGGCCGTGGCCCAGGCGGCCAGCCTGAGCCCGTCCAGCGTCTCCCAGCAGCTCGCCGTGCTGGAGGCCGAGACCCGTACCCAGCTCCTGGAGCGCACGGGGCGGCGGGTGCGGCTGACACCCGCCGGGCTGATCCTCGCGCGGCGGGCGCGGGCGATCCTCGACCACATGGACACCGTCGAGGCGGAGCTGCGCGGCTTCGGCGAAGAGCCCGCCGGGCTGGTGCGGCTGGGGGCGTTCCAGAGCGCGATCCACACCATGGCGGTGCCGGCGGTCACCCGGCTGGCCCGCGAACACCCGCATCTCGACATCGAGTTGCTGCAACTGGAGCCGCACGAGAGCATGCCGGCGCTCCGCAACGGCGACGCGGACGTCATCATCACGACCACCGACTTCGACGAGCTGCCGCTCGGGCCCGACCTCGACCTCGTACCGCTGGCCACCGAGCCGGTCCTGCTCGTGGTGCCTCCCGGGCACCCGGCAGCGGGGCGCGGCGCCGTCGACCTGGCGGCGTACGCGGACGAGTCGTGGGCGTTCGACGTACCGCAGTCGTACATGGCCAATCTCGCCCAGCGGCTGTGCCGTCAGTCGGGCTTCGAGCCGCGGGTGGTGTGCAGGTTCAGCAACTACATGATGACGCTGCAGCACGTCGAGGCCGGGCTGTCGATCGCGCTGCTGCCCGGCCTGGCGGTCGACCGCCGCTATCGCGTCGCCACCAGGGAACTTCCGACTCCGGTGACCCGTACGATCACGGCCGCCGTGCGCCGCGGCTCGCCGCCCCGCGCCGCGGTACGTGTCGTGCTGGACGCGCTGCGTCGCCTCCCGGAGCTGGCCACGGACGTCACTTAGTGACACGATGACACTGGTGAGCAAGAGGTAGCGGACACCTGGACGGAGGACGACATGGCGGCGGACAAGCGCGCGGCAGGCGGAATGAGTGAGCAGCGACGGCTGCGGCTGCGGCTCGAAATCTCCCGGGAGGCGGCGCGCCTGTTCTGGAAGCAGGGCGTCGCCGACACCAGCGGTGAGCAGATCGCGGCCGCGGTGGGGCTCTCCGTACGCACCATCTGGCGGCACTTCCGCAACAAGGAGAGCTGCGCCGAGCCGATCGTGACGCAGGGCGTCGAGTGGTTCATGAACGTGATGCGCGACTGGCCCCGGCACAGCTCCCTCGAAGATCACATCGTCGCGGAGCTGAAGAAGCGCGCGACCGACGTGGACCCGGCCGAGTTGGCCGACGAAATGCTCGCCACCAAGATGATCGCCCTCGGCGACACGGAGCCGGCGATCCGTTCGGCCTGGCTGATGGCCTGCGACCAGGTGGAACACGAGCTGACCGGCATCCTCGCGAGCCGGCTGAGCCGCCCGGCCGACGACATCGAGGTACGGCTGCACGCCGCGACGGCCGCGGCGGCGATGCGGGTGGTGGACGAGGACATCGGCGCCATGCTGCTGGCCGGCACCGATCTCGCCCAGTTCAAGGACCTGTCGGCCGTCTCGGCGCGCATCGTGGGTGCGATCCGCACGGCCACCGGCGGCGCCGTGGGCGACCCCGTCGAGGCCGCCTGAGGCCGCCTGAGGCCGAAGCCGACGGGTGCCACGCGCCGCTACGTCACGCGGTGACCTTGGCGATGAACGACGCGAGGTTCCCGACGGTCCGCTCGATCTTCTGCTCCATGGTGAGCGTCTCGTGCAGCCGCGCGCCCACACCCGCGTCCTTCTTCCCCCGCAGATACAGCGGGCAGGCCAGGTCGCTGCACATGTAGGCGCCCACCGAGTTGCCCTCCCGGCCTGCCTTGCCCGCCTTCGGGGCGACCATCAGCGAGACCCCTCCGCTGTGTGTGGTCAGACAGATCGAGCACATGCTGCGCCGCCCCTGCTGGAAGGCAGGACTCGGGCAGCGCAGCACGAGCGCCACGGTTCGGCCGTCCAGCTCCGTGGCGAGGCAGGCGCGGCCGGGGACCTGGAGGTCCCGCCAGCCGAAGAAGTCCAGGTCGTCCCAGGGCCGTTCGGCCAGGTCGTGGGGGACGGACAGGCGCTTCGCCTCGCCCTTGGAACAGTTCACGAACGCGGTACGGATCTCTCGCTCAGTCAGCGGCCTCATGACACGCAGGCTAATTTGCCTAAAGGTTTTAGGCAAATGCATAATGGGTTTCGGCAGAAGGAGGGATGGTTATGGTTCGAGCAGGACTGACCCCGGAACGCCTGACCCAGGGAGCCGCGGAGCTCGCCGACGAGGTGGGCTTCGACCAGGTGACCGTCTCGGCGCTCGCCCGGCGGTACGACGTCAAGGTCGCGAGTCTGTACTCGCATCTGAAGAGCTCCGACGACCTCAGGATCCGGATCGCCCTGTACGCCTTGGAGGAGCTGGCCGACCGTGTCTCCGCCGCGCTCGCGGGGCGCGCGGGCAAGGACGCCCTGGTCGCCTTCGCCGACGCGTACCGCGACTACGCGCGGGAGCACCCCGGCCGCTACGACGCGGCGCGGCTCAGGCTCGACCCGGAGACGGCGGCGGCGAGCGCAGGCGTCCGGCACGCCCAGATGACGCGGGCGATCCTGCGCGGGTACGCCCTCACGGAGCCGGACCAGACCCACGCGGTCCGGCTGCTCGGCAGCGTCTTCCACGGCTACGTGAGCCTGGAGATGAGCGGTGGTTTCAGCCACAGCCTGCCCGACAGCCAGGAGAGCTGGACCTGGATCGTCGACTCCCTCGACGCGATGCTGCGCGACTGGCCCCGGTCCTGACCCGTCAGGCCGCAGAGCGAGCTGCAGTACGCAGCACAGCGCCCAACCGACCACCCGAACATCCCGAACATCCCGAACAGCAGGCGGAGCCCCATGAACACCACCCGGCACGACTGGATCAGCACACCCATCACCGAGGACATCGTGCGCGGCGCACTCGAACTGGAGCGGACCCCCCAGGGGGTGCTGCCGCACCGGCTGCCCGCCTGGGCGCGCGCCCAGTACTCCGACGGACAGCTGGCCATGGCGGAGTCCCAGCCGTCCGGTGTGCGGCTGGCGTTCCGTACCCGGGCCACCGCCGTCGAACTCGAAACCCTGCGCACCAAGCCGTCCTACGAGGGCGCGCCGCTGCGTCCCGACGGGGTGTACGACCTGCTCGTCGACGGTGAACTGACCGGCCAGGCCGGTGTGAGCGGCGGCAACGTCCTGCACATCGACATGACCACCGGCACGGCGAACTTGGAACCGGGCCCGCCCGGCACGCTCCGCTTCGACGAACTGCCCGCCAGGGACAAGGACATCGAGATCTGGCTGCCGTACAACGAGACCACCCAGCTCGTCGCGCTGCGCACCGACGCGCCCGTCGAACCCGCCCCGGACCGGGGCCGCAAGGTGTGGCTGCACCACGGGAGTTCGATCAGCCACGGCTCCAACTCCGCGAGCCCCACCACGACCTGGCCCGCGCTGGCCGCGTCCCTCGGCACGGTGGAGCTGATCAATCTCGGGCTCGGCGGCAGCGCGCTGCTCGACCCGTTCACCGCCCGCACCATGCGGGACACCCCGGCCGACCTGATCAGCGTCAAGATCGGCATCAATCTCGTCAACGCCGACCTGATGCGGCTGCGCGCCTTCACCCCGGCCGTGCACGGCTTCCTCGACACCATCCGTGAGGGGCACCCCACCGCACCGCTGCTGGTCGTCTCCCCCGTCCACTGCCCCATCCACGAGGACACCCCCGGCCCCAGCGCCCCGGACTTCAGCGACATCTCCGAGGGCACGCTGCGGTTCAGGGCGGCCGGCGATCCGGCGGAGCGCGCGGTGGGGAAGCTGACGCTGGGCGTCATCCGCGAGGAGCTGGCCCGCATCGTCGCGCAGCGGTCGGCGGACGACCCTCATCTGCACTACCTCGACGGCAACGACCTGTACGGCCCGGAGGACTACGCCGAGCTTCCCCTGCCCGACCAGCTCCACCCGGACCCGGCGGGGCAGCGGCGCATCGGCGAGAACTTCGCCCGGCTCGCGTTCGGCGCCGACGGTCCCTTCGTGGCCAAGACCGACTGAGACCGGACGGGACCGACTGGGACCGACTGAGGCCGGTTGAGACCGGGCCAGGACCATCCAGGACCGGACGAGCAGAATCGCGGGTCCACGGCGCGTCACTTCCCGATCACGCGTGTCTCTTCGATACTGAATGCTGACTGACCGCTGCGAGAAGACCGACGTCAACCGCCATGAGCCTGTCCCCGGGGCCTGGCCGGTACCGCACCCAGGAGGACCCTGTGAAGATGCTCATCAACGTGCCGGAAACCGTGGTCGACGACGCGCTGCGCGGGATGGCGGCGGCGCATCCGGACCTCGCCGTGGACGTGGCGAACCGCGTGGTGGTACGGCGCGACGCGCCCGTCGCCGGCAAGGTCGGCCTCGTCTCGGGCGGCGGCTCGGGACACGAGCCGCTGCACGGCGGGTTCGTCGGCCCGGGGATGCTCTCCGCCGCGTGTCCCGGCGAGGTGTTCACCAGTCCCGTGCCCGACCAGATGGTGCGGGCCGCCGCGGCCGTGGACAGCGGCGCGGGCGTGCTGTTCATCGTGAAGAACTACACCGGCGACGTCCTCAACTTCGACATGGCGGCCGAGCTCGCCGAGGACGAGGGCGTCCAGGTCGCGAAGGTCCTGGTCAACGATGACGTGGCGGTCACCGACAGCCTGTTCACGGCCGGCCGGCGCGGTACGGGTGCCACGCTCTTCGTCGAGAAACTGGCGGGCGCCGCGGCCGAGGAGGGCGCGCCGCTGGAGCGGGTCGAGGCCATCGCGCGGCAGGTCAACGAGTCGTCGCGCAGCTTCGGCGTCGCGCTGACCGCCGTCAGTACGCCGGCCAAGGGCAGCCCGACGTTCGACCTGCCGCAGGGCGAGCTGGAGCTGGGCATCGGCATCCACGGCGAGCCGGGCCGTGAGCGGCGCGCCATGATGACGTCCCGCGAGATCGCGGACTTCGCGGTGAACGCGGTCCTGGAGGACCTGAAGCCGACGGGCCCGGTACTCGCGCTGGTCAACGGCATGGGCGGCACCCCGCTGCTGGAGCTGTACGGATTCAACGCCGAGGTGCAGCGGGTGCTGGGCGAGCGGGGTGTGTCGGTGGCTCGTACGCTCGTCGGGAACTATGTGACCTCGCTCGACATGGCGGGCTGCTCGGTGACCCTGTGCCAGGTCGACGAGGACCTGCTGCGACTGTGGGACGCGCCGGTGCAGACCCCCGCGCTCCGCTGGGGTCGCTGAAGCGCCGTCCGAGACAGGACAGTCCGCACAAGGCAGTCCGACCCAGGACAGTCCGACCCAGGACAGAACGACTCACGGTTCGAGGAGATCACGTGCCTGACCAGGAACCCGACCCGACGCTCGACGCCGCCTTCTTCCGCCGCTGGCTCATCGCCACAGCGGCGGCGGTCGAGCGGGAGGCCGACCGGCTGACCGAGCTGGACTCGGCGATCGGCGACGCCGACCACGGCAGCAACCTGCAGCGCGGCTTCCGGGCCGTGACCGCCGTACTGGAGAAGGAGTCGCCGGCCACGCCCGCCGCCGTACTGACCCTGGCGGGCCGGCAGCTGATCTCCACCGTGGGCGGCGCCTCGGGACCGCTGTACGGGACGCTGCTGCGGCGTACGGGCAAGGCGCTCGGCGACGAGCCCGAGGTCAGCCACGCCACGCTGGCCGAGGCGCTCGGCGCGGGTGTCGCGGCCGTGGCCCAGCTCGGCGGTGCCAAGGCCGGCGACAAGACGATGCTGGACGCGCTGGAGCCGGCGGTCACCGCGCTCGGCACGTCGTTCGGGGCGGCGGCCGAGGCGGCGGAGGCCGGCGCCGCGGCGACCGTGCCGATGCAGGCGCACAAGGGCAGGGCGAGCTATCTCGGGGAGCGCAGCATCGGGCACCAGGACCCCGGCGCGACGTCCGCCGCCCTGCTGATCGCGGCGCTCGGCACGGCCGCCGAGGAAAGCCGATGAGCGTCGAGAAGCCCGTCGGCATCGTGCTCGTGTCGCACAGCGGACCGGTCGCCGCGGCCGTCGCCGAGCTGGCGCGCGGTCTCGCGGGCAGCGGCCCCGAGGCACCGCTCGCAGCGGCGGGCGGCACACCGGACGGCGGGCTCGGTACGAGTTCGGAGCTGATCACGGCGGCTGCCGCAGAGGTGGACAGGGGCGCGGGCGTGGCCCTGCTGGTCGACCTGGGCAGCGCCGTCCTGACGGTCAAGACGCTGCTGATCGACGGCGACGAACTCCCCGACGGCGCCCGCCTGATCGACGCGCCGTTCGTGGAGGGCGCGGTGGCCGCCGTGGTGACGGCATCGGCGGGCGGCGACCTGGACGCCGTGGAGGCCGCGGCAGCCGAGGCGTACTCGTACCGCAAGACGTAGGAAGGCTCCGCGACGAGCTGCCGTCCGCGCTCGGGGCGGGCCGCATGCGGAGGCCGTGAGCCCTGCGGGCAGCACGCCGGACGGCAGGCTCGTACGCGTTCGCAGCTGATCGCGACGGCTGCCGCCGAGGTGGACACGGGCTCGGGCGTCGCCCAGCCGGCCGACCTGGGCAACGCCGCGGGGGCGCGCGGCGGCCACCGCGCGCCGGACGGGGCCGGGCGGACGGGCCGCAGGCCCGTCAACCCGCAGCACCATGGGCCCGCAGGACATGGCTCGATCTCGTCCTCGCCTTGCTCATCAGACGTCGCAGGCACAGGCTCGACCCATGGACCGCGAGACGACAGATGCGAACGACGGCCGGGCGCTGCGGTGCCTGGTGACCGGGGCCACCGGGTACATCGGCGGGCGGCTGGTGCCCGAGCTGCTGGACGCCGGGCACCAGGTGCGCTGTCTGGCGCGCCGGCCGCACACGCTGCGCGACCATCCCTGGATCGACCGCGCCGAGGTGGTACGCGGCGACGTCACCGACGCCGAGTCGGTCGGCGAGGCGCTGCGCGGCATCGACGTGGCGTACTACCTGGTGCACGCGCTGGGCGGCGGCCGGGACTTCGCCGCCACCGACCGGCACGCCGCGCAGGTCTTCGCCGAGCAGGCGCGCGCCCAGGGGGTGCGGCGCATCGTCTTCCTCGGGGCGCTCACCCCCGCCGGGGTGCCCGAGGCCGAGCTGTCGCCGCATCTTCGCTCGCGTACCGAGGTGGGCCGGATCCTGCTGGATTCCGGCGTGCCGACGGCGGTCCTGCGGGCCGCCGTCATCATCGGGTCGGGTTCGGCGTCGTTCGAGATGCTGCGGTACCTGACCGAGCGGCTGCCGGTGATGGTCACCCCGAGCTGGGTGCACACCACCATTCAGCCGATCGCCGTCCGCGATGTGCTGCGCTATCTGGTCGGCTGCGCCGCGCTCCCGGCCGATGTCAACCGCACGTTCGACATCGGCGGCCCCGACGTGCTGACGTACCTCGACATGATGCGGCGCTACGCCGCTGTGGCCGGGCTGCCCCGGCGGCTGATTCTGCCTGTGCCGCTGCTGACGCCCCGGCTGTCCAGCCACTGGGTGGGGCTGGTCACGCCGGTGCCCCGGTCGATCGCCCGGCCGCTGGTGGAGTCGCTGCGCCACGAGGTCGTCTGTCACGAGCGGGACATCGCCCGGTACGTGCCGGATCCGCCGCAGGGTCTCTCCACCTTCGACCGGGCGGTCGAGCTGGCGCTTCGGCGTATCCAGGACGCCGACGTGTCGACCCGCTGGTCGTCCGCCTCGGTGGCGGGCGCGCCGAGCGATCCGCTGCCGACGGATCCCGACTGGGCGGGCGGCAGTCTGTACACGGACCGGCGGCAGCGGGTGGTGGACGCTCCCCCGGAGGCGCTGTGGCGGGTCATCGAGGGGATCGGCGGGGAGAACGGCTGGTACTCGTTCCGGCAGGCGTGGGTGGTGCGGGGCTGGCTCGACCGGCTCGTCGGGGGTGTCGGACTGCGGCGCGGCCGGCGGGACGCGCGGCGGCTGCGGGTCGGTGACGCGCTGGACTTCTGGCGGGTCGAGGAGATCGAGCAGGGCAGGCTGCTGCGGCTGCGGGCCGAGATGCGGCTGCCCGGTCTTGCCTGGCTGGAGCTGCGGGCCGACCCGGAGGGCGAAGGGCAGGCGGTCTTCCGGCAGCGGGCGCTGTTCCATCCGCAGGGGCTGCTGGGACACGCGTACTGGTGGAGCGTGTGGCCGTTCCACTCGGCGGTGTTCGGCGGTATGGCGCGCAACATCACGGGAGCGGCCCACGCGGCGGCCCAGGTGACCCCGCCCGGCCGGTCCGATCCGGGTCCTGTCACCGTCACGAAGCGGTGACGCGAGCCCCCGCGCCACGCAGCCCCGAGCGAGCCCTTACGTGCTGTCGCCGCGCCGGTCGGTCCTGCGGGACAGCAGGTCCCGCAGCAGGCCCTCGTCGGCCGGCCCGAGTCCGGTGACGAAGCTGGTGAGGACGGCCGCCCGGTCGCCCGCGCTCTCCAGCACCTTGCGCATCCGCAGCGCCGCGAGGCCGGCCTCGTCCAGGGCCGCGCGCCATTCGAAGGCGCGGCCCGACCGCTGTCTGGTGACGGCGTGCTTGGCGTAGAGCCTGGTCAGGATGGTCATCACCGTCGTGTAGGCGAGGTCGTCGCCGAGCCGGTGCCGCACCCAGTCGGCCGTCGCGGGTCCCGGCGCCTGGCGCAGCGCCGCGAGCACCAGCGACTCCAGTTCGCCCCTGCCGCGTCTGCGGGGGCCGCCGTGCGTACCGCCGTACTCCCCCAACGCCGTCTCCCTCCGCCACGCTCGTCGGCCGCTCACCGGCCGCTGACTTCTACAGTGTTGTAGATTTTGGTTACGGTCACCAGCGCACATCAGGAGGAGCAGCGTGGGAGTTTCCCTGTCCAAAGGCGGCAATGTCTCGCTCACCAAGGAGGCACCCGGACTGACGGCGGTACTGGTCGGGCTCGGCTGGGACGTACGGACGACGACCGGCACCGACTACGACCTGGACGCCAGCGCCCTGCTGGTCAACGAGGCCGGCAAGGTCGGCACCGACCAGAACTTCGTCTTCTACAACAACCTCAAGAGCCCCGACGGATCCGTCGAGCACACCGGTGACAACCTCACCGGCGAGGGCGAGGGCGACGACGAGGTGGTCAAGGTGAATCTCGCGGCCGTGCCCGCCGAGGTCAGCAAGATCGTCTTCCCCGTCTCGATCCATGACGCGGAAAGCCGTGGGCAGAGTTTCGGCCAGGTCCGCAACGCGTTCATCCGCGTCGTCAACCAGGACGGCGGCGCCGAGCTGGCCCGCTACGACCTGAGCGAGGACGCGGCGACGGAGACCGCGATGGTCTTCGGCGAGCTGTACCGCAACGGCGCGGAGTGGAAGTTCCGCGCGGTCGGCCAGGGATATGCCAGTGGACTGTCCGGAATCGCGGCCGACTTCGGCGTAGGCGTCTGACCGTACGGTCGGACCGCCGGGTCTCCAGGCGTCACGTGGGGCACAGGGCAGCGGCCCTGTGCCCCACTGCCATGTCGTAGTGGCATCGAGCCACGCCGGGGCGTCCGTTGGAGTCCGGCCGGTCCCCGCTGGGCATGGAGTCAGTGGCGCCTACAGGCGCCGCCCGTGCGACACCCGACCCACAGCACCGGGGACCCGAGCGGAACGAGGCGAGGCATGCAGCCGCAGCACACCTGGGAGTTCACCGACGACCGAGGTCATCTGACCACGGCAGCCGCAAGACCGGAGCGGGTGGTCGCCTACATACAGGCGGCAGCGACGCTCTGGGACCACGGTCTGCGCCCCTTGGGCATCTTCGGTTCGCACCATGACGGCGACACCCCCGACGCGGCCAAGGCGGGTGAGCTGCCGCTGTCCGAGGTACGGAACTTCGGCGCGGGCAGCGGTATCGACCTGGACGGGCTGATCGCCGCCGGGCCAGGTCTTGTGGTGGCCGTCAGCTACGGCGGCGGACAGATCTACGGCATCGATCCGGAGGCGGCCAAGCATCTGGAGGAGCAGGTCCCCGTCGTCGTCCTGGACGTGGGCAAGGACCGCACGCTCGCCGCGATCCGCGACCGGTTCGGCGAGCTGGCTTCGGCCCTGGGTGCTCCCCGGGAGCCGGCCGTCGCCGAGCTGGCGGCCGCCGAGGACCGGCTGCGGTCGCTGACGGCGGCCGGCGGCGGCCCCCGGGTGCTCGCCCTGTCGGCGGCCGACGCCGGCACGGCGTATCTGGCCCGCCCGCAGACCTGGCCGGACCTGCGGTTCCTGAGCGATCTCGGGGTCAGGCTCGTCGAACCGCCGGAAGGGCCTGGCGCCAACTGGTACACCGCACAGTGGTCCGAGGCCGCCGCGCTCGCGCCGGACATCGTGCTGGCGGACGTACGGGCCAACGCGGCGCCGCGCGAGCAGTTCGCGGACAACGAGCACTGGCGGGCAATCGCCGGGCGGGCCCGGATCCTGCCGTGGAACCCGGAGACGCCGAGCAGCCATCATGCGCATGCCCGCCTCCTCGGCACGGTCGCCGACGCCGTCGAGGACAATTAGCGGCGTACGACTCCGACGCTTGTCGGATCGTCGGACGATCCTCTGACGGACGGCTTCCATGCGACGGCTTTCATGAACGTGCTCCTCACCGGCTTCGAACCGTTCGGCGGCGAGGAGGTCAATCCCTCCTGGGACGCGGTCTCGCTCGTGGCGGCGGCGCCGCCCGACGGGCTCGACATCACGGCGGTCAGGCTGAGTTGTGTCTTCGGCACGGCGCTGGACGAGCTGCGCGCCGCCGTCGGGCGGACGGACCCCCGGCTGGTGCTGTGCGTGGGCCAGGCGGGCGGCAGGACCGGGCTCGCCGTGGAGCGGGTCGCCGTCAATGTGGACGACGCGAGGATCCCCGACAACGCGGGCAACCAGCCCGTCGACGAGCCGGTCGTCCCGGGCGGCCCCGTGGCGTATTTCGCGGCCCTGCCGGTGAAGGCCTGCGTCGAGGCGGTGCGGGCGGCGGGGCTGCCCGCGGCCGTCTCCCAGACGGCCGGGACCTTCGTGTGCAACCACGTGTTCTACGGGCTCGCGCATCTCATCGCCACCGAACGCCCGGCGCTGCGCGGCGGGTTCGTACATGTGCCGTTCGCCCCGCACCAGGTGACGGAGAAAGGGGAGCCGTCCATGGCGGTCGGCGACATCGCCACGGGGCTCGCCGCCGTGCTCAGCACGGCAGCGCGTACGACAACCGACCTGCGGGTCGTCGGAGGAGCGCTCCACTGAGAAGCGCGGACTGACTACGGGGGCGGCTTCAGCAGCCGGGGAGGACGGCCTGCACGGTCTTGCCCGTGCCGGGACCGCGCAGCACCACGAACTGGTTCGAGAGCGCGCAGACGAGCGCGATGCCACGGCCGCTCTCGGCCGACGCGTTGTCCGTGTCCACCGTCTGGGCCGGCTCCGCCACGCGCAGCACCGGCCGGGCCGGGTTGTCGTCATGCACCTCTACGGTGACCTGGCCGTTTCCCACGCTCAGCCGGAGCCGGCAGCTGCCCCTGCCGTAGCGGGTGGCGTTGGTGACCAGTTCGGAGACGACGAGCTTGGCGTCGTCCATCTGATCGGCGGAGATCGGCTCACCGCAGCCGTGGTCGAGATAGGCGCCGGTCAGATGACGCGCCCACCGGGCCGAGGTGTCGGATCTCGGCAGAAGATACGTCGCACGTGCGGCACGCCCGGGGGCGCGTCTGTGCGCACGCATGCGGACCACTCCCTTCATTCAGCGACCCGGCGTCCGCCCCGGTCGGGGCGGCAGCGGCCCGAGGGCCGCCGCTACAGCCGGTCACTCCTTTCGAGTGCCCGGGCATCATGATCACCAATCACCGTGACACCGGGGCGGCGCCCTTTACCGCCTTCCGTCGCCGCGTCGACCAGCAGGGTCGCCAGCTCGCGCGCGTCGGCGAAGGGCCGCGGCTCGTTCAGCGAGAGGGCGAGCGACGTGGCGCCCTCGAAGAGGACGGCGAGCCTGCTGCCGAGCTGTGCCGGGTCGGCCGCGCCCGCTTCGGTGGCGACCTCCGTCACGCGCCGGGTGAATGCCCGCTTGTGTGCGCCGACCAGCGTGCGGACGGCCGAGTCCGTGTCGGCGAACTCGACGGCGGCGTTGTGGAAGGGGCAGCCGCGCAGCGCGGCACCGTCGGGCGGGTCGCGGAAGAGCGCGAGCAGCCGCTCACGGGCAGCCAGGTCCGTACGGTCGAGGACCTGCTCGCGGCCCGTGGACCCGGGTGCGCCGACCCGTGCCAGATAGGCGGCCACGAGGTCGTCCTTGCCGGCGAAGTGCTGGTAGAAGGTGCGCCGCGAGACATGCGCGACCGAGGTGAGCTGTTCCATCCCCGTGGCGTTGACGCCCTGCTCGTAGAAGAGCTTCTCCGCGGTCGTCAGGATCCGCTCGCGCGCCCCCCGGCCGCCGCGCGGCTGTCGTTCCACTGCCTCCGCTGTCGTCTTCACACCCTCAAGCATACCGATCGTTTTACTTGACTGCGGGTGCGGTGTAGCGTCGTAGGTAGAACATTCGGTTTACTTCGCTTCGGGTCGCCGTCGCACATGAGGAGCCTCGCCATGCAGTACACGACCTTCGGCCGCGCCAACGGACTACGGGTGTCCGAGTACGCCCTGGGTGCGGGGAACTTCGGCACCCGATGGGGTACGGGGGCGGAGCCCGCCGAGGCGCGCAAGATCTTCGACCGGTTCGCCGACGCGGGCGGCACCTTCGTCGACACGGCCGAGAGCTACCAGTTCGGCGAGTCCGAGGAGATCCTGGCCGATCTCATCGCCGCCGAGCGCGACCGTTTCACCCTCGCCACGAAGTTCACCAACGGGGTCACTCCGCAGGCCGGGGTGCAGGCGACGGGCAACAGCCGCAAGAACATGGTGCGGGCGGTCGAGGCCAGCCTGCGGCGGCTCAGGACCGACCACATCGACCTGTTCTGGGTGCACTTCCCCGACCCGGTCACCCCGATGGAGGAGATCCTGCGCGGTCTGGACGACCTGGTGAGCGCCGGGAAGATCCACTACGCGGGGCTCTCCAACTTCCCCGCCTGGCGCGTCTCGCGTGCCGTGGCCCTGGCGGAGCTGCGCGGCTGGGCCCCGGTCAGCGCCGTGCAGTTCGAGTACAGCCTGGTGGAGCGCAGCGCCGACCGTGAGCTGCTTCCGATGGCCGATGCGCTGGGGCTCGGCGCCGCGCTGTGGTCGCCGCTGGGCGGCGGCCTGCTGACCGGCAAGTACCGCGACGGTGACGAGGGACGGCAGCAGACCGTGCTCAAGCGGCTGCTCCACACCGAGGACGGCGGCCGCAAGACGGCGGCGGTCGACGCGGTCCTCGCCGTGGCGGAGGAGATCGGGGCGCCGCCGGCGCAGGTGGCGATGGCGTGGCTGCGTGAGCGGGCGGCCCGTGCCAGCACGGCCTATGTGCCGATCATCGGCCCGCGCACCGTCAAGCAGCTGGACGACTATCTGGCCGCGCTCGACGTGCCGCTGAGCGCCGAGCAGTACCAGCGGCTGACGGAGGCCGGGGCGATCACGCTCGGCCAGCCGCACGAGCAGATCGAGGCGCAGCGCGCGGTGGTGCTCGGCGGGGACGCCGACCGGTTCCGTACCCGCGCGGTCCCGGTGGCCTGACGGCCGCCGCTCGGAGAGCCCTCGCTTTTGTCATGGACCTGGACAAGGCGAGGGCTGCGTGCTGTCATGCCAACGAACTTATTTGCAACGTTGTACAGGACGGTCGGGCAACGCACGAAGGACGGGAGTCCCCGGTCATGATCGACAGACGACGCTTCCTGCACGCCGGCGCCCTCACACTCGGCGGTGCGGGCGTCCTCGGACACTTCGCCGCACCGGCTTCGGCCGTGACGCCGGGCGCGGCGGCGAAGGCCGCACCGGCCGGCGGCTGGTACACCCCGAACGCGGCCCCGCTGGCCCCCGCCGCCTTCCAGAAGCTGCCACTCGGCAGTGTCACGGCGCGCGGCTGGCTGGCCGGACAGCTCAGGCAGCTGCTCGGCGGACTGTTCGGCCGGTACGCCGAGGTCTCCCACTTCCTCCAGTTCGACGAGTCGGGCTGGGTGCACCCGGAGAAGGCGGGCTGGGAGGAAGTCACCTACTGGCTGCGCGGATACGTCGGACTCGGCGCCCTCACCGGCGACCGGGCCGCCATCGACGCCGCAGGGCGCTGGATCGACGCGATCATCGCGACCCAGCAGCCGGACGGCTTCTTCGGCCCCACGCGGCTGCGCACCGCGCTGAACGGCGGGCCGGACTTCTGGCCGTACCTCCCGCTGCTCCAGGCCCTGCGCTCGCACGAGGAGTTCACCGGCGACACCCGGATCATCCCCTTCCTGCTCCCGTTCCTGCGCTTCATGAACGCGCAAGGGCCCGGCGCCTTCAACTCCAGCTGGGTGTCGAAGCGTTGGGGCGACGGCCTCGACGTGGTCTTCTGGGTCTACAACCGCACCGGTGAGTCGTTCCTCCTGGACCTGGCCGACTCGATGCACAACCATGGCGCGAACTGGGTCGACCACTTCCCCGACCTGCACAACGTCAACATCGCCCAGGGCTTCCGCGAACCCGCCCAGTACGCCCTGCGCTCGGGGTCGGCCGATCTCACGAACGCCACGTACCGCAACTACGCCAACGTGATGGGCACGTACGGGCAGTTCCCCGGCGGCGGCTTCGCCGGCGACGAGAACGCGCGGCCCGGGTTCGGCGACCCCCGGCAGGGGTTCGAGAGCTGCGGCATCGTCGAATTCATGGCCAGCCACGAGCTGTTGACCCGGATCACCGGCGATCCGGTGTGGGCCGACCGCTGCGAGGAACTGGCCTTCAACATGCTGCCCGCCGCCACCGACCCGCAGGGCCGTGGCATTCACTACATCACAGCAGCGAACAGTGTCGATCTCGACAACACCCCCAAGACGAACGGCCAGTTCCAGAACGGCTTCGCCATGCAGTCGTTCCAGCCGGGCGTCGACCAGTACCGCTGCTGCCCGCACAACTACGGCATGGGCTGGCCCTACTTCACCGAGGAGCTGTGGCTGGCGACACCCGACCTCGGCCTGGCCGCCTCGCTGTACGCGGCGAGCGCGGTGCGCGCGAAGGTGGGCGGCGACGGGACGCTGGTCACCGTCACCGAGGACACCGACTACCCCTTCAAGGAGACGGTCACCCTCACGGTCACCACCCCGAAGGCGGTCGCCTTCCCGCTCCGGCTGCGCATCCCCGGCTGGTGCGCCAACCCCGAACTGACCGTGGCCGGCGCGCGGGTGAGCGCCCCCGCCGGACCTGCCTTCGTCAAGGTCGACCGCACCTGGCACAGCGGCGACCAGGTCACCCTGCGGCTGCCGCAGCGCACCACCGTACGCACCTGGCAGCACAACCACGGCGCGGTCGGTGTGGACCACGGGCCGCTGAGCTATTCGCTCAAGATCGGTGAGCGGTACGACCGTTACGCGGGCACCGCCGACTTCCCCGAGTACGCCGTGCACGCCACCACCGCCTGGAACTACGCCCTCGCGCCCGACCCGCTCGGCGGCCTGCGGTTCACGGCAGACGCGGGGCCGCTCGCCGCCGACCCGTTCACCCAGGACGGCGCACCGGTACGGATCACGGCGCCGGCCCGCCGTCTCGCCGAGTGGACCGCCGACGCCCAGCATGTCGTCACCCCGCTCCAGGACAGCCCCGCGCGCAGCGCGGCGGCGCCCGAGGAGGTGACACTGATCCCGATGGGCGCGGCCCGGCTGCGGATCAGCGCGTTCCCGACCGCGGCGCCCGACGGGCACGCCTGGGTGGTCGCGCCCCCGTACCGGCGCGTCCAGAACAAGCACAGCGGCAAGGTGCTCGCCGTGGACGGCATGTCGCTGGCCGACAGCGCGCGGGTGGTCCAGTTCACCAACTCCGGTACGGCCGACCACGCCTGGCAGCTGACCGACGCGGGCGGCGGCTGGCAGCTCATCAGGAACGGCAACAGCGGGAAGGTGCTCGGTGTCGACCTGATGTCGACCGCCGACAGCGCGCGGGTGGTGCAGTTCGCTGACAACGGCACCGACGACCATCTGTGGCAACTGGTCGACAAGGGCGACGGGTGGTTCCTCGTCCGCAACAAGCACAGCGGCAAGGTGCTGGGCGTGGACGGGATGTCGACGGCCGACAGCGCCCAGGTGGTGCAGTTCGCCGACACCGGGACCGACGACCATCTGTGGAAGCTGCTCTGAGCCCGGGGCACCGGCCGTCCGTAGCGGATGACACGCGCTCGCGCGAGCGTCGCTACGGGCCGGTTGGTAGCATCCGCCCATGAGCACGCGCGTACGGATTCTGGAGGTGGCGGCGGAGCTGCTGGCCAGGTCGCCCAACGGCGACATCTCGACGCGCGCGGTCTGTGAGGCCGCCGGAATCGGGGCGCCCGTGCTCTACCGGCAGTTCGGCGACAAGGAAGGCCTGCTGTCGGCCGTCGTGGACCACGGTTTCGACCGGTATCTGGAGACCAAGCGGCGGCGGGAGCCGAGCACCGATCCGGTCGAGGATCTGCGCGAGGGCTGGAACGGCCATGTCGAATTCGCGTTGGCGAACCGTAACTTGTACCGGCTGATGAACTCCCCCGCGATGCGCGAGCCGCCCGCTTCGGCGCTGGAGTCCCACCGGATCCTGACCCACGACCTGGAGCGGGCGGCCGCCCTGGGCAGACTGCGGATGTCCCCGGCCCTGGCGGCCCAGATGATCATGTCGGCCAATGTGGGTGTGTCGCTGATGCTGGTGTCGCGCCCGGCCACCTTCACCGACGCCGGGATGTCCGTGCGGGTACGGGACGCGGTGCACGCCTCGGTCCTGACGGACGAGGCGGTGACCGCCACCCGGGGCACGCCCGCCGGCGCCGGTACCCCCGCCGGCGCCGGTACGTCCGCGGCGGCGGCGCGCCTCGGTGCGCTGCTGCGGCAGTCACCGCCCGCCGAACTGAGCCCCGCCGAGAGCACGTTGCTCACCGAGTGGCTGGACCGGCTGTCCGACGCGCGGCGGCCGGGGGACGTCAGATGATGCCGCCGTTGGCCCGCAGGCGCTGACCGTTGATCCAGCGCGAGGGGCCGGCCAGGAAGGAGACCACCTCGGCGATGTCCTCCGGGGTGCCGAGCCGCTCCAGCGGCGGCGCGGCCGCCAGCTCCGCGACGGCCTTCTCGTCCTTGCCGTCCAGGAACAGCGCGGTGGCGGTCGGGCCCGGCGCCACGGTGTTGACGGTGATGTCCCGGCCGCGCAGTTCCCTGGCGAGGACGAGGGTCATCGCCTCGACGGCGCCCTTGGTCGCCGCGTAACCGCTGTAGCCGGGGAACGCGAGACCGACGACGCTGCTGGAGAAGTTCAGGATCGCGCCGCCCGTGCGCACCCGGCGCGCGGCCTGCTGGTTGACGACGAACGTGCCCCTGACGTTCGTGCGGAGCATCCGGTCCAGGTCGTCGAGACCCAGCTCCACCAGCGGCTTCACGACCATCACCCCGGCCGCGTTCACCACCACGTCGACCCCGCCGAAGGTCTCCTCCGCGGTGTCGAAGAGGGTCGCGACGGCCTGCTCGTCCGCCACGTCGGCCTGTACGGCGACGGCCTGTCCGCCGGCGGCGGTGATGGCCTCGACCGTGGCCCGCGCCTCGGCCGTGTTCCCCGCGTAGTTGACGACGACGGCCAGCCCGTCCGCCGCCAGCCGCTCGGCGCTCTGCCTGCCGATGCCGCGCGACCCGCCGGTGACGACGGCCACCCGGCGGGCGGCAGGGGTGTTCTCAGCCATGACGAAGCTCCGTTCCGGTCCACGGGACGCGCTCACCGCACCCCGACAGAGCAACGTTAACACTCACGAGTTAACGACGATACGAAGGCCACGCGGCAATGTTTCCCCAGCGGGTCGCCGCCGTCAGATTCTGAAACAACGTCACCTGAGACTCCGCACAACTTGGGACAACTGCCGTTTCCTGGCGGTTACTTGTTGTGCACAACCGAACCGGACCGACTCGGTCCGTGCACAACTCTTGACGTGTACGAAACACGGGGGAACCATCACCATTACCCAGAGAGCGCTCTCCGAGTTCTTTCCCGCAGCGCCTTGCCCGTTGTCTGATGATTCAGGAGACATGCCCATGCATGCTGCTTCGCTCGGTCTCCCACGGTTCCGGAGACCCTCGCCCACGCGCAGGCGAGGAGTGGTCGCCGCGGTCGCGGCCTCCATGCTCGCCTCGCTGTTGCTCTTCATCCCCACCACAACGGCCAGCGCGGCGCCGACCCTGCTCTCCCAGGGCAAGCCGGTGACGGTCTCCAGCACGGAGAACGGCGGCACCCCCGCCGTCAACGCCGTTGACGGCAACAACGGCACCCGCTGGTCGAGCGCCGCCTCCGACCCGCAGTGGATCCAGATCGACCTGGGCTCCACCCAGGCCGTCACCCAGATCCAGCTCCGCTGGGAGACCGCGTACGCCAAGGCGTACAAGATCGAGTTCTCCACCAACGGCTCCAGCTGGACGCAGGCGTACTCCACCACCACGGGCCCCGGCGGCAACGAGACGCTCAACGTCACGGGCAACGCCCGCTACGTGAAGCTGACCGGCACCACCCGCGCCACCCAGTACGGCTACTCCCTCTGGGAGTTCCAGGTCTACGGCGGCACGGACGGCGGCTCGAACCCCGGCGGCCCGATCCAGGGCGGCGGTGACCTCGGTCCCAACGTCAAGGTCTTCGACCCGTCGACGCCCAACATCCAGGGCACGCTGGACCAGATCTTCGCGCAGCAGGAGTCGGCCCAGTTCGGCACGGGCCGCTACGAACTGCTCTTCAAGCCGGGCACGTACAACAACCTCAACGCCCAGCTCGGCTTCTACACCTCGATCGCGGGTCTCGGTCTCAAGCCCGACGACACCAACATCAACGGTGACGTGACCGTGGACGCCGGCTGGTTCAACGGCAACGCGACCCAGAACTTCTGGCGCTCCGCCGAGAACCTGGCGCTCACCCCGGTGAACGGCACCGACCGCTGGGCCGTCGCCCAGGCCGCGCCGTTCCGCCGTATGCACGTCAAGGGCGGGCTCAACCTGGCGCCCAACGGCTACGGCTGGGCCAGTGGCGGCTACATCGCCGACAGCAAGATCGACGGCAGCATCGGCAACTACTCGCAGCAGCAGTGGTACACGCGGGACAGCTCGATCGGCGGCTTCAGCAACGGTGTCTGGAACCAGGTGTTCTCGGGTGTCGAGGGCGCGCCTGCCCAGAGCTTCCCGAACCCGCCCTACACCACGCTGAACAACACCCCGACCTCGCGGGAGAAGCCGTTCCTCTACCTGGACGGCAACACCTACAAGGTCTTCGTTCCGGCCAAGCGCACCAACGCGCGCGGCGTCTCGTGGAACGGCACCCCGCAGGGTGACTCGATCGGTCTCGACCAGTTCTACGTCGTCAAGCCCGGCGCGACCGCGGCGACGATCAACGCGGCACTGGCCCAGGGCCTCAACCTGCTCTTCACCCCGGGCATCTACCACGTCGACCAGACGATCAACGTGACCCGGGCCAACACCGTGGTGCTCGGCCTCGGTTACGCGACGATCATCCCGGACAACGGCGTGAACGCGATGAAGGTCGCCGACGTCGACGGCGTCAAGCTGGCCGGTTTCCTGATCGACGCCGGTACGGTCAACTCGCAGGTGCTCCTCCAGGTCGGCCCCCAGGGCGCGTCGGCGAGCCACGCCGCGAACCCGACCACCGTCCAGGACGTGTTCGTCCGGATCGGTGGCGCGGGCGCCGCCAAGGCGACCACCAGCATGGAGATCAACAGCAACGACACGATCATCGACCACACCTGGATCTGGAGAGCCGACCACGGAGCCGGGGCGGGCTGGGAGTCCAACCGCGCCGACTACGGGCTCCATGTCAGCGGCGCCAATGTGCTGGCGACCGGGCTGTTCGTCGAGCACTTCAACAAGTACGACGTCCGGTGGAGCGGCGAGAACGGCAAGACGATCTTCTTCCAGAACGAGAAGGCGTACGACGCTCCCAACCAGGCCGCGATCCAGAACGGCAACACCCAGGGATTCGCCGCCTACAAGGTCGACGACTCCGTCAACACCCACGAGGGCTGGGGGCTCGGCAGTTACTGCAACTACACCGCCGACCCGAGCATCCATCAGAACAGCGGGTTCGAGGCACCGGTCAAGCCCGGTGTGAAGTTCCACGACCTGTTGGTGGTCTCCCTCGGCGGGATGGGTCAGTACAACCACGTGATCAACAACACCGGGGCGGCCACGTCGGGCACCTCGACCGTTCCGTCCAACGTGGTCTCCTTCCCGTAACAGCGCACACCGCACACGCCACACCGCACACGCGGGGCCCGGTCTCACCATGAGGCCGGGCCCCGCCCCGTTCCCGGACGGCGCATCAGTTCGAGCGCGGGTTACCGGCTTCGAACAGAATTGACGGCATGTCGGGCAAGCGAAGTGCGGGAATTCTGGTGTACCGGGTCACTGACGCCGGTGTGGAAGTGCTGCTCGGGCACATGGGCGGCCCGTTCTGGTCGCGCCGCGACACGGCCGCGTGGTCGATCCCCAAGGGGGAGTACGGCCCCGACGAGACGCCGGAGGCCGCGGCCCGCAGGGAGTTCCAGGAGGAGCTGGGCCTGGCGCCGCCCGAGGGTGACTGGACCGCGCTCGGCGAGTCCGTGCAGCGCGGCGGCAAGGTCGTCACCATCTGGGCGGTCGAGGGCGACCTGGACCCGGCGGACGCGGTGCCGGGCACCTTCACCATGGAGTGGCCGCGCGGCTCAGGGGTCATACAGGAGTTCCCCGAGCTGGACCGGTTCGCGTGGTTCCCGGCGGCGGAGGCGGAGCCGCGGCTGGTGGCGGGACAGCGGGTGTTTCTCGAACGGCTGGGACAGCGCATATCGGACGGTCGCCGTCCGCACCCGTAGGGCCGTCAGGGCCACGCCGTCCAGGAAAGGGCACCTTCCCCATGCGCTATCGCACCCACGTCGCCGCCGCCGGCACGGTACTGCTGGCAGCGGCGGTACTCCCCCAGCTCCCGCTGTCCGCCATCGCCCTCGCCGGGTCCGCGTCGCCCGCAGAACACGGCGCTGCGACGCAGCCGTCCGGGCGGGGCGCGGCGGGCCCGGCCTCGGCGCGGGAGGGCAGCGTCGCGGCGGCCGATCTGCTCGCCAGGGTCAAGGACTGCGCGCGGATCTCGAAAGGGCTGTACCGGACGGACGACAACGGCGCCGCCACGGTCCCGGTCTGCGGCGCCAAGGGCGCGGTGTTCTGGCAGGCCGACATGGACATCGACTGTGACGGCCAGGTGACCGCCCACTGCAACAGCGCGACGGACCGGTGGTTCCAGAACTCGACCGCGTTCTCCCAGTCGGACGGCAAGCCGCTCAACTCGGAGAAGCTGCCGTACGTGGTGGTGCCGGCGCCGGGCGGCACCTGGGACTACACGGCGTCCGGCATCAACGGCGGCGGGGTCGCGGCCGTCATCCACGACGGACGGGTGCAGTACGCGGTGGTCGGCGACACCGGGCCCGCCGGGATCATCGGCGAGGCGTCGTACGCGACGGCCGCCGCGATGGGCATCCCTTCGCACCCGGAGCGGGGCGGGGTCCCGTCGGGTGTCACGTACATCCTCTTCAGGGACTCCCGGGTCTCCCCCATCGAGGACCATGCAGCCGCGGTCCGGCTGGGCGACCAGCTCGCGAAGAAGTTCCTCCGGGACAACTGACGCGGGAAAGGCCGCGGGACGGCGCAGGAAAGGCGCCGGAAAAGGGGGCGGCCCCACCGGTGGAGGGGGGTTACCGGTGGGGCCGGCGAGCTCCGTCGGCGGGGGGGGGTGCCGCGAGCCCGGGTTCGAAGATGCGTGTGCCCCCTCCCCCACGGCGTATGCCCTGCGGACCGGGAAAAGTTTTTTCGCCGGACCTGTCGATCCGGCAGGGGGCCGCGCGTCGTACCGGTGTGAGGCAATGGTCTCCGCTCCAGGACACCAGCCTTCGGCACATCAGCTTCGGTACATCAGGAGGAACGATGAAGTATCTGCTGCTCATCTGCACGGACGAGCCGTTCGAGGCACCCTCGGGCGAGCTGGACGCCACGGCCTGGGTCGAGGAGATGGACGGCCGTGGCGTACGCCTCGACGGGCAGCGCCTGGAAGGCCCGGAGGCCGCGACCACCGTCCGGGTGCGCGACGGCTCGGTGCTGCTCACGGACGGTCCGTTCGCCGACACGAAGGAACAGATGGGGGGCTTCGACATCATCGACTGCGCCGATCTCGACGAGGCGGTCGAGATCGCGTCGAAGCACCCCATGGCCAGGTTCGGCATGATCGAGGTGCGGCCGTTCTGGACGGAGTGAACGAGGCGGTGGCGGCGGCCTGCACCGAGGAGTGGGGCCGCGTCGTCGCCTCCCTGATCCGGTTCACCGGCGACTGGGACCTGGCCGAGGAGTGCGCGCAGGACGCGTTCGCGCGGGCGCTGGAGCGCTGGCCGCACGACGGGGTGCCGCGGCGCCCCGGCGCGTGGCTCACCACCACGGCCCGTAACCGCGCCCTCGACCGGCTGCGCCGGTCGGCGACCGAGGCGGCGACGTTGCGGAAGGTGGCACGGATGCCCGGCGCGGACGGCTCGCTCCCCGGCTCGCCGGCCGTGGATCCCGACCCCGAGGTGACGGGCGACGGTGACGTGCCGGACGACCGGCTGCGGCTGATCTTCACCTGCTGCCATCCGGCGCTGCCGGCCGAGGCGCGGGTGGCGCTGACGCTGCGGACGCTGGCCGGGCTGAGCACGGCCGAGATCGCCCGCGCGTTCCTGGTCTCCGAACCGGCGATGGCGCAGCGGCTCGTCCGGGCGAAGAACAAGATCCGGCGGGCGGGGATCCCGTTCCGGGTGCCGTCGGGTCCCGCGCTCGCCGGGCGGACGGCGACGGTGCTCGCCGTGCTGTACCTGCTGTTCAACGAGGGGTACGGGGCGTCGGCGGGCGCCGTGCCGGTGCGGCGCGAGCTGACGGCCGAGGCGATCCGGCTGACCCGGGTGCTGGCGGGTCTACTGCCCGGGGAGAGCGAGGTGCTGGGGCTGCTGGCGCTGATGCTGCTGCACGACGCGCGGCGCGATGCCCGGGTGGACGGGGAGGGCGCGCTGGTGCCGCTGGAGGCGCAGGACCGTACGACGTGGGACAGGGACGGCATCGCCGAGGGGCTGGCCGTCCTGGACGAGGCCCTGCTGCGGCGCAGGCCGGGTCCCTACCAGGTGCAGGCCGCTGTCGCGGCCTGTCACGCGTCAGCCGGCACCGCCGCCGAGACGGACTGGCCGCAGATCGCGCTGCTGTACCGCGAGTTGGCGCGGATGGCGCCGGGCCCGGTGGTGGAGCTGAACCGGGCCGCTGCCGTCGCCATGGCCGAAGGCCCGGAAGCGGGGCTCGTGTTGGTGGACGCGCTGCGGGATTCGGGTGAACTGGCCGGGTACTTCCCGCTGTTCGCCACCCGGGCGGATCTGCTGCGCAGGCTCGGCCGGTGGCGGGAGGCGGCCGTCGCCTACCGCGAGGCGCTGGCGCTCGCGCCGACGGACGCCGAGCGGCGCTATCTGGACCGGCGTCTGGCCGAGGTGGTGGGGCGCTGAGGACGACCGCCGTACGGCCAGGACCATGGTCCGTACGGCGGTCGCCCGCGGGCTACTTGGGCACGTACAGCTTGATGTCGGTGACGCTGGCGTCGCCCTCGTACACGTTGGTGTAGAGGTCCCCGATGACGAAGTAGTCGGGGTACGCGGAGCCCTTCGGCCACTGGTCGGGCCAGCTGGCGCTGCCGTTGTTGTCGTTCTGGACGAGGGTGTTGTTGTACGCGCCGTCGTACTCGCTCGCCTTGACGTTGTAGTGCCAGATCGGCACGTTGTTGACGACGAAGTTGCGGTGGAAACGCAGCGTTCGCTTGCCGCCCCGGGCGAAGTTGCCGGTGGCCTCCAGGGTGTAGCCGGTCGCGTCGCGCTCGATCGCGAACGTGTAGTCCTGGTTCGGCATCAGCTCGGGCTGCAGCTCGGCGGCGGACGACAGCTGGTTCTCGGCGACGCCGCCGGAGCAGCTGGTCATGAACCACTGGGAGTTGCCGGTCAGGCCGCCCTTGCCGGGGGTCCAGTTCGGCAGTCCGTTGATCCACATGTTGACGGTGTTGAAGTTGCTGTCCTTGTAGTCCAGGTACGTGTTGGTCGCCGGGTCGCAGACCCGCCCGCCGCCGCCGGTGGCCGCCCGGTCGGGGTGCACGTAGAACCCGTCCATCAGCGCCTTGCGCCGGTAGTGCCAGAAGTGGTTGTTGCGGGGCGCGGGGTCGGCGAAGTCGACGATGCCCAGGTAGTGGAAGCCGTTGTAGCCGTACGGGCCTTCGCGCACGTCCTGCCACTCGCAGTACGGCGCCGAGGCGTCGCCCTCCCAGCCGGGGCTGTTGGAGCCCTCGCCCCAGGGGTGCTGGGTCTTGCAGCCGTCCTTGGTGTAGCCGTTGATCTTGTCGTCGTAGTCGATGGTGCCGCCGCGCTTGCCACCGAAGTTGATCGTCTTGAGGTGGTACTCGATGCGGTACCGGTCGGGCAGGGCCTTGGTGGGCCGGAGAATGGCGCCGCCGGTCAGGTTGGGCACCTTCATCTCGGCGACGCTCCTGCCCGCCTCGGTGCCGTTGGTGATGGTGGGCTCGTTCTCGATCGTGCCGTCCTTGTCCGCGTCACGCGCGGACAGCGAGGCGGTGAGCCAGCCGTCCTCGCCGACCTTGAAGTCCTTGCGGTAGGTGTCGAACGAGTTGAACGCGGCGTCCCAGTCGTCCCCGTAGTCGTTGTGGTACCACTGCCCGTTGTCTTCCATGATCGTGTCGAAGGGGTGGTCGTACGTCTCCTTCGTCCACGGTGTGTGGCCGGGGTCGAGGGGCTTGGCGAAGTCCTCGGAGTGCAGCAGCTTCCAGCGGGGCGCCGCCGCCTGCGGCTTCGTGGGCTTCTTGCCCGCCGAGGCCTCCGGTGCGGCGTTCGCCGTGGAGAGGGAGAGGGGCACGGTGAGCGCGGCGCAGACGAGTGCGGCGACGGCGTACTGCTGCCTCCTGCGCGGCCGTGGTCTGCGTGGTGGGGCGGGGTTTCCGGGCATGGGGGTTCCGGTCATCAGAAATTGCCCTCCGGGTCGTAGTACTTCTCTGCGTTCTCCTTGGTGACGCGCGGTGAGGGGACGACCGTGTCCTTCTCGGTCTTCTTGCCGTCGAGGATGTCCACGGTCCTGTCCAGGCCGAGACTGCCGATCTGGTCGGCGTCGTTCAGCCCTGTGACCAGGTAGTTGGTGCCGTCGAGGATGGCCTTGAGCGCCTCGGTCTGGCCGTCGACGCCCGCCAGCACGATCTTGTCCTGGCGCCCCGCGTCCTTGACGGCGCGCTGGGCGCCCAGGCACATGGCGTCGTTCTCGCAGGCGACGGCGCTGATGTCGGGGTGCGACGCGAGCAGGCTCTCCATGACCTTCAGGCCGCCGTCGGTGCTCCAGTCGCCGAAGTCGGGCGCCTCGACGAGCTTGATGCCGAAGGCCTGGGACAGGGCGGCCTTCACGCCCTTCGTCCGGTCGAGCCCGATGCTGTTGTCGGCGGGGCCGCCCTTGACGATGGCGACGGTGCCGCCCTTGGGCAGGTGCTGGGCGAGGAACTGGCCGTTCTGCTTGCCGATCGCCTCGTTGTCGGGGCCGATCCAGCTGCTGTAGGTGCCGCTGCGGAACTTGCGGTCGACCAGCACTGCGGGCTTGCCCGCCGCTTTGATGGAGTTGAGGACGGCGGGCGCGGACTCCAGCGGGCCGCCGGAGACGATCACCGCGTCCACGTTCTTGCTCAGCAGGTCCTCGACGTTGGAGGCGAGCTTGGCGGCGTCGCCGCCGGCGTCGGTGGAGACGATCTCCACGTCCTTCTTCTTGGCCTGTGCCTTGATCGCTTTGTCCATGCCGATGAAGTAGGGCCCGCTGAGCGTGAAGTTGGCGATCCCGACGGTGTACGAGCCGTCGCCCTTGCCTCCCCCGCCCGCGCCGTCGGACGAGCAGCCGGCGAGCGCGGCGGCGACGGCTCCGGCCATCAGGACACCGGATATTTTCCTCATGATCATGACAAGCTTGCCTTTCCGGGATGCGGTTCGCTCACGGGCGCCCGGAACCGGCCGGTGCGCTGTACGAGGATGACGGCGATGATGATCAGGCCCTTGAGCACCTGCTGCCAGAAGCTCTGCACGTCGTAGAGGTTGAGCAGGTTGTTGATCAGGGCGAGCACCAGCACCCCGGCGAAGGTGGCCCGCACCGAGCCCTTGCCGCCGGCGAGGCTGGCCCCGCCGATCACACAGGCGGCGATCGCGTCGAGTTCGAAGGCGGTGCCGACGCTGGGCTGGGCGATCCCGACCCGGCTGGCGAGGATGACGCCCGCGAGTCCCGCGCAGGCGCCGCTGATCGTGTAGGCGAGCACGATGTGGCGGCGGACCCCGATGCCGGCGAGCCGTACCGTCTCCGCGCTGCCGCCGATCGCCACCAGCGAGCGGCCCGCCGGGGTGCGGCTGAGGAAGACCCCGCCGACCAGGAAGACCGCCAGCATGATGATCGTGGAGACGGGCACTTGCCCGACCGAGGTCGAGCCGAGCTTGAAGAAGCTCTCCTTCTCTGGCGACACGGGGGTCTCCGAGTAGACGAAGGCGAGACCTCTGATGGTGGTGAGGGCGGCCAGCGTGACGACGAAGGGCGCGAGCTGGAAGCGGGCCACCAGCGCCCCGTTGACCAGGCCGAAGCCGACGCCCGACGCGATGCCGACGAGCATGGCGAGCGGTACGGGCAGCCCGGAGGAGAGCCCGGCCGCCAGGATCCCGGAGACGGCGACCACGGAGCCGACCGACAGGTCGATCCCGCCGGTGAGGATCACGGTGAGCATCCCGAAGGAGAGCAGTCCCGTGGTGACCATCTGTTTGAGCAGGTTGGTGATGTTGCCCTGGGTGAGGAAGGCGTCGGTGGTGGATCCGGCGACGACGACGAAGGCGACGAGCAGGACGACGAGCCCGGCCTCCAGGGTGAGGTCGCGTCCCGCGACGACCAGCCGGGGCATCCGCCGCCCCGGGGTCGCCGGGCCCGCTTCCGCGGGCGGCTCGGCGGACGTGGTGAGCTGTTCGGTCATGCGGCGTGTCCGATCGCGTGGGCGAGGACGGTGTCCTCGGTCGTACGGTCAGAGGGAAGTTCGGCGGCGATGCGGCCCTCGCGCATCACCAGCACCCGGTCGGTGGCGCCGAGCACTTCGGTGAGGTCCGAGGAGATGAGCAGGACGGCCATCCCGTCCCTGGCGAGTTCGTCGAGCATCCGGTAGATCTCGGCGCGGGTGGCCATGTCGACGCCCCGGGTCGGCTCGTCGAGCAGCAGCACCCGCGGCCGGGTGAGCAGCCATTTGGCGAGGACCGCCTTCTGCTGGTTGCCGCCGCTGAGCGCGCGTACCGGCAGCCTGGCCGCGTGCGCGGGCCTGATGTCCAGTTCGCCGACCATCCGGCCGACCTCCCGCCGCCGTCTGCCGGTGTCCAGCAACGGCCCCCGGGTGGTGGTGCGCAGCGTGCTGAGTCCGATGTTCTCCGCCGTGGTCAGGCCGAGGACGAGCCCGGTGCGTTTGCGGTCCTCGGTGACGAGGGCGAGCCCGGCGGCGATCGCCTCGCGCGGGGTGCGGAAGCGGTCGGCGGCCCCGCCCGCCGTGCGGACGGTCCCGGCGCGCGCGGGCTCCGCGCCGAACACGCAGCGCGCCAGTTCGCTGCGGCCCGCGCCGACCAGGCCGAAGAGCCCGGTGATCTCACCGGCCCGCAGGGTGAAGGAGATGTCGGCGAACTCGCCGGTGCGGTGCAGACCGGCGACGGTGAGCAGGGGTTCGCCCGGCTCCGGCCGCCGGCCGGGGTAGAGCTGTCCGGGTCTGCGGCCCGCCATCAGCCGGATCAGTTCGTTCTCGTCGGTGTGCTCGGGTGTGGTCTCGGCGACCACCCGGCCGTCCTTGACGACCACGATGCGGGTGGCCAGCTCGGTGATCTCGGCGAGCCGGTGGGAGACGTAGACGATGAGCACGCCGCGCTGCTGGAGCCGCCGGACCAGCGCGAACAGCGCCTCAAGATCGCCACCGGCGAGGACCGCCGACGGCTCGTCCAGGACGAGCACCTTCGGCTCGCCGCCCTCGGTGACCAGCGCCTTGGCGATCTCCACCATCTGCTGGCGGGCGACGGTGAGCGCGCCCGCCCTGGTACGCGGGTCGATGGCGCCGTAGCCGATGGACTCCAGCAGGTCGCGGGCGCGGGCATGGGCGGCGCGCCAGTCGACCAGGCCGCCGAAGCGGCGGGGGAAGTGCCCCATGAGCAGGTTCTCGGTGACGGACAGCTCGGGGACCAGGGTCAGTTCCTGGTGAACGGTGCGGATGCCGTGGCGGTGGGCGTCGTGCGGCGAGCGCAGCTCGACGCGCTCCCCGTCCAGCCATAACTCGCCGGCGCTCATCCGCTCGGCACCGGCGAGGATCTTGATGAGGGTGGACTTGCCGGCCCCGTTGGCGCCGACGACGGCCAGCACCTCACCGGCCTGTCCGGTCAGATCGACGCCGTGCAGCACCTCGGTCGCGCCGTACGCCTTGTGCACCCCCCGGACGCGCAGGGCGGTGCGGGTCGCCGTGCTCACCCGAGGGCCTCCATCACGACGATGGTCTTCTGCCGGGTGAACTCCAGCGCCGTGTCGTGCAGCCCCTCGGCCGAGCCGCCGGTGTCCTTGGGACCGCCGAACGGAAGGTTCTCGGCGCGCAGCGCGGTGGAGCCGTTGATGACGACCCCGCCGACGTCGAGCCGGTTGGCGAGGCTGAAGGCGCGCTTGATGTCACGGGTGAAGACGGCGGCCTGGAGTCCGTACGGCGACTCGTTGGCCATCCGGACGGCGTCGAGCGGGTCGGTGAACCGGGCGACGGGCGCCACCGGGCCGAAGATCTCCTCGGCGAGCGCCGGGCTGTCCTGCGGTACGTCGACCAGGACCGCGGGCGTGCTGAACGCGCCGTCCCTGGCGCCGCCCGCGACCTTGCGCGCGCCGTCCGAGACGAGCGCGGCGACCGCTGCCTCCACCCGCCCTGCCGCGTCCTCGCTGATCAGCGGGCCCACGTCGGTGCCGTCGGCGAGCTGGTCGCCGACGGTCAGTTTGGCGGCGCCCGCCAGCAGGGCGTCCACGAAGGCGTCGTGCACCCCGTCCTGCACGTAGATCCGTTTGACCGCGCAGCAGATCTGCCCGTTGCCACGGGCGAGCCTGCCGAGGACGACGGCCTCGGCGGCCGCCGCCACGTCGGCGTCGTCGCAGACGATCAGCGCGTCGTTGCCGCCCAGCTCCAGATGGACCTTCTTCAGGGTGTCGGCGGCGCGGCGGGCGATCTCGCGGCCGGCACCGGTGCTGCCGGTGAGGCTGACGGCGGCGGCTCCCGGGCGGCCCGCCAGCTCCTGGGAGACATGCACACCGCCGGTGAGGAGCTGGTGTGCGCCGTCCGGCGCACCGGCCCGCTCCACCAGCTCGCCGATGCGCAGGAGCGCGAGCGGACAGCGTACGGGCGGGTGGACGAGTACGGCGTTGCCTGCGGCGAGCGCGGCCGCCGCCTTGTGGGCGTACAGCTCGACCGGGTAGTTGAAGGGCACCAGTGCGGCGACGGGGCCCAGTGGTTCCCGTACGGTGACGGCGAGATGGCGTTCCAGGCCGGGTACGGCGCCGAGCGGGATCTGCCGGCCGAACAGCCGGGTCGCCTCACCGGCGAACCCCCGGAAGATCCGGACGGCGGCCTTGACCTCCTCGGTCGTCTGGAAGAGTGGTTTCCCGTTCTCCGCCGCGAGCAGCCGGGCCAGCGATTCCTGTTCCGCTTCGATCAAGTCGGCTGTGCGCAAGAGGAGTTGGGATCGCTCCCAGGCGGGCAGCGCGGCCATGGCCCGGTGTCCTGCGGCGGCTGCCGCGAGAGCCGCTGTGATGCGGGCGTCGGTGAAGTCCTCTATCTCGCCGAGGAGTTCACCGGTTCCTGGGTTACGCACGGGCAGCGTTGCGGTACGGCTCGACATGCGTGGCTCTCCTGTAGGGACCTCGGCAGGTGCGGTTCGTCTCACAGAATTCCTGCGATGCTGGCGCACCGTCAGCAATTCGTCAACACATCTAACAAAACCGGTGAAGGACCCTCCGGGCCCTTTCCCTTCCCTGCGGAATGAACGCAGAGTGACCGGTTCCGGTACGCCGGAAGAGGGCCTGACGACGGTTGGCCACCGTCGGTGATCCCTGTGCAGTGACGTGTGTTCGCAGTTGTAACGACGTTCACGCGCAGGCCACGCCCGGTGTCAAGCATCAAAGGTGTGACCAGGGGGCCGTCCCCTGGCTCGCCAGCTGATGCGTTCGCACTCCGGGAGACCGCACCATGTCACGCATACGCTCCGCAGTCACCGCCCTCGACCGCCGGTCGTTTCTCGCCGCGACCGGCGCGGTCGGCGTCTCGGCCGGAATCGGACTGGCGCTCGGTGCCGGCGGCGGTTCCGACGCGGCGGCCGCCGCACCGGAGTCGTCCGCTCCGGCGGTGCCCGCGCCCCGTACCGCCCCCTCCCCCACCCCCACGCCGGCCGTACCGGCCAGGACCACACTGGACTCGGTCGCCGCCCCGCGTAACAACCTCGCCGCCTTCCGGCGGCTCGGCGAAGGGCCCGGCTGGCACCGCGTCATCAGGGAGCGGCTGGCGCCGGCCAAGAAGGGGCGCGCCGACCGGCGTACCGTCCTCAGCTCGTTCGTGCAGCTCACCGACCTGCACCTGGTCGACGTCCAGCACCCGGTACGCACCGAGTACCTGCGCGCGCGGCAGCTCAGCTCCTGGCGTCCGCACGAGGCGCTCACCGTGCCCGGCGCCGTCTCCCTGGTCGAGCGGATCAACGCCCTCACCGCGGGTCCCGCGACCGGCGCCCCGCTGTCCTTCGCCGTGACGACCGGCGACAACACCGACAACAACTCGCGGGCGGAACTCGACTGGTTCCTGACCGTCATGAGCGGCGGCCGGGTCACCCCCAACACGGGGGACGGCAAAAAGTACGAGGGCGTGCAGAATTCCGGTGAGCGGCTGTACTGGCACCCCGAGGACGCGCTGCGCGACCCGGACAAGCAGCTCGGCTTCCCCAGGATCGACGGGTTCCTCGACGCCGCGACGCGTTCCGTCGACAGCCCGGGACTGCGGATCCCGTGGTACTCGACGGTCGGCAACCACGACTCGCTGGCCAGCGGCGCGATGGCGGACCGATCCGGTTTCCTCGCCGAATTCGCCGTCGGTGACCGGAAGTTGTTCGCCGTCCCGGACTCCGATGCCGACGCACTGGCGAAGGCGCTGACCGCCGGCAGCAATCCGGCGGGCGGCGAGCTGGTCGATCTGCTGCGCCGCGAGAAGCGCCGGATGCGCACCGTCACACCGGATCCGCTCCGGGCCCCGTTCGGCCCCCGCGAATACCTCCGGGCGCACCTCGACCCGGCCTGCACGGGACCGGGTCCGCTGGGCCACGGCTACAGCGCCGCCAACCTCGACAGTGACACGCTGTACTACACCTTCCCGATGGGCGGGAACGTCATCGGCGTCAGCCTGGACACCACCGACCGCGCCGGACACTTCCTCGGCTCACTCGGCACGGCCCAGCTCACTTGGCTGGAGCGAACACTCACGGAGAACAAGGACGCGCACGTCGTTGTTTTCAGCCACCACAACAGCTGGACGATGACCAACACCCACCGTGATCCGGCCAGACCGGGCGAGGCGCGCCACACGGGCGACGAAGTGGTGGCCCTGCTGCGGCGCCACCGTAATGTCCTGGCGTGGGTCAACGGGCACAGCCACCGCAACGCGATCCTGCCGCACGGCTCGTTCTGGGAGATCTCCACCGCGTCGCACGTCGACCACCCGCAGCTCGCCCGGGTCATCGAGATCACCGACAACGGCGACGGCACACTGTCCCTGTTCACCACGCTGATCGAGTCGGGCGCGCCGTACCGCACCGACTTCGACGACCTGTCGCAGACCGGCCTCGCCGGCCTCTACCGCGAACTGGCCCAGAACGCCCCGGGGCGCGGCACCGCGGGGGTCGGCGAGTCCGAGGACCGCAACACGGAGCTGCTGCTCAGCCGGTGACGGAGGCCCCGGTGACCAGGGTCTGTACGGCCGGTCCGTAGAGATCGGCCAGCTGCTCGGGGGTGGCGGCGGCGCCGGCGCCCGCCGCGTGCAGGCTGAGCGTGGCGCTGAGCCCGATGAGCTGTCCCGCGATCAGCTCGGCCCGCAGCGCGCCGCCGGGTCCCGGCAACAGCCCGGCCAGCCGCTGGGTGATCTGCTCGCCGAACCGCTCGCGCAGCAGCGCCCGTTCGTCGTCCTTGCCGAGCGAGAACACCACCCGCAGCAGCAGGTCGCCCTGCGCCCGCTTGGCGCGCACCACGGTGAGCACCAGATGCCGGCCCAGTTCGGCGGGCGGTACGGCGAAGAGCAGGTCGGCCGCGGGGGCGAAGTCGGCGACGGTGTTGAAGAGCTCTTCCTTCGTGCCGAAGTGCTTGACGATCAGCGAGGCACTGACGCCCGCGTCCGCCGCGATGCCGCGCAGCGTCACCTCCGCGTACGGCCGTACGGCGAAGGCCCGCCGGGCGGCGCGCAGGATCGCGCCCCGGCCGCTGCCAGGATCGGTGGCTTCCGCGCTCATGCGTTCTCCTGGGCGAGCGATGCGGTCCGGTCCCTCCCGACGCTACCGGTCGCGGGTGTCCTGCCGCTCGGCAGACACAGCGTGACGGCCAGCGCCGCCAGCGCCACACCGCCCGAGATCAGGAACACCAGCAGATAGGCGTGCAGGGTCGGCGCGGTGAGCCCGCCCACCGTGAAGGTGACGTTGGCCAGGACGGCGGCGACCACCGCGCTGGAGAACGCCTGGCCGACCGAGCGCATCAGGGTGTTGAGCCCGTTGGCCGCCCCCGTCTCGGCCACCGGCACCGAGCGCATCACGAGCGTGGGCAGGGCGGAGTAGGCGATGGCGGTGCCCGCGGCGACGACGGTGGCCCCCAGGATGATCGTCCAGAGCTGATGGCTGGTGAAGAAGCGGATCACATAGCCGACGGCGAGCGTCCCGGAGGCGATCGCGAGGGCGGTCTTCGGCCCGTACTTGGCGGAGATCCTGGCCGACACCGGTGACAGCGCGACCATCGCGATCCCGCCGGGCAGCATGCACAGACCGCTGACCACGATGGACGCGCCGAGGCCGTAGCCGGTGGCCTTCGGCTCCTGCACCATCTGCCCGGTGGACAGCGAGTTGGCGTAGAAGGCGAAGCCGATCAGCAGCGCGGCGATGTTGGTCAGCAGCACGGCGGGCCGGGCCGAGACCCGCAGGTCGACCATGGGCGAACGGGTCCGCAGCTCGAAGCGGCCCCAGGCGAGCGCGATCAGTACCGCGAGGACGAGCAAACCGAGGGTGCGCCCGGAGGTCCAGCCCCAGTCGCCGCCCTGGGTGACCGCGAGCAGCAGGCTGACCAACGCCGCCGACAGACCGAGGGCGCCCCAGGCGTCGAACCTGCCGTGCGAGCGGCGCGACGACTCGGGCACGCAGAGCAGGACGAGCACGATGTCGAGGACACCGAGCCCGGCCGAGGCCCAGAACATGGTGTGCCACTCGTAGTGCTCGATGACGAAGGCGGCGATGGGCAGTCCGACGGCGGCGCCGATGCCGAGCGTCGAACTCATCAGCGCGACGGAGGAGATCATCCGGGCGGGCGGCAGTTCGTCGCGCATGATGCTGATGCCCAGCGGTACGACGGCCAGCGCGGCCCCCTGGAGGGCCCGGCCGACGATCAGCACACCGATCTCGGAGCTGACGGCGCACAGCACGGAGCCGAGGGCCAGCACCGCGAGCGAGGCGAGCAGCACCCGGCGCTTGCCGTACATGTCGCCGACCCGCCCGAGCACGGGGGTGCAGACGGCGCCGGTCAGCAGCGTGACGGTGACCAGCCAGCTCGCGGCGGCGGGGGTGGCGCCGGTGAGGTCCGGGATGTGCGGCAGGAGCGGTACGACGAGCGTCTGCATGACCGCGACCACCACGCCGCAGAACGACAGGACGGCGACGAGGAAGCGCGGGTGCGGTGCTTCGACGGGCTCCTCGACGGGCGCGGATATCTCTCCGGACATGTCACTCCGTATGTGCTGTGCCGACGTTTGTACGCGGGGGTGTACAGGTGTTCACCCATCAGGGTAAACGCCTGTGCACCCCTCGCCCTACCAGGGGCGGTGCGACACCCGGCACACTGTCCTGGGCGGTTCCGGTCAGGAAACCCGCCGCGGGAACACCGCTCGACCGCCGTGGGAGGCACGATGGCGCTGCAGATCAGCGCGACCAACCCGGAGCATCCGGCCGTACTGCTGGATCTCCCGTGGAACACTCCGCTGGACGCCTGGCCCGCGGAGTGTCTGGTTCCGCTCCCCCGCGGTATCTCACGCCATGTGGTGCGCTTCGCCTCGGCGGGCCCCGAGGTGGTCGCCGTGAAGGAGATCACCGAGCGGGCCGCGCTCCGCGAGTTCGGACTGCTGCGAGACCTGCACCGGCTCGCCATCCCCGCCGTCGAGGCGGTGGGTGTGGTGACGGGACGGGTGGACGTGCACGGCGAGCCGCTGGAGTCGGCGCTGATCACCCGCCACCTCAAGGGCTCGCTGCCCTACCGGTCGATGTTCGAGTCGACGATGCGCCCCAGCACCGTCAAGCGGCTGATGGACGCGCTGGCCGTGCTGCTCGTACGGTTGCATCTCGCCGGGTTCGCCTGGGGCGACTGCTCGCTGTCGAACGCGCTGTTCCGGCGGGACGCGGGCGCGTACGCCGCGTATCTGGTGGACGCGGAGACCGGCCAGATCCAGCAGAACCTGAGCCACGGCCAGCGGGAGTACGACATAGAGCTGGCCCGGATGAACATCGCGGGCGAGCTGATGGACCTGGAGGCCTCGGGCTCCCTGCACCCGTCCGTCGACCCGGTCCCGTTCGGCGCGGCGATCGTCAAGCGCTACGAGGACCTCTGGCACGAGCTGACCCGCGAGTCGGTCTACCCGGTCGACAAGCGGCACTACATAGACCGCCGGATACGGCGCCTGAACGAACTGGGCTTCGACGTCGCCGAGATGCAGATCCAGAGCTCCCCGCAGGGTGACACGGTCACCTTCCTGCCGAAGGTGGTGGACGCGGGACACCACCAGCGGCAGTTGCTGCGGCTGACGGGCCTGGACGCCGAGGAGAACCAGGCGCGCCGGCTCCTCGGCGACCTGGAGGTCTGGATGGCGGGCCAGGACGACTACGCGCCGGGCGATCCGCTGGGGGCCAGGCCCGAGGTGCTGGCGCACCGCTGGGTGCGCGACGTCTTCCGGCCCACGGTGCGGGCGGTGCCGCTGGAGCTGCGCGGCGAGATGGACGCGGCGCAGATCTACCACGAGGTGCTGGAGCACCGCTGGTACCTGTCGGAGAACGCGGGGACCGACGTGGGTCTCGCTGCGACGATCGCGGACTACGTCGCCAACGTGCTGCCGCACTCGGCTGCGGCGCTGAACCCGCCGGAGACCGACAGCGTGGACGTCATCTCGCCCTGAGCCGCGACACCCCCGCCCGCGCGCGTCCCGTGCGTCACTGGAGGGCGCGTACGGCCGCGGTGAAGACGGTGGGCAGCCGTGCGGCGGCCGGCACGATCAGCCGGGCGCCCGCCGCGGTGCCCGCGACCCGCACCAGGCCTTCGGTGAGCAGCCGGTGGCGCCGGGACAGGGCGCGCCAGCGCCGTTCGTACGCCTCGGGCCGTCCGGCGCGCAGGCAGCGTACGGCCGCCTCCGCCGAGGCCAGCGCGAGCGCGACGCCCTCGCCGGTCAGCGCGTCCACGTAACCGGCCGCGTCGCCGACGAGCAGCACCCGTCCCGCGACCCGGCGGCGCACCCGGCGGCGCAGCGGTCCTGCGCCGCGCACCGCGCCGGCCGCCGGCCGCCCTTCGAGCCGGGCGCGCAGCTCGGGGAAGCCGGCCAGATGCTCGTCGAAGCCGCGCCGGACCGTGCTCAGCACGGCCACCCCCACCAGGTCGTCGCCGACGGGTGTCACATACGCCTCGCCGGCGCCCGACCAGTACACCTCGACGAAGTCGCTCCACGGCTCGACGCGGTAGTGGCGCCGCTGCCCGTAGCGCCGGGGCCTGTGGTCGGGCAGTTCCAGGCCGAGAGCCCGGCCCACGGGCGAGTGCAGCCCGTCGGCGGCGACCAGCCAGCGGGCCCGCAGACCGCAGGCGCTCACCGAGTCGGCGTCCTGCCGGACGTCGCGCACCCGGTCCGTCACGGTCTTGACGCCGAGTGCGTCGGCGCGCGCGGCGAGTGCGGCATGCAGGGCGGTGCGGCGCACTCCGAGTCCCGGCCCCGCGCCGAAGGTGGCCTCGGCGCTGTGCGGCCCGGCGAGATAGCGGATGCCGCGCAGCGGGTGGCCCGGCGGTGCGGGCAGGCCGAGGGCGGCGAGCGCGCGCACCCCGCTGGGCATGACGCCTTCGCCGCACGCCTTGTCGACGGGCGTGGTGCGCGGTTCGATCACCACCGCCTCGAAGCCCGCCCGGGTGGCGTGGACGGCGGTCGCGAGTCCGGCGGGGCCGCCGCCGACCACCAGCAGGTCGATCACGGGCCGGCTTCGGCGGTGGCGCCGGTGGTGTCGGTGGCACCGGGCGTATCGGTGGTGTCGGTGGCACCGGTCTTCAGCGTGCTCGTCCCGTCGTCCGTCAGGGCGAGCGCGGGGGCCAGCGCGCGGTTCTCGCAGCGGATACGGACCGTCAGCAGCCAGGCGTTCAGCAGGGTGAAGACGAGGGCGGTCAGCCAGGCCCCGTGCACGAGCGGCAGCGCGATGCCCTCGGCCACGACCGCCACGTAGTTGGGGTGCCGCAGCAGCCGGTACGGGCCGGCGGCGACCAGCGGCAGCCCCGGCACGATGACGACCTTGGTGTTCCAGCGCGGGCCGAGGGTGCGGATGCACCACCAGCGCAGCGCCTGGGCCGCTACCACGACGGCGAGCATCGTCCAGCCGAGGGCCGCGTCGAACGGCCGGTCGCCGAGCCATACTTCGGCCAGACAGCCGAGCAGCAGCCCGGTGTGCAGGACGACCATCGGCGGGTAGTGCCGACGCCCGTACTCGACGCCGCCGCGCGCCATGCTCCAGCGCAGATGCCGCTTCGACACGACGAGTTCGGCGACACGTTCGGCGCCGACCGCCAGGATCAGGACCGTGTACCAGATCATGTTCTCCCCGTCGTTGCGTATCGGCCGGCCCGGCTCGGCCGGTCCTACCAGCGGAGCAGTACGAGTTCGGAGCAGAACCCGGGCCCCATGGCCAGCAGCAGTCCCGCCGTACCGGCCGGTGGCCGCCGCTCGGCCAGGGTGTCACGCAGCACGTGCAGCACGGACGCCGACGACAGATTTCCCACCGCTTCGAGCGAGCGCCAGGTGACGTCGAGGGCCTGGTCGGGCAGGTCGAGCACTTCCTCGACGGCTTCGAGTACCTTCGGCCCGCCGGGGTGGCACACCCACGCCGTGATGTCCTCGCGCCCCAGTCCGTGGTCGGCGAGGAAAGCGTCCACGTCGGCGGCGAGGTTCTTGCGCACGACGTCGGGGACGCTCGCGTCGAGGACGACCCGGAAGCCGGATCCGGTGATGTCCCAGCCCATCACGTCCTGCGTGTCGGGGTACATCCGGCTGCGGGTGTCGACCACGGAAGGACCGGGCCCGGGGCGGCGCGCCCCGCAGGCGACGACGGCGGCGGCGCCGTCCCCGAAGAGGCCGGTGGCGACCAGGTTCGCCATCGAGGAATCGTTTCGCTGGAAGGTCAGTGTGCACAGCTCGACGGAGAGCAGTACGGCGACGTCGTCGGGTCTGCCCAGCAGGTAGTCGTGGAGTCTGGCGATCCCGGCGGCCCCCGCGACACACCCGAGTCCGAAGATCGGCAGCCTTTTGACGTCGGGTCGCATGCCGAGCAGGTTGACCAGCCGCGCGTCGACGGACGGGGCGGCGATCCCCGTCACCGAGGTGAACATCAGCAGGTCGACATCGCGTGGCGAGAGCCCCGCCTCGTCCAGCGCCGCGGAGACGGCCTCGGCCCCCAGCGGTACGGCCGCCTCGATGAAGGCGTCGTTGGTGACCCCGAAATCGGTCAGCTCCGCGTACCGGTCGAGCGGAAGAGCGGTGTGCCGGGTGGCGACCCGGGCGGAGCGGTGGAGCCTGTCGAGCACCCGGCGGTCGGTTCCCGCGGGCAGACACGTCCTGGCGACCATGTCCGTGAGGTCTTGTTGGCTGTGCTGGTGCGGAGCCAGGGCTCCATGGACGGCTGCGATGCGAGTCATCTGCGGTCCGAGGTCGGAGGTCGTGGACGTGTCAATGCCTGCCCGCGACTGCTGCCGCCACACGCGAAGTCGCCTGTACGGCCGCTCACACCGGGGCCGACGCACCCCGTACGGCGGCACGGGGGACGGCGCCGGTGGCGCCTACGATGACCCCGTGGACGCCACGCGCCGGACGGGCGCCCTGCTGAGAGCGTGTCACCCGGGGCCGACGGTGGCGGTGACCGCGCTGGTCGGCGGCCTGGCGGCGGCGGCCGGCGCCGACGCAGCCGGGTGTGTCCTGGCGACCGCCGCCGTGCTGGCGGGGCAGTTGTCGATCGGCTGGAGCAACGACGCCATCGACGCGGCGCGTGACACCGCGACAGGCCGGGGCGACAAACCGGTGGCGGGCGGCTCCGTGAACGCGCGCGCCGTGCGGACCGCCGCCGTGGTCGCGCTGGCGCTGTGCGTGCCGCTCTCCCTCGGCTACGGGCTGCTGGCAGGCGTGGTGCATCTGGTCGGTGTGGTGGCCGGCTGGGCGTACAACCTCGGGCTCAAGTCGACGGCGCTGTCCTGGCTGCCGTACGCGATCGGATTCACCTCGCTGCCCGCTTTCGTGACGCTCGGTCTGCCGGGCACGCCCGCGCCCGCCTGGTGGATCGTCACCGCCGCCGCGCTGGTGGGGGTGGGCGCGCATCTCGGCAACGTACTGCCGGACATCGAGGCCGATCTGGCCACCGGTGTGCGCGGCGGCCCGCAACGGCTCGGTCCCACCGCCGTACGGTGGCTGCTGCCCGCCCCGCTGGTGGCGGCGACGGTGCTGCTCGCCTTCGGCCGGCCGAGCACGTGGGGCGGTGTGGCTGTCGGTGTGGTGGTCGTCGTGGCCGTCGCCGGTTCGCTGCTGGGCCGTAGTCGCCCCAAGGTGCCGTTCCTCGCGGCGATCCTGGTCGCCGCCGTCGATGTGGCACTGCTGTTGTGGCAGGGCTCCGCCCTCGCGTAGGGCGGGCAGGCGACCGTTGCCATTCCGGTATACGGGCGGGTGACTGATCGGTGGGGAAGGGGGCACCCGGCGGCAAGCAGCACGGTCACCACCTTCCGACGTGACCGGCCGCCGAACTCATCGGGAGTAGACAGATGTTGGGCTTCGTAGCAGCAGTGCTCTTCGGCATCGCTTTCATTCTCAACGCCACCGAGACGAGCGTCGACACGGCCGTCTTCACCCCGACGAGCCTGCTGTACCTCGGACTTACCTGCCTCGCCCTGCACGTCGCCGGGATAGGCACCGGCTGGGCCGCGCGCAGCGGCCGCCGCCGCTGATCCCACCACAGGCGCGCCCTCGCGGGCGCGTACGTGCACGCACGCGGAAAATCCACATCCCGTTTTCTGTTGTCCAGGACCGTCCCGCACGGTCTCCTGGGTGAACCGGACGAGAACAAGGTGGAGCGTCGTGTACCGAAGTGACCGCAGTGGACCCGACCGTGGCACCGTGCTGGCCGCCCGCGAGGGCGACCAGCACGCCCTGGACGCGCTGGTGGCCTCCTGCATGCCACTGATCTACAACATCGTGGGCCGTGCGCTCGACGGGCACAGCGATGTCGACGACGTGGTCCAGGAGACGCTGGTACGGATCGTCGGCGGCCTCGGCGGGCTGCGCGACCCCGACGCCTTCCGGTCGTGGGCGGTGGCCATCGCCGTCCGTCAGGTGCGCGAGCGGGAGCAGCGCCGGTCGAAGGCGCTGCGCCGTACCGCCTCGCTGGACGCGGCCGACAGTGTCGAGGACCCCGCTTCCGACTTCGCCGCCATGACCATTCTGCGGCTCGGCCTCACCGACCAGCGGCGTGAGGTCGCCGAGGCCACCCGGTGGCTCGACGAGGAGGACCGCACCCTTCTGGCGCTGTGGTGGCTGGAGGCGACCGGCGAGATCAGCAGGGCCGAACTGGCGGCGGCGCTGGGCCTGTCCGAGCGGCACACCGCGGTACGGGTGCACCGGCTCAGGGACCAGATAGAGACCGCACGCTCCATCGTCCGGGTGCTGCACGGAGCCCCGGGGCGCTGTGTGGGGCTCGACGCGCTGACCGAGCGGTGGCCGGGCGATCCCGGCGGGCTGTGGCGCAAGCGCTTCGCGCGCCATCTGCGCGCCTGCGACCTGTGCGAGGCCGGCGAGGAGCCGCGCGTACCGGTGGAACGGCTGCTCGGCGGCCTTCCGTTGCTGCCGCTGCCCGCCGTACCCGCCGCGTGGGAGGCCGCCGCGCACTCGGCGGGCCCCGCGCCGGTGTCGCTGTCGCCGCACGGCGGTGGCACCACCGGCCGGGCCGCGCGGCGCAGGGCCGCCCGCCGTACGGTCCGGGCTCGCGGTGTGGCCGTTGCGCTGTCCGTCGGGGCGGTGGTGGCCGCCGGACTGCTCGTCGCCGCCTATCTGCCCGGTGACCCGCCGGCCGACCGCGGTGCTTCCGTGACGACGGCGGACGCGCCCGCGGCGCCGCTGCCGTCCGCCGTCGCCTCGTCCGCTTCGCCGTCGCCCTCCGTGTCGAAGAAGGCCAAGCCCAAGGCGAAGCCGAGCAGCCCCAGGCCCACCAGGACAGCGGCCCGGCACGCGCCGCCCGCACCGGCCCCGAAGCCCGTGGTGGCCTCGGCGCGCAAGGGCGTCGGGGTGTGGACGTTCCCCGGCGTGAGCAAGGCGCTCGCCGACTCGGGGGCCGGCTGGTACTACACCTGGTCCACCCAGCACTCCGGCGTCGACGCACCGGGTTCGACGGGCTTCGTGCCGATGATCTGGGGCAAGGACTCGACGGGCGCCGCCGACCTGGCGCGGGCCCGCGCCGCCGGGCCGTATCTGCTCGGCTTCAACGAGCCGGACATGGCGGCCCAGTCGAACATGACGACCGATCAGGCGCTGTCGCTGTGGCCGACGCTGGAGAAGACGGGCCAGATCCTCGGCAGCCCCGCTGTCGCGTACGGCGGTGACACGGCGGGCGGCTGGCTCGACCGCTTCATGAGCGGGGCCAAGGCACGCGGCTACCGCGTCGACTTCATCGCGCTGCACTGGTACGGCGGCGACTTCCGCACGGAGGCTGCCGTCGGCCAGCTCAAGTCCTATCTGGAGGCGGTCCACGCGCGCTACGGCAAGCCCGTCTGGCTGACGGAGTTCGCGCTGACCGACTTCTCGCAGGGCGTCCGCTTCCCGTCCGAGACGGAACAGGCCGCCTTCCTCTCCTCGGCGGCCCGGATGCTGGCGGGGCTGCCGTACGTCCAGCGCTGGGCGTGGTTCGGGCTGCCCGCCAAGGACAGCGGCGCGAGCACCGGCCTCTACCGGAGCGGGCCCGCGATCACCCCGGCGGGTGAGGCGTTCCGCGCGGCCCGCTGAGCAGGGCGGGCTTCGGTACCGAACGGAGAAACCATTCTGAAGTGGGCACGCCTCGGCTCTCCCGGGCGTTGAGCCAGTGGTTCAACCTGACAGCACGAGGAGAGATACCGAATGGCCCTCTGGGACCGTTTCAAGGATTCAGCCGCGACGATGCAGACGCAGCTCACGGCCAAGAAGAACGACCTCAAGAGCGGCGCGTTCCGCGACGCCAGCATGGCCATGTGCGCTCTCGTCGCCGCGGCCGACGGCTCCGTCGACGCCTCCGAGCGCCAGCGCGTCGCCTCGCTGATCGCCGCCAACGAGGTCCTGCAGAACTTCCCCGCCGCCGACCTCCAGCGGCGCTTCGACGACGCGATCAACAAGCTCACCGCCGACTTCGCCTTCGGCAAGGTGAGCATCCTCCAGGAGATCGCCAAGGCCAAGAAGAAGCCCGCCGAGGCCCGCGCCGTCATCCAGATCGGCATCGTCATCGGCGGCGCCGACGGCGACTTCGACAAGGACGAGCAGGCCGTCGTCCGTGAGGCGTGCTACGCCCTCGACCTGCCGCCGCACGAGTTCGACCTCTGATCAGCCCTTCACCGGTGGGGTGATCCGCCGTCGCGGATACGATGGCGGATCACCGAAGGGGTCGTGGATGACAACCATCAAGGACGTCGCCCGCCGGGCGGGTGTCGCGCCGAGCACGGTCTCGTACGTGTTCAACGGGTCCCGGTCGATCTCCGAGGAGACGCGCCGGCGCGTCCAGGAGGCGGTGGAGGCCCTCGGCTACCACCCCAGGGCCAGCGCCAGGACGCTGCGCAGCAGCCGTACCCAGGTGATCGCGCTGGCGCTGCCGCGCGCCGCGGGGCTCCAGCACTCGGTGGACGGCCGCTTCGCCATCGACGTCAGCGACGCGGCGAACAGCCTCGGCTACGACCTGCTGCTCACCACGTCCCAGGACAAGGCGGGCGGGCTGCGCCGGGTGGCCCTCAGCGGTCTCGCCGACGCGGCCGTGCTGATGGCGGTCGACATGGAGGACGCGCGCATCGACGTCGTACGCGAACTGCTCTTCCCCGCGGCGCTGATCGGCCGGCCCGCCGACGAGGACGCCCTCCCGTGGACCGACCTCGACTGGGAGGAGGCGGCCGCGCTCGCCGTACGGGAGCTGGCGGCCGCGGGACACCGCACGATGGTGTATCTGGCGCCCGGTGAGGCCGAGGTGAGGGCCCGTCGCAGCTACGCGCTGCGTGGGATCGCCGGCGCCCGCAGGGGCGCCAGGGACACCGGCGCCGCCGTCAAGGTGGTCCATTCGATCGACGACCCGGTCAAGCTCGGCCGCAGACTCGGCACCCTGCTGTCGGACCCGACGGGCGAGGGGCGCGCGCGGCCGACCGCCCTCGTCGTCCAGCACCCGTCGGCGCACCACCACATCCTCACGTCGGTGGCCGCTTCGGGGCTGCGGGTGCCGGAGGAGCTGACCGTCGTGGTGATCGGCACCCTCCCCGGCGACCCGGCGGGTCGCCGGCTGCCCCGGATCGAGCTGCCGGTCGAGACCCTGGCCACCGAGGTGACCCGGCTCGCGGTGTCGGCCGCCGACACCCTGCGCGCTTCGGTGACGAGCGAGGTCGAGCCGGGTGGTCAGCTGCTGGCCGCCTCGATCGGCCATCTGCTGATCCCCCCGGTCCTGCTGCCCGGCACGGCCCCCCTCACCGCCACGGACCGCTGAACGGCCCGGCAGGGGTACTAACATCGCGTAGCGGATGTTCTGTACCGAGCTGGGAGGCGGGCCGTTGCACACGCTGGCCCTGAATCTGTTCGACCCCGAAGCGGGTCAGGGGGCCCGGCAGTTCGCCGAGCTGGGGCTCGCCCTGCTGCTGTCGACCGTCATCGGCGCCGAGCGGGCGATCCGGCAGAAGAGCGCGGGGCTGCGCACCCACACCCTGGTCGGGGTGGGCAGCGCGCTGTTCATGGAGGTGTCCCAGCACGGCTTCAACGCGGTGCTGGGCATGGAGAACGTGTCGTTCGACCCCTCGCGCGTCGCCGCCCAGGTCATCTCCGGTATCGGGTTCATCGGCGGCGGCATCATCTTCGTCAGGCGCGACGCCGTACGGGGACTGACGACGGCCGCCACCGTGTGGCTGACCTGTGCGATCGGCATGGCCTGCGGCGGCGGGCTGCCGCTGCTCGCGATCGGCGCCACGCTGGCGCACTTCCTGGTCGTACAGGGCTATCCCCTGGTCACCCGGCGCATCCCGGTCCTGGCCACCCCCGAGCAGGCCCGGCTGCATCTCGCCTATCTGATCGGGACCGGGGTGCTGACCCGGGTGCTGGAGTACACGGCGGCCCAGGGGTTCCAGGTGGTGCAGGTCCGGGTGGACCGGGCGGCGCGGCGGCCGGGCGGCGAAGGTGACGGGGACGAGGACCACCCGGAGGCCGGCACCGCCCTCGTGTACGTCGATATCGCCGGCACCGGCAGCGTGCACCGGCTGGTGGCCGAACTGTCCGAGTTCGAGGAGCTGTTGAGCGTCTCCTCGATCAAGGAAGAGACGGCCGAGTGAGCAGCTGCGCCGCCAGCCGCTCGATCCGTTCCTGCCAGGCGGCCAGCGCCGTCTCCGCGTCGAAGCCCTCGGGCCCGCTCTGGGTCAGGACGAGCCGCGCGCCGTGGCCCGTGCCCTCGCCCAGCTCCCAGCTGACCGCGCCGTCGGGCTCGACGGCGAAGGTCACGAAGCCGGGGGGCCGCACCTCCGTCACATGACCCGCCTCGACCTTCTCCGCCGTGAACCCCTCGGGCACCGGCAGTCCCGGCACCGGCTCGACACCGGCGCACAGGGTGTCCCACACGACCTCGGCGGGCCGCACCAGCTGGCGTTCGAGCCGCAGCCGCCTGCCGCCGGGTACGGATTCGACGACGCCCCTGCCGAGCCCGAACCGTTCCACGTACGCGTCGTGCAGCGCGCCGTCGTCGCGGCCGGCCTCGACGGGGCCGCCGTCGAGGAGCTGACCGAGCGCGCCGAGACACAGGTGCCAGCCGGAGGCGAAGCTCGCCGCGCCGGGCTGGTCGCCGAAGGTGTGCACGAGCGTGAGCAGCGAGCCGTCGCCGTCCGGGCTGACGGACCAGCTCAGCTGGTCGGTGCCCCAGGTGAAGCCGAAGAGGCGCGGTTCGTCGAGGTCGGTGACGGTGCCGCTGGCGGCGGGCGCCGACTCGCCGGGCAGGTTGAAGCCGATCGTGCCGCCGGGTACGAGGTCGACGGTGACCTCGAAGGGGAACCAGCGCGCGAGCCGTTCGGGGTCGGTGAGGGCCGCCCACACCGCCTCGGGCGGATGCGGGAGCCGGCGCTCCATGCGGAGCGCGGAGCGGTCGCCCGTCGTGGTCAGGGAGTCGGGGCGCGAACTAGTCGTCATGGGAGTCGTCCTCCATCGCGTCGAGGTGCCGTTCGAGTGCGTCGAGAGTGCCGGACCACAGATGCCGGTAGTGGGCGAGCCAGTCGTCGAGTTCGGCGAGCGGCTCGGGCCGCAGCTCGTACCAGCGGCGCTGCGCGTCCTGCCGGACCCGTACGAGTCCGGCCTCGCGCAGCACCCGCAGATGCTTCGACGTGCCCGGCTGGCTCAGTCCCAGCCGCTCGGTGAGCTCGCCGACCAGATAGGGGCGTTCCAGGAGTAGATCGAGGATCCGCCGCCTGCTCGGATCCGCGAGGACGTCGAACGGTATGGACATACCACGAACATACCCAGGACGGCATATAACCGTCAAGCAATGTACAGCGGATGCGCGACCGGCTCATCCGGTCATGGTCACGCACAGAAGTCAGTTGATTTCTGGCTGGAATCGCATCGTGACAGCCCGTCATCGGCCGGTCCATAATTGTAAGTTGGGGCGATCAGAAATCGATCACTCTGCTCTCCCAGGATTCGCCCCGCGGCCAGCCCGGCCCCCCACCCGAACGGCGCAAGGAGAGCGGCCGTGCATGACGAATTCCTGTGCCATGTCACCGCGTACGGAATCTGCGGCGGTCAGTACGTCGGCGTACCGCTGGGCACCTACCGCGCCCCCACCCTGCCCCTGGCCCTGTGGTGGTTACGGGACCGCGCCACCTGGATCGCGGAGCGGCTGGATCCCAGCCCCGAGAGCGGGCGCTTCCCCGCGTCCGCGCTGACCCCCGTCGGCGAGAGCGTGCCGAACGTACCGGACACGCTGCGGGCCTGGCGGGACGACGTGTCGCACCAGGACATGGTGGCCGAGCATCTGGCGGCCGGCCGGCTGATCAGGGTCGCGACGCGCGACGACACCACGGAGTACGAGCTGCTGGCCGAGTCCGTCGACGCGCTGCGCATGGACCGCGCCCTGCCGTCGCTGATCACCTCGGCGGCGAGACCGGACGTCTACCGCAGCGAACGTCCGCTGGCCTCGTCGGCGATCACGACGGTGCGCGACCTCCGGCAGGCCGGCGACACGCTGCAACTGGGCAGGGTCCACCACTGACACGACACCGCCGCGTGCCGGAGCGCGGAGCGCCGGGACACGCGGCAGTGGTCGAGCCGGGGTCACTTACGGGGTCACGAGTGCTTTCCGCATCGCCCGCAGGGGCGCTCCCGCGTCGTGCAGACTGCGCAGCGCCTGGCGGTACGAGCCGATCAGGCCAGTCTCCAGGTAGCCGACTTCGAGCTCTTCGCAGTACCGCCTGACGATGGGCTGCGCCTTGCGCAGCTGCGGGGTCGGCATGTTCGGGAACAGGTGGTGCTCGATCTGGTAGTTGAGGCCGCCCAGCGCGATGTCGGTGAACCAACCGCCGCGCACGTTGCGCGAGGTGAGCACCTGACGGCGCAGGAAGTCGGGGCGGTCCGCGCCGGTCAGCACCGGCATGCCCTTGTGGTTGGGGGCGAAGATCGAGCCCAGGTAGATCCCGAACAGACACTGGTGGACGGCGAGGAAGGCGAGCGCCTTGCCGGGCGGCAGCACGACCAGCAGGGCCGCCAGATAGACGGCGAAGTGCCCGATCAGCAGGGCCCCTTCCTGCCTGCGCTGCTTCAACGACCGGTTGGCGAGCGACCGTACGCCCGCGACATGCAGGTTGAAGCCCTCAAGTGCCAGCAGCGGGAAGAAGAGATACGCCTGCGAGCCGCCGATCAGCCGCGCCACTCCCCTGGCTTCCCTGGCCTGGGACTGGGACCACACCAGGATGTCCGGGTTGACGTCGGGGTCGAGGTCCTCGTGGTTCGGGTTGGCGTGGTGCCTGGAGTGCTTGTCCTGCCACCAGCCGTAGCCCATGCCGATACCGAGGTTCCCCGCGAGCCTGCCGGTGCGGACGCTCGCCCGGCGCAGCCGGAAGACCTGGCGGTGCGCCACATCGTGCGCGACGAGGGCGACCTGACCGAAGACCACGGCGAGGAACGCGGCGACGGCCAGCGTCCACCAGCTGTTCCCGATCATGGCGAAGGCGATCCAGCCGACGGCGTACAGTGCCACGACGAGGGAGATCCGCAGGACGTAGTACCAGGGGCGGCGGCGCATCAGTCCGGCCGCGTTGATGAGCTGGGTCAGGCGCGCGAAATCGCTGCCCGACTCGCGTGGTGGATCCAGAACCGCCGATTCGGAATCGCCGGTGGTGGGCAGGGACATTGAGCCACGCCTTTCGGGTCGGTTCACGACCGCTGGTAGCCGGTGCGGTGAATGCTCGGCAGGGTGGCTTGTTCAGCACACATTGTTTGAGGCAAACAGACGCCGCGTAGGATGCGCATAAGAAGTCGTGCGCATAAAGAGAATCGCAAGGTCGCTGGCTGCCGGGTCCAGGGCAGCTGGGAGCCAGGGTCTTGGGCGTCTTGCTCTGTCAGTGTAACCGCCGGCGCCCGGAAGCGGCCTTGCTCGGCCGACCGAGCGGTAACAGTTCGCCGCCCCGGCCAGGTGCCATCGCCGCCTGCGGGGGTAACAGTCACACTGACGACACCTGCACCACCAGCGGATAAAGAGGCGAATTGCTCGTGTTCGAGGCTGAGGACATCCGGGAATGGCGTGGCCACGATGTGGTCGACACCGACAAGAAGAAGATCGGCTCGCTGGAGGCCGTGTACGTCGACACGGCGACGGACGCACCGGCGTTCGCCACGGTCACCGTCGGGATTCCGACCAAGAAGCGGCTGATCTTCGTACCGCTCACCGACGCGACCGTCGGTCCGGGCTATCTGAAGGTCGGCTGGGACAAGCAGTTGGTCAAGGAGGCGCCCTCGATCGACACGGACGGGGAACTGCCCGCCGAGGACGAGCCGCAGATCTTCGCGCACTACGGACTTCCCTACAAGACGGGTGCGACCGGCGAGCGCCGGCTCGCGCGCCGTTAGGAGGGCGGGATGGCCCTTTTCCTGCTCCTTCTCCTGATCGCCGTCGCGCTCGGAATCATCGGTGTGGCGGGGTCGGGCCTTTCTTATCTGCTCGCGATCGGTGTGATCGTGTTCGTTCTTGATCTGGTCCTGCTCGGTGCCCGCTGGGGCGCCCGCCGCGGGAGGCGTGTCACCCGCTGATCGCGGTCTATGCTGAGATGAGCCACTTGAGGCTGCCGTCCCCCCCACGTGGAGTACGGAGAAGGGGTGGCCGCCAATGATCAGTGACGCCATGACCGAGGTCCTCCGGCTCGTGCACATTCAGGCCCAGCCGAGGCTGGCCGGCTGCGCCGAGGTGCTCGGGGTCGACGGTCTCGCGGTGTCGCTGGTCGTGGACGGTCAGATCACCGAGCAGCTGTGGTCCTCGGGCAAGACGGCGGCACTCTTCGAGGATCTTCAGTTCACCCTGGGGGAAGGCCCCGGCCCCGACGCGCTGCGCGATCACGCGCTGCGCATGGTCGACGACATCGCCACTGTCCCGTCGGGCAGATGGCCCGCGCTGCTGCCGGCGCTCGGGGATCTGCCGGTGGCCGCGGTGTTCTGCTTCCCGCTGCATCTCGGCGGCATCTTCGTGGGCGTCCTGACGCTGCTGCGGGCCGAGCCAGGACCGATGAGCGGCCAGCAGATGGACGACGCGCTGGCCCTCGCCGAGGCACTCACCCTCCAGTTCCTGGGCGGCGAAGGCGTGCAGCTGGAGTCCTGGGGCGACGCGCGGCCCACCGAGCTCCACCGGGCCGTCGTGCACCAGGCCACCGGGATGATCAGCGTCCAGCTCGGTCTCGCGCTCGGCCCCGCCCTGCTGCGACTGCGCGCCTACTCCTTCAGCCAGGGCCTGCCGATCACCGACATCGCACGCGACATCGTGGCGCGGCGGCTGCGTCTGCCGCCCACTGCGGGCGACCCCGGCCCGACCGATCCGACCGACGAAATGAGGGGATGACCTCTATGTCCCGCGAACAGCAGGTGTCAGCGGTGTTCGTGCAGGTTGCGGATTCGCTGACGGACGACTTCGACCTGATCGACTTCCTCGAGCAGCTCTGCGCGCACTGCGTCGCCCTGCTGGATGTGTCGGCCACCGGAATTCTCCTCGCCGACGAGAAGGAGACCCTGCAGACGATCGCCGCGTCCGACGAGACCACGCATCTGCTGGAACTCTTCGCCCTGCAGCACGACCAGGGCCCCTGCGTGGAGTGTTACCGCAGCAGCACCGCGCGTACCAACATCGACCTGGCGGACGCCGAAGCGACCGCCGCCTGGCCGCAGTTCGCCGCGCACGCGCGGGAGAGCGGGTTCGCCACGAGTCACACCTTCCCGCTGCGGCTGCGGGACAGGGCCGTCGGCGCGCTGAACCTCTTCCACACCGACACGCAGCCGCTGAGCCCGCAGGACGCGTCGCTGGCGCAGGCGCTGGCCGATGTGGCGACCATCGCGCTGCTCCAGCAACGCGCCCTGGACCAGCAGCACATCGAGAAGGCCCAGCTGCAACGCGCGCTCACCAGCCGCATCATCATCGAACAGGCCAAGGGCATCCTGGCCGAGCGCTGGCAGACCGACGTGGACGCCGCGTTCGCCGCGCTGCGTTCGTACGCGCGCTCACATCAGCTGCGGCTGTCGGACTGCGCCCGCCGGGTCATCGACCAGACGCTCGACACCGACGCGATCCCGCACGGCGGAGGCAATGCCTGAGCCGGACGGGGGACGCTAGAGCCAGCCGTTTCGGCGGAAGGTGCGGTGGATGCCGAAACAGGCGACGACGATCACCCCCATGACCAGGGGGTAGCCGTACTGCCAGCGCAGCTCCGGCATGTGCTCGAAGTTCATGCCGTAGACGCCGCACACCATGGTGGGGACGGCGATGACGGCGGCCCATGCGGTGATCTTGCGCATGTCCTCGTTCTGCGCGACGGTCACCTGCGCCAGATACGCCTGGAGGATCGAGTCCAGCAGGTTGTCGAAGGCGGCTATCTGCTCGGTGACCCTGGCCAGATGGTCGACGACGTCCCTGAAGTACTTCTGGATCTCGGGGCCTATCAGCCCGTCAGGCTGGGTGGCCAGCTTCTGCAGCGGCCGGTCCAGCGGCGCCACCGCCCGCTTCAGCTCCAGCAGCTCCCGCTTGAGCTGGTATATCCGGCCGGCGTCGGCGCGCGCGACCTGCCCGGAGAAGACCTCCGTCTCGACCTCGTCGATGTCGTCCTGGATCGCCTCGGCGACGGCGAGATAGTCGTCCACCATGTGGTCCGCTATGGCGTGCAGCACGGCGGCCGGCCCCTTGGCGAGCTGTTCGGGGTCGGCCTCAAGGGCCTCGCGCAGCGGACCGAGCGACCCGTGCCTGCCGTGCCGGACGGTGACCACGAACTGCGGCCCGGTGAACACCATCAGCTCACCGGTGTCCACCACCTCGCTGGTCGCGGTCAGTTGCTCGTGCTCGACATAGCTGACCGTCTTGAAGACGGCGAACAGTGTCTCGTCGTACCGCTGGGCCTTCGGCCGCTGGTGCGGGGTGACGGCTTCCTCGACGGCGAGCCGGTGCAGGTCGAACAGCTCGGCCACCCCGGAGAACTCCTCCCAGGTCGGCTCGTGCAGCCCGATCCACACAAAACCGCCGCCCGACCTGCGGACCTTGCGCAGCGCCTCGTCAGCCGGGCAGTCACCGGACTGCCGTACGCCGTCCTGGTAGACCACACAGTGCACCACCGCGCTGCCCAGCGGTGATCTGGCCGGATGGCTCAGGTCCACGGTGCGCCGGTAGGCCCTGCCCATCGTGCGGCGCAGGTTGCGGATCATCGACACGCTCATGCCTCCTTCGGCTGATCGGCCGCCAGTGTGGCACGGCGGGACGAAGGGCCCGTGGCGAGGCGGAACGCCCCGCACCTGCAGGCGTATCTTGGGGCAACCCGTGCCGTGTCCTTGAGGGGTAGTCGACAACACATGACCCGGAAGCAGCCCAGCGAGACGAACCGTCCCGGCCGGATCAGCCGTCTGTGGGGCGAGGCGGTCGCGTACACGGAGCTGGTCTGGCGGCTCGGCCGCGAGACGGAGCTGATGCACCGGGCCATGGGGTTCGCCGCGCTCGGCTTCCTGACCCTCGTCCCGCTGCTGATCCTGGTCGCCGCCGCCGACCCGGCGAGCGGTGAGGGGTTCGCCAAGTGGCTGGGGCAGGGGCTCGGGGTCTCGGCCGACTCCCAGCAGGAGATCCAGGAGCTGTTCGGCAGACCCGGCCAGGCGTTGCAGCGTACGACGGCGTTCGGGCTCGCCGCGCTCGCGGTCTTCGGGCTGACCTTCGGGTCGGCGGTGCAGACCGGCTACGAGCGGGTGTGGGAGCTGTCGACCGCGCGCTGGCACACGATGTGGCGCCATGTGGTCTGGCTGGCCGTGCTGGTGGTGTTCCTGGTCATCTTCGTCAACACGCCGGTGACCTCGCGGTCCACGCTGGAGCTGGTCTTCGGCACGATCGGCGATGTGATCGGCACGTTCCTGTTCTTCTGGTGGTCGCAGCGGCTGCTGCTGGCGGGGCGGGTCCGCTGGCAGGCGCTGTTCCCCGGCGCGGTCGCCACCGCGGTGGGGCTGCTCGGTCTGCGGGCCTTCTCCGCGATCGTCTTCTCGCCGCTGATCGCGTCGAGCGCCGTCACGTACGGTCCTTTCGGCACCGTCCTGGTGATCCAGTCGTGGCTCGTCGGGGTGGGGTTCGTGGTGTACGGCGGCGCGCTGGTGGGGCGGCTGTACTACCAGCGGCAGATCGAGTACCGGCTGCGGCACGCGCCCGCCGGGGAGGGGCAGGAGGACGGCGGCGGCCCGGCGGAGCCCCGGCTCTGACCTACGGAAGGGCGGCGCCGCCGGCCTCCCGGCCGACGGCACCGCCCTGTTCGTACCGCCCTGTGCGTACCGGTCAGCAGCTGAGGTTGCCGCCGGGGTCGACGCCGAGTATCTGCGCGAAGTTCGTGTAGCTGTCGATACGGCTCTGCACCTGGGCGGGGTTGCCGCCGTTGCACTCGATGCTGCCGTTGATGGACCGGATGGTCTCACCGAATCCGGCGCCGTTGACGATCGCGTCGTGCGGGGTCATCGTGCCGGGACCGCTCTGCGTGTTCCAGTACCAGAGGCCGGTCTTCCAGGCGACGGACGCGTCGTTCTGGACCAGGTCGGGGTTGTTCAGCAGGTCGATGCCCAGCGCGTCGCCCGCCGACTTGTAGTTGAAGTTCCAGCTCAGCTGGATCGGCCCGCGCCCGTAGTACTTGTCCGTGCCCGCCGGGCAGCCGTAGGACTGGGTGGCGTCGCAGTAGTGCGGGTAGTTGGCGGTGTTCTGCTCGACGACGTAGACGAGGCCGCCCGTCTCATGGCTGACGTTGGCGAGGAAGGCCGCGGCCTCCTGCTTGCGTACGGTGTCGCTGCCGGTGCCGGAGAAGCCGGGGTAGGCGCTCAGCGCGGCCGTCAGACCGCTGTACGTGTAGAACGAGTTGCGGCCGGGGAACATCTGGTTGAACTGGGCCTCGCTGACGATGAAGTCGTCCGCCTGGGCGGCCTGCACGGTGGTGGCGGGGCCGAAGGTCAGTACCGCGAGTGTGGCGGCCGAGGCCGTCGCTGTCAGCAGCCCGATGACGCGGTTGCGCATGTGACTCACTCCCTCTCTCAGCCGCCGACGTTGACGTCGATGCAGGCGTAGAACGCGTTCGCCGTGTCCGCGATGTTCCACACCGCGAGGACCTTCTGCTTCCCGGTCAGCGAACCGAAGTTCACCCGGTGGGTGACGGTGGCACCCGGCTGGGCCCCGTTGTCGTCGAACTCCGCGATCTCCTGGCCGCCGACGAAGTACTGCCAGGTGCTCGTGGAGTGCTGCGCCGTCAGGGTCCACTTGAACTCGGTGGTCTGCTGGACGGGGGTGACCGTCCACCCCTTGGCGTCGTCGTCGAGATCGGCGAACCGTTCGTTGCCCCCGCTGCAGCTGGTCAGCCCCTTGGGGCCTTCCACGCTCTGCGGTTCGTAGGTGATGTCACCGCAGCTGACGGTGCCGGCGGCGCACTGGGCCTGCCGGCTGGGGGGCGAGGAGATGTAACCGTGGGCACTCGCGGAACTCGCCGGCAGACTCAGGGCGAGTACCGGGGCCAGAACCGCGCCGACGGCAGCGGCGATCTTCCTTTTCCGGTGCATGCGTACTCCTTCACATCAGGTCTTCCCGCGTGGTCTCGGGTCCGTGGGGGAACCCGGGTCCTGCGGGCCGGCCTCTCAGGTGTGGGGCCAAGAGGCGCGAAGGGGCAGTGCAGGAGACCGCGTCGGCGACGGCCGGAGGCCGGTGCTTCAGCAAACATCTCCCTCACTTGGCCTAGACCATACAGGTCGTCGTGTTCGCGTCAAGGGCTCGCGCGGAGGGCTCGGGTGAGGGCCCGTCAGCTGCCGGCGGCGGCCTGTCCGTGCCGGTACGGGTGGCGTGCGCCGGAGGCTCGTACTGTGGTGGGCATGATCGATCGCAATGCCCGGCGTCCGCGCCTCGGCTATCCGGTGGCGGCGGCTATCTTCGCCATCGGCATGCTCGGCACGACGCTGCCCACTCCGCTGTACGGCCTCTACCGACAGGAACTCGGCTTCTCCGAGCTGATCGTGACGGTCGTCTTCGCCGTGTACGCGGTCGGCGTCATCGCCGTACTGCTGCTCGCCGGCAACTACTCGGACGTGGTGGGCCGCCGGCCCGTCCTGCTGGTGGCGCTCGGCCTGTCGGCGGCGAGCGCGCTGTGCTTCCTCTTCGAGGGCGGTCTCGCGGTGCTGTTCGTCGGGCGGCTGCTGTCGGGGTTCGCCGCCGGGCTGTTCAGCGGAGCGGCGACGGCCACCGTGCTCGACCTGGCCCGGCCGGACCAGAAGGTACGGGCCGGACTGGCCGCGACGGCCGCCAACATGGGCGGTCTCGGCTGCGGGCCGCTGCTCGCCGGACTGCTCGCCCAGTACGCGCCGTCGCCGCTCAGCCTGCCGTTCGTCGTGGACCTCGGCCTGGTCGCCGTCGCCGCCGTACTGACCTGGCTGCTGCCCGAGCCCGTCGAGCACCCGCGCTGGCCGGCGCCGCTCAGTCCGCAGGGGGTGCGGGTACCGCCCGAGGTGCGCGGGGTGTTCGCGCCGTCGGCGCTGGCCGTCTTCGCCGGCTTCGCGCTGCTCGGTCTGTTCACCGCCGTGGCGCCGAGCTTTGTGGCCGAGACCCTGGACGTGCACAACCTGGCCGTCTCCGGGGCGATCGTCTTCTCGGTCTTCCTCGCCTCCACCGTCGGCCAGTCCCTGATGGGGCGGGTCGGTGTACGCAGGGCGCTGCCGGGCGGCAGCTTCGTCCTGGTGGTGGGGCTTGCCCTGGTCGGGGCCTCGCTCGCCGCCGAGTCGCTGCCGCTGCTGGTGGTGGGTGCGATCCTGGCCGGGCTCGGCCAGGGCCTCGCCTTCCGGGCCGGCATCACCGCCGTCGGCGGCGCCGCGCCGCCCGCCCACCGGGCCGGCACCATCTCGGCCTTCTTCGTCGTCGCCTACGTCGGCATCTCGTTGCCGGTCGTCGGCGTCGGCGCGCTGACCGTCGCCCTGGGCCTGCGCACCGCCGGACTGACGTTCACCGGCTGCGTGCTGGTCCTCGCGCTCTGCGCGGGGGTGTACCTGAGCCGCAGGCCGGTGCCGGAGAGCTGAGACGCGCTAGTCGCGGCCGATCGGCGGGACCCTTTCGCCTGCCGGTACCGGGCCCGGCGGTGTGCCGTCGCCGAAGGGGCGGCCGCCCAGCCGTTCACGGTGGTGCGGGGTCAGCCAGCCCGCCGGGTCGGGGCCGATGGCCACGATGCCGGTGGGGTTGATGCCGGTGTGTACCCGGTAGTAGTGCTGCTTGATGTGGTCGAAGTCGACCGTGTCCCCGAAGCCCGGGGTCTGGAACAGGTCCCTGGCGTACGCCCAGAGCACCGGGTCCTCGGCCAGTTTCGCCATGTTGCATTTGAAGTGGCCGTGGTAGACCGCGTCGAAGCGCACCAGGGTGGTGAACAGCCTGATGTCCGCCTCCGTGATCGTGTCGCCCACCAGGTAGCGCCGGTCGGTGAGCCGCCGCGACACCAGGCCGAGGCGTTCGAACACACCGCGGCACGCCTCCTCGTACTCGCGCTGGCTGGTCGCGAACCCGGCGCGGTACACACCGTTGTTGACGTCCCGGTAGACGCCCTCCATCACCTCGTCGATCTCGTCGCGCAGCGCCCGCGGACAGAGGTCCGGCGCGCCCGGCCGGTGCAGCGCCGTCCACTCGGTCGCGAGGTCCAGGGTGAGTTGCTGGTAGTCGTTGGTCACCAGCTTCCCCGTGGGGACGTCCACGACGGCGGGCACGCTGACGCCGCCGGGGTAGTCCGTCTCCCGCGCGTCGTACGCCTCGCTCAGGTAGCGGATGCCGAGCACCGGGTCCCGGCCTTCGGGGTCCAGGGTGAAGCGCCAGCTGCGGGCGTCCTGGACGGGATCGGTGACGGCGAGCGACAGGGCGTCCTCAAGTCCGAGCAGCCGGCGCGAGATCACCGCGCGGCTGGCCCAGGGGCAGGCGCGGCTGACCACCAGCCGGTAGCGGCCGGCCTCCACCGGCCAGCCGTCGCGGCCGTCGGCGGTGATCCGGTCGGCGAAGTGGCTCCTGGACCGTTTGAACGGTTTGCTGCCCAGCTCGGAGTTGCCGTCCCCGGCTGCCGGCGGCCGGCCTCCGGTCGTGTCCGATTCGCTCATCGTCACTCTCCTCAGCTCTGCCTCGTCCGGTCCCGGCGGCCCGCGATCACGTCGGCCAGCGCGATGACCAGCGCCACCACCACGAACCCCACCGAGACGACGAGTCCGTGGTCGAAGGCGGAGTTCCAGCCGTTGGGGCCGACCTGGGCGAAGAAGACCGAGCCTACGGCGGCGATGCCGACGGCGGACCCGACACGCTGGCCGGTCTGGAGGGTGCCGCCCGCGCTGCCCGCCCTGTTCACCGGCACCTGGGAGAGCGTCAGGGTCTGGTTGGGCGCGATGACCAGACCGCTGCCGAGGCCCGCCAGCAGCAGCGGCGCCGCCATCGCCCAGCCCACGCCACGGCCCGGCACTTGGTGGACGGCGATCACGGTCCCGACGAGTCCGACGACCACCATCGTCAGTCCGATGGCCACCAGCGGCCGGCCGAACCGGTCGACCAGCTTGCCGCCGATTCCCGCCGACGCGCCGGACCCCAGGGCGAAGGGGGTGATGGCGACGCCCGCGAGGAGCGCCGAGTAGTGCAGCCCGCTCTGCAGATAGAGCGTGCTGATGAAGAAGATCGAGGTGAATCCGGCGAAGTACAGCAGGATCAGCAGACAGCCCAGCCAGTACGAACGGACCCGGAACAAGGACAGGTCGATGACGGGCTGGACACCGCCCTTCGGACAGCGGCCCTCCCACTGGACGAACGCGAACAGCAGCGCCGCCGCGACGATCAGCAGCAGATACTTCTCGTCGCCCGGCCACTGCTGGGCCTGGACGAAGGGCAGCAGCAGCGCCAGCACACCGCCGCCGAGCAGCAGGATGCCCAGCGGGTCGAGGTCGCGGGCCCTGACCCGGCCCGCCGAAGGGGTGTCCGGCAGCAGCCGCCTGGCCAGCAGCAGACAGACGGCGCCGAGCGGCAGGTTGACGAAGAACACCCACCGCCAGCCCTCCTGCGCCCCGGCCGCCTGGATGAGCAGCCCGCCGAGCAGCGGCCCCACCGCCGTCGAGATACCGACGACCGTGCCGAAGGCGCCGAACGCCTTGCCGCGCTCCCGGCCCGAGAACATCTGCTGGATCAGCGCGGAGATCTGCGGCGAGATCAGTCCGCCGGCCGCGCCCTGGATCAGCCGGGCGACGACCAGCCACAGACTGGTCTGGGCGGCTCCGCAGGCGGCCGACGCCAGCGTGAACAGCGTCAGTCCCACCATGAAGACGGCGCGCCTGCCCCGGGCGTCACCGAGCCGGCCCGCCGGGATCAGGAAGAGGCCGAAGGACAGCGCGTACCCCGACAGCACCCACTGGAGGTCGGACTCCGGTGTGTGCAGCCCCTCCTTGATGGAGGGCAGGGCCACATTGACGATCGAGACGTCGAGCAGTGTCATGAAGCCGGCGACCAGGCACACGGCCAGCGCCTTCCACCGCCGCGGGTCGGGCCCGTCCGCCGTGTCCTGCTCCGCCGGGGCTCCATCGGACTGCGCGGCCACAGGCATCCTCACTTCTCGGTGCGGGTTCCGGCCACCGTCCCTGGGGCCGGAACTCGTCGGCAGGATCGCAGTTCCGTATGCCCCGGAGCGCCCCCGGCGAAAACAGCACCGCCGCCGCTCAGCCCCTGATCAGGGTCGTGCCCGCCGGGAGTCCCGTCACCTGCGCCGCGCCGTCCGGGCTGACGCTGACGTCCAGCCGGTGGCCCGCCAGGTCGAGGCCCGTGACCGTGAGCGGCCGGTACGCCTCGGTGAAGGCGGGCGCCAGGGTGAGCGTGGAGCCCGGCACGTCGGCCGAGAGTCCGAGCACCGACTGGAGGACCAGGACGGACGAGGCGGCGGCCCACGCCTGGGGACGGCAGGACGCCGGATAGGGCGCGGGGCGGGCGGCGTTCGCCGCGCCGTGCCCCGCGAACAGCTCGGGCAGCCGGGCGTCGAAGGCCGCCGAAGCGGTCAGCAGGCCGGCGGCCAGCGGCGCCGCCTCGTCGGGGAAGCCTGCCCTGACCAGGCCGTGCACGGCGATGGCCGTGTCGTGCGGCCAGATGGACCCGATGTGGTAGCCGTACGGGTTGTAGCCGACCGAGGCGCTGCTCAGGGTGCGCAGGCCGTGGCCCGAGTCCAGGTCGGGGGCGCTGATCCGGGCCGCGAGCAGGGCGCTCTCGTCCCGGTCGAGCAGGCCGGTGCCCAGCAGATGGCCGAAGCCGGAGGTGACGGAGTCGACGGGGCGCTTGTCCCGGTCGAGTGCCACGGCCGGGTAGCGGCCGTGCTCGTCCTCCACCCAGAAGTGGGCGCGGAAGCGCTCGCGCAGCCGGTCGGCCCACTCCTCCCAGCGGTCGGCGCCGGGCCTGCCGAAGGCGCGCAGCAGGGCGGCGCCGCCCCGGGCCGCCTCGTACGCGTACGCCTGCACCTCGCAGAGCGCGATGGGCGGCGCGGCGAGGCGGCCGTCGCGGTACCGGATGCCGTCGCTGGAGTCCTTCCAGCCCTGGTTGGCCAGGCCGCGGCCGGTCTCGTCGATGTATTCGAGGAAGCCGTCCCCGTCGGCGTCGGCGTGGTCCCGCATCCAGGCGAGGGCCGACTCGGCGTGCGGCAGGAGCTGTTCGACCTCTTCGGGGGCGAGGCCCCAGCGCCAGGCGTCGTGCAGCAGGGTGACCCACAGCGGGGTCGCGTCGACGGTGCCGTAGTAGGAGGCGGGCAGGCCGAAGGAGTCGTGGAAGGTCTGTTCGCTCCTGCGCACCTCGTGCAGGATCTTGCCGGGCTGCTCCTGGGTGTCGCGGTCGGACCTGACGCCCTGGCGGCGGGCGAGGGTACGCAACGTGCCGGCGGCGAGTGAGGTGCCGAGCGGCAGCAGCATCCGGGCCGCCCACAGCGCGTCACGGCCGAAGAGCGTGAGGAACCAGGGGGCGCCGGCGGCGAGGAACTGGTCGGCCGGGTCCTCGGGGTCGGTGAGGCGCAGCCGGTCGAGGTCGGCGGCCGACTGGCTCAGCCAGTGGTCGAAGCGGTGGTCGGCGCTGGCCAGTTCGGGGGTGCGCCAGGGCACACTGCCCGCGGTGGGCGCGGGGAACTGGTCGCCGGTGTCGTGCGCCGCCGAGCAGTGCAGTACGGCGGTCCAGACGGCGCCGGGCGCCAGCTCGACGTCGTAGCGCAGCTGTCCGGCCCGCGCGTCGATCTCGGGTCCCGCCGTGCTGGTGAGGCGGACGGCGAACGCGTCCTGCTCCCAGGCGAGTCCGCCGTCGACGGCCGTGGCGGCGACGGGCGGGGTGGGCCGGCCGGTCTTGACGCGCTCCATGGGGGCGAGGTCGGTCGTCGCCGTGACGACGAGCCCGACCCGGACGTCCTGGCCGCCCGCGTTGGTGAGTTCGAAGGTCTCGGTCAGCTGTCCCGGGGCCACCCGCCGGCTGCGGCGCAGGGTGACGGCCGGGTCGGGGGTGACCTCGCCGAGGCCGCGCAGCACACCGCGGAAGGTGGCGCTGTCCGCTCCGTCGAGGGCGCCGCCCACCGGTGCGAGCGCGACGCCGTCGGCGGCGACGGTCAGCCGGGCCAGTGCTCTGCTGTCGCCGTGGTAGAAGCCGTCGGCGCCGCCGCCGAGTTGGCCGTCAGGACGCGATATCGCGAAGCTCGGCGCGTACAGCGTCACCACCGCGTCGTGCAGGAAGGGCTGGAGTCCCGCCACCTGAGAGCCGTCCCCGTCGGTGAAGTCTTTTGTGTCGTGGGTCTTGACAGTGGTGTCCAACAGAGCAGAACCTCTCAGTCATTGGAGCGTTCCAAAAACTCTAACGACGACATCGGGACGTTGACAACGGTTTTGGAACGCTCCAATGAACTGATTCGCTTTTGCTACGAGTTCCTGTCCGTTCCTACAAGTTCCGGAGACCGCCATGGCCCGCTCTGCCAGCAACCCGCCTGCCAAGGCGGGTCCCGTGACGCTCGCCATGGTGGCGAAGCGGGCCGGCGTCTCGCCGCAAACCGTCTCCAACGCTCTCAACTCGCCGGACTTACTGCGTCCCGAGACGCTGGACCGGGTGCTGCGCACCATCGAGGAGATGGGGTACCGGCCGCACCGGGCGGCGCAGACGCTGCGTACCCGCTCCAGCAAACTGATCGGTTACGCGATACGGCCGGCCCCCGGTCTCTCGGCGCCGGTCATGGACCGCTTCCTGCACGCGCTGTCGCAGACGGCCGACGCCGCCGGTTACCGGATCCTGCTGTTCGCCTGGCCCGCCGACGGCGAGGGCGGCGGCCTCCCCGGCTACGAGGAACTCATCGACCAGCACAGCGTGGACGGTTTCGTGCTGAGCGGCACCGACAGGGGCGACCGCAGACAGGCGTGGCTGGAGAAGCGCGACGTGCCGTTCGTGGGTTTCGGCCGGATGTGGTCGGGCCGCCAGGTCGGTGACTGGGTCGATGTCGACGGTGCCTCGGGCACGGACGCGGCGGTCGAGCATCTGGTGGGCCTCGGCCATCGCCGTATCGCCTTCCTCGGCTGGCCGCGCGGGTCCGGTGTCGGTGACGACCGTGCCGAGGGCTGGCAGCGTGCCATGCGACGGCACGGTCTCCCGGTGCGCGGCAGGCGCGCGCAGAGCGTGGACGACATCGCGTCGGCGCAGGCCGTCGCGGGACCGCTGATCGACGGCGGCGCGACTGCCGTGGTGGCGGCGAGCGACATGCTGGCGCTGGGCTGCTACCACGCGCTGCGCGAGCGGGGCGCGGTACCGGGCAGGGACGTGGCGGTCGTCGGCTTCGACGACTCCCCCACCGCCGCCCTCATCTCCCCCGGTCTCTCCACCCTCGCCCAGCCGACCGAGGCGGTCGGCCGGGAGTGTGTCCGGCTGCTGCTGGCGCGGATGGCGTCGCCGGGCCGGGATCCCGAACGTGTCCTGCTCGAACCGTCGCTCGTCGTCCGCGACAGCACACCCCCGTACCCGCCCCCCGCCAACTGAGTCCGTCCGACCGAGTCCGTACGTCACGTCTTTACTGGAGGAATTCATGGTCACCCGCACGGCTGCCGCCGCCTTCGTCGCATGCGCGGCGCTGCTGGCAGCCACCGGCTGCTCGTCCGGCTTCGACAGTGGGAAGGAGCCGTCCCAGGAGAAGAGCGGTCCGCAGCACCTGTCGGTGCTGATCGCCACCTCGGGCGACGCCGAGACCGCGGCGGTCAAGGCGGCAGCCGCCGCCTACGCGAAGAAGTCCGGCAACACGGTCACGGTCGAGGCCGCCAAGGACATGAACCAGCAGCTGGGGCAGGCGTTCGCGGGCAACAAGCCGCCGGACGTCTTCTACGTCAACTCCGACCAGTTCGCCAACTACGCCAAGGGCGGTTCGCTCTACCCGTACGGCGCGCAGATACCGGACGCCGACGACTTCTCGCCGCAGCTGCGTGACTCCTTCAGCTACGACGGCAAGCTGGTCTGTCTGCCCAAGGACACCTCGACGCTGGGCCTGGTCGTCAACACCGACCTGTGGGCGAAGGCCGGGCTGACGGAGAAGGACTACCCGACCACGTGGGAGCAGCTGCGGACGGTCGCGGACAAGCTCACCGGCAAGGGCGTCACCGGCCTGGTCACCAGCGACGAGTACCAGCGGCTCGGGGTCTTCCTGAAGCAGGCGGGCGGCTGGGTCACCGACTCGGGCCAGACGAAGATGACGGCCGACACCCCGGAGAACGCCGAGGGGCTCGGTTACGTCCAGTCGCTGCTCAAGTCCGGCTCGATGAAGTACGCCAAGGACGTCGACACCAGCTGGGGCGGCGAGGCGCTCGGCAAGGGCAAGGCGGCGATGACCGTCGAGGGCAACTGGCTGGACGGCGGGATGAAGCTCGACTACCCCGACGTGAAGTACAAGGTGCTGCCGCTGCCCGCGGGCCCGAAGGGCAAGGGCACCCTGGCGTTCAGCAACTGCTGGGGCGTCGCGGCCGACAGCGCGCACCGCTCGGCAAGCGTCGACCTGGTCAAGTACCTGAGCTCGGGCGACCAGCAGCTCACCTTCGCCAAGGCGTTCGGTGTGATGCCGTCGCGTACGAGCGCGCTGAAGACGTACGCCCAGCAGTACCCGGCCGCCAAGGCGTGGGTGGACGGCAGCGCCTACGCACAGGGCCCGGTGACGATCGCCGGCTTCGACAAGGTGCTGAGCCAGTTCAACACCGAACTGCAGTCGCTGCGCACGACGGACCCGAAGAAGATCCTCGGTGATCTGCAGCGCAACGGCGAAGCGGCGATAGCGAAGGGCAACTGAGCCCGGATGCCGCTACGTTCGATCCGCTCGGCGGGCAGGGCCCGCTCGGTGCGCCGGGACGGACCGTGGGGCTGGCTGTTCGTCAGCCCCATGGTGGTCGTCCTCGGTCTGTTCCTCGTGCTGCCCATCCTGATGGCGCTGTGGGTGAGCCTGCTGCGCTGGGACGGTCAGTCCAACCCGTTCACCGGCAGCGCCGACTTCGTGGGTCTCGACAACTACCGGACCCTGTTCGTCCAGGACGGCCTCGACCGGACCCTGTTCGCCACGGCGCTGCGCAACAACGCCTACTACGTGCTGCTCACGGTGCCGTTGCAGACGGTGCTGGCGCTGGGGCTCGCGATCATCGTCAACCAGCGGATGCTGCGCGGGCGCGGCGCGCTGCGGACGACGTTCTTCTTTCCCTCGGTGACGAGTTCGATCGCCGTCGCCACTGTCTTCCTCTTCATGTTCCAGGGCAGTGGGTCGGTCAACAAGATGCTGTCGTGGGTGGGGGTGAAGGGGCCCAACTGGTTCTCCGACCCGCGTGGTGTGCTGTCGCTGATCCTGGGTTCGGTGGGCATCGTCGATCCCGAGCGCCCGTCGGGGGCGCTGGCGTCCCACTCGTTCATGGGTCTCTCCTGGTTCGAGTGGCTGTCCGGGCCCTCGGTCGCGATGTGCACGATCATCCTGCTGTCGGTGTGGACCACGTCCGGCACCTTCATGCTGATCTTCCTCGCGGCGCTCCAGGACGTCCCGCGTGAACTGGAGGAGGCGGCGGCCATCGAGGGCGTCAACCGCCGCCAGTTGCTGCGGTACGTGACACTCCCCGCGCTGCGTCCCGTGCTGTTCCTGGTGCTGACGCTCGGGCTCATCTCGACCTGGCAGGTCTTCGACCAGGTGTACGTGATGGGTCAGGGGGCGCCGGGCAACACCACGCTGACGCCGGCGTTCCTGTCGTACTCGTCGGGCTTCGACAACTCGGACTTCGGTCAGGGGGCGGCCATCGCGTTCGTGCTGCTCGTCCTGATCCTCGTCCTGACCGGACTCCAGCGCTGGGTACTGCGGGAGCGCGGCGCACGTACCGGGAGGACACGATGAGTTCACAGGGCCGGCCGGTGCTCAACCGGTTCCCGATTCCGCTGCGGGTGGTGGGCTACGCCCTGGTGGTGGGGGTGGCGCTGCTGTATCTGCTGCCGTTCGCGCTCCAGTTGGTGACCGGTTTCAAGACCGATCCGGACGCGGCGGCGCATCCGCTCTCGCTGCTGCCCACCACGCCCACCACGGCGGCCTACCAGCGGCTGTTCGGCCTCGGCGGCGCGGCGGACGGTGTGCCGTTCCTGCGCTGGCTCTCCAACTCGGCACTGGTGGCCGTCCTGGTGACGGCGGGCCGGGTGCTGTTCGACTCGATGGCCGGGTACGCGCTGGCGCGGCTGCGCTTCCGGGGCCGCAAGGTGCTGTTCGTCTTCGTCATCGCCGTGATGGCGGTGCCGGGAGTGGCGCTGCTGATCCCGAAGTTCCTGGTGCTGAACATCTTCGGACTGTTCGACACCTACACCGGCATGATCGTGCCGCTGCTGGTGGACGCCACCGGCATCTTCATCATGAAGCAGTTCTTCGAGTCGGTGCCGCCGGAGGTCGAGGAGGCCGCGCGGATGGACGGGGCGGGGGTGGTACGGATCTTCTGGTCCGTCGTCCTGCCCATGGCGAGGCCCGCGTTGATCACGCTGACCATCCTGTCGTTCCAGGGGTCGTGGAACGAGTTCACGCACTTCCTCATCGCCACCCAGTCGGGGCAGTACGAGACGCTGACCACGGGTCTCGCGCGCTTCGTCTCCGGCGGCCTCGGCGGCGGCACCCAGTATCCGCTGAAACTGGCTGCCGCCCTGCTCTCCACCCTGCCGGTGGCAGCGCTGTTCTTCTGCTTCCAGCGCTACTTCGTCAGTGGGGCCAATTCCGGGGCTCTGAAGGACTGATGTCGTGCTGACGGCCGGGCTGCGCGGGGATCCGCGCACCGGCCGTCGTAGCGCCGGCCGGCGCACCCCCGGCGGTGGCGGGCTGGTTCCAGTCGCCTTCGCCCAGGACCAGCAGCGGGTCGAACATCACCACGACACCGGAGAGTACGAGGAAGACGGCCGGGCCGAGCAGCATCGGGAAGAGCAGCGAGGTGGGTGAGGAGCCGGACACCGTGCCGGCGTCCTCCTGCAGATGCACGCTGATCGCCAGCATGCCGACGTAGTGCATCCCGGTCACGGCGATGCCCATGACCAGACTCGCGCCCAGGCTGGCCAGAAAACCGTGGACCGATACGGCCGCCCAGAGTGCGGCGGTCGCGGCGACGACGGCGATCACGACGGAGAGGGTGACGGTCGTGACGTTGTACTCCAGGTGCCCCTGGAGCTCCATTCCGGCCATTCCGAGGTAGTGCATGGCCGCGACACCGAGTCCGGTGATGACACCGGCGGAGAGCAGCGCCGCCGTCGTGGCACCGCGGTAGCCCACGATGAAGACGCCGATGCCGACCATCACGATCGCCACGGCCAGGCTGGCCACGGTGGTGATTTTGTCGTAGCTGATAGGCGCCTCCTCGACGCTGAATCCGATCATCGCTATGAAGTGCATCGTCCAGATGCCGGAGCCGATGGAGAGCGCACCGAGCGCCAGCCAGCCGGGTTTCCAGGAACGCTCGTGCCGTAGCGAGCGGGTGGTGCAGCGCAGCCCGAGGGCCGAGCCGAGACATGCCATGAGAAAGGCCACCACGGGGGTGACAGCGCCGTAGGTGAATCCATCCACTGTGCCCTGCATAGCGGTGCACGCCCTTCAACCGGTGTCGCTCGTCTGAGATACGACAGCCCGAGGTGAGCGTAGGCGGAATCCAGCCACAAACAAGGGTCTGGGCGATTACGTGTTGACAAAGGTGTGTGTTCACCATGATCAACGCCTAATGATTGCCATCCGGCCGCCACGATGGCGGTGTTGGCATAGATTTTTTCCTGGACACGTCAAGAAATTGCGTGCAGTCATCTTGTCCATGCGTTGTCATGTCCATACCTTGTCTTCGGATGGCCCCCGTCCGGTGTGGGCCCTGAGCCGATTGCGAGGGATCCGTGAGTATTTCCAGACGGTCCGTCATCCTGTCCGCGCTCGCCGGCACCGCCACCGTCGGCGGGTGGTCGGCCGCCACCACGGCGACGGCGGCGCCCGCGGTCGCCACCGCTTCGCCGCCCGGCGATGTGGTCGGCAAGGTGACCGTGGGCTACCAGGGCTGGTTCGCCTGCAAGGGCGACGGAGCGCCCATCAACAGCTGGTGGCACTGGAGCGCCAACGCCGGTCAGCCGCCGTCGCCTTCGAACACCACCATCGCCTCCTGGCCGGAGATGAAGGAGTACGAGAAGTCGTACGCCACGGCGTACGGGAACCTCGGCAGCGGCGCTCCGGCCACGCTGTTCTCGTCGTGGGACCAGCAGACGGTGGACACGCACTTCCGCTGGATGCAGGAGAACGGCTGTGACACCGCGGCCCTCCAGCGGTTCAACCCCTTCGGCGCCGAAGGCCCCACCCGGGACGCGATGGCGCAGAAGGTGCGCCAGTCGGCCGAGGCGCACGGCCGCAAGTTCTACATCATGTACGACGTCACCGACTGGACCGCGATGCAGTCGCAGATCAAGGACGACTGGACGTCGAAGATGAAGGCGCACACCGCGTCGGGCGCGTACGCCAAGCAGAACGGCAAGCCGGTGGTGTGCATCTGGGGCTTCGGCTTCAGCGACCCCGGCCGGCCCTTCGAGCCGGCGCCGTGCCTGGACGTCGTCAACTGGTTCAAGAGCCAGGGCTGTTACGTCATCGGCGGGGTGCCCACCCACTGGCGCACCGGCACCGAGGACTCACGTCCCGGCTTCTCCGACGTCTACCACGCGTTCAACATGATCTCGCCCTGGATGGTGGGCCGGATCAGCAACGTCGACCAGGCGGACCAGTTCTACCGCGACAACAACGGCCCCGACCAACTCGACTGCGACGCGCACGGGATCGACTACCAGCCCTGTGTCATCCCCGGCGATCTGCAGGGCAGGGCGCGCGCCCACGGCGAGTTGATGTGGCGTCAGTTCTACAACCTGGTCCGGATCGGTGTGCAGGGCTTCTACATCTCGATGTTCGACGAGTACAACGAGGGCAACCAGATCGCCAAGACCGCCGAGACGGCCGCCGACGTGCCGACCGGGTCCGGGATCTGGGCGCTCGACGAGGACGGCACCCGCTGCTCGTCCGACTACTACCTGCGGCTGACCAACGACGGCGGCCGCATGCTCAAGGGACAGATCGCCCTCACCGCGGTGCGCCCGACCGTACCGCTGCCGGGCGGCGGCGGACCGACGCAGCCGACCGGCGACCTGGCCCTGCGCCGCCCGGCGACAGCCAGCAGCACCACGCAGTCGTACGGGCCGGGCAACGCCGTGGACGGCAACGCGGGCACGTACTGGGAGAGCGCCAACAACGCGTTCCCGCAGTGGCTCCAGGTCGACCTCGGCAGCGCGTACACCGTCAAGCGGCTCGTGCTCGCGCTGCCGCCGGACCAGGCGTGGGCGACCCGCACCCAGACCGTGGCCGTGCTCGGCTCCGCCAACGGCACCACATTCACCACGCTGTCGGGCGCGGCGGGCCGTACGTTCAACCCGGCCTCGGGGAACACCGCCACGATCACCCTGCCCGCCGCCGTCACCACCCGTTATGTGCGGCTCCAGTTCACCGCCAACACCGGTTGGCCGGCCGGACAGCTCTCCTCGCTGAGCGTCTACGCCGACTGAGCGTGCGGCAGGTGCGGCCGGCGCTGATTGGTGCCGCCGATTCGGGTTACCCGGGGGGCAAGGCAGGCACAGCGCACCAGGTACCGGCACGACCATGCGCCGGCCGCACCCAGGAGAGGTCATACCGATGACGGACGAGCGGAGCACGAACGACGGCGAGCCCACCGCCGAGGAGTTGCGGGAACAGGCCGAACGTACCCGCGACGAGCTGGGCAGAACCGCGGAGGGCGTCGCGGCCAAGGCCGAGGCGGCCAAGAACGACGTGAAGGCGCGCGCCCAGGAGACGAAGGAGCGCGCGCAGGAGAAGGCCGCCGAGGTGCAGGAGAAGGCCCAGGAGAAGGCGACCGAGGTCAAGGAGCGGATCGACGACCAGGCCGCCAAGACGAAGATCCAGCTCCAGGACCGTACGGCGCAGCTCCAGGAGAAGGCGAGCCAGACGCTCCAGCGCGCCCAGGACAAGGCTCCCGACCAGTGGAGCGAGCGGGCGTCGCAGCTGGCCGAGGCGGTCCGGCGCAATCCGGCGCCGTACATAGCGGCGGCCGCGGTGCTCGTCGCGCTGACGGTACGGCGCTCCCGGCGCTGACGGCCGGCCGGAGCAACGGCTCGACGAGGGAGGACAGCGGGCACCGGCCCGCTGCCCTCCCTTTCGCGTGCGTGCTCAAGAGCGGACGATCCTGACAGTTCCTCAGTTCGCAACCCGGCTCGGGGAAACAGTAAATGAATTCTTGACCGCGTGGGGCGCGTCGAACCGTGCATGGTCATGCCATCGTGTTGCAGCACCAGCACCCTCCTGGGCCGGCGACCGGAAGGCGGAACCGTATGGGCAGCACACGCAGAGGTACGGCGGCTCGCCGCTGGGGAGCGCTGGCGGGGGCAGCCGCGCTGACCGTACTCGGCGGGGCCGCGCCGTCCTTCGGCGCGGTACGGGGCGGGCAGCACCCGGGCAGCCACACCGCCACGCCCGTCAAACACCTGGTCGTCATCTTCGACGAGAACATCTCGTTCGACCACTACTTCGGGACGTATCCGAAGGCCGCCAACACCGACGGCACCCGCTTCACCGCGTCCCCGCGCACGCCCAGGGACATCGACAACCTGCGCACGGCGGGGCTGCTGACGAAGAACCCGAACCAGTACGCGCCCAAGCGGCTCACCCCTGAACAGGCGGTGACCTGCGACCAGAACCACGCGTACAGCCCCGAGCAGTACGCGTACAACGGCGGCGGCGCCGACAAGTTCGTCCAGTTCACGGACTCCGGCAAGTGCTCGGGCAATCTGTTCGGCGAGCCGGGTCTGGTGATGGACTACTACGACGGCAACACCGTCACCGGCATGTGGAACTACGCCCAGCACTACGCGCTCAACGACAACTCGTTCGGTTCGGCCTACGGCCCCTCCACGCCCGGCGCGATCGAGCTGGTGTCGGGCCAGACGCACGGGGTGGTCTCCACCGACCCCGCGTCGTCCACGGAGGACCCGGAGCAGACCGACGAGCCGGATCCGGCCGCGGTCGCCTCCCCCGACGAGCGGGGCGTCGGCACGATGATCACCGACCCCGACCCGGCGTACGACGACTGTTCGGGCAACGACCACACCAGCCAGTCGTCCCTGGCCGAGCTGCGCGGCAAGAACATCGGTGACCGGCTGAACGAGAAGGACGTCAGCTGGGGCTGGTTCCAGGGCGGCTTCCGGCCGAGCACCCCGTGGGACGGCGGCGACACCCTCGCCACGTGCGACGGCACCACGCACGCCAACGCGATCGGCGCCCAGGTCGTGGACTACAGCCCGCACCACAACCCGTTCGCGTACTACCGCTCGACGGCCAACCCGCACCATCTGGCCCCGGAGTCCGTCGCCGAGATCGGCCACGACGGCCGGGCCAACCACAACTACGACCTCACCGACTTCAACGCGGCGCTCAAGGCGGGCAAACTGCCCTCGGTGAGCTTCCTCAAGGCGGCGTCCTACCAGGACGGGCACGCGGGGTACTCGGGGCCGGTGGACGAACAGAACTTCCTCGTCGGGCAGATCAACGCGATCCAGCGCTCGCCGCAGTGGAAGGACACCGCGATCGTCCTCGCGTACGACGACTCCGACGGCTGGTACGACCATGTCTACGCCACGCCGCGCAACGGCTCGGACGACACGACGAAGGACAGCAGCGGCCGGAGCCTCGACGCGCCCGGCTGCCGGAACGGGCCGCCCGCCGCGGGCGGTTACCAGGACCGCTGCGGCCCGGGCGCCCGCCAGCCGCTGCTGGTGATCTCGCCGTTCGCGAAGGTCAACAGCGTCGACCACACCAGGACCGAGCAGACGTCCGTGCTGAAGTTCGTGGAGGACAACTGGCACACCCGGCGGATCGGGGACCACTCCTTCGACACCCGGGCGGGATCGCTGGAGAACATGTTCGACTTCGACCGCCCCAACGGCAGGCAGGTACTGCTGAATCAGGACGGCTCGGTGGCCTCGGTCGGCCCGGTCCGGCACGTCGCGCCCGTCACCACGGCGATCACCGACCCGCAGCCGCGCGACGTGGCGATGGCGGACCTCTCGTCGAGCAGCAGCACCCCTTCGCCGACGCTGCTGGGCACGGCGGCGGGAGCGGTGCTGGTCGCCGGCGCGGGAGTGACCCTGGCGGTGCGCAGGCGGCGCCACTCCCGCGGCGCGCTCTAGTGTGACTCGCGGGAGACCTCGTGGCCGCTGGAGCCGACGAGGAAGTCCAGGTCGACGCCCTGGTCCGCCTGGTTCACATGCTCGACGTACAGCCGCTCCCAGCCTCGCCTGGGGGCGGCGAACGCCGCCGTCATCGCCTTCGACGGACGGCGGCGCGCCAACTCCTCGGCCGGTACGTCGAGATCGATCCTGCGGGCGGCCACGTCCAGCACGACGAAGTCGCCGGTCTCGACCAGCCCCAGCGGGCCGCCGGCCGCCGCCTCCGGCGCGGTGTGCAGGACGACCGTGCCGTACGCCGTGCCGCTCATCCGGCCGTCGCAGACCCGCACCATGTCCCTGACGCCCTGCTCCAGCAGCTTGGTGGGCAGCGGCATGTTCGCCACCTCCGGCATGCCCGGGTAGCCCTTGGGACCGCAGCCCCGCAGTACGAGCACCGACGAGGCGTCCACGTCGAGGTCCGGGTCGTCGATCCGGGCGTGCATGTCCTCGACGCTGTCGAAGACGACGGCCCTGCCCCGGTGGCGCAGCAGTTCGGGCGAAGCGGCGGCCGGTTTGATGACGGCGCCGGACGGGGCGAGGTTGCCGCGCAGCACCGCGATGCCGGCGTCGGGCAGCAGCGGGTCGGCGCGGCTCCGGATGACGGTCTCGTCCCAGATCCGCGCGCCGTCGAGATGGTCGACCAGCGGGGTGCCGGTGACGGTCAGGGCGGCCGGGTCGAGCAGGTCGCCGACCTCGTTCAGTACCGCCAGCAGCCCGCCCGCGCGGTGGAAGTCCTCCATCAGATGGCGGCCGGCCGGCTGGAGGTCGACGAGGAGCGGCACGCCCGCGCCGGTGCGGTCGAAGTCGTCCAGCGTCAGTTCGATGCCGAGCCGCCCGGCGATGGCCAGCAGATGCACCACGGCGTTGGTGGAGCCGCCGACGGCGGCGAGCGCGACGATCGCGTTGAGGAAGGAGCCCCGGGTGAGCAGCGTGCTGGGGCGGCGTTCCGCGGCGACCATCTCGACGGCGAGCGCGCCGGTGGCGTGGGCGCTCTCCAGCAGCCGGCTGTCGGGGGCGGGCGTCCCGGCCACCCCCGGCAGCGTCGTACCCAGCGCCTCGGCGACGACGGCCATGGTGGAGGCCGTTCCCATGGTGTTGCAGTGGCCCCGGCTGCGGATCATCGAGGATTCGGACCGCAGGAAGGCCTCCTCGGAGAGGGTGCCCGCCCGCACCTCCTCGCTGAGTTTCCACACGTCGGTGCCGCAGCCCAGCGGCTTGCCGCGGAAGGTGCCGGTCAGCATCGGGCCGCCGGGCACGACGACTGCGGGCAGGTCGACGGAGGCCGCCGCCATCAGCAGCGACGGAATGGTCTTGTCGCAGCCGCCCAACAGCACGACGCCGTCGACGGGGTTGGCGCGCAGCATCTCCTCCGTCGCCATGGCCGCCATGTTCCGCCACAGCATCGCCGTGGGCCGTACCAGCGTCTCGCCGAGGGAGACCACCGGCAGGTTGAGCGGGACGCCGCCCGCTTCCCAGATGCCCTGCTTGACGCTCGCCGCGACCTCGTCGAGATGGGAGTTGCACGGGGTCAGGTCGGACGCGGTGTTGGCGATGGCGATGTGCGGCCGGCCGTCGAAGGCGTGGGCGGGCAGTCCTCTGCGCATCCACGCCCGGTGGATGTAGGAGTTCCTGTCGGTGCCCGCGTACCACTGGGAACTGCGCTGTTCCGCCATTGCGTACTCCTCCGTCGTCCGTGGCTGCCAACTTGCCATGCCGGGGCGGTGTTTTTGAAGTGCGCTCCACCCGTACGGATGTTCATGCCGCGTACTAATATCTGGCCATGCGCGCCTTTGTCATCACAGGTCCGCGCCGGTGCGGGGTGCGTGACGTGGCACCCCCGGCAGCGGCGCCGGGACAGGTCGTCGTCGATGTGGAACGGGCCGGTGTCTGCGGTACGGACAGCGAGCTGTTCACCGGCGAGATGAGTTACATGGACGAGGGCAACTCCCGTTATCCGATCCGGCCGGGCCACGAGTGGTGCGGCGCGGTCTCCGCGGTGGGCGACGGCGTCGACCCCGGCTGGCTGGGACGGCGGGTGACCGCCGACACCATGCTCGGCTGCGGCGGCTGCCGGCGCTGTCTCGCCGGCCGCCACCATGTCTGCGAGGACCGGTACGAGATCGGCATCCGGGGCGGCTGGCACGGCGCGCTGGCCGAGCAGCTCGTCGCACCGGTGAACGCGCTGCATCCGCTGCCGGACTCCGTGGACGGTGTCGCGGGCGCCCTGGTCGAGCCCGGCGGCAACGCGCTGCGCGCCGTCGAGGCGGCGGCCGTCGCGCCCGGTGAGCGGCTGCTGGTGCTCGGCCCCGGCACGATCGGGCTGCTCGCCGCCCTGTTCGCGCTCGCCGCCGGGGCGGAGGTCCATGTCATGGGTCTGACCCCGGCGTCGCTCGACTTCGCCCGCAGCCTCGGTGTGCACGGCGCCTGGACCGAGTCCGAGCTGCCCGACCTGCCCTTCGACGGGGTCATCGACGCCTCCAACGCCCCCGGGCTGCCCGCGCTCGCCGTGGAGCGCGTCGAGCCGGGCAGGCGGGTGGTCTGTATCGGGATCGCCGCGACGCCCAGTTCCGCCGACACCCGGGCGCTGGTCCTGAAGGACGTCACAGCCGTGGGCATCCTCGGTGCGTCGGCCGGCCTGGCGCGTACGATCGGGCTGTACGCCTCCGGCGCCGTGGATCCTCGTCCGCTGGTCGCCGCCACCGTCGGTTTCGAATCTCTCGGCGGAATTCTCTCGGGTGTACGTCCCGAAGGGGTGGGGCCTGGGCCTAAATTCCTGGTGAGCCCCGGTACCTGAGATCCGCCCCGGCTCCATGCCGTAGGCTTCCCAAAGATTGTCTGACCGCATCTTTTTAGGATGTTAAGGAGCACCGTGATGGCGAAGCAGGATGCCGGAGCCGGGCTGGTGAAGCTCCTCTCGGCCGACGCGCAGCAGGTGGCGACCGGCTGGGTCGAGCGCGTCTCGGATTCCCTGGGCGGCCGCATCAGCAGGGCCGAGGTCGACCAGGAGCTGCGCGAGCTGTTCACGGCGCTGGTCGAGGCACTGCGGGCCGGCGGCCCCGACGCCCACGGTGAGGCGATGTCCGAAGTCAGGGCGCTGCTGACCGAGTTGTCGCGGAACCGGGCACGCCAGGGCTTCACGCCGACCGAGACAGCGGTCAGCGTGCTCGCGCTGAAGCAGGTCGTCGAGCCGGTCCTGCGTGACGGTTCGGCCGCCGACATCCAGGCGTACCTGGAACTGAGCCGGCTGGTGGACGAACTGAGCCTGTTCACCATCGAGACGTACACCCGGGCCCGCGAGGAGATCATCAGCTCCCAGGCGGACCAGCTCATGGAGCTGTCCACGCCCGTGGTGAAGCTCTGGGACGGCGTGATCGCCGTACCGCTGGTCGGCACCCTCGACTCCGCCCGTACCCAGGTGGTGATGGAGAAGCTGCTGCAGGCGCTGGTGGACACCGGCTCCGAGCAGGCGATCATCGACATCACCGGGGTCCCCGCCGTGGACACCCAGGTCGCCCAGCACCTGCTGAAGACCATCGTCGCCGCGCGGTTGATGGGCGCCGAGTGCACGGTGTCCGGGATCCGGCCGCAGATCGCCCAGACCATCGTGGCGCTGGGCATCGAGTTCGGCGACATCGTGACGAAGGCGAGCCTGGCCGACGCGCTGAAGCTGGCGCTGCGCAAGTCCGGTGTGGATCTGGTCGCCCGCAAGGATGTGCTGCGGTGACCGAGCGCGTTCCCGTCCTGCGGATCGGTGACGTCCTGCTGGTCTCCATCCAGGTGGACCTGGAGGACCAGACCGTCCTGAACCTGCAGGAGGACCTGGCGGCACAGATCGTGGCCAGATCGGCGCGCGGTGTCGTCATCGACATCACGGCCGTCGAGATCGTCGACTCGTTCGTGGGCCGCATGCTGGCCACGATCGCGGCCATATCCCGCATGCTCGACGCGGAGACGGTGGTGGTCGGCATGCGCCCGGCCGTCGCCATCACGCTCGTGGAGCTGGGTCTGTCGCTGGGCGGTGTGCGTACCGCACTCGACCTGGAGAAGGGCCTGGCCCTGCTGCGGCGATCCGACAGCCGCACGGATCCGGCATGATCACGCCCTGGGCCGCCGGGGAGGCACCGCAGACACACCCCATCGTGAAGAACGACGACGTCGTCCGGGTGCGCCAGCTCGCCAGGACACTGGCCCAGCAGTGCAAGCTCTCACTCGTCGACCAGACGAAGTTCATCACGGCGGCCAGCGAACTCGCCCGCAACACCCTGGTGTACGGCGGTGGCGGGCTGCTCACCGCGGGTCTTGTCCGCAAGGACACCCGGGTCGGGGTGGCCGCGATCTTCAGCGACGACGGTCCCGGGATCCCGGACATCGAGCTGGCGATGACCGACGGCTGGACGTCGGGCTCGGGTCTCGGGCTCGGGCTGAGCGGGGCGCGCAGGCTGGTGGACGAGTTCGACCTGAAGACCGAGGCGGGGAACGGCACGACCGTCACCGTGGTCAAGTGGTCGAGGTGACCGCCCTCGGCGTGCTCGACTGCGAGGATGTCGCCTGGTTCCGCGACAGCCCGACCATGCCCGCCTCGGCGCGCGGCGCCGCCGCCACCCTGGCGCGGCGGATCGGGCTGAACAGCCATCGCGCCTCGGAGGTGGCACTCGCCGTCACGGAAGCGGCGACCAACCTCCACCTGCACGCCGTCGACGGATCGCTGCTGCTGCGGGTGTTGCGTACGGCGAACGAGGCCGCGGTGGAGTTCCTGACCGTGGACATGGGGCCCGGTATGCGCGACGTGGCCGGCGCGTTCGCCGACGGGACCTCCTCACGGGGCACGCTCGGCATCGGACTCGGTGCCGTGGCGCGGCTCGCCGACACCTTCGACATCCACTCGATCCCCGGTCGTGGCACGGTGATGAGCGCGCAGTTCTGGTCGCGCAACGCGTCGGACAGCGTACGGGCGTCGGAGACGGCCGTGGTCGACACGTCGGTGGCCGCCGGTGTGACCCGTCCCATCAGCGGCGAGACCAGCTGCGGCGACGCGTGGGCGGTACGGGTCGAACCCGGCGCCGACGCCGAAGCGGCGCCCGCGCTGCTGGTGATGATGTGCGACGGGCTCGGGCACGGCCCGCTCGCTGCCCTGGCGGGTGACACGGCGGTCACCGCCTTCCGGCAGAGCAGTGCCCGGCTGCCCGACGCCGTCCTGCGCGACATCCATACGGCGCTGCGCGGCACACGGGGCGGCGCGGTGGCGGTCGCCCGGGTCGAGCCGTCGGCGGGGCGCCTGCTGTACTGCGGTGTCGGGAACGTCAGCGGCTACGTCATCACTCCGACGGCCAGGGCCGGGCTGATGTCGGCGCCGGGCATCGTCGGCCAGCAGATGCGCACCCTGCGCACCTTCGAGCAGCCGCTGGTGCCGGGCGGTGCGCTCGTGATGCACTCGGACGGACTGACCGAGCGCTGGACCATGGACGCCCTGCCGGGACTGCTGCAGCACACCCCCGCCGTGATCGCGGGGCAGTTGCTGCGCGAGGCGGCCGTACGGCGCGACGACGCCGGGATCGTGGTTGTCAAGGGAGCCTGGTGAAGGTGGCCGGCGCCGGCGCCGGCGCCGGACATCTCCTCGCTTTCGACCTCGCGTCGGCGCAGGACGTCTTCGCGCTGCGCCGCAGCGGGCAGTCGGCGGCCGAGGCGCTCGGCCTCGACGCCCAGGACCAGGTGCGGCTCGCGACGGCGCTCAGCGAGCTGGGCCGGGACCGGCTGGGCTGCGCGGCGCTGACGGTGACCTTCGCGCTGGCCGGCGAGGCGCCGCCCACCCTGCTCGTGACGCTCGCCTGGAACAGCGGTCCGCCGCCCAGCACCGAGTCGCTGGAGCTGGCGACCCGGCTGGTGCCCAGGCTCCGGCACGAGCCGGGCGACCCGCGCAGCCGGATCGTGGTGGAGCAGCCCGCCGTCGCCCTCGCCCCGCACGAGGCACACCGCCGGGTGAGCGAGGCGCTGCGCCGGACGGACCACACCACGCTCGCCGAGGATCTGCGCGCCCAGACCCGCGACCTGATCGCCACGCTGGAGGAGACCCGCGCCCAGCGGGAGGAGCTGCGCCGGCTCAACGAGGAGCTGGAAGAGACCAACAAAGGTGTGCTGGCGCTGTACACCGAACTCTCCCAGGAGCTGGAGGAGACCAACAGCGGTGTGGTGGCCCTGCACAGCGAACTGGAGGACAAGTCGCGGCAGTTGCGGGAGACCAGTGAGGCGAAGACCCGGTTCTGGACCAACATCAGCCATGAGCTGAAGACCCCGGTCAACGCCGTCGTGGCCCTGTCCCAGCTGCTGCTGGCCCCGGACTCGGCGTATCTGGACGACGAGCAGAAACACCGGATCGCGCTCATCGCCTCGTCGGGGAACACCCTGCTCGCGCTGGTCGGTGATCTGCTGGACGTGGCCAAGGCCGAGTCGGGGCAGCTGGAGCCGCACCTCGAACCGGTCGACCTGCGGACGCTGGTGGGGCAGCTCGGCGGTGTGCTGCGCAGTATGTTCCCCACCGACGACGTCACGTTCGTGACACCCGAGCCGAAGACCCTGCCCGTCGTGGTCACCGACGAGGTGCTGCTGACCCGGGTGCTGCGCAATCTGCTGTCCAACGCGCTGAAGTTCACCGACAGCGGCGAGGTACGGCTGGACGTCGAAGCCGACTCCGCCGGGCCCTGGCTGATCTTCACCGTCAGCGACACCGGCGTCGGCATTCCCGCGCACGAACTCAAGCGGGTCTTCGAGGAGTTCTACCAGGTGCCCGGGGCACACCAACGAGGACGACAGGGCACAGGACTCGGGCTGCCGTACGCCCGCACCCTCACCGAGCTGCTCGGCGGCACGCTCCGGCTGACCAGCAGGCCCGGGACCGGTACCCGCATCGTGGTCCGGCTGCCCAACCCGTCCCCGGGGACGACACACGCACAGGAGGCCGACCGGTGACCGACGACGCGGCGCTGCTCGACAGTGCCCCAGCCACCGTTCTGGTGATCGACGACGACGAGTCGAACCGCTACGTCCTCAGCAGCTGGCTCAGGCGGGGCGGGCACACGGTGATCGAGGCGCACGACGGGACACAGGGCCTCGCGCTGCTCGCGCCGGGCCTGGAGCCGCGGCCCGAGGTCGCCGTCGTCGACGTACGGCTCCCGGACATGACCGGGTTCGAGGTCTGCGAACACATCAAGGCGGACCCGTACACCGCGGCGCTGCCGGTGATCCATATCTCGGCGGCCGCCCTCACCCCCGAGGACCACGCCGAGGGGCTGCACCGCGGGGCGGACGCGTATCTCAACCAGCCCATCGATCCCGCCGAGTTCCTGGCGACCGTCACGGCGACCCTGCGCTACGCGCGCGCCCGCCGCAGGGCCGAACGGCTCGCGGCGCGGCTGACCCTGCTCAACCGCACCACCCTCGACGTGTACCGGGCGATCGGCTTCCACTCCTTCGCCGCGGCGGCGACGGGCGGGGCCGCGTCCCTGATGTCGTGCGCCGTCAGCGCGGTCTTCCTGACCCCGCAGGGCCAGGCGGTGCACAGCTCCATCACCGGGCCCGGCCAGGCGCCGCGCTCCACGCCGTCCACCCCCGAGCTGCTGAACCGGCTGGCCGGACACACGCTCGGCACCGGCACCGGCGCGGAGATCGCCCGGCTGCCACGGGCCGTGTGGAAGACACTGCTGCCGGGCGACCAGCTCGACGAGGACGTGATCCTGGCGGTGGCGCGCACCAAGCGCGGCCGGCCGCCGGTCTGCTTCGCCGTACCGGCCGCCGCCGTGGGCGGCAACGACGACCAGGAGCTGTTCCAGCAACTGGCCCATGCCTGCGCCCTGTCGCTGGAGGCGCTGCGCACCTACAACGAGGAACACTCCTTCGCCCTCACACTCCAGCGCACCTTCCTGCCGGACCGGCTGCCCGCGGTGCCCGGGGTCGATCTGGCGTTCCGCTATCTGCCGGCGTCCCGGCACGCGGAGATCGGCGGTGACTTCTACGAGGCGCTGGAGACCTCCGACGGGCTGCTGCTCGCCATCGGTGACGTGGCGGGGCACTCCATGGCGGCGGCGGCCGTGATGGGTGAGGTGCGGCACGGGATGCGCGCCTACGCGCTGGAGGGCCACTCCCCGCACCACATCAACGAACGGCTGGAGACACTGCTGGCGCAGTCACAGCCGGGGCTCACCGTGACGATGTGTCTGATCCTGGTCGAGCCCGGTGGCCGCAGGCTCCACATCTCCAACGCGGGGCACATTCCGCCGCTGCTGCTCCTTCCCGGCGGCGGGGCCGAATTCGTCCACGAGCACGGCCCGTTGCTGGGGCTGGGGCTGCCGCACCCGGCGGCCACGGTGGTCGACACGGCGCCGGGCACCCGGATCGTCCTCATCACCGACGGGCTCGTCGAGGTCCGCAGCACCAACATCGACGACAGTCTCGACGAGTTGAGTGCCGCGGCCGCGACGGGTCCGCAGGAGCTCGAAGCGCTGTGCGACTCGCTGCTGGAGAGGTTCGGCGAGGAGAAGGACGACGACATCGCCCTGCTCACCGTCCGGCTCAACTGACCGGATCAACCGGCCGGATCAACTGGCCGGATCAACTGGTCGGCCGGGCGCCTTCGTCGGCGAGCGCACTGACCTCGCTGTCGACGTATCCGCGGTGCCGCTCGGCGTCCTCGCGCGCCTTCTTCGGGCTCCAGCGTCCCGCCATCACGAAGATGAACGGGATGAAGACGATCTGGCCGCCGACGGTCACCCACCACCAGGTCTGCCACTGACCAGGTCCGTCGGCCACCGCCTTCCGCACCTCGGGACCGTGCTCGCGAAGGATCTTCAGCTGCGGCTGCGCCTTCTGTACGAGCGCCAGGTCGGCGGGTCCCACCTCTCGGGCGGCCTGTTGTGCCAGCGCCGGGGGGATCGCCGTCGGCGGGTACTTGGCGAGTTGGGCGAAGATCTCGGGGTGCGCGTCGACGACGGCCAGCGCGGGCGCCGCCTGTGCCTGCGCGGTCGCCACCTCCGTACCGTGTTCGACCAGCGGGGACGCCGAGGTCACCACGATCGGGACGAAGGCCGAGGAGACCGCGACCACGATCCGGATGATCCAGCCCCACACGGCGAGTCCGGTGGCGGTGGCGGCCGGGTTGCGGCGCTCCACGGTCTCGGTGAAGCTCGCCATCCACGGCGCGTAGGCGATGCCGGAGAGCGCCCCGATCCCGATGAACAGCACGGCGAAGGTGTAGTAGCCGGTGTGCGGATGCGTCGCGAGGACGGCGAACGTGGACGTGACGGCGATCGAGCCCAACCCGCCGACCAGCATGAACGGTTTGCGCACCTTGACGAGGTCGGAGAGCAGCCCGGCCACCACGAGGGCGATGGCGTTGGCACCCCAGTACCAGTTGGCCAGTCCGTTGGTGCGCTGCTGGCTGTAGCCGAAGTTGGCCGAGAAGTAGACGACGAAGTTGCCGACGGCGGCGAAGTACAGCAGCAGGAAGAGGCTGATGGCGATGGCGGAGCCCACCACGTCGAGATGGAGCATCTGCCGCCAGGTCTGTTGTGACTCCCGTACGGGCGCGGCTCGTTCGGCGCGGGCCTCGACCAGTTTACGGTCGTGCAGGCTGACCATGACCTGGTCCCGCATGCCGGGGGACAGCTCCCGCAGCCCGAGCAGGGCGATCACGAACATGATCAGCCCGGCGATGCCGGAGTAGCGCAGCTCGTCCTGCCAGGTCGACGAGTCGAGTGTGCTGCTGGTGACCACGGTGACGACGAGACTGCCGAGGACGGGACCCATCGTCCAGTACCCCATGGCGGTCGCCCTGCCGAGCTGCGGCGAGAAGTCGCGGATCAGTGCGGGGGTCGCGACCAGGACGATGCCCTCGACGAAGCCGACGGCCGCGAAGAGGATCAGATAGGCCGTCTCGTTGGGCGAGTTGGGTAGTCCGAGCAGCAACAGCAGCCCGGCCACGAGCAGTCCGTAGACAACGAGGTTCGCCCGTCCCCAGCGGTCGGCGAAGCCGGCGATGAGGGAGGTGAAGGCGCCGACGGCGTTGCCGATGACGGACACCCACACGAAGTAGGTGTACGACATGTGGTAGTTGGTGATGATCGAGGTGGCCACCGCGTACTGCACGTACAGCATGTAGTAGAGGACGACGGTGGTCACGACGACGATCGCGAGATAGCCGTAGCGGCGTGCCGGGTCGGGATAGTGCGCCAGGTCCCGGCGCCAGAGCCGGGCACCGATACCGGGCGTGCCGGCGTCGGTGGTGGGTCCGTTCCCCATGTCGGCAGCCTGCGGCGGATGGGTGGACATACGGCCTCCTCGGGGTACCGGGAGCAAGGCGTCCGACCGCGCTTGATGCGCCGGTGGCCGCTCCGGGAACGACCAGAGGCTAGTACCGACTGGTCGGTACGGCCTAGATGCGTGCAGGGGGAATTTGACCGGACGCCGGGGCGCCGCCGGGGCGGCTCAGGGCTCGACGGCGGCTGGTGGCGGATCGGTGGCCGTTCAGTAGCCGCCGCGCCCGCGCAGGATCCGGCGCGGGTTGTCGACCAGCATCGTGGCGATCTCGCTCTCGGACACGCCGCGCGCCCGCAGCGCGGGCAGCACATCGCGGGTGAGGTGCAGATAGTGCCAGTTGGGCAGCAGTCCGGGCAGCTCCCGCATCGGGAACCAGTCGATGTAGCAGGACGCGTCGTGGGACAGCACGATCCGGTCGGCGTAACCGCGCTCGCACAGCGCGGCCACCGTGGCGACCCGCCGTTCGAAGGGCAGGAGCGAGTCCAGACCGAACCGGTCCATCCCGAGCAGTGAGCCCCGGTCGGCGATGGCCGTCAGATAGTCCAGGTCGGCGCTGTCGCCGCAGTGTCCGATGACGACGCGGGTGAGGTCGACCCCCTCGGCGGCGAACAGGTCCTGCTGCTCGATGCCGCGCCGGGTCCCCGCGTGGGTGTGGGTCAGGATCGGCACACCGGTGGCGCGGTGCGCCCGTGCGACGGCCCGCAGCACCCGTTCCACACCGGGGGTCACACCGGGCTCGTCGGTGGCGCATTTGAGCACCCCGGCCCTGACCCCGGTGTGGGCGATGCCTTCGGTGATGTCGGCGACGAACAGGTCCACCAGGGGGTCGTCGCCGCCGAGCGGTGTGCCGGGGCCGCGCATGCTCAGATAGTGCGGGACGTCGTTGTAGGTGTAGAGCCCCGTGGCGACGACGATGTTGATGCCGACCTGTTCGGCCACCCGCTGGATCCGCGGGATGTACCGGCCGAGTCCGATGACGGTGGGGTCGACGATGGTGGAGATTCCGGCGGCGGCGAGTTCCGTGAGCCGCCGGACGGCGCGCGGCACCTCTTCGGACTCCTGGAACCCCTGGTGCTCCGGGTAGTTGTCGGCGAACTCGGGGCTGAGCACGAAGATGTGCTCGTGCATCAGCACCCTGCCGAGCTCACCGGCCGGCACGGGGCCGCGCACGGTGGGCACGGTGTCCGGTGTCGCGGGGGTGTCTCCGTACGCCATCGCCCGGCCCCTCCCGCGTCGCCCGTGTGGTGCGCGGTAGTGACCGTAGAGGCAGCCCGTCGCGCGGTCAATGGGCGCTACCGGCGGTCCAGTCGGCGCTGCGAGACTGCACGACGCCACCGACCCGGAGTGATGCAGATGACCCAGTCGCTCGAAACACTGCCGCCCGAAGAAGGACCCGGCGAAGAACCGGACGAGACCCCCGCCGGGAGACCCGGTCCCGCGCGAGCCGCCAAGCGCTGGCCGCTGGTGGTGCTGCGCACCCTGGTGTGCGCGCTGACACTGCTGATGCTGATCCAGCCGGTCCTGGCCGGACAGTTCGTCACCGGTGACACCGATCTGCTGGACCTGCACGCCCTCAACGCCACCTTCATCTCCGCCGTGAGCTGGATCCTGGTGGCCGCCGCCGTCACACTGTGGCGGCCCGGCGGCGGACCGGTGTGGCCGATCGGTGTGACACTGCTGGTGGCCGGGCTCGTGGAGGCACAGAGCGGCTTCGGCTACTCGCGGAATCTCGCCGTGCACATCCCGCTCGGTGTCGCCCTGGTCGCCGGTACGACGGCGCTGGGGTACTGGGTGTTCGCCTACCGGCCCGGCCGGCCGCGGAACGCGTCGTGATGCGCGCACGGATCGACCGGCGGACGCTCGTCAAGGGCGCCGCCGTCGCCGGGATCGGCGCCGCCGGCCTCGGTGCCACCGGCTGCGGCGCCGACCGGGGCGACGTGTCGGGGGAACAGCTGACCAGCGCGGCCCCGCTCCCCCGGCCCTTCCGGGTGCCGCTGCCGGTGCCGGTCACGGCACGGGCACAGCGCGCCAAGGACGGCAGCGACCACTACGAACTCGTGCAGCGGCGGGGCGAGATGGAGATCCTGCCGGGGCTGCGTACCGAGGTCTGGGGGTACGACGGCACGTTCCCCGGCAGCACACTCGTCGGCCGCTCGGGCCGCACCACCACCGTGCGGATCCGCAACAGCCTGCCGGTGCCGACCTCGACGCATCTGCACGGCGGGGTGCAGGCCGCCTCGTCCGACGGCTATCCGATGGACCTGGTCCTGCCGCCCGGCTACCGCCATCCGCCGGCCGGGCCGGCACACGCCATGCCGGGGATGCCCGGGATGCCCGGGACGGCGAAGGGCGGGGCTGCGGGGTGGACGCTGACGTCGGGCGCCAAGACGTACACGTATCCCCTCGACCAGCCGGCTGCCACGCTCTGGTACCACGACCACCGGATGGACTTCAGCGCGCCGCAGGTCTGGCGCGGGCTCGCCGGGATGTTCCTCGTCCACGACGACACCGAGGACGCGTTGCCGCTGCCCCGGGGCGAGAAGGACATCCCGCTGATGATCTGCGACCGTGCCTTCGAGGAGGACGGGGCGTTCCGCTACCCGTCGCTCGACCCCTCGCTGACCGGCCGGCCGGGCGTCGAAGAGGCGTACATGGAAGGGGTGACGGGCGATGTGGTTCTCGTCAACGGCGCCGCCTGGCCCGAGTTGGAGGTGTCGGACACCCTCCACCGGTTCCGGATCGTCAACGTGTCGAACGCGCGCCGCTACCGCTTCGCGCTGGAGCCGGGTCCCCGTACGGGCTCAGGGTTCGTCCAGATCGGCAGCGACAGCGGCCTGTTGGCGGCGCCGCTGCGCCATGACGAGCTGCCCGTCGCGCCGGGTGAGCGCTTCGACGTGCTGATCGACTTCGCCGCGTATCCGCACGGCTCCACCGTCGAGCTGGTCAACACCCTGGGCAGCGGCGGCACTCGGCGGGTGATGCGGTTCAGGGTCAGCAGGCGCGAGAAGGAGACCAGCCGGATCCCCGGGCGGCTGGCGGAGTTCGAGACACTGCGGGCGGCCCAGGCGGTCGCTGAGCGCAGATTCGACTTCCGGCTGACGCAGGGCGGCGGCAGTCGGATGTGGACCGTCAACGGAGCCCCCTTCGACCATGCGAAGGTGCTGGCGTCACCGCGGCTCGGCACGGTCGAACGCTGGCGCTTCAGCAGCGACTTCCACCATCCGGTCCATCTCCATCTGGCCCACTTCCAGGTGGTCGCGCGGGGCAACGGCGACCCGCTGGCGAGCGACGCGGGCTGGAAGGACACGGTCGACGTCAGGCCGTACGAAGTGGTGGACGTCCTGGCCAGGTTCACGGGCCAGCGCGGCCGGTACATGCTGCACTGCCACAACCTGGAGCACGAGGACATGGCGATGATGGCCAACTTCGAGGTCGTCTGACACACCCTCCCGCTCGCACTCGCGAAAGCCGGTGCCGGACCCCTGCGTGCGGGTCCGGCACCGGCTTCGTGGCGCGGGAGGCTCAAGCGGCGTACATGTCGAGGACCCGGCGTCCCGGCCCCCGGTAGGTCTGGTCGAGGTCCACGTCTCCCCCGAGGATCGCGCGCTGGAGGCGCTGGAGCCGCGGGGAGGGGTCGAGACCCAGATCCTCCACGAGCCGGCCGCGCAGCTTCATGAAGACCCCCAGGGCTTCCGAAGGCCGTCCCGACCGGTAGAGGGCGATCATGCGCTGTGCGTGCAGGCCCTCGTGCAGAGGGTTGCGGGCGGTGAGGACGGTCAGCTCGGTCAGCAGCTCCGAGTGGCGCCCGAGGGACAGTTCGGCGTCGACGCGGCGCTCCAGCACACCGAGCCTGCTCTCCTCCAGACGGACCCGTTCGATCTCCAGCAGCGCCCCGGGCCGGATGTCGGCGAGCGCCGGTCCGCTCCACAGTTGCAGGCTCTCACGGAAGATCCGCACCGCGGCCGCGTCGTCGCCGGACTCGAAGACGCGCTGCCCCTCGGCGGCGAGCCGGTCGTACTCCATCGCGTCCACACTGCCCCGCGGCACGTTGAGCCGGTAGCCGTCGTGCTTGTAGACCAGGATCTCCTTGGCGTCGCAGCGTCCCCTGACGGACGCGTCGATCAGCCGGCGCAGCCGCAGGATGTACGTCTGCAGCGTCGCCGAAGCGGTCCTGGGCGGTGAGTACTCCCACAGCTCTTCCATGAGCATCGAGACGGGGACCACCTGGTTGGCGTGCAGGGCGAGGAGAGCGAGGATCTGTCGCGTCTTCGCGGCCGACGGGAGTATCGGGGAGCCGTCCTCCTGTGCGTTGAGAGATCCCAGCAGGGTGATCTCCATCTGGTCTCCATACTGCTCCGAAGGGATGGTACGAGGTGCGCGGATCGGGATCCGCACTGTCTTGAAGGTCCCATGCGGGCGTACGGCGCCAACAGTGCGGAGATCCCCGGTCGTCCGTGATCCCCTCAGCCCCGGAGTATGAGAAGTTCACATTCCGCTCGGCCCGTCGTAGCGGTCCGCCGGACGTCGTTCGTCTAGCATTCCTCGGGGAGTTGAACGTCTGCTGCGTCCATGTGATGGGCTGTTCGTTCGAAATGGGGGGCTTTTGATCCGTATCGTCATAGCCGAAGACATGCACATGGTGCGCGGTGCACTGGTGGCGCTGCTGGAGATGGAGCCGGACTTCGAAGTCGTGGCCCAGCTCGCGGCCGGGGACCAACTCGTACCCACCGCGCTGGAGTTCCGGCCGGATGTCGCGATCATCGACATCGACCTGCCGGGCCTGGACGGGCTCAGCGCCGCCGATCTGCTCCGTACGGCGCTGCCGAGCTGCCGGGCGCTGATACTGACCAGCCTGGGCCGTCCCGGCACGTTCCGGCGGGCGCTCGCCGTGCGGGTGTCGGGCTTCCTGCTGAAGGACGCGCCGCCGGACCAACTGGCGGACGCGGTACGCAAGGTGGCGGCCGGGGTGCGGGTCATCGACCCGCAGCTCGCGCTGGCGGCCTGGGAGGTGCTGGAGAATCCGCTGACCCGCAGGGAGATCGAGGTGATGCGGCTCGCGGCGGACGGCGCCGAGGCGATGGAGATCGCCGGCCGGCTGTTCCTGTCGATAGGGACGGTACGCAACTACCTGACCAGTGCCGTCACGAAACTCAACGCGCGTAACCGCGTCGACGCGATCAGGATCGCTCAGGACAACGGCTGGCTGACCTGACGCGCTTCGACCCGCGGCACTTCCACCACCAGCCGGTACCAGCCGTCCGCGTCGACGTGCGAGGTCAGCCGGCCGCCGATCTTCTCGGCGCGCACCCGCAGGTTGCCCAGACCGCTGCCGTTGGAGGGGCCTGTCCTTCTCGACTCGTCGGCGCCGTCGTTGGCGAGGGTGAGCCGGATCAGGGACCGGCCGTCCTTGCCGGTCACCTGCCGGGCCTCGATGTGGCAGTTCTGCGCCTTGCTGTGCCGCAGGACGTTGGTGACGCCCTCACGGATGACCGTGGCGAGCACGGTGCTGGTCGCCGCGGGCAGCGGACCGCAGTCCAGGTCGATGCGGGCGCCGATCTCGGCGACGGTCAGCACCTCTTCGGCCGAAGCGGCCTCCGCCGTCAGTGACATGTCGCGGTAACCGGTGGCGACGGCACGCACATCGGCGAGCGCCTGCCGGGATATCTGCAGGATGCCGACAAGTTCCTCGCGGGCCCGCTCGGGACGGGTGGCGAGCAGACGCACCGTCAGTTCACTCTTGAGGGTGATCGCGGAGAGCCCGAACCCGAGCAGGTCGTGCAGGTCCCTGGCGAACCGTAACCGCTCCTCGGCCACCGCCATGTACGCCAGCTCCTCGCGGGCCTGGTGCACCTCGGCCACCAGGTTCGCCAGCCGGGTCAGACCGTAGACGATGAGCCCCGTGAGCACGGTGGAGACCACGAGGTAGGAGGTGTCGACCCAGTGGACCCCGCTCAGTCCGGCGGAGACGCCGGCCGTGCTCACCACGACACCGAAGGCCAGCCAGCAGACAGGCGCCGCGACGATCAGCAGACACGATCCCGCGAGGAAGCCGCCCATGCCGCCCCAGGTGGCACCGAAGAACACCATGGGGACATAGGTCAGCAGCGTCTGGGCGCCCAGGGTCCAGGCCCCGAACCGGTCCCGGAAGCGCTGTGCGTCCGGGGAGCTGTGCACGGCCTGGATCGCGAACAGCGTGACGGCGCAGAAGAGACAGCCCGCCATGAGCAGCGCGCTCGGGTCGGTGTCCAGCACGTTGAGCACGGCGATGAGTACGAAGCCGGAGAGGACCAACAGCACGATCGTGAAGGCCAGTCGCGGCGGCAGAACTTCGGTCTGTTCTCTACCGGACCGCAGAAATCGTCGCGGCATCCCCACACGTCCCCCCGTTGAGGCACACAGCTACACCCCCATAGTAGGGCGCACGGGACGGCGTTGGTGCGTTCCTTGAACTCTCATTCGACCGGCGGCGCCCCCTGCGGACGGTCAACAGCCTTTTCGGACAGGCTCGTTCGGAACACCTCAGCAGTCCGTGGCTGGTCGGCGCCCTCCTGCGGCTGCTCCGGGCGGGGGCCGAGGACGAACGAACCCACCGGCGACTCCGTCCGCCAGTCGAGACCCAGTGCGCCGGCGCACACCGCGATGTCCTCACTGCACACCGCGCAGGTGGCGAGCCCCATCGCGGCACCCACCAGGTAGAAGGTCTGCAGCAGCGCCCCGGTGTGCTTGAGTACCAACGAGTAGGCGAGGCCGCTGTACTTCCACGACAGCCGCTGGAACCGCGAGGTCAGCGTGATGAGCACCGGCGGCGGCCCGGACAGCGGGGCGGCGGCCATGGCGCCTGCCGCCATCTCCCCCGCCGCCGCCGGATCGTCGTTGACCAGCACCAGGGCGTGCTCGTGCGGGTCGTAGTAGTGGATGCCGTCCACCAGCCCCTCGCAGTCCCGCACGGTGAGATACAGCTCCAGGTCGTAGGCGGCGCCGCCGGTGGGATACGGCCGGTCGGTGACCTGGTAGCTGGTCTCCCCCGCCCCCGACATGCCGGTCGAGCGGACCCGGGCCGTGCGGAACAGGAACTCGCCGAGGGTGCTCAGCCGCAGGGCCGGTGCCCCGTAGGTACGCCGTGATCTGCGGCCTTCGAGCACTTCGGTGAACGGGGCGTCCCGGGCGGCGATCGTGCCGAGTTCCGGCCGGGGCAGCGCGACGACCTTGCCGCGCGGGCGGCTCTTGACCGCGGGCTGCGGCGCGATGCTGCCCGCGTGGGCGAAGGTGGCGCCGAAGTCGCCGTCGGTGCGCCCCATCACGGACCGGGTGTGGAAGAGCATGTCGTGCGCCGACCAGGTCCGCAGGGCCGCGTCCTCGTCCTCGTCGAACCCCCCGTCCGCCGATCGCGCCACCAGGGCCATGCCGGTGCCGATGAGATAGCCCAGGATCTCCACCACCACCCCTTCGGCCAGCGGCAGCCCCGCCTCCACCGTCGCGACGTCGGCGGGCCGGCCGAGCGCGGCGACGACCCATTGCGCCTCGGCCTTGTGCAGCAGCACCCGGTGCAGCGAGAGGGGCGACTCCAGCAGGAACATGTCGCCCTCCCGGCGCAGCACGGCGAACCGGGAGAGCTTCAGCGCCCGGTCGGCTGGCGGCGGTTCAGGGGCGAACCGGGCTGCCCGGGACAGCGGTACGACGGAGAGCACCGGCTGCCCGCTGCCGGCGAAGGCGAGCGAGCGTACGACGAGGTGCTGCAGGCCGAGCAGCACCGCGCGCCAGGAGCGCTGGGCGCCCTGGTCGGCCGGGATGTTGTCGAGGCTGACCGGACCGAGACTCATCCGGCGCAGGGTCTCGATCAGCGCCGGCCCGGGCCTCCTGATCCGCAGATCGGCCCAACGGCCGTGCAGCTCCACCGTTTCGCCGTCCTCGGCGGCCTCGACCCGCACATCCTCACGCAGGGACCACAGGGGTGTGGTCGCCTGCGGAGAGGCGTGTTCCAGGCTGGCTGACTGCTGCACGGTGGGCTCCCGGGTGGACACGAGTGGCGGTCAGACGAAGAGGGGACGTGGATTGAGGGCGGAGCGGGCCGTGGGCGCGGCCAGCCGGCCCAGCGCGACGGGTACGTCGTACAGCCTGCCGGCCGCGAACCTGGCCCAGAACGAACGCAGCCCGGGGACCAGGACCTTGACGACGGGCAGTCCCACATCGGGCCTGGTCTGGTCGAGCACCAGCAGTTCGAGACCGCGCTCGCGCACCAGCTCGGTGACGGCGTTGATGTCGTCGAGCAGGTCGTCGCCGCGCGGGCGGGCGAAGTCCGTCAGCCGCCGGGCGGGTTCTGGCGCGGGGCGCAGATAGGGGTCGCTGTCCAGGGTGGCGTTGCGCCACCAGTCCAGCGGTTCCGGGTCGGTCAGTGTGTATCCGCTGCCGTCGGGCTTCGCACCGAGCGCGGCGGGCAGCAGCTGGTTCAGCTCGGTCAGCGAGCGGCGCAGCGCGATCCGCGCGTCGAAGTGGGCGCCGAAGCCGAAGACGATGTCCTCGGCGGGCTTGTCGGTACGGCGTGACAGGGCGACGAAGACGGGGATGCCGAAGTCGGACGTCAGGTCGAGCGCCCACACCTCGCGCCCCAACGACCGGTGCACCTGCCGCAGTTCGTCGGTCCACGGGTCAGCGGCCGTGTCGAGGTCGACGGCGGGCTGCCGGGTGCGGTTGTACCACCACAGCGCCACCGCGTCCCGCTCGACCAGCTCCAGGAAGCCTTGCAGGACGGCGTCCTCCAGGCTGCTGCCCGCCGCGTTCCCGTTCGAGTCGGCGTGCGCGAACCGGCGCCCCCGCACCGGGTTCAGCCGCTCCGCCGAGGTGGCGAAGTAGAGCAGCGCGGTCGGCAGCAGCTTGTGGCGGCCTTCGGTGAGCGACCAGACCGGGGTCCAGTCGATCGTCGCGTCCTCCTCGAACGGAGCCGGGACGTACTGGAATCCGGAGTGTGCGGCGTTCCATTCGGTGCGTCCGGCGAACTGCGCGGGATCGTACAGCTGGCAGGTGTCCGGATGTACGGCGCGCTCGCCGAGGTCGGTGTAGCGCGCGCTGATCCTGGCCTCGTCGCCGTGCACACAGCCGGAGTAGCGCTCGACCGACTCGCACAGCGCGCTGACCTCCGCCTCCAGCGGGGTGGTGCCCTTGCCGCCGTTGACCTGGCGCAGCCCGCTGGTGAGTGCGGCGAGCCCGTTGGCGTAGCCGGCCGGGTTCGGGCCCGAGCTGAAGCTGTTGAGGAAGGCGGGGCCGCTCTCCACCCGGCTGATGTCGGCGACGACTCCGGTGACCGGGCTCACCAGGTGGCCGAACGAGTCCAGGGTCTGTTGGGCGGTGCGGGAGCGGTGGCCGCCACTGGCCGCGATCTTGCGCCGCGTGCGCGGTACGACGGGCCGTCCGGCCTGCCGGGCGACCAGGCCCGGGTCGCCGCACTCGGGGCACTGCGGGCGGTGGCGCAACCGGTGGTGGCGTGATTCGAGGGTGAGGGTGTCGAAGGTCAGCACCCGGTCCTGGTCGGTGTGCTGGTGTCCGGCCAGGAACTTGGCCGCCTCAAGACCGGCGATCTGCAGACCGGCGACCCGGGTGCACGGCAGTCCGGCGAGCGGCCTGGGCATGGGGCCCTGCAGTCCGAGCGCGGCGCGCACCTGGGACTCCACCGCGCGGTGCAGCCGCACCGGCTGGGCGAGACAGGACCAGCAGGGCCCGGCGCCGGGCCGGAAGACCGGACCCACCCAGACGGTGGCGCCGGTGGGTTTGGCGAGCAGCCACGGCCGGCCGCTGCGCCGGTGTTCCGCGTCGATCTCGCCCAGCTCGGGGGTGAGGTAGTCGTCGCAGACGACCACGGTCAGCGCGGCGTCCGGCGCGCCGCCTTCGGCGACGGTCAGACCGGAGGCGCGCAGGGCGCGGGCGGCGGCGGGGTGGGACAGCTTGCCGGTGGTGCGCAGTTCGACCACGGCCGAGGCGGACCTGGCGCGGGCGGGCGTCCCGTCGAGGCCCGCGAGTTCCCAGTACGCCTCGGCGCTGTGGTCGGCGGCGGCGATGTCGGTGGTGTCGGTGTGACCCACGGCGTCGGTGGTGTCGGTGTGAGTGTCACCGTGCTCGCGGAACTCGATGAATCCCGCGTCGGCGAGCTGCTCGATGAGGGACAGCAGCCGGGCCGCCGACAGCGGCTGCGGGGCGTCCCGCACCAGTGCGGCGAGGTCGCGGCTGCCGTCCAGCAGCGGGGCGACCGTTTCCAGATGGGGCGCCCTGAGGGCGGTGACTCCGCGTTCGGAGATCAGGTACGTCGCGTCGTCCGGCACCACCTCCGCACGGAGGTGGCGCCGGAATCCGATCAACGAATCTCTCATGAAGCGGAGTTGTTCGCGTAGCACAGGGTGTACAGGGCGGGCGCCGCCGACGAGGCGGTCAGCTCCTCGATGACGAGCTCCATCGGCTCGTCCTGGGGGAGGTAGGAGTTGAGGTGGTCCTGGTGCGTGCTCGTCGAGTGGCTGTCCTGCGTGGCGAGAGTGCTGTGGCTCGTCAACATGGGATGGGCTCCTGACTCGGCGGTGCTTTCCGTTGCGGACATTCATCAGCATGCGGGATCGGCGGCGGCGGTCACAGTGCCGGCCTCACCCACCGCATATGAGGAATTCATAGCCCCCGGGTAGCACCGGTTTCCCGGCGAGCCGCCGCGTCCACCGGCCATCCACCGGGCGGCCAGTCCGGCGCGCCATGGTCGGCAGGCCAGATGGCCGGAAGGAACCACACGGAGGGAAGACCCATGGTGGCCGCCGCCCGGATAACGGAAGTTGAACGTACTCTCGACCAGCTCCTCGACTGGTGCTGCAGAGGGGCGCTCGCCAGCTCGCACGGCCGGACGGGTGTGTTCCGTTTCGTCGTGGACACCCCTGTCGGCACCCGTACCCGCTATGTGATCGCGACGGACCAGGGCTGCTCGACGGCGCACACGATCGCGCACCCGCCCAACGCGACGCTCTCGCTGAGCCAGGAGGACCTCACCAGGCTCGCCCTGGGTGACCTGCGCGGCGCGCTCGCCTTCGCCACGGGCAGGCTGCAGATCGAGGGCGACATCTTTCTCGCGATGAACTGGATCGACCAGCTAGGGAGAAGCCCGCTGTGACCACCCACGCCCAGGAGACACCTCAGCAGACGGTCCAGGATCCGGCGCTGCCGGACCAGTTGAGCGGAGCCGGCGGCAGGCTCGCCGAACTGCGCAGGATCAAACAGCAGATGGTCGCGGGCCCCGACCCGCGCGCCACCGAACGACAGCACGCGCGCGGCAAACTGACGGCCCGTGAGCGGATCGCGATCCTGCTGGACGAGGACTCGTTCACCGAGATAGAGGGGCTGCGCAGACACCGTGCCACCGGCTTCGGCCTGGAGGCGAAGCGGCCCTACACGGACGGTGTGATCACCGGCTGGGGCACGGTCAACGGCCGTACGGTGTTCGTGTACGCGCACGACTTCCGGATCTTCGGCGGCGCGCTCGGCGAGGCGCACGCGCAGAAGATCCACAAGGTGATGGACCTCGCCCACTCCGCGGGCGCCCCGCTGGTCAGCCTCAACGACGGCGCGGGCGCGCGGATCCAGGAGGGCGTGACGGCGCTGGCCGGCTACGGCGGCATCTTCAGCCGTAACACGCGCTCGTCCGGTGTGCTGCCGCAGATCTCGGTGATGCTCGGCCCGTGCGCCGGCGGCGCCGCGTACTCCCCCGCCCTGACCGACTACGTCTTCATGGTCAGGGAGACCTCGCAGATGTTCATCACCGGCCCTGACGTGGTCCGTTCGGTGACGGGCGAGGAGATCACCCAGAACGGCCTCGGCGGCGCCGACACGCACGCCGCGACCTCGGGCGTCGCGCACTTCGTCTACGACGACGAGACGTCCTGCCTCGAAGAGGTGCGCTACCTGCTGTCGCTGCTCCCGCAGAACAACCGGGAGCTGCCGCCGGTGGAGGTCGGCGACGATCCGGACGACCGGCTCTGCACGGCCCTGGCCGACCTGGTCCCGGAGGATCCGGCCAGGCCCTACGACATCAGGGCCGTCATCGAGGAGATCGCCGACCACGGCGAGCACTTCGAGGTGCACGCGGCCTGGGCCGGCAGTGTGGTGTGCACCCTGGTCAGGCTGGGCGGCCAGGTGGTCGGTGTGGTGGGCAACCAGCCGTCGGCGCAGGCCGGTGTGCTGGACATCCACTCGTCGGAGAAGGCCGCGCGGTTCGTCCAGACCTGCGACGCCTTCAACATCCCGCTGGTGACCCTGCTCGACGTGCCGGGCTTCCTGCCGGGCGTCGACCAGGAGCACGGCGGGATCATCCGGCACGGTGCCAAGCTGCTGTACGCGTACTGCAACGCCACGGTGCCGCGGATCCAGTTGATCCTGCGCAAGGCGTACGGCGGCGCCTACATCGTCATGGACTCGCGTTCGATCGGTTCCGACCTGTCGTTCGCGTGGCCGACCAACGAGATCGCCGTGATGGGGGCCGAGGGCGCCGCCAATGTCGTCTTCCGCAGGGAGATCGCGGCCGCCGACGACCCGGAGGCGGAGCGGGCGCGGCTGATCGCCTCCTACAAGGACGAGTTGATGCATCCGTACTACGCGGCCGAGCGCGGTCTCGTGGACGATGTCATCGACCCGCAGGACACCAGGAAGCTGCTGATCACGTCACTGCGGATGCTGCGGGCCAAACACGCCGAAGTGCCCGCGCGCAAGCACGGTAATCCGCCGATGTGATCGCCGCGCGGATGGACGGCGCATCGGGTGGGTAACTCCGGTGCGTTGTCCGCGTGCCGAGCCCGTTCAGGGCCGATCCAACCCGACTGACCGATACAACTCCCCACGTTCGAAGCCGAGTAGGAGATCCGATGGCACACACACTCCCCTGGTCGTCAGGGCCGGCGGCAGGCCGGTCCGGTGACGACATCGTCGTGATGGCGTCCCGGCTGAAACTCAAGTCCCTGGTGCGCGTCCCGCGCTTCTTCATCCTGTCCGGCGGCGTGCTGCGGCAGGTGCGGCAGTCGCAGGGCGCCGTCGGCGTGACGCTGCGGGCCGATCCGTGGCGCAAGACCTTCTGGACGCTGTCCGCGTGGGAGAACCGGGCCGCGCTGCAGAGTTACATCAAGACCGATCCGCACTTCGCCGTGATGGCCAAGCTGCGTCCCGCGATGCGTGAGTCGCTGTTCGTCTCGTGGCAGCAGGACGCCGGGCAGCGGCCGTCCTGGGACGAGGCGGACCGGCGGCTCGCCGAGCAGGAGACGGCGCAGCGCGCCGCCGGGGAGAAGCAGAGCTGACCCGATCCTTACGAGCGTGCGCGTGCGGGGCCCGGACGGACGACGTCCGGGCCCCGCAGCCGTGTGCCCGGCCCCGCGGGGACCCGGGACGGCAGCGGCGTCAGACGAACTGCGGCCGGGCGGCGAAGAGGTGGCCCGCCACTTCGGCGAGCCGGCTTCCGCCGATGCCGTCGTGCCGGGTGCGCAGCGCGAAGCGCAGTTGGGGCAGGTCCGGGTCCGGTGTGTCGACGACGAGGGGCGGCAGCAGCGCGGCCGGGGTGCTGCGGGCCAGTTCGGCGCCGGAGCGCAGCAGTTCGAGGCCGCGCCGCCGCAACGGCTCGGGCAGCCAGTCCAGTACGGGCACGACCACGTCGACCGGCTCGTCGCCGGGGGCCACCGCCGCGGGCGCCAGCTTCCGTACGCAGTCGGGCGCGGCGGCGAACTCCTCCGCCAGCATGCTCACCGTCGTCCCGGTGCGGCTGAGGACGACCAGCACGGTGCCGCCGGCCTCCAGCCGGTCGGCCAGGGTGGCGGCGGCGGCCGGGTCGGGCCAGACGCCGGTGGGCCGCCACCGGCCGGGACCCGGTCTGCTCCACTGGATCCGCCGGCCGCCCTCGAAGACGACCAGGGTGGAGCCGTGCCGCTCGGTGGCCGAGGTCGGCGGGTAACTCTCCGCGGGGATAACGGTGTTCGTCCGCATGGTCTCCCTCTCATCGGACTCTTCTCGCGGTGCGTACCGCGAGGGTGCGCAGTACGGCGATCCTGCGCCGGGCTGTCGGGTCCAGTGCGCCGCCGCTGTCCGCGGCCCGTACGGCGACGGTCCGCGCCCGGCGCAGGATGTGCCGGGCGTTCTCCTCGTCGGGCAGTGCGGCCCGCCGGTCGGCGGGTTCGCCCAGTTCCTGCATGCGCTCCCTGGCCAGGGAGCGCAGTGCGGCGATGCGCGCGCCGCGCCGGCCGGCCGGTTCGGCGGTGATGGCGGGGCCGAAGACCAGCCGCGCGGTGGCCGCGCGCGGCCGCAGCTCGCCCTTGGCGAGGATCAGGTCGGTGCCGTGGATCATCACGGGTATCACGGGTACGCCGGTGCGGACCGCGAAGTAGAACGGGCCGTCGTTGAAGGGCTTGAGGCCGCCGCCCGTCCAGCGGGTGCCCTCGGGGTAGGTGCACAGCACGTTCCCCGCGGCCAGCACCTCCCCCATCGCGCGCAGCGCGTTGCGGTCGGGGCGTTCGCTGTCCAGCGGGATGCAGCCGACGCTGAGCCGCATCAGCCGCTTGACGGGGTTACGGAAGTGCTCGGCCTTCGCGGGGAAGTAGACGTACCGGCCGCGGGCCCCGTACAGCACGGTTTCGAGCAGGTAGTGGTCGAAGAAGCTGAGATGGTTGGAGACGACGATGAACGCCCCGTCGGCGGGGATGTGGCCGATGCCCTCGACCGAGTCGACGTGGTTCCTGGCGACCCATTGCCTGAACGACACGGTGATCGCGTCATGGATCTTGAAACCTCCCTTGTGGGGATCCATCGGTGGTTCGTCCGTCCCTTCCTCGCGCCGGACGCTGCGGGGACCGGTCGCCGGGGCCGGTGTCGGCCGGCCCCGGCGACGTGTCGGCCGGACCTCGCTCAGGCCGGCACCGTGCCCGTCGCCAGGCGCTTGTGCTCCTTCTCCACGGCCTCCGGCAGCGCCATGTAGCGGCCCGTCAGACCCGCGACCAGCAGTCCGACCAGGACGACGAGGTAGACCCAGGTCAGGGCGTTGCCCCAGCGGATCTCGTCGGCGTATCTGGCGACGGCGACCAGCGACAGCACGCTCAGTGTGACGTCGGTGAGGAAACCGGCCCGCATGCGGTGCAGGTCCTGCTCCCACAGGGCCTGCCAGGCGCCGGCGCCGAAGGCGAAGAACCACGCGCCGAGCATCCGGGCGTCCAGCGGGTCGAGCTGCCAGGCCCAGGCGTCGCCGACGGCCTGGGGCGCGATCCACAGGGCGAAGGCGAGGCCCCACAGGACGGCGCCCATGACGGCGGTGGGGATCCGTACGTCGGCGCCCATCGGGGCCGGGCCGCGGCCGTCGGGGTTCTTCGGCGCGGTGTTGTGGATCTTGTACACGACGAAGGCGGTGACCGGGAAGACGGCCAGCGAGACCAGCCACAGCCAGGCGAAGGCGCGGGCGAGGCCGGGTCCCTCGGTGAAGTGGAACTCGTCCCGGTAGAAGACCGTGAGCAGCAGGGCCGAGACGAGCAGGGTGATCGGCGCGAAGACGGTACCGCGTGCGCTCGTCCAGTCCTTCTCCCGCATGGTCAGGACGAACATCGTGCAGGCGCCCGCGTAGCCGGCGCCGAGCGCCGCGGCGCTCAGCGGCGATCCGGTCTCCCAGGCGAAGGCGTCGCCGGTGCTGGAGCTGAACAGGTAGAGCGGCACCAGGCAGGCGAGGCAGTGGATGAGGACCGGCCAGAAGAACAGGCTGCGCAGCCAGGGGTGGACGGGCCGGGCGAGCTGTTCCTGGGAAGCGGTGGTTTCGATCGTTGTCGACATGGGGTTCACCTCGTGACAGGGGGACGGGCGGACGGGTTGGTGGTGCTGTCGGGCCGCAGCAGCCGCAGGGTCAGCTGTGCCTTGCGGGCGAGATCCACCCACGACGCGTAGCTGAAGCCGAGCCGGTAGCTGTCCTGGGAGCTGGGCGGTATGTGGTCGAGCTGGCTCATGGCGCCGTGGCCGAGCGATTCGAGTTTCTGCATGAGGCGCTCGTAGGTGTCGGCGGTGATGAAGCCGGTGCCGGGGTCGTCGGGCGAGGCGTCCGCCGACACCGGTACGCGCCGGGCGGCGGGGACCGGCGGCCGGTCGCCGTCGGGGACGTCGCCGTTGCGCCTGATCCGGAGCGAGTAGCCGTAACCGCTCTCGATCTGGGGGAGTTTGACGTGCACGAGATCCTCGTCGGAGTCCTTCATGGCCGCGATCACCTCCACGGTGCGGATGGCGCCATCGGCGCCGTAGAAGAAGGGCACACCGGGCCCTGCGATGGGGATGTCGGCGTCGGCGCAGCCGACACCGTCGATGACGGCGAGCACCTGCTCGCCCTCGGTGACCCGGTCGAGGGGCTTGATGACGAAGAACGCCGCGCCCTCGCCGGGGGTCAGGTCGTCGATGTGATGGCCGGCCTCGTTCAGTCTGCGTTCGAACAGCCGGGTGAACTCGGGTGTGAGGTTGGCGTGTACGCCGCCGACCAGCGCGACGTCGCACTCGCCCTGTTCGAGGTTGCGCTTGGCCAGGCCGAGCGCGGTCCCGAAGGAGCACAGGTCGTCGTCGATGACGACGCCGGGGCCGCGCAGGTCGAAGATGTTCTGGATCCGGCCGGCCGTGATGTTGTCCATGTAGCCGGGCAGTGCGTTCTCCCTGGTGTGCGGGATGTAGCGGTGCACCTCCTCGGTGTAGCTGTCGACCAGGGCCTGCCGGGTGGCGGTGCCGAGCGCCTGGTAGGCGGGCACGTCCTCCAGGGCGCGCTCGAACTCCACCAGACGGATACGGAAGTTGCGGGTGAGCCCCGATTCGAGACCGCAGGTGGCGCCGACGAACACACCGGCGTTGACCCGGTCGGCCGCCGCCACCCCGTACTGTTCGAGCGCCTGCCCTGCCGCCATCACCGACAGCAGCTGGGCCCGGTCGAGGTCGGCCAGCACACTGGGCGGGATGCGGTAGGTCTTCCAGGGGAAGTCCAGGTCGGTGACGACACCGCCGCGCCAGGTGCCCTCGGGGTCGTAGACGGCGGCGGCGTCCGGGTGCCAGCGGTCGGCGGGGAAGCCCGAAACCCCCGTGCCGGCGGGCCTGTCGGGGTCGAGGCCCGCGATGTCCCTGGCGTACGGCGTGACACAGCCGATGCCGAGGACGGCGAGCGGCACACTGACCGCGCTCTCGGCGCGGCCCGCGTGGCTCTGCTGCTTCAGGGCGGCGTCGGCGTGGTGGACCGCGTCGTACTGCTCCACGACGATGCTGGTGTTGACGCCGCCGAAGCCGAAGGCGTTGGAGAGCGCGCGGCGGGGCCTGCATTCGTCGGGCACCTGCCAGGACTCGGCCTCGACGGGGACCCGGAACGGCGAGCCGGGGAGTTTCATCTCCGGCTGGGCGGTGCTGAAGGCGTGGGTGGGCGGCACCGTCTCGTGTTTGAAGGAGAGCAGGATCTTCAGCAGGTTGGCCATGCCGGCGGCCGAGAAGGTGTGTCCGATCTGGGCCTTGACCGAGCCGAGCAGGATGGATCCGGGGTCGGTCTCCCGGCCGTCGTAGAGCTGCTGCAGCGAGGTGACCTCCACCAGGTCGCCGGTGGAGGTGGCGGTGGCGTGGGTCTCGATGTAGTCCAGCTCCTCCGGCTGGGCGTCGGCGAGTTCGAGCGCCCGGCGCATCGCCGCCACCTGGCCGCGCGGCGAAGGGGCGTAGATGGCCTTGCCCTTGCCGTCGCAGCGGGTGGCGACACCGCGGATCACCCCGGCGATGGTGTCGCCGTCGCGCACCGCGTCGCTGAGCCGCTTGAGCAGGACGGTGCCCGAGCCCTCGCCGTTGATGAGGCCGCTGGCGCCCGCGTCGAGCGGGGTGGAGCGGGTGGCCGAGAGTCCGCCGATCTTGGCGAAGCACACGTTGCCGGTGATGTTCATGTTGCCCTGCACACCGGTGGCCAGCACCATGTCGTGGCTGCCGTCCTGGAGGTACTTCACCGCCGTGTCGATGACGGTGAGCCCCGAGGCGCAGGCGGCGTCGCCGATCGCGGCGGGCCCCGGCAGACCGAGCACCCGGGCGACCGCCTTGGCCACACTGACCTGGAAGACGTTGGCCGCGGGTGAGTCCTCCGCGTCGTACAGCCGGCGTTTGACCGCGGCGGGGAAGCCGCTCTCGATGGCCTCCCGCTGCTCCGCTTCCAGGCCCTGGAACGCCGCGCCGCCCTTGATGTGGTGCAGCACCTCGCCGGCCCGGAAGGCGAGCGAGGACTCCATCACGGCTTCGTCGCCGAGCATGTTGCCGACGAACAGCGCGGTGTCGGTGGTGCTCAGCTGGTGCGGTGTGTAACCCGACATGCGCAGTGTCTGCAGCACGGTGTCGAGGACCATCAGCTGGGTGCGGTTGAAGTCGGTGACGGCCTCCCGTCCGATGCGGGTCAGTTCGTCGAGCCCGGTGGGCCCGGCGTAGTCGTCGATAAAGCCGCCCCAGCGGCAGTACGTCTTGTCGACGACGCTCTTGTCCTCGTCGTGGTAGTTCTGCCAGTCCCAGCGCTCGTCGGGCGGTGAGCCGATGCCGATCTTCCCGCCCAGGATGTTCTGCCAGAACGTGTCCGCGTCGTACGAGTCGGGCGGGAAGACGCAGCCGTATCCCACGACGGCGATCGGGTCGAAGTCCTCGAAGTCAGTCCCAGGCACGGAGCTGCCCCTTCTGCTGGTGGCCGTCCGTGGCCCAGGGGGTCACGGTGGCGATGGCGAAGATGTGGTCGGTGAGCCGGCCGTAGCGGATGTGCACCCGGTCCCCCGGGTCGGTGCCGGCCGGCAGGTTGATGTCGAAGACGGCGGCGGCCGGCCCGGCCCCGCGCAGCCGGGCTGTTCCCCAGCCGTGCGCGAAGCCGATGCCGTACGCCTTGAGCAGTGCTTCCTTGACCACCCACAGCGCGGTGGCCCGGTGTGCCGGGTCGAAGGCCGGGAACACGGACTCGGCCAGGGCGACTTCCCGTTCGGTGAAGACCGTGCGGAGCAGTGCGGGGCTGAAGCTCCGCAGGGGTTCCACATCGACCCCGACCCGGCCGCCGCTGGCCAGGCCGCACACCGCGAACCGCAGGGTGTGCGCGAGGGAGATGTCGGTGATGGGAAGCTCCGGGGGGCCGCCCCGCCCGTAGCCGCCCCCGGGTGGTGCGCTCAGTTCGGGTTTGCCGGCCCGGCCGCCGGGTTTGCGGCCGAGTACGGCGAGTTGGCTGGGCGGTACGGCGAGACCGAGCCGTTCCAGGGTCAGACACACCAGGCGTTTGGCGGCGACCCGTCCCGCCAGCCATTCGACCTGCCGTTTGGGTACGGTGATCCGGGCGAAGACGGAGAGTTCCGCCGGGCCCAGGTAGTGCGCGCTGTACGCGGCGGGGGCCGCCGCGTAGTCCCCGCGCACCTGGGCGACCGGCAGCCATTCGGTGGTCACGGCGCCGCCGCCGGGCAGCGTCACGGCGCCGCCCGGCACGGCCGCCTCAGCCCAGCAGACTCGTATCGCCTTCATCGCGTCCCACTCGCGCCACCACCAGGTCGTCCATCTCGCACAGCGGGATGCCGGCGGAGTCGACGATCCGGGTGGCGACGCGCAGGCCGCCCGGCTTGCCTCCGGCGTCGGGGTCGACGGTGGAGTGGGTGTACAGGGTCTCGTCGGGCAGCGGCGCCCGGTAGAAGCGCAGTGCGCCGATGGAGACCGGCACCACATGGGTGCCGTGTCGGTGGTACGTCCACAGCAGGGTGGACCTCCAGGCGTTGTCGATGACGACGGGCATGGTCAGCAGCCGGGGTGTGGCGACGGTGGAGAAGAGGCCGCGCCCCGACGGCACGACGATCTCGCTCACCACCCGGCCTTCGTCGATGTCGCCGAGGAACCCGATCCGGCTGACCTGACGGAACGTCGGGCCGAAGGTGATCTGCCGGTGGGCCCGCTCGTAGAACCGCTCCAGGTCGAACTCGGTTGCCTTCTCGACGAGTTCGGCGATCGAGGGGTCGGCGTCCGGCGCCGGGGCCGGCTGCCGCGCGAAGAAGTACGTGCCGCGTGAGTGCACCCGGTCGGCCTCCAGGACCCGGCCGTCGGCGGTGACGAGGTCCGAACGGATCTCGGCGGTGATCCGGCGCGGTACGTCCGGTGCGATCTCGTGGGGTCCGGTGACCCGGGCCTCCAGACGCAGGTCGAGCGGGAAGTTCGGCAGGTGTTTGACGAACTTCAGGAACTCGATGTTCTCCGCGCCGATGACGGTCTGTCCGGGCACGAGCAGCCCGGCCGTCTCGGCCTGCGACTCGATGTGCAGCACACCGGGGAAGGTGCCGGCGCCCTTGACCTGGTGGTCGTCGAGGTAGCGGTCGGTGCGCGGGTCGAGCCGTTTGGTGGCGACGATCCGGCCCTTGCCGGTGTCGGTGACCGCGTCCAGCAGCGGCAGGCTGATCCGGTCCCTGACACTGCCGTCGGGCCCGACCGGCACGGCGACACCGGTCCTGTCGGCGTTCATGGACGCGTCCTGGCCGCCGTAGCTGTTCGTCCCGATCTCGCCGAAGACCAGGACCTCGGGGTCGTTACCGCCCTGGAAGATCTCCCTGGCGAAGTGCTGGACGCCTTCCTCGACGCCCAGGTAGCGCAGGCCGCGGCCCACTTCCTGGATCCGCCGTACCGCTTCCGTCGCGGCCATGCCGACGTCGGACCAGCCGGTCCAGCACAGGGTGAAGACCCTGACCTCGGGACGCCGCCTGGCGAGCAGGGCGGAGAGCTTGGAGACCAGATCCGCGCCCGCCGTGTAGTCGACCTGGCCGTCCATGCCGAAGCGGCCGAGGAAGGAGCCGAAGAAGCTGAAGAACGTCAACTCGTCGTCCTTGACGGCGTGCCACAGGTGGTGGGCGCCGTCGGCCTTGACCCGTACGACATGGCGGGCGTGGGCGAGGGACTTCTTCGGGACGGTGGCGACCGAGTCGAGGCCCGCCGCGTGCACGACGCCGTCGATCCGGCCGTACTTCTGCCGGATCGCCTCGATCGTCGCCGTGACCTGCGCCGCGTCGGACACGTCGCAGGTCTCGTAGCCGGTGAGCGGGTTGATGGCGCGCAGTTCTTCGATGTTGCGGTACAGCGTCCGGGAGTTGGCCAGGGCGGCGAACTCCTTCTTCGCCCGCACCGGGGTGACGGCCGGATCGGCGCGCTTGGCCTCGCGGAACCAGTTGGCGCCGAGCGCCTCGAACTCCGCGTCGTCCAGGGCCATCCACTCCTCGGTGCCGGCCGCCGGGCGGGTACGGCCGAGGACGACGACACGTACGCCTTCGAGGCGGGCGAGTTCCTTGGCGCACTCGTAGGTGATGCCGCGCGAGCCGCCGGAGAAGACGACGACACTGCCCGGGTCGAGCCGCAGCGGTGTGCGGCGCTCGTCGGTGTCGATCTCGTGCGGGAGTACCTGCACGATCTTGCGCAGCCCCCGTACGTAACCGACTTCGGCGGACGGTTCGGCCTGGTGGGTGATCTCGGCGAACAGGGCGTCCGCCGCGTCCCGCACCCCGCTGTCGGTGAAGTCCACGACCTTGACGCGGACGTCGGGGAGTTCCAGTTGCAGACTCTTGGCGAATCCCGCGGTGAGTCCGCCGAGCGGGTCCATCGCACCGTCGGCCTCAAGTCCGAAGACCCCGCCGACGGCGGTGGCGGCGAAGTAGCCGCCCTCGGCGCCGGCCTGCGCCAGATCGGCGAAGTAGGCCTTGGCGGCGAGGAGGTTGACGGTGAAGTGCTGGTCGGCCGCAGCGCTCCAGTCGGCGGCCGGCGCGTCGAAGGAGGTGTGCTGCCCGTCGCCGGTGATGGGTTCGGGGCCCGCACCGTAGGGGTGCAGATTGACGACGGCCTGGACCGGGGCGCCGCCCCGGGCCGTCGTGAGTGCGGCGGCCAGTGCCTCGGGGTCGGTGAAGTCGGCGTGCGCCGTCCGCCAGCCGGTGAGTTCCGTGCCCTGCGGGGCGACGGCGTACGGCAGCGCGCCCTGCTCGGCGAGAAGCGGCAGCAGCAGCTCGGCGAGACGGGTGTCGTGGCCCGTGACGACCACGACCGCCTTGCCGTCCAGGCTGAACGGCACGGTGCCGGGGTGGTGCAGCGGGCTCTGTACGGCGACGGGGACGAAACGGCCGGCGATCCGGTCGACTTCACGGGCGAGTACCGGCGGCAGTACCGGGCTTGCGGCTGCCGCCGACGGTATGTGGCTGCCGTCGTCGCCCGCCCCGCCCTCGCTGCGGCCGCCGCGCGGACCTCGCCCGGTGCCGGCGCGCAGTTCGGCGACGAACGCGGACATCTTGTGCAGGGTGTTCAGCTCGGCGGTGTCCAGGTCCTCCACCACCGGCAGCCCGAACTGCTCGCGGACCTCGCCCAGGATCTCGGCCTGCTTCACCGAGTCGATCCCCAGATCCGCCTCCAGATCCAGCTCCGCCTCCAACAGATCGGCCGGATAACCCGTCTTCGCCTCCGTCACCGCCCACACCACACGGTCCACCTCCGCACGCTCCTCGGCGGACGGCTCGGCGATTACGACGACGGCACTGTCGGCGCTGTCGGCGCTGTCGGCGCTGTCGGTGGGATCGGTGGGATCGGTGGGGTCGGTGGGCGCGGCTTCGGCCGCCGGGGCGGCCTTGGGGTGGGTGACCGCCTGGAGTCCGGCGACGAACTCGGCGATCTTGCGCAGGGTGTTCAGCTCGGCGGTGTCCAGGTCCTCCACCACCGGCAGGTCGAACTGGTCACGCACGTCGCCCAGGATCTCGGCCTGCTTCACCGAGTCGATCCCCAGATCCGCCTCCAGATCCAGCTCCGCCTCCAACAGATCGGCCGGATAACCCGTCTTCGCCTCCGTCACCGCCCACACCACACGGTCCACCTCCGCACGCTCCTCGGCGGACGGCTCGGCGGTGGTGGTCGTGGCGGCGGGTACGGGTACGGGTACGGGTGCGGCGGCCGGGGCCGGGACGGTCGCGGCCGGCCCGGATCCGTCCACCGCGGGGGCCGTGTCGCGCGATGCCTCGATGAGCTGGTCCAGCAGATGCCCCAGCGGTGCGTCGTCACTGGTGGCGACGGTGATGCCGGGCAGCCCGAGGTGCGCGGCGAGCGCCGTCGCCAGCTCCTCGCGCACCCGGACGCTGAGCCCGAGCCCGGTGCCCATGAGCTGGGCCGGGTCGAGCAGCCGTACCGGGTAACCGGTGTAGCGCGCGGCGACCTTGAGCAGTCCCGCCCGCACCTGGGTCACGCTCTCGCGCGCCGTGGCCGGTGCCTCCGCGCTCCGCGCGGGCGCCTCGGCCTCCGCCGGCACCTCGCCGTTGCCCATGCCGTGGACGGCGGCGAAGGCGGTGAAGCGCCGCATGCTCTCGACAGCGCCGAGCGACTGGATGTTGGTCGGTGTGACGAGCGCGTCCTGGTCCGCCAGGATCCGCTCGGCGAGCCCGGAGAGGATCGACTTCGGGCCGACCTCGACGAACGCGTTGACACCGCCGGTGTGCAGCTGCCGGATCAGGTCCTGGAAGCTGAACGGGGTGACGAGCTGGCGGGCCAGCAGCATCGGCATGTCGGCGATGTCGTGCTCGGTGTAGAAGTCGCCGACGACGGTCGACAGCACGGGAGTGTGCGGCGCGCGCCAGTCGAGCGCGGCCAGGGTGCGCTCCAGATGCGGTACGGCGTCCGCGAGCAGGTCCGAGTGGAAGCCGTGCGAGACCCGCAGCCGGGTGGCCTTGATGCCCCGCTCGCGGCAGAGCGCCGTGGCCCGGTCGATGGTGTCGGAGTCGCCCGAAAGCACCGTCTGGTCGGGCGAGTTGACGATGGAGCGGACGATGTAGCCGTCCTGACCGTGCATCAGGAGCACGAGCCGGGCGAGCTGTTCCCTGCTGCGGGGGCTGTCCGTCTGCAGGCTCAGCATGCCGCCGCGGCGCTCGGGGTCGATGGTCTTGACGGCGGCGCCGCGCCCGTACACGGCCCGTACGCCGTCCTCCAGCGACAGCGCGCCTGCCGCGACGAGCGCGCCCAGCTCACCGAGGCTGTGGCCGATGTGCACCTCGGCGGTGACGCCTTGGTGCTCCAGCAGCCGGTGCACGGCCATGCTGCCGGCGAAGATGGCGGGCTGCATGACCACGGGGTCCTGCAGCTCCTTCGCCGGGTCGTGGCCGCCGGAGCTGAACATCCTGCTGGTCAGGGTGTGTCCGGCCAGCGACCGGTAGGTCTCGTCCATCCGCTCGAACGTCTCGGCGACCACCGGGTGTTCGGCGATGAGGTCGGCGAACATGTCGGGGTACTGGGCCCCGTGTCCGGGGAACAGGAAGGCGGTACGCAGCTGGACTCCGGTGGTACCCAGGTACACGCCCTGGGCCTGGAGCGCCCGCCGGTACGCGACGACCTGCTCGTCGAGCTGGGCTTCGGTCTCGGTCATGGTCACGTCGGTATGTCCCCTCAGGCCAGAATGTTGTGCCGCCGGGCGGCGTCACCCAGCAGTTCCAGTGCGCGGTCCACGTCCTCGGTCGTCATGCCGGCGGTGACCGTGGCGCGGAACCTGGCCCGCCCCTTGGGCACGGCGGGGAAGATCGCCCCCGAGACGTAAAGGCCGTCCGCCATCAGCTCCTTGGACATGAGCAGGGCGGTGTTGTCGTCACCGATGAGGATCGGGATGACGGGCGTGACACTGCCCATCACCTCGAAGCCCGCCCGGATGAGCCCCGAGCGGAAGCGCATGGTGTTCTCCCACAGCTTCTCGGTGCGCCACGGCTCCCGCCGCATCAGCTCCAGCGCCTTGAGCACACCGGCCACGGTCGGCGCCGGCAGGCTCGCGTTGAACATGTAGGCGTGCGCCGAGTGGCGCAGGAACTCCACGACGTCCTCGCCGGCGGTGACGAACCCGCCGACCCCGCCCAGGGTCTTGCTGAAGGTCCCCATGGTGAGGTCGGGGACCACACCGAAGTGCTCGCCCGCTCCCCTGCCGTGCTCGCCGAGGAACCCGGTGCCGTGGGCCTCGTCCACCATCAGCATGGCGCCGTACTGCTCGGTGAGCCGGTGGATCTCGTCCATCGGGGCGATCTCGCCGTCCATCGAGTACACACCGTCGACCACGACGAACTTCTTCTTCGCGTCCGCGTTGCGCCGGAGCACGTACTCCAGCTTCTCCATGGAGTTGTGCGCGAATATCTTGACGCTGCCCTCCGCGAGCCGGCAGCCGTCGATGATGCTCATATGGTTGAACTGGTCGGTGATGACGACGGTTTCGGCGTCGCAGAGCGCCGAGATCGTCCCCAGGTTGGCCATATAGCCGGAGCTGTAGGTGATGGCGGCCTCGGTGCCCATCCAGTCGGCGAGCCGCTCCTCCAGCTCCAGGTGCAGCCGGGTCGTGCCGTTGTTGAGCCGGGCACCGCAGGCACCTGAGCCGTAGGTGTCGAGCGCTTCCTTGATCGCCTTGTTGATCTCCGGGTGGCCGACGAGACCCAGGTAGTTCCCGCTGGTCAACATGATGACCTCGCGGTTGTCGATCTCGGACCGGCCGCCCGGTGCGGCGGTGAAAGGCTGTTCGAAGGTGTAGAAGCCGCTGTCCTTGAGGCCCCGGATCCGGTCGTTGACCGACGCGAGGGTCCGCGCGTATTCATCCGTGATCATTCGTGATTCCCCTCTCGGTGCGTCGCTCGCCGCTGCCGGCGTACGGGGCAGGAGACGGCGACCGTCATCCCGACAGAGCGGCGGGAGGGGGGTGCGGATACCTCGCATCCGTGCGCTTCACGCCACATCGCCCCGGCGCTACCCACGGGCCGTGCGGGCGGCGACCCCGGGTCCAGTGGCGGGCTACCCGGTCATGGGACAAGAGATGTCAACAGGTCCCTACGGGGAGGGCCGAAGGAGGAGTTGTCGTGGTGGAGGCGAAGACGGCACACGGCCGGGACAGCACTCCGGCGTCGCCCGCCGAACTGGTCGCGGCCTGCCGCGCCGGTGAGGAGGCGGCATGGGCGCGGCTCATCAGGCGCTACCGCCCCACGGTCTGGACGGTGGCCCGTTCGCACGGGCTGCGGCCGGCCGACTGTGAGGACGTCTGCCAGCTGACCTGGCTGCGCGTCATCGAGAACATCGGCTCGCTCCACGATCCGGCCAAGGTCGGCGCGTGGATCGTCACCACGGCACGGCGCGAGGCTCTGAAGGTGTCCGGCAGCGGCACCAAGTACCACCTCGTCGACGATCTCGCCTTCTTCGCCCAGGAGAGCTGTCACGAGGCGACCCCCGAGGAGTCGGCGCTGAGCACGGCCGAGGGCGACCTCGCCCGGCTCGCCTTCCGGCTCCTGCCCAGGCAGCACCAGGCCCTGCTGGGGCTGCTGCTCTGTGATCCCCCGCTGAGTTACGACGCGATCAGCGCGGCGCTCTCCATGCCGCGCGGCTCGATCGGCCCCACCCGAAACCGCATTCTCCGGCAAGCCGGGGATTTCCTGCGCGACATGTGAAAGGACGAACCATGAGTGCCCAGACACAGGGCCATCCCGTCCGTACGTTCGTCATCGCCGCCGTGGCGATGTTCATCACCTCGCTCGACAATCTCGTGGTCACCACCGCGCTGCCCGCGATCCGTGAGGACCTGGGCGCGGGACTGGACGACCTGGAATGGACAGTCAACGCGTTCACCCTCACCTTCGCCGTCCTCCTCATGACGGGGTCCGCGCTCGGTGACCGGTTCGGCAGGCGACGGCTGTTCATGATCGGTGTCACCATCTTCACGCTGGCCTCCGCGGGGGCCGCGCTGTCGGACACCGCGGCGCAGCTGATCGCGGCGCGCGCCGTGCAGGGCGTCGGCGGCGCGATCGTCGTACCGCTGACCCTGACGCTGCTGTCCGCCGCCGTGCCGCCCGCCAAGCGCGGTGCGGCGCTGGGCGCCTGGGGCGCCATCGCGGGTCTGGCCATCGCGCTGGGACCCGTGGTGGGCGGCGCCATCGTCGAGGGCGCCTCCTGGCAGTGGATCTTCTGGATCAATGTGCCGCTCGGCATCGTGCTCGTCCCGCTGTCCCGGGTCTGGCTCGCGGAGAGCCGGGGCGCGGAGGCCAAGCTCGACGTGCTCGGTACGGCGCTGCTGAGCTTCGGACTCTTCGGCGTGATCCTCGGTCTGGTGCGCGGCGGTACGACCGGCTGGACGTCCGGCGAGGTGCTGGCGGGCTTCCTGGCCGGCGGTGTGCTGCTGATCGCCTTCCTGGTGTGGGAGAACCGCACCGCGCATCCGATGCTGCCGCTCGGTCTGTTCCGCGGCCGGGCCTTCTCGATGACCAACCTGGCGTCGCTGCTGATGTACTTCGGCATGTTCGGGTCGATCTTCCTGATCGCGCAGTTCCTGCAGACGGCGCAGGGCTACTCGCCGCTGGAGGCCGGGCTGCGCACCCTCCCGTGGACCGCGATGCCGATGGTGGTCGCGCCGGTCGCCGGGATCCTCTCCGACAAGTTCGGCGGGCGGCTGATCCTGACGATCGGGTTCGTCCTCCAGGCGATCGGTCTCGGCTGGTTCGCGCTGGTGGCGACGCCGTCGGTCGGTTACGGCACGCTGGTGCCGCCGTTCGCCGTCCTCGGCGTCGGTATGTCGCTGTTCTACGCGCCCGTCGTCAACATGGTCTTCTCGTCCGTACGGCGGGACCAGGAGGGCATCGCCTCCGGTGTCAACAACGCGGGCCGTGAGCTGGGCGGTGTGCTCGGAGTGGCCATTCTGGCCGCCGTGTTCGCCGCGTACGGCGGCTACGGGAGCGCGCAGACCTTCGTGGACGGGCTGATCCCCGCGGTCTGGGTCGGGGCCGCCGTGGTCCTGGCAGCGGGCGTCGCCTCGATGCTGATCCCGAACGGGCTGCGCCCGGTGGGCGCCGAGGCGATGGGCGCCGAGGCGGCGCGCGCCGAGGCCGTCGAGAAGGCGGCCGTGGCGGACGGCACGGAGGAGGTTCCCGCACCTGCGGCCGCGACGGTGGCCTGAGAAGGAGAGCGAGCAGAAGGAGAGAGACCCTGATGTCGGAAACCGTCGAAGAGACCCTCTGGAAGATCGTCAGCGGCTCCCCCAACCCGGAGGAACTGGCCGCCGTGACCGCCGTACTCGCCTCGCTCGCACGCCGCGCCGAGGCACCGGCCGCCCCGGTCGTCGTCCCGCTCGCCGGCTGGCGCCACTCCGTGACGCCGCGTCTGGGCGGCTCCTGGCGCGCCGCCGCCTGAGCACCCGCCGGACCCACCGCGCACCCCGGTGCGGTGGGTCCGGCGTGGTCAGACCACACCGACCGCGCGGGCCTGGTCGGCCGCGGCGGCCGGTCCGTGCGGGAAGGGTTCGCCGTGTCCCGGCAGCAGCAGGCGGGCCGGCTGGACGGCCAGCCGGTCGAGCGAGCGCAGGGCCGCCGCGCTGTCCTGGGTGAACCCCCGGCAGACCAGGCAGGGTCCGGTGTGTCCGGTCAGACCGTCGTAGGTCACCAGCGCGTCGCCGGTGAAGAGCAGCCCGCGGTCGGCGAACAGATAGCCGGTGCTGCCCGTCGTATGGCCCGGCAGCGGCACCGCCAGCGGGCGGCCGGGGACGGAGTCGAGGGTCCGCTCACCGTCGAAGGTACGCACCCGGCGGACGGCCGGAGCGGTGAAGGCGCCGCCGCGCGCCAGCCGCAGCGGTGTGGCGACAGCGGCCGGCCTGCGCCGCAGGTACGTCAGCATCGACCGCTCCGGCTTGGCGTGCCGCAGGGCGCTGCGCGGTCCGTCGGCCAGGATGGCGGCGTCCGCGCGGTGGACCCACACCTCGGCGTCGCTCAGCGCGCGGATCCGCTCGGCCAGTCCGGTGTGGTCGGGGTGCGCGTGGGTGAGCAGCACCGCCCGGATGTCCGCCGGGCGGTGTCCGGTGCGGGCCAGGGCCTCCTGGAGACGGCCGAAGTGGCTGGGCAGCCCCGCGTCCACCAGCACGGGACCCTCGTCCCCCTCGACCAGGTAGAAGTTGACCACCGTGTCACCGAGCCGGTGGACACCGGGTGCGACCGGTGCTGTTTCCGCTCTCGGGTCACCCATGTTCTCCTCCGGACGCTATATTCGATACATGCGGCAGTATCCAATGTACTCCGAGGATCCGGACACCACCGGCGGGCGCCATGGCACCGGCTGAACCGCGGGCCAGGGCGTACGACTCCAGCGGGCGCAGGGCGGCGGCGCTGCGCAGCCGCGGGGCGGTGCTGGACGCCTGCCGGGAGCTGCTGTTCCAGGACGGCTACCGGGCGGCCACGATCCGGGCGGTGGCCGAGCGGGCGGGGGTCTCGCCGGAGACGGTCCACAAGACGTTCGGCGGCAAGCCGGGGCTGCTGAAGGCGCTGTGGGACGTGACACTGGCCGGCGACGACGAACCGGCCGCCATGGCGGAGCGTCCGCAGCTCCAGGAGGTGTTCCGCACCCGCGACCCGGGCGAAAAGCTGGGCCTCTACGCGGAGTTCGTGTGCGGCGTCCACGAACGCACCGGCCGGCTCTTCGCGTTGCTCACCCGCGCGGGCCCGGAGGTCGCCGACTTCCTCGACGCGACCGAGGCGGAGCGGCTGACCGGCGTCAGGGGGTTCGTCGCGCATCTCGCGCGCGAGGAGCTGCTGCGGCCCGGCGAGGACCAGGAACGCGCGGCCGATGTCTGCTGGGTGCTCACCTCGCCGCAGGTCTTCGGCAGGCTGACCGAGGACCGGGGCTGGGACACCGCGGCCTACCGCGACTGGCTGGCCGGCGCGCTGGCCGCCGCGCTCGTATGACACGCGGGCGGCCCGTCCCCGGGGCAGGACGGGCCACGCGCGGTGGTGGGCCGGACGTCAGACGGTGGGCCGGACGTCAGGCGGTGGCCGCGTCCGTCGCCAGGTCGGCCTCGACGTCGAGCACGATCTGGACCTTCTCGCTCAGCGCGACGCCGCCGCCGGGGATGGGACCGTTGTAACTCACCCCGAAGTCACCGCGGTTGATCTCGGTGGTGGCGGAGAAACCGGCCTTGGTGCCCCCTGCGGGGTTGGGGCCGAACTCGGGCGTCTCGACGGCGAGGGTGACCGGCTTGGTCGTCCCGCGGATCGTCAGGTCGCCGTCGATGAAGAAGTCCCCGTCCTCGTACCGCACTCCGGTGGAGACGAAGTCGATGGTGGGGTGGTTCTCGGCGTCGAAGAAGTCGGCCGAGCGGATGTGGTCGTCCCGCATGGGGTTGGCGGTGTCGATGGACGTCGCGTCGATCGTCGTGCTGACCGACGACTCCAGCGGGTTCTCCGCGATGGTGATCTGCCCGCTGAAGGTGCCGAAGTGGCCACGGACCTTGCTGACCATCATGTGCTTGATGATGAACCCGACGTGGGAGTGGACCGTGTCGATGGTCCACGTGCCCGCGACGATGCCGGGGATCTGCAGATCGGTGGAAGTCAAAGGGATGCGCTCCTGACAGAAATTGACAGCCGTAGCGGTTCCTTTTGGTTTCTCGGTACTCTATAGGAACCGTCACAATCGTCCGGCAGTCCGTCTGTCCAGGCAATCAGGCACTTCTTGGTGCCGTGGTTCTCGGAGGTAACCGTGAGCACTCCCACCGGCCGCACCCCGACGGCCTGCCGCGCCCGGCAGGCCCTGGACCTCGTCGCCGACAAGTGGTCGCTGTACGTGGTGTCCTGTCTGGGCGAGGGGCCCCGGCGGTTCAGCGAGCTGCGGCGGGACATCGACGGGATCAGCCAGCGGATGCTGACCGTCACCCTGCGTGGCCTGGAGCGCGACGGCATCCTGACCAGGACCGTCGTCGAGGTGATGCCGCCGCATGTGAGCTACGGACTGACCCCGATCGGCCGGACGCTGCTGCGTGCCACGGCGCCGCTGATCGACTGGAGCGTCGGGAATCTGGAGCGGATGGACGCGGCGCGCGCCGAGTACGACGCGCGCACCGCCGCCCGTACCGCTTGACGTCGAACAGCCGCTAGTTGACGTTGAACAGCTGCTCGACCGGGTCGATCGCGAAGTACACGACGAACAGCGCGGCGGTCGCCCACAGCAGCCAGTGCACCTCGCGCGCCTTGCCGAGTACGGCCTTGACGAGGACGTACGAGACGAAGCCCGCCCCGATGCCGTTGGTGATGGAGTACGTGAACGGCATCACGGCGATCGTCAGGAACGCCGGGATCGCTATCTCGTACTTCTCCCAGTCGATGTGCCGCACCTGCGACATCAGCAGGAAGCCCACCACGACCAGCGCGGGGGCCGCCGCCTGCGCGGGGACGACCACGGCGAGCGGTGTCAGGAACAGCGCCAGGGCGAACAGCGCGCCGGTCACGACGGAGGCGAAGCCGGTACGGGCGCCCTCGCCGACCCCGGCGGCCGACTCGATGTACGCGGTGTTGGAGGACGCCGATGCCGCGCCGCCCGCGACGGCGGCGGCGCCGTCGATGAGCAGGACCCGGCCCAGGTTCGGCACCCTGCCGTCCGCGTCCAGCAGCCCCGCCTCGTTGGACACACCGACGACCGTGCCCATGGTGTCGAAGAAGTCGCTGAGGATGAGGGTGAAGACGAGCAGCACCAGGGTGACGACGCTGATCTCGTGGAACGCGCCGAAGAGGGAGAAGTGGCCGACGAGCCCGAAGTCGGGCGCCGCCACGATGTCGTCGGGCACCGAGGGCACGGTGAGACCCCACGCAGCGGGCTTGATGTCGGCGATCTCGTTGATGATGATCGCGACGATCGTCATCGTGACGATGCCGATGAGGATCGCGCCCCGCACCTTCCTCGCCACCAGGGCGATGATGAGCAACACCCCGAGGCAGAAGACCAGTACGGGCCAGCCGGTCAGATGCCCTGTCGCGCCGAGCTGGACCGGTGTCGATCCCGTGGCGCCGGGGATACGGGAGGCGAAGCCGGCGTCCACGAAGCCGATGAACGCGATGAACAGCCCGATGCCGACGCTGATCGCCTGCTTGAGCGGTCCCGGGATGGCCCGCATGACGGCCTCCCGCAGCCCGGTGACGACCAGGACGCAGATCAGCAGGCCCTCGATGACGACAAGGCCCATCGCGTCCGGCCAGCTCATCAGCGGCGCGAGCTGGAAGGCCACCACGGCGTTGAGCCCGAGCCCGGCCGCGATGGCGAGCGGCAGATTGCCGCCGATGCCCATGATCGCGGTCATCACGGCCGCCACCAGGGCGGTGACGGTGACCAGTTGGGGCCCGGAGAGGTGGTGGCCGAACTTGTCCTCGGCGCCGCCGAGGATGATCGGGTTCAGCACGAGGATGTAGGCCATCGTGAAGAACGTGGCGAAGCCGCCGCGTATCTCACGTCCGTACGTCGAGCCGCGCTCGCTGATCCTGAAGTACCGGTCGACGGCGTCGCGCCGGGACCCGCCCGGCGCCTCGGGTGCGTCCGGTGCGTCGGGTGTCCTGTCCACTGTCTGGCCTGACATTGCTCTCCTCGTCGGGTCGCGATGCGTCGGGGGGGTAGGTGGATTGTTCCCCTGACAGGGCCATTTCAGGTTTTCAGGATGTTACGTGATCCGGAGATGCGCGAGGAGCCCGCCGAGCGGGGCGGGGACCCGCCCGAGGTCGAGCGCGCCGACCAGCGCACCCGCGTACTGCGCCTTGCGGCCGCTGTGGGTGCCCATGAAACGCCGCAACTGCCGCTCGACGCTCCTGCCCCGCTGCGCGGGCTGCTTCTGGAACGTGCGGAACGGCCGCAGGTCGCCCTGGTCGGCCAGGACCTCCTGGACGGCGGCGGCGCCCAGCGCACGGATCAGCTCGTCCTCCAGGTCGGCGACGCACACCTGGAACCCGCCCGACGCCAGCCCGGCCCGCGCCAGGGCCCGCAGGAAGAACTCCGTCTCGGCGGCGTCGCACAGGCCGGCCAGCGGGACGTCGAGCCCCTGGGCGCCGAACAGGCCGAGGAATCTGCCGATGCTCGTGGCACCGCCGAGCGGTACGACACACACGCCCTCGGCCGCCAGATCCCTGCCGAACCGCGCGGCCAGCGTGTCGACGGCGACCTGGTCGCTCGCCCCCTCCACCAGCACGACCGTACGCAGCCCGGCGCCGGCGGCCAGCTCGTGCGCCGCCGCACCGGCCGCCCGCGCCCCCGCACCGCCGGCGGCCCACTCGACAGCCGCCCGGCTGAGCAGCGTCATCTCGTCCACACGGACCAGTTTCGCAGCCGCGACGGCGCGGATCAAAGCATATTGGCCCGGCTGACGAACCGTCAGACGTATTCCTTCTCGCTGGGCATGAAGATCAGGTTGCGGCTCTTCTCGGGGCGCTCCTCGGTGATGGGGACGAGCCTGCGGTCCGCCTCCGCGATCCAGCGGTAGGTGTAGTCGAGACCGGTGAAGTGCTCGGTGAGTTCGGCCAGCGGCATCGTCGCCAGGGCTTCGAGGATGATGACCGGGCGGTCGCGCTTGATGAGGTGGCGCGCGCCGTCGAGGACGCTCGGCTCGTGGCCCTCCACGTCGATCTTGATCAGGTCCACCGGGGTGTTCCCCAGCGTCTCGTCCAGGGTGACCAGCTGGATCCGGGTGGTGAAGGCACTGGCCAGCGGCTTGTCGAAGCCTTCCAGCGAGGAACCGGTCGACAGCAGGCTCGCCAGCGGGAAGCGGATGTTGATGTCGGCGAACCCGGTGTGGTCGGAGACGCCCTTCTGGTGCAGTTCGAGGTTCTTGATCGCGTTGGCCCGGTGGTTGACGGCCAGTCTGGCGTGGATCGGCGGCACGGGCTCGAAGGCGTGCACCTTCGCCTTGGGGCTGGAGAGCGCGGCGATCATCGCGTAGTAGCCGACATGCGCGCCGACGTCGAGCACGGTCCTGCTCTGCGCCGCCAGCCGGCTCCAGTGGTACAGGCTCGCCGACTCGTAGCCGAACCGGCCGTTCCAGACGGTGTCGAGGGCGACCGCCTCGTCGTTCCCGCAGAACATCACGAACGGCGGACAGAGGTCCGACTCGATGTCCACCCAGCCCTGGTAGGGGAAGGCCTTGCGGTGGGTGTTGAGGATGTCGGACGTGGTGACCGGCCTGACCCGCGCGGCCTCCTCCGCCGTCCGCAGGTTCATCGCGTCGAGATCCCGTGTCCGGGTGCCGTGCGCCCCGCCTGCGGCCCCACCCGACCGCGGCTTCGCGGTACCGGCGCTTGACGAGATCTTACGGAGGATCTTCACACGGTCTCCTTGGGAAGGCCGGCCGGCGTGGGTGCCTTCCCCGCGGACGACCGGTTCGAGTAGGCCGATGTTGTCGACACGGCATGAGCGCGCGGTGTTGGTGCGGTGAACGAGAGGCAAATCGTCGCCCTCAGCTGTGCCCCACCGCCCGCCGGCGGTCCGGCGGCGGTGCGTCACGCCGTACGCACCGGGCCGGGACTACGGTGGGTGAGACGTGTCCGTACGCCGCACGCCGAACACCGGGAGGGAACCATGGCTCCGCCGCCGCTCCCAGGTGTCCTCGGCAACCTCGCGCCGATCCTCGACCACTGGGGCTATCTCGCCGTCGGCGGTCTGCTGTTCGTGGAGGACTTCGGCGTACCGGTCCCCGGCGAGACGGTACTGATCGCAGCGGCCGTCTACGCCGGCACCGGACAGCTGAACATCGTGGCCGTCGTGCTGATCGCCTTGGTCGCCGCGGTGGCCGGCGACAACGTCGGCTACGCCATCGGGCGCTACGGCGGCCACCGGCTGGTCAACCGCTACGGCAAGTACGTCCTGCTCACTCCGCCCCGGGTGGCCAAGGCCGAGGCGTTCTTCGAGCGGCACGGCGGCAAGATCGTCACCATCGCCCGGTTCGTGGACGGGCTGCGCCAGGCCAACGGCATCATCGCGGGAATGAGCGGGATGTCCTGGCCGAGATTCCTCGCGTTCAACTCGCTCGGCGCCGCCCTGTGGGTCGGTGTCTGGTCGGTGCTCGGGTACTTCGCCGGACAGCACGTGGACACCATCTATCCGGCGATCGAGCGCTACGAGCTGTACTTCCTGGCGGCGCTGGTGGCCGTCGTCGCGTTCTTCGTCGTCCGCCATCTGCGCCGTCGCCGTCGCGACGGGTCGGACGACGAGACGGACGACAAGCCGGACGAGGAGACGGACGGCGAGACGAACGACGAGACGCAGGACAAGACGCAGGACAAGTCCTAGGTCGTGTCCGCCCTGCCGGGGAAGCTCGCGCCCAGCAGCGTGAGCAGCGGTGTCGCCTTGACCGCCGTCTCCTCGAACTCCGCCGCCGGGTCCGAGAGATCGATGATCGCGCCGCCGACCCCGTAACTCAGCCGGTTCCCGTGCAGCACGGCCGTGCGGATGACGATGCTGAGATCGGCGGCCCCGGTGAGGGAGAAGTAGCCGATCGCCCCGGAGTAGACACCGCGCGGCCCGCCTTCGAGACCGTCGATGATCCGCATGGTGCGGATCTTCGGCGCCCCGGTCATCGAGCCGCCCGGGAAGGCGTCCCGTACGGCCGCCACCGCGCCGCTGTCCGGGCGCAGCCGGGCCCGTACCGTGCTGACCAGCTGGTGCGCCGACGCGTACGTCTCCACCTGGAAGACGGGTTCCGCGGTGACGGAGCCGGTCACGGCGTTACGGCCGAGGTCGTTGCGGACCAGGTCGACGATCATCAGGTTCTCCGCGCGGTCCTTCTCGCTGGCCGCGAGATCCGCGACGGCGAGGGCGTCGTCCGCCGCGGTGGCGCCCCGTGGTCTGGTCCCCTTGATCGGGCGTGACTCGGCCGTCCCGTACCGGTCGACCCGCAGGAACCGCTCGGGCGATGTGCTGAGTACGGACACCTCGCCGAATCCCAGGAAGGCACCGAACGGCGCCGGGCTGATCCGCCGCAGTGAACGGTAGAGCTGCCACGGGTCGACGCCGGGCAGCTCCGTCTCGATCATGTTGGTCAAACAGACCTCGTAGGTCTCGCCCGCGCCGATCTCCTGCCGGCAGGTGTCGATGAGCTTGAGGTACATGTCCCGCTCGTGGCGCAGCCGCAGCACCACCTCCCCCCGCCCCGCCGGCACCGGCGGGGCGACGGGTCCCGGCCGCAGTCCGGCGAGGCCGGCGAGCCGTTCGGCGGTCTCCCGCAGCCAGCCGAGCGCGGGGCCCTCGTCCCCGTCCTCGGCGAGGGCCAGCAGATACGTCGCGTTGTCGCCGTGGTCGAGGACGACGGCCCGGTCGGCGAAGACCATGACCGCGTCGGGTTCCGCCGACGGGTGGGCACGGTCCCCGTCGTGGTCGGCCTTCAGCTCGTACCCCAGATAGCCGACCCAGCCGAGCGCGAAGTCGAAGGGCAGCTCGGGCGCGGTCACGCCGGTCGCGCGCAGGTCCTGTTCGAGCCAGTCGAGGAAGCCGCCCGGTACGGTCCGGGTGGCGTGCCGCGATGCGACCGTCACCGTGCCCGCCTGGACATCGGCGGTGGCCACGCGGGCGAGCGGGCCTGTGGCGTCGCCCATCATCGACAGCCGGCCCGGGGCCGGGTGCGCCGGCGTACCGCTGTCCAGCCAGAACGGGTGCCGGCCCGCCCTGAACAGCCGGTCGAAGACCACTTCGGCGTCCCAGCGGGTGGTCAGCCGCTCGGCCACGACCCGCAGCCGCCGGGGCTTCACGTGCTCCACGTGCTCCCCATGCTCCACGTCGGCGGTGGCCGTGGCCGTGGCCGGCCGAGAGCGGCGGGGTGCCGGCACCGCCCGGCGCCGGCCGTGCTGTTCGGTGAGCCGGCGGAAGTTCGCCATCAGCCGCCGGCCGCCCCGCGTGCCTATGGACTCGGGATGGAACTGCACGCCCCACAGCGGCAGGCTCCGGTGCCGCAACGCCATCAGGACGCCGTCGGCGGTGCGCGCCAGCGGCTCAAGGACGGGAGGCAGCGCGTCCACCACGAGCGAGTGGTAGCGGATCACCTCCAGCGGCGAGGGCAGTGCCTCGAAGAGGCCGGTGCCGTCGTGCAGCACCGCCGACGCCCGGCCGTGCCGCGGCTCGGGTGCGCGCACGACCCGCGCTCCGTGGGCGAGCGCCAGTGCCTGGTGGCCGAGGCACACCCCGAGGACCGGGATCCTGGCGTCCTCGACGATCCCGGCGCAGAGACCGATGTCGGCGGGGCTGTGCGGCGTTCCGGGTCCGGGCGACAGGACGACGTTGTCGAAGGCGTCGAGCAGCTCCGGCCGCCAGCCGGGGTCGTCGTTGCGTATCACCTCGGGTGCCACGCCGTTGACCTCGGCCAGCTGGTGGAACAGGTTGTAGGTGAACGAGTCGTAGTTGTCGACGAGAAGCGTACGCATGACCAGGTCCTTAGGGTGCGGACACGACCGGCGGTCCGGCGGGCTCAGTGCGCGGTCCAGCCGCCGTCCAGCGCGAGCGAGGTGCCCGTGACGAACGAGGCGTGGTCGGAACAGAGATAGGCGACGGCCTCGGCCACCTCGGCCGGCTCCATGAGCCGCTTGAGCGCGCTGTCCTGGAGCAGCACATCGGCGACGACCCGGTCCTCGGGGATGCCGTGCGCCGCCGCCTGGTCGGCGATCTGCTTCTCGACCAGCGGGGTGCGCACATAGGCGGGGTTGACGCAGTTGGAGGTGACGCCGTGGGGCGCGCCTTCCAGGGCGGCGGTCTTGGAGAGCCCTTCGAGACCGTGCTTGGCCGCCACGTACGCCGACTTGTACGCCGAGGCGCGCAGTCCGTGCACCGACGAGATGTTGACGATCCGGCCCCAGCCGTTGCCGTACATGTGCGGCAGCGCGCCCCGGATCAGCCGGAACGGCGCCTCCAGCATCACGGTGAGCACCGTGTGGAAGACGTCCGGCGGGTACTCCTCGATGGGCCGCACGAGTTGGATCCCGGCGTTGTTGACGAGGATGTCGGCGCCGGCCGCGGCGCGCTCGGCTGCGTCGAGGTCCGTCAGGTCCAGCACCTCGGGCCGCACCGCGCCGGGCAGTCCCTCGGCGGCGGGGGCCAGGGCTTCGAGTCCTTCGGCGTCCCGGTCCAGGGCGGTCACCGCCGCCCCGGCCGCGGCGAGCCGCAGCGCGCAGGCCCTGCCGATGCCGCTGGCCGCGCCGGTGACGAGCGCGGTGCGGCCGGTGAGGTCGAGCGGGGCCGGAACCGTGGGTCGGGACATCGTCGTACTCCTCGGGCTCAGGGAGTGGGGTCGAACCAGGTGGGAGCGTCGGTGAGGGCCTGTTTGATCCGGAAGAGGCCGAACTCCTCCAGGGCGGGCAGGGCGTCCACGGAGAACCAGCCGACTTCGAGCGACTCCTCGTCGTTGACCCGCGCGTCGCCGCCGACCGCCCGGCAGCGGATGGTGATGTCCATGAACTGGCAGACGTCGCCGTTGGGGTAGGTGATGGGCCGGTGCGCCGCCTGGACGAGTACGACGCGCTCGGCCACACACTCCACGCCGGTCTCTTCGAACACCTCGCGTACGGCGGTCGTCGCCGGCTGCTCCCCCGGTTCCGGGATGCCGCCGATGACGGACCACTCGCCGGTGTCGGCCCGCCGTCCGAGCAGGACGCGTCCCTCGTCGTCGAAGACGATCGCGCTGACCCCCGGCAGCAGCATGAGCTGGTGTCCCGCCGTGGCCCTGATCCGCTGGATGAAGTCTGGAGTTCCCATGCGCCCGACCCTACGAGGCGACACGCCGCCGGGCCGACACGGACCTGCCGACGACCCAGCCGATTGCGGCCACGGCGACGAGCGCCAGCAGCCCCTCGGGGAGGGCGCCGAGCCGGGTGGCCGGGGTCAGCGAGGTGCGCAGCGGCACCTTGGCGACCAGCGCGTCGGGGGTGAACATCTTCGTCTGCGAGACGATCGTGCCGTCGGGCCGGATGATCGCGCTGACCCCGCTGGTGGCGGGCACGACGACGGTCCTGCTGTGCTCGACGGCCCGCACCCGCGACATGGCGAGCTGCTGGTACGTCATCTCGCTGCGGTCGAACGTGGCGTTGTTGCTGGGCACGGCGATCAGCTCGGCGCCCGCCTTGACCGGGTCGCGCACGGCGCCGTCGAACGCGGCCTCGAAGCAGGTGGCGAGCCCCACCTCGGTGCCGGCCAGGTCGAAGAGACCCACCTTGTGCCCGGGGCCGAAGTCCCGGCTGACCTCGTCGACGTGCGAGTTGAACAGCCGTACGACGGAGCGCATCGGGATGTACTCGCCGAAGGGCTGCACATGCCGCTTGTCGTAGGTGGCCCCGGGGCCCTTCACCGGGTCCCACTGGATCAGCCTGTTGTGCAGCGGCCCCGAGTCGGGGGTGACGACGGCGCCGACCACGGTCGGTACGCCGATCGCCTTGACCGCTTCGTCGATGACGATCCTGGCGTCGCCGTCCCGGTACGGGTCGACGTCGGAGGAGTTCTCCGGCCACAGCACGAAGTCGGGCTGCGGCACCTTGCCCGCCTTCACGTCGGCGGCGACCTTGAGGGTCTCCTTGACGTGGTTGTCGAGGACGGCGCGGCGCTGGGAGTTGAAGTCGAGCCCCATGCGGGGCACGTTGCCCTGGATCGCGGCGACGGTCTTCGTACCGTCCTCGGCCGCGTCGCTCACGAGCGGCAGCGCGGCGAGCGCGCCGGCGATCGGGACGAGGACGGTGAGCGCCGCGGCCGTCACCGCCGACCGGGACACCTGGTGCGTCCGGCGGTACGCGACGACCTGGCGCACCGCCTCGTACAGGCCGAAGCCGCACAGGGCGACGGCGAAGCCGAGCACCGGGGTGCCGCCGACGGCCGCGAGCGGCACGAAGACACTGTCGGCCTGGCCGAAGGCGATCTTGCCCCAGGGGAAGCCGCCGAACGGCACCCGGGCCCGGGCGCCCTCGCCGAGGATCCACACGGCGGCCGACCAGACCGGCCACACCGGGAGCCGGGACACGGCCGCCATGCCCATGCCCACGAAGCCGATGAAGACGGACTCGGCGGCGGCCAGGGCCAGCCAGGGGAACGAGCCGACCTCGCCGCCCGTCCAGATCAGCAGCGGCAGCATGAAGCCGAGCCCGGCGAGATAGCCGAGACCGAACCCGGCGCGCAGCCGGCGGCCGTAGAGCGTCCAGGCGAGCAGCGCGAAGGCGGGCAGCGCCAGCCACCACAGGGGGCGCGGCGGGAAGCTGAGGTAGAGCAGGACACCGGAGACCACGGCGGCGGCCGGTCTGACCAGCCTGGACCCACGGGTGGGGGCGGGGTCCTGCGCAGAGGTGTCGACGGATGTCATGGTGGCGCTCACCTGGCGGAGTCTACGGTGAGCCGCTGTGCGTCCGGCACCGCCGTGTGATGTGAGAGACAACGTTCCTCCGCAAGTCGCGCACAGATCCGTGTCCTTGCGGTTACCGTGTGCGCCAGTCCCTGCCACCTGGCCGGATCCGGCTGCCGTGGGACGGGACCCGCCACAGGTGGGGGGCGACGGGCATGGCTGTACCGGTGGAACGGCCGGTGGTGCGGGAGCGGGGCAGTGCGCCCGACGTGGTCGGGGCCGTGGTGCTCGGCTGCTGCGCCGTGTGGGCGCTGATCAGCGCCGCGGGCACGGAAGGCAGACCCGAGGGGGTGCTGCTGGCTGTGCTCGCCGTCACGGCGGGCTATGCCTGCGGCCGGATCAGCGGCTCGCTGGTGCCGGTGGCGGCGGCGACCACGGTGTCGCTGGCCGCGCTCGGTGCGGCGATCGTGTCGAGTCACGACGCGGCGAGCGCGACGGTGGCGGTGGCGACCCCGCAGGGCGACGGCGGCGCGGTGGCCGCGCTGCTCGCGCTGTCGGCCGGCGCCGCCTGTTGTGCCGCGTCAGCGGTGCGGCCCGTACGGATCAGGCTCGCCCTGCGGCTGGTCGGGCTGCTCGCCGCGGCCACCGGGGTGCTGCTGGGCTCGGCCGCCGGGTTCTTCACGGCGCTTGCCGTGGTGCTGTGTTCGCTCGCCGCCGAGCATGTGCGCCGCCGGCTGGTCGGGCTCGCCGGGCTGGCGCTGGCCACCGGTCTGGTGGTGGGCGGCTCGTGGGCGGTGGCCGAGCAGGTGCTGCCCACGGGACTCTCGGTCTCGCTGGAGGGTCAGCTGACCCAGAACCGGGTGCTGCTGTGGCGGGACGCCGTCGACATCGCCGGGGACCATCCGCTGCTGGGGGTGGGCCCCGACCGGTTCGGTGAACTCAGCCCGACGGCCGCCCAGTCGCTGGACACGGACGGGAAGACCCACTCGGCGCCGCTCCAGCAGGCCGCCGAGGAGGGCGTGGTGGGGGTGGTGCTGCTGGCGGCGGCGTACGGCTGGCTGCTGTACGGCCTCGGCCGCTCGCCGTGCGCCAACCCGGTCGTCCTGACGGCGGGGGCGTCGCTGACGGCGCTGGCCGCGCTGGCGAGCGTGGGGAACGCGCTGAGCTTCACCTCGGTGACGGTGACGGCGGGGCTGCTCGCCGGGCTGGCGACGGCGCGCCCGGCGACGACCGTGCCGGTCGCTGTCGCGGCCCGCCCCGAGCCTGCCGGGAGGGGTCCGGGTGCCCCGGTCGGGTGACGCGTTACTCCGTCCGAGTCAGCGCGCCCCATGCCTTTTTGACCGTTATGTTCGCTATGCCGTCTTGCTCAGTGTCGACGGGCGCAGCCGGTCACGGATGATCCGTACGGCCGCCTCGGCGTCGTCGACTGTGACGGTGAACACTCTGCCGTCGCCCAGCTTCAGTACGAGCCCCTCGCCTCTGCGCACCACCACGGCCGTGCCCATCTCGGGCCGCCAGCGGTAGCCCCAGCCGCCCCACTGCCGGGGGTTGACGCGGGGGTCGAAGTCCGCGCCGACGACCTGGGCGAGCGGGATACGGCGGCGCGGCAGGCCCATGTGCCCGCAGCGGACCTCCAGGCAGTCGCCGTCGACCTTGACGGCCACATGGACGAAGGCCAGCGTCCCGAAGAGCATCAGCAGTCCGGCGGCGACACAGCCGATCACCGACATCAGCAAGGCGAGGAAACCGGAGGTCCAGTTGGAGTCCACGGCCAGCTCGACACCGAGCGCGATGCACGCGGCGCCGCCCGCCGCCAGCACCCACTGCGCGCGATTGGTGGCTCGGCCGGACCAGATCTCGGGCAGGGGCCGCGCGGCGTGACCCTCGTGCCGTGAATGCTCCCTCATGGCAAGCAGAGTACCCACGTTCGGCGTGGGCGGGAGACGTACCGGAGTGTGTGGTCAGTACACCTGGGTGACGGCGGCGAGCAGCTGTCCCTCGGGATAGCCGAGCGCCTCGTCGGAGAGGGCGGCCTCCCGGCCGCCGAGCAGCACGGTGAGCCGGCCGGTCGGCTCGGCGCCGGGGGCGGGCTGCTCACCGATACGCCGCAGGGCGTGTGCGGCGACCGCGTCGGCCGAGCCGTACAGCGCGACCGGCGCCGCTGAAGTGGACCGGCCCGGGGCGTCGGTGACCGCCGTACGGATCCGTTCGGCGAGGAGTTCGTAGTGGGTGCAGCCGAGCACGACGGCGCTCACGTCGTCGGGGGTACGGTCAGCGGCGGCGGCCACCGCCGCCTCGACGGCGGCTTCGTCGGCGTGCTCCACCGCGTCGGCGAGCCCGGGGCACGGCACCTCGGTGACGGCGACGGACGGGGCGAAGTCACGGATCAGGGCGCGCTGGTAGGCGCTCCCCGTGGTGGCGGGGGTGGCCCAGATCGCGACGGGGCCGCCGGCGGCAGCGGCGGGCTTGATCGCCGGGACCGTACCGATGACGGGCAGCCGCGGTTCCAGCTCGGCGCGCAGCGCGGGCAGCGCGTGCACGGACGCGGTGTTGCACGCGACGATCAGGGCGTCCGGCTCGTGGGCGGCGGCCGCGCGGGCGACGGCGAGCGCGCACGCGGTGACGTCCTGCGGGGTGCGCGGGCCCCAGGGCATCGTGCCGGGGTCGGACGACAGCACCAGATCGGCGTCGGGCCGCAGCCTGCGTACCGCGGCGGCGGCCGCGAGCAGACCGATGCCGGAGTCCATGAGTGCGATCTTCACTCGGTCACCATAGTCGACCGTGCTTGCGATCCTGGCGGTGTGCGGCAGACTGCCGCGAATGAGCGTCGTTGGCTGGATCTCGGTGTGTTCACTGGTCGTGTGGGGCTGGCTGTTGCTGGGTCAGGGGTTCTTCTGGCGCACCGATCAGCGGCTGCCGGCGCGCGGCCCGGCAGGCGGTGACGGCGGCGGGGCGGCTGACGACCCGTCGTCGTGGCCGTCGGTCGCCGTGGTGGTGCCCGCGCGCGACGAGGCCGAGGTGCTGCCGCTGAGCCTGCCGTCCCTGCTGGCGCAGGTCTATCCCGGACGGGCGGAGATCTTCCTCGTGGACGACGGCAGTACGGACGGCACGGGCGCGCTCGCGCGCGAACTGGCCGGCCGGTACGGCGGTCTGCCGCTGACGGTGACCTCGCCCGGCGAGCCGGAGCCCGGCTGGACGGGAAAGCTGTGGGCGGTACGGCACGGCATGGCGCTGGCCCGCGCCGGCCAACCGGAGTTCCTGCTGCTGACGGACGCCGACATCGCGCACGAGCCGGACAGTCTGCGGGAGCTGGTCACAGCCGCCCGCGCGCAGGACCTCGACATGGTCTCGCAGATGGCACGGCTGCGGGTGGCGAGCGTCTGGGAGCGGCTCGTGGTGCCCGCGTTCGTCTACTTCTTCTCACAGCTCTACCCCTTCCGCCGGGTCAACAGACCCCGTGCGAGGACGGCTGCGGCGGCCGGCGGCTGCGTGCTGCTGCGTACGGCGGCGGCCGAGCGGGCGCGGGTGCCCGAGTCGATCCACGAGGCGGTCATCGACGACGTGTCACTGGCGCGCGCCGTGCAGAACAGCGGTGGCCGGATCTGGCTGGGGCTCGCCGACCGCGTCGACAGCGTACGGCCGTACCCGCACCTGTCCGACCTGTGGCGGATGGTCTCGCGCAGCGCCTACGCGCAGCTGCGGCACAACCCGCTGGTGCTGATCGGGACCGTCGCGGGTCTTGCCCTGATCTATCTCGCTCCCCCGGTCGCCGTGGGCTTCGGGGTGTTCGGCGGTGACGCGCCCGCCGGCTGGTTCGGCCTCGCCGCGTGGGCGGTGATGACGGGGACGTATCTGCCGATGCTGCGCTACTACCGGCAGCCGCTGTGGCCGGCCCCGCTGCTGCCGGTCACCGCGCTGCTGTACCTGCTGATGACGGTCGACTCCGCCGTGCAGCACTACCGGGGCCGGGGTGCGGCCTGGAAGGGCCGCACCTACGCGCGGCCCACGGGCGTTCCCGCGCCGGACGCGGCCCAGGACAGCTGACCGCCGCCGGACCGGGTGTCACTTCCGGCCGGGCGTCCAGTTCATGCCCCAGCCGTACGCCTGGTCGATGGTGCGCTGCGGGCTGACCCCGCGGGCCGGTACGAGGAAGTTCGCCTCGCGCTGGACGACGAGGTCGGACCCGGTGTTGGTGATCAGCGCGAGCGCGCAGACCGTCGATGGCACCGTGCATTCGCCGAGCGAGAAGTCGATCGGCGCGCCGTTCAGCGGCTGGAGGGTGACCGTCGCGTCCAGATCGGCGAAACTGCGGGCGCCCTCGTAGATCGTCACGAAGATGACGACGCGGCGCAGTTCGTTCTTGTGGTCGAGGTTGATGGTGAGGTTCTCGCCGGTGTTGCTGCCGCCGGTGCGGTCGTCGCCGTCGAGTTGGATGTACGGCGGCCTGCTGACCGAGCCGAAGGCGTTGCCGAGCGCCTGGACCACGCCTTTGCGGCCGTCGCTGAGTTCGTACAGCGCGCACAGGTCGAGGTCGAGGTCGCCGTGCATGGCGACGGCCCTGCCGAGTTTGGCTCCCCAGCCCTTGAACTGTTTGCGCACCTGCCAGGTGAGATTCACCCGCATGGCACCCGAGCTGCCGCCCTGCTTGGCCAGCGAGACCGAAGGGGCCTCCTTCGTCAGGGTGACCTTGGAGAGGCGTACCGGGGTCGGTGCGGGTGCGGAGGGCGGCGCCGGTGGTGCGGCCGGTACCGGTGGTACGGGAGGGGTGGTCGCCACGGAAGGGGTGGGAGCTGAGGGGGGTGCGGGCCGGGCAGCCGGGGCGGGCGGTGCGGCTGCGGCCGGTTCGTCGACCGAGATGCCGAAGTCCGTTGCCAGACCCCCCAGTCCGCTGCTGTAGCCCTGGCCGACCGACCGGAACTTCCAGGCGCCCTGGCGCCGGTAGAGCTCACCGATCAGGAACGCCGTCTCGACGGTCGCGTCCTGGCTGTCGTACCGGGCCACTTCGGCGCCGGTGGCCGCGTCCAGCACCCGTACGTACAGTCCGGGCACCTGGCCGAAAGTGCCCGCGTCTGCGGAGGCGGCGAGGACGATCCGCTCGACCGCCGGCTCGACCCGGGACAGCTCGACGGAGAGCGTATCGGTGATGGTGGGACCGCCGGTCTGCTTGCCTTCGTGCCGGACCGCTCCGGAGGAGTGGCGCGGCTGGTTGTAGAAGACGAAGTCCGCGTCGGAGCGCACCTTTCCGGCCACCAGCAACAGGGCGGACGCGTCGACGTCCGGCACCCCCGGTCCTGAGTTCCAGCCCAATTCGACGCGGACGCTCTGCGCCGGCACTGGAACATTGGCGCCTTTAAGCATGGACATGCTCGCCCCCATCGAGAGTCGGGTGCCCGAAGTTTCCGTGTTCCCAACCTAATGGCAGCAAGGCGGCGCGGGCTCCACAGGACCCGCCGGTAACCCCGTTTCAGCTTGCCCTTTACAGGATCTGAACACCTCGTGACGACCGTTTTTCCCAAGTTCGCTCGCATTGGGGATCAGAATTGGCACACAGCGATGGAAAGAACCCTCAAAGCAGGCTCCCCAACCGGCACATCGTGGGCTTAACTTATGTTCCATGACCTCCCCCCGCGCCACCTACGGCGGCGGTTACTACACCGCGCCGTCGTTCCCGGACACCCCGATCTACGACTCCCTGGTCGCGGAGCGGGGCACGCCTCAGATCGCCCCGATCCGAGTGCCCTCCGCCTATGACACCGGCAACAGCTATCTGCCGGCTCTGCCGTCGGCGCTCCCGGCCCTGCCGGCGGCTCCCTCGCAGCCGGCTCCGGCGTACGGCGGCTACCAACAGCAGCCGATGCAGCAGCCCATGCCGCTGCAGCACGCCCCGGCGCCCTACATCCCGCAGCAGCAGGCGGCGCCCCGGGGCGGCTACCCGGGTCCGCAGCAGCAGCAGCCCTACCAGCAGCAGCCGCAGCGCCCCATGCCCCAGCGCCCGATGCCGGGCACGGGCTACGAGGCGATGCGACCGGCTGCGGCTCCGCGTCCCGCGCCGCCGCAGCCCGCGCAGCCCAACCAGTACGACGACCCGTACAACCGCCCCTACCAGAGCCGGGGGTACTGAGCGGACACCACCAGGGCCGCGACCCGCGCGTGGACAGACCGGCTGACCGACGGGAGGTCAAGAACCGCTGTCCGCACGCCTTTCGCGGCCTTGTTCGTGCTCCGGTGGCCCGGCCCGTTCTCCGCACCGCCCCTCGTGTGAACCCCGCCCGCGCGGGAAGACGAGGGTGCGACAGACACCTTGCGCGCGTTCGCGGCGTCAAGTGAGTTCGGTCGCTCTTCGCCCCTGACGCGTGTGCGGCATGCCGTCCCGGGCCAAGACGGATACGGAGACGGAAAGGGGGTGCGGGACTGTGAGAGTGATCGCCGGCCTCTGGCGCTGGCGGCGCAACCCCCTGCGCCGGACCACCGACCTGGCCGAAGGATGGGCGACACTCGTCGCCGCGCTGCTGCTCCTGCTGGCGGCGCCCGCCGCCGGCTGGCTCTGCGGAGCGCTGCTCGACTCGTCGCTCCAGCAGACCGTACGGGTGCAGCACGAGGAGCGGTATCCGGTCACCGCCGTGATCGCCGCGCTGCCCAAGGACCGGCGGGCCGCCGGGTTCGACGGTGACTCGCCCAAGGAGCGCAGTGCCGACACCCGGGTGATCGCGACCTGGCGCGCCGTGGACGGCAGCAAGCACAAGAGCGCCGTCTCGGCGCCGCTGAGCGGCTGGCGCACCGGCGACAGCTTCCGCATCTGGACGGACGCGCACGGCACGCAGGTGAAGCCGCCGATGGACGCGGGAACGGCCCGGCTGCACGCCGCCCTGGCCGGGACCGGCGCGGCGCTGGCCGCGGGACTGCTGATCGAGGGCGGCAGGCGGCTGTTCGTACGGCGGCTCGTCCTGCTCAGGCACCGGCGGCTCGACCGTGCCTGGGCCGAGGTCGGTCCTGACTGGGGCCGTACCGGCGCCGGCAGCTGAGATACGGGCCGGCGGGCCCGTCAAGGGACGGGCCCGCAGGTCGTCTTCGTCAACTCACCGGTGCCGCGCGCGCTACGGTGGTGCGGCCACGGTCCGACGTTACGGCCGTGGGGGTCCGGGTGCGAGCGCGTACCGGCACGGGCCGGCACGGCACGACACGTGCAGTCGCACGAGGTGGGGGCACGACAGCGCCATGGCACAGGGCACGGTCCAGGTGACGCACACCGGAACATCGCGTTGGCGGCGCCGCACGGGTGAATACGCCTCCCTCGCGGCGGCCCTGGAGGCGGCGGCCGACGGCGACGTCCTCACCGTCGCCCCCGGCACCTACCGGGAGAACCTCGTCATCTCCCGCGCCGTCACGCTGCGCGGCCCCGAAGGCTCGCTCGGCTCCGTACGGATCGCCCCCGCCGACGGCGTCCCGCTGACCGTCCGGGCCTCCGCCACCGTCCAGGACCTGCACATCGAGGGCCAGGACTCCGCGGCGCCCGCGCTGCTCGTCGAGGACGGCACCCCCGAACTGCTCGATCTGCGGATCGTGACCCGCTCGGCGGCCGGCATAGAGGTGCGCGGCGCCGCACGGCCCACCGTGCGCCGCTGCACCGTGGACAACCCGGCGGGCGTCGGCATCGGCGTACTGGAAGGCGCGGGCGGGGTGTTCGAGGAGTGCGAGATCGTCGCCGCCGGGCAGTCCGGCGTCGCGGTACGCGGCGGCGGCCACCCGCGGCTCGAACGCTGCCGGATCCACCACACGTCGGGCGCGGGCCTGAGCGTCACCGGTGAGGGCAGCGGCCTTGAGGCGATCGGCTGCGAGGTGTACGAGATCAAGGGCACCGGCGTACAGATCACCGAACGCGGCGCCGCCCATCTCACCGACTCCTCCGTGCACCGCACGACGGCCGACGGCGTCACCCTGGACACCGACGCGGTCCTGACACTCTCCGACTGCGACATCCACGACATCCCCGAGAACGCGGTGGACCTGCGGTCCCGTTCGGTGCTGACGCTGACCCGCTCCACGGTGCGCCGCTTCGGGCGCAACGGACTGTCCGTGTGGGACCCGGGGACCAGGGTCGACGCCAACCAGTGCGAGATCCACGACAGTACGGGCGACTACCCGGCCGTGTGGGTCAGCGACGGCGCGACGGCCGTCCTCGACTCGTGCCGGGTGCACGACGTGCCCGACGCGCTGTTCGTCCTGGACCGCGGCTCGCGCGTCGACGTCGTGGACAGCGATCTCTCGCAGATCCGCAACACGGCGGTGTCGGTGAGCGACGGCGCGACGGCGCAGCTCGACGACTGCCGGATCAGGGAGGCGTCGACCGGTGCCTGGTTCCGGGACCACGGCAGCGGCGGGACACTCAACTCCTGCACGGTGGACGCCGTGCAGACCGGGGTCATCGTGACCAAGGGCGCCGATCCGACCATCGAGCGCTGCACGATCACCTCGCCGGCCGAGGCCGGTTTCTATGTGTCGGCCGAGGGCCGGGGCACCTTCCACAACTGCCGGGTGACCGGCAGCGGCGGCTACGGCTTCCATGTGATGGACGGCTGCCGCACGACACTGACGCGGTGCCGTACGGAGCGCTGCGCGCGCGGCGGGTACGAGTTCGGGGAGGACGGCCCGATGGCCGAGGACTGCAGCAGCGACGAGAGCGGTGTACGCACACCGTCCGAGCCGGCGCCGACGGTGCTGACCGCGACCCAGACCCCCGGACTGCTCGGCACGGTACCGGCGCAGACCGCGGCGAACGCCCCCGCCGACATCGCGCCGCCCGCCGAACCCGCGCGTGAGTCGCAGGACGTCCTCGGTGAACTCGACGCGCTGGTGGGCCTGGAGAGCGTCAAGCGGGAAGTCAGAGCGCTCACCGACATGATCGAGGTGGGCCGGCGGCGCAAGGAGGCGGGCCTCAAGGCCGCTTCCGTCCGCCGCCATCTGGTCTTCACCGGCTCCCCCGGTACCGGCAAGACGACGGTGGCCCGGCTGTACGGCGAGATCCTGGCCTCGCTCGGGGTGCTGGAGCGCGGCCATCTCGTGGAGGTCTCCCGGGTCGATCTCGTCGGCGAGCACATCGGCTCGACGGCGATCCGCACCCAGGAGGCGTTCGACCGGGCGCGCGGCGGGGTGCTGTTCATCGACGAGGCGTACGCGCTCTCCCCCGAGGACTCCGGCAGGGACTTCGGCAAGGAGGCCATCGACACGCTGGTGAAGCTGATGGAGGACCACCGGGAGGCAGTGGTGGTGATCGTCGCCGGGTACACCGCGGAGATGGAGCGGTTCCTGGCCATCAACCCCGGTGTCGCCTCACGTTTCTCACGGACCATCACCTTCAGCGACTACGAGCCCGACGAGCTGCTGCGGATCGTGGAGCAGCAGGCGGAGGAGCACGAGTACACGCTCGGCGGCGGCGCGCCCGAGGCGCTGCTCAAGTACTTCACGGCGCTGCCCAAGGGCCCCGCCTTCGGCAACGGCCGGACCGCGCGCCAGACGTTCGAGTCGATGGTGGAGCGGCACGCGGGCCGGGTCGCCCAGTTGCCGCAGACCAGCACGGACGACCTGACCCTGCTCTACTCGGACGATCTGCCGGAGCTGCCCGAACTGTCCTGAGACCGCTGGCCTGTTGGCTCTGTTCGCTCAGTTCGCTCTGTGGACCCTGTCGGCTCGGCGGGCTCGCCCCGCTGCCCCGGCAGTGCGGGCGACAGCCGGTCGACGAGCGCGGCGCGCTCCTCGGCGAAGGCCGGATCGGCCTGGTACCCGGCGTGTCCTAGGACGGGCTCCGGCAGCGGACGCCGTACGGAACGGCCGTACGCCTGCGGGTCCTTGAGCGGCCCCCTGTCGACCTCCGGTCCCGCCTCCCCCGCGGTGACCCGCACCGGGCCGCCGATCGGGTCGGTGTTCCGCCACAGGTTGCGCCAGCAACGGACCTGTCCGCACAGGTCGTTGAGCTGGTCGGGGCCGAAGTACGCGGGGAACCAGCGGCCGTAGAGACGCTCCAGCGGTGATCCGTACGTCAGCAGCGCCACCTGGCGGCGGGTGGAGGCGCGCAGCTGCCAGACGGTCGCGGCGGCGAGGACCGTGCCCTGTGAGTGGCCGGACAGGACGAGCCTGCCGCCGGTGCTCGCTGTCCAGGTCTCGACGCGCCAGGTGAGGTCGGGGACGGCACGCTCGGCGTAGCAGGGCGGTGCGAAGGGGTGCGCGGCGCGCGGCCAGAAGGTGCCGACGTCCCAGAGGATGCCGACGGTCCTGCGGGCCGAGGCGTGGCGGTAGGCCCGGCGGCCCCAGGTGACGAACAGTATGAAGCCGAGCCCTACCAGCCAGGAGCCCAGCGCCTGGGCGGTGTCGGTGACGGACTCGACGAGCGAGTCGGTGCCTTCGGCGGCCTGGCCCGGCACCTCGCCGCTCAGCCACGACCCGGCGACGGCTCCGGCGCCGAGCAGCAGGCCGGCGCCCGAGATCACCCCGACGAGCCAGGGGGCGGCGTCGGTGAGCGTGGCCCTGGCGCGCACCCCGGCGATCTTGCGGGTGCGGACGGTGTCGACGGTCCTCGGGTGGAACTCCGCCTCGACCACGGGGCCGAGCCGGCGGGTGGCGCGCGCCGTTCGGACGGCGAGGACGGCCACCGGGACGAGCAGCAGCACCAGCAGGACGGGGATGACGGCGGCCTGCCAGCTCAGCAGGACCGGCGGCCCCACGATCCGGCCGCCGCCCATGCCGGGTGTCGCGTCCCCGTCGAGCCAGTCGGCGACGCGCTGCGCCAGACCGCCGGTCATGACGGCGCCCAGCGCGCAGGCGAGCGTGGCGACGGCGGGGCCCGCCTGGCCGCGCAGCACCGTACGGGGATGCGCCGCGGCGCGGTGCAGCGCGGCGGCGGCCCCGGCCAGCGCCACGACCAGCGCGACCTGCGCCACGGCGATCACCCGGAAGACGAGGTCGCCGGGGAGCGGCCCCGCGGAGACCCAGCCGGGCCGCGACCATGCCGCGTACACGACGGCGACGGCGAGCAGCGCGATCGAGCTGCCCGGCAGCCAGCCGATCACCGCCCGGTCGAGGACGAGATCGCGCCTGACCTCGCTGCGCCCTCTGCGGCACACCACCCACAGCACGGCGAAGGCGCAGCAGCCGAGGGCCGCCTGGAGCAGCAGCCCCAGGACATCGGCGAGCGGGGAGCCGACGGCCCGGTCGTGCTGACCGGCGGCCACGGTGATCATCGTGGCGACGGTGAGGAAGCCCGCCGCTGTGTGCGCCGCCCGGAGCCGCGCGACGAGCCGGCGGCCGTACCAGAACCCCGGTGTGCCGAGCGCGGGCCGCACGCCGGGTGCGCCACCGCCGCTCGCCTCGTCCGGCTCGTCGGTGCTGCCGAGAGGATCGCAGGTGGCTCCGTCGGCGGCTCCGTGGGTGGTTTTGTCGGTGGGCGGCCGCTGCGACTCGTAGGCGCCCCAGGTGCGGTTGGAGAGGTACCACAGCAGCACCACCAGCGCGGTGGGCACCAGCGCCCCCAGGGCGAGCCGCCGGCCGGGCTGTGACCACCAGCCGTGCTGCTCCGGCGCCAGAAAGCCCAGCCAGGAGTGTGCGGCGGTGCACCGAGCCGCGCCCGCGCACTGCCAGGCGGCGAGGTCGAGCGCGACCTCGCAGGCGGCGGCGGTCAGCAGCACGGTCAGGGTGAGGGCGACGAGCCGTACCAGCAGCCCGTAGAACCGCCGGGTCCTGGCCGACCCGTTCGTCGCGGGCCGCATCCAGTGGGCGAGATTGACGACCATGAAGGGCAGGAGCAGCAGCCACAGGGCCCGCGAGCCGTTGCCCGAGGTGAGGTTGGACCAGCAGTACGCCTCGGGCACCGGCCGGTTCCCGCGTTCAGGGTGACTCTCGGCGTCCACGTCCTCGGCGCGGCGGTAAACGGCGGCCGTCTCGTCGCCGGTGATCCTGACCGTGCGGGAGTCGGCCAGCATCTCCTGCGGGGTCGTACCGCCGACGCCGTGGACGAGCAGTTCCAGCGTCGCTCCGCCGTCACCGGCGGCCGTGGGATGGGAGGACACTTCTGAACTCGCTCTCGACGTGGCAAAGTACTGCGGACACGACCCCGGAAAGGCTGCCGCAGAACGCGGCCGGGGCGGCTCCCGCCGCGCTGCCCTCACTGAATCTCCCCGACTCCGGCCGCTACGGGCGCGGGCGCCGCCGGCGGAACAGCGTGGGAGGATGGGGGCCTTGACGAGCGGGCGGGGCGAGCGGGTGGACGCCCGGCACACGACGGAAGGACCCGACAGGGTGGTGAGTGACAACCAGAACCTTCTCGCTGAGCAGCGTCGCGCCCTGATTCTGGACGAGGTGCGCAAGCGCGGCGGCATCCGCGTCAACGAACTCACCCGCAAGCTCAACGTCTCCGACATGACCGTGCGCAGGGACCTCGACGCACTGGCCCGTCAGGGCGTCATCGAGAAGGTCCACGGCGGGGCCGTTCCCGTGGTCGAGGCGAGCACGCACGAGCCGGGGTTCGAGGCGAAGTCGGCGCTTGAGCTGACCGCCAAGGAGGACATCGCACGGGCGGCGGCCGCCATGGCGGTGCCCGGCAGCGCCATCGCGCTGTCCGGCGGTACGACGACGTACGCGCTGGCCCAGCATCTGCTGGACGTACCGGATCTGACCGTGGTCACCAACTCGGTGCGGGTCGCCGACGTCTTCCACGCGGCGCAGCCGGCCGGCACGGCGGGCGGCCAGCGGCCGGGCGCGGCCACGGTCGTGCTCACCGGCGGGGTGCGTACCCCGTCCGACTCGCTGGTGGGTCCCGTCGCCGACCAGGCGATCCGCTCGCTCCACTTCGACGTGCTGTTCCTCGGTGTGCACGGGATCTCGGTCGAGGCCGGGCTCTCCACCCCCAACCTCGCCGAGGCGGAGACGAACCGGCGGTTCGTACGGTCGGCCCGCCGGGTGGTCGTCGTGGCCGACCACACCAAGTGGGGCACGGTCGGGCTGAGTTCGTTCGCGACGCTGGAGCAGGTCGACATGCTGGTGACGGACGCGGGCCTGTCGGCGGGCGCCCGCGCGGAGATCTCCGAGCGGCTGCCGGGCCTGGTGGTCGCCGGCGGGAGCGACGAGGAGCCGGGGTCGCGGGACGCGTGATCCGGCCGTCCGGCGCGGGGGCGCCGGATGCCGGGCTCCGTCGTCCTACGATCGCCCGGTGACCGTCTTCCGCGTCGACCGCACCCCGCCGCTCTCCGCCGCCGAGGCATGGCGGCGGCTCACCGACTGGCCGGCCCACGCCGACCAGGTACCGCTGACGCGCATCGAGGTCCGTACGCCGGGACCGACCAAGGTCGGCACGGTCTTCGTGGCCCGTACCGCACTGCCCGGCCGGGTGGCGTTCGACGACCCCATGGAGGTCGTGGCCTGGCAGCCGCCGACGGCGGAGGGCCCTGGCCACTGCCGGCTGGAGAAGCGCGGCAAGGTCGTCACCGGCTGGGCGGAGATCGAGGTGCGGGCCGAGGGCGGTGTCACGCACGTGCGCTGGTCGGAGGAGCTGCGCGTCGGCCCGCTCCCCCGGCTGTTCGATCAGGTGACCGCGCGCGTCGGCCGCGCCGTGTTCGGCCGGGCGGTCGACGGGCTGTTGCGCAAGGAGCTCTGAGCGCGCGTCCCGGTGCCAGGTGCCGGTGCACGGCACAAGGTGCGCGGCCGGTGCCGGGCACAAGGTGCGGGGTGCCGAACGCAGTTGCGGTGTGACCTTCGGATCATTCACTCGTTCTCCCTAGGAGCAGCAACGAGTGACAGCGCATCAGCACATGCGAAAGGGCACAGGAAAGGGCACAGTCCCGATGCCGACACAGCGACAGCCGACCGACCCCGCCGTCTCCGGCGCGCGTCCCGGTATCGACGAGGCCGAGGCCGCCCTCGTCGAGCACTACCCGCGTCTCGTACGCCTGGCCTATCTGACCCTGCCCCCCTCTCTCGGCCGGCACAGACGCGTACTCGCCGCGCACGCCACCGTGCAGCACGTGCTGCCGGGGCGGCGGTCGGGATCGGCCCCCGCACCGGGACGGCTGAGTACGGACGAGGCGGCCTACGCCTGGATCCGCGGCCGGGTACTCGAAGCGGCGCTCGCCCACGGACACGGCTCCCGGCTGCACAACCTGCGTGCGGGCCGGCACGGTCTGCTGCCGCTGGTGGTGGGTCTCCGGCTGTTCCCACGGGCCGGCGGCACCGACGAACTCGCCCTGGACCAGGCCCTGTCGGCGGCCACGGCGGCGGCACGCGCCGCGCTGGCGCTGCGGGTGCTGGAAGGGCTGTCCGAGCGGACCGTGCACGCCCTGCTCACCGAGGCGGGCTCCGACGAACCCGACGAGGCGCTGCGCGCCGCCGACCGGCTCGCGTCCGACCGGGAGGGCCGGGCCGAAAAGCTGCTGCGCACGCCGGAGTTCGACCCGTGCACCGTACAGACCCGGCCGACCGATCTGCTGCGCCGCAGGCACCGCAACCGGCTGCTCGGCGCCGCCGTCGCCGTGGTGGTGACGGGGGCGGTCCTGGCGGTCACACTGCCGCACAACTCCCCGTCGCGGCAGCGGCTGGTCACGGCAGGTCCCGCCGCGGGTACGGCACTGGCCAAGGCCGTCGACCCCGCACGACTGCGCCGCGCCCCGGCCGACGAGTGGGCCGACTCCTCGCGGGTCGACTTCACGCTCTGGCCGGCCCGTGGGAGCCGCGTCGACGACACGGCTCTGCTGCGCCGCGCGCTGCGGGTCTGGGCGAGCCCCGACAGCGACGTACAGGTGTCGGCCACACCCGGGACGAGCACCGCCCCGCCTTCCCAGCCACCGCAGTTGCTGTACGCGGGCGAGAGCGACGGCGCCGCCGTGGTCCTGCTGCACGACGGGGTACGGGTCGCGCGCTACGCCGAGCCGCTGTCCGGGGACGGTCCGGCGGCGCTGGACCTCGTACGGACGGACGACGCGGACGTGACGACGGCGGCGGCCCTGGTCGTGAGCCGCACGGCCGGCCGGGCGCGCTATCTGCTCGCCCCGTGGATCGCCGAGTCGACGACCCGCGATCTGCTGGCGCCCGACACACCGGCCCGCGATCTGCGGGTGTCGAAGGACGGGGTCACGGACCCGGTGGCGCGCCCCGCGACCGGCGGTTCGTGCGCGTCGTGGCCGGTGATGCAGTTGCGCTCGTCGGAGAAGATCGTGGAGCGGCACGCGTTCCTGGTCACCGACCTCGGTGATCTCTCGCCCGTGCATCTGACCTACACACCGCCGCCGGCGCCGGGCAACCCGCCGCGTGCGCCGCGCGAGGCGACGGGCACGCCCGCGCTGCTGAGCTGGGCGCACACCGCCTGCTCACTGCGGGAGTTGCGGGGTTCCGGGGTGCGGGCGGTCAACAACTGGGCTTTCGCGGAGCAGCAGTTGCCGGAGCGCGGTGGGGTGTCCACCTGGGTCTGCACCCGCGCCGACACCTGGCGCGGCCCCGGCCGGATCCTGGTCCAGTTCCAGCGTCCCGGCACCTCGCACACGGCGCCGGGCGCGGTGGTGGCCGATGTGAAGGACACCGCGTTGTGCAGCAGATTCGGTCAGCACGTGCTGGCGGGGGCGCACTGGAAGGCACCGTCGGGGCAGTGGTACCTGCTGGCCGCCGGGTCCCGTGGCGTCGGCGACATCAACGCGGCGGGTGACGTACGGGCCGAGGCGAAGGGGCCGACGATGGCCGTACGGGCACCGCGCGGCGGCACGGTACGGCTGACGGGCAAGCTCCCGGGCGGTGCGTCGCTGGACGGCGTCAGCTAGGCCCTGCCAGGAAGTGCCCGGCGGACCGGAGTTCAGGACGCGGTGGCGTCGGGCCAGACTCCCGAGGCCAGGAAGCGCTCCAGGGTCAGCTCGTACGGTGCGATGTCCAGGCCCTGTCGGGCGAGCCAGGCATCCGAGTAGTACTTGTCGAGATAGCGGTCGCCCGGGTCGCAGAGCAGCGTGACGACACTGCCTCCGCGGCCCGTGCGGACCATCTCGGCGACGAGTTTCAGCGCGCTCCACAGTCCCGTACCGGTCGAGCCGCCGGCCTTGCGTCCGATGGCCCGCTCCAGCGCGCGCACGGCGGCGACGCTCGCCGCGTCCGGCACCTTCATCATCCGGTCGATGGCGCCGGTGACGAAGCTCGGCTCCATCCGGGGCCGGCCGATACCCTCGATCCTGGACCCGCAGTCGCTGCTCGCGAGGGTGTCGTGGCGCGTCCAGCCGTCGAAGAAACAGGAGTTCTCCGGGTCGGGGACGCAGATCAGCGTGTCGTACTGCATGTAGTGGACGTAGCGGGCGATCGTCGCCGACGTCCCGCCCGTGCCGGCCGTCGCCACGATCCAGGTCGGCTCGGGGAAGCGTTCCAACTTCAGCTGCTGGTAGATCGATTCGGCGATGTTGTTGTTGCCGCGCCAGTCGGTGGCCCGCTCGGCGTAGGTGAACTGGTCCATGTAGTGGCCGCCGGTGGCGGCGGCGAGGCCCGCCGACTCCTCGTACATGGTGCGCGAGTCGTCCACGAAGTGGCAGCGCCCGCCGTGGAATTCGATCAGCCGGCACTTCTCCGCGCTCGTGGTGCGCGGCATCACGGCGACGAACGGCACACCGATCAGTTTGGCGAAGTACGCCTCGGAGACGGCGGTCGAGCCGCTGGACGCCTCGATCACCGGTTTGCCGGGCCTGATCCAGCCGTTGCACAGCCCGTAGAGGAACAGCGAGCGGGCCAGCCGGTGTTTGAGGCTGCCGGTGGGATGGGTCGACTCGTCCTTCAGATACAGGTCGATGCCCCAGGACTCGGGCAGCGGGAAGCGCAGCAGATGCGTGTCGGCCGAGCGGTTCGCGTCGGCCTGCACCTTGCGTACGGCTTCCTTGAGCCACGCGCGGTACGCAGGATCGGTGCGGTCCACATCGACCGTGCGGACTGTCTCGTCCTGTGCCATGCGCGCTGTTCCTCTCAGTGACCGAAGCCTTCGGGAGCCTTCCGGACCGGGCCCCCTTCCGGTGACCGTATCCGCACCCCGTGCGCAAACGCTCACTTTGGGTATCCATAGGGATCGCTTGTCCCCGCGCCGGCCCCGGCGGGTGTCGGGAGCAGCGCATACTGCTGTTGGGGACGCGCATACTTGGGCAGACTGCCGACAGGAACAGGCACGGAGGGGGCTGAGCGGCCATGGCTGAACCGGAGTTCAGCGCACGGGGCGTACGGATAGAGCGGTGGCCCCGCTCGCTCACCAGGGCGGGACAGGTCCTGATACAGGACGGCAGGCTCGCCCTGCTGAACAGCTACGGCCGGGTGATCGACAGCGCCCCGCTGCGGGCCGTGCGGACGGCCAGGCCGTGGTTCGCGGGCGAGGGTTCGATGGTGGCGACCGTCAACGGGAAGCGCTACCGGCTGACGATGGGGCAGCGCGGCCGCAGGCCCGAAGCGAAGGCCCTCGCGGGCCGGTTCCTGGACACGCTGGGCAGGGCGGCGGGCACCTAGACCGATCACAGGGCGGCCGGTCGCGAGTTGCGGACCGGCCCTCGCTGAGCCACGCTGGAGGCACGTCACTCAGGGTAAACCGGCGGTGACGCTGCGATCCAGCCCCGCCGGGCACGAACAGCGGCTCCGGCCCGGTCACTGACCGGACCGACCAGGCCGCTGGATCCGATCCTTCGTCTTCTTCCGGACCTCATTCGGGGAGTCGCAGCCGTGATCAGCCAGCCCAGCAGGCATTGCACGGTGGAGCTCCAAGCCCTGCCGTCGCGGATCGGCCAGGTCCGCAGAATCATCTCGGCGCAACTGCGCTACTGGCACCTCGACCCGTTGATCGACCACACGGCACTCGGAGTCACCGAGCTGCTGACCAACGTCCACCGGCATGCCCAGCCGGACAAGCGGTGCACCGTCGATGTCGAGCTGCTGCTCGACCGGCTCACGGTCTCGGTCAGTGACCACGACCCACGCCTGCCGACGGTCAACGACGCGGCCCTGTTCGACACGGGCGGCCGCGGCCTCGCCCTCATCGCCGCGGTGAGCGAGAGCTGGGGCGTGCGCCCCCAGGGCGATTCGGGCAAGAGCATCTGGTTCACCCTGCCCACCCCGCCGGGCGCCGGGGCCCTGCCGCCCCGGCCGGTGTACGGCGCGACGACCGACGGCCCCTTCATGGGGACGGAGATCGACGCGGTGGCGCTGGAGTACGGCCATGCCACCGCCAGATCGGCCGTGGTCGGCTGACCGGACCCGGGAGGACCCGTACCGCCACCCGCCAGGGTGCCGGTACGGGTCCTCTTCCGGTGCGCACGCCTCCCGTTCGCGCGCCGCCGGTCACACGGCTGCCGGTCGAAGGGCCACCGAGCTCAGGCCGCGCCGCCCTTGCCGCGGCCGAACTGCTCGTCCAGCACGGAGAGCCGCCGCCAGTACTCGTCCTCGTCGATCTCGCCGGTGGCGAACCGGCGGCCGAGCATCGCGATGGGCGACCGCTCGTCGTCCACCGGCCGACCGGCACCGCCCTGCCAGGGACCGCCGCGCCACGGACCGCGCGGGCCGATCCCGCGACCGCGCCACGCGGTGCGCCGCAGCACGGTCACGACGCCGAGGACGACAGCCGCCCAGACCAGCGGGAAGAAGAGGATCCACGGCCCTGGGCCGCCGTGAAACGCCAGTGTGTTCATCTCGGTTCAGCTCCTTCGGAGCGGGTTTTCCGGGTACTTCGTTGTCGCTCACGAGCCTCGCCCCTGGAGGGGCGCCGAGTCGTCGTACAGCCGGCGGCACCGCGCGTACCCCGGAGGGAGCAGTTGTACCTACTGGTATGTACAGTGAGACCGACCGCCAGGCCGCCCAGGCCGCAGAAGCAGACCGCAGCTCCGCCGGGAGGCGCCGATGCATGTCATGCAGTACGAGATCACGCTGCCCGCCGACTACGACATGGAGATCATCCGCAGGCGCGTCGCCACCAAGGGCCATCTCCTGGACGACTTCCCCGGGCTGGGACTCAAGGCGTATCTGATCAGGGAACGTGCCGACGGTTCACCGGCGAACCAGTACGCGCCGCTCTACCTCTGGGCCGACCCTGCGGGGATGAACTCCTTCCTCCTGGGGCCCGGATTCCAGGGCCTGGCCGCCGACTTCGGCCGGCCGGTCGTCCAGCACTGGGCGGGCCTCGCCCACGAGGAAGGCCCGGCGGCCGGCCGTACACCGCTGTCGGCGGTACGGCGCCGACTGCCGATCCCGGACACCCCCGACCTGCCGGGCCTGATGGACGAGGCGGCGGCGGAGACGCGGCGGCTGGCCGGCGTCGAGGGAGTCGTCTGCGCGGACCTCGCCTTCGACCCGCGCCATTGGGAGTTGCTGCACTTCACCCTCTGGGACAGCGCGTCACCCCAGGCGGTGGGCGACCGCTTCCAGGTGCTGCGGGTGTCACAGCCGCACCGCGACGAACTGCCGTCGGGCGCCGGGGCTCTCTGACGGTGCGTCAGCGGGCCAGCGCGGCCAGCGGGTCGTCCAGTACCGGCTGCCAGGCCACCTCGGCGGCGCCGACCAGGCTGTTGTAGTCGAGGGTGCAACCCAGGATGGGCACTCCCCCGGTGTTGTGGCCCCACAGGCTGCGGTCGGCGACGACGGCGCGCAGCCGCTGCGGGTCCGCCTCGTGCAGCTCCCGGTGGAGTCCGCCGAGGATGATCCGGTCCGGGTTGAGGATGTTGACCAGCCCGGCGAGCCCGAGGCCCAGCCGGTCGATCAGCTCCTCGGTGGCGCCGCGCACGGCCGGGTCGGCGCCCTCCGTACGGAGCAGGTCGCGCGCCTGCTGCAACAGCGACACCTCGGGGCCCGGTGTGCGGCCGGCGGCGACGAGGAAGGCGAGCGGGTCGGCCTCGACGTCGAGACAGCCCCTGCTGCCGCAGTAGCAGGGCCGGCCCTCCGGGTTGACGGTGAGATGCCCGACCTCCAGGGCGAGCCCCGAACTACCCGTGTGCAGCCTGCCGTCCACGACCAGCGCACCGCCGACACCGCGGTGTCCGGTGGCGACGCACAGCAGGTGGCGGGCGCCGCGGCCGGCGCCGTGCCGGTGCTCGGCGAGGGCGGCGAGGTTGACGTCGTTGCCGGTGAAGGCCGGCCCTTCGAGCCCGGCGGCGCGCACCTGTTCGGCGAAGGTCTGCCGGACCGGGGTACCCGCCGACCACGCGACATGCAGCGGGTTGAGCGCGGCGCCCTCCGGTTCGGCCACGGCGGACGGCACGGCGAGTCCGGCGCCCACACAGCGCCGTCCGCCGTCGCGCAGCAGCCCGGCCCCGACGGCAACCGCCTTGCCGAGTACGGCGGCAGGGTCGGCCGGCACCTCGTCACGGCCTGCGGCGGTGGCGACGATCTGCCCGCCGAGCCCGACGAGCGCTGTCCTGAAGCCGTCGGCATGGACCTGTACGGCGAGTGCGACGGGACCGCTCTCGTCGACGGCCAGCCGGTGCGAGGGGCGGCCCTGGGACCCGGCTCCGGCGCCGGGGCTCGAATCGACGCGGATCAGCCCGAGCGCCTCCAGTTCGGCGGCGACGGCGCCGGCCGTCGCGCGGGTCACACCCAGCTCGGAGGTGAGGACGGCGCGGGTCGGCGCGCGGCCCGTGTGAACGAGTTCCAGGGCGGGACCGAGCGCGCTGCGGCCTCTCTCCAGTCTCGTCCGGGTGGTGGTCACCTTGCCGTTCATGTGGGCGAGTCTCCCATGGTCCGAGGCTCGGCAACCGCCTTGTCCCCGGCGGTCGGCCATGCCTATGCTGCGTTTGTGCCGTACCTAAACAAAATACCGGCGGCCGATCGGGGGGCCCACGGCGGTGACCGTGCCGCTCACTCCTCCCTGGTCCGGCTCCGGATCGCGCTCACGATGTTCTTCGCCCTCGACGGTTTTGTCTTCGCCGGCTGGGTGGTCCGGATTCCGGCTATCAAACACCAGGTCAGCGCCTCGGCGAGCACCCTGGGGCTCGCCCTGCTCGGGGTGTCGGCGGGGGCCGTGATCACCATGGTGTTCACCGGCAGGCTCTGCCGGCGCTTCGGCAGCCACCCGGTGACGGTCGTCAGTGCCGTACTGGTCTCGCTCAGCATCGCCCTGCCGCCGCACGCGCATTCGGCGGTGACGCTCGGCCTGCTGCTGCTGGTGTTCGGGGGCGCGTACGGCGCGCTGAATGTCGCCATGAACAGCGTGGCCGTCGATGTGGTGGCCGCGCTGCGGCGCCCGGTGATCTCCAGCTTCCACGCGGCGTTCAGTCTCGGCGGCATGGTGGGGGCGGGACTCGGCGGGCTGGTCGCGGGCAGCCTCACCCCGAGCGTCCATCTGCTGATGCTGACCGGCATCGGTCTGGTGGTCACGGCCGTGGCCGGGCCCGTCCTGCTGAAGCACCGGATCCCCGTGGCCGGGCCCGCGGACACCACCACGGCGGACGGCGCCGACGGCGCGGCGCCGGGCCGGCTCACCGGGCGCAGCCGCAAGCTCGTGCTGCTCTTCGGGGTGATCGCGCTGTGCTCGGCTTACGGGGAGGGCGCGATGGCCGACTGGAGCGCGCTCCATCTCTCCGACGACCTCGGTGCCGGCGCGGGCGTGGCCGCAGCCGCGTACACCCTCTTCGCGCTGGCGATGACGGCGGGACGGCTGTCCGGCACGGCGCTGCAGGAGCGTCTCGGCCAGACCCGCGCGCTGATCTCCGGCGGTGTGGTGGCCGCGCTCGGCATGCTGCTCGGCGCGCTCGCGCCGGCCGTGTGGCTGGCCCTGCTGGGCTTCGCCGTGGCGGGTGTCGGGCTGGCCAACATCTTTCCCGTCGCGATCGGCCGGGCCGGCGCCCTGGCCGGACCGAGCGGTGTCGCCGCCGCGTCCACGCTGGGGTACGGAGGGATGCTGATCGGGCCGCCCGCCATCGGCTTCCTCGCCGACTGGCTGACGCTGCCGATCGCCCTGACGACGGTGGCGATGCTGGCCGGCGCCGCCGCGCTCATCGGGTACGCGGCGCGCAACGCGTCGGCGCTGCCCGCCGGTTCGACCACGGGGGCGAGGGCCGAGACGGCGGCGGAGGCGTAAGCCGTTGCCGCACGCTGCCGGTTACCGCAGCTCCCGGTTACCGCGCGATGCCGGTCAGCCGAGCCAGCCCGGCCGCACGAGGCCCGACTCGTAGGCGAGGACGACCAGTTGTGCCCGGTCGCGGGCGCCCAGCTTCACCATCGTGCGGCTGACATGGGTCTTGGCGGTGAGCGGGCTGACGACGAGCCTGCGGGCGATCTCGTCGTTGGACAGGCCGATGCCGACCAGCGCCATCACCTCCCGCTCGCGCTCGGTGAGTTCACCGAGCCCCACCTCGTCCGTCGGGGCCTTGGAACGGGAGGCGAACTCGGCGATCAGCCGCCGGGTGACCCCGGGCGACAGCAGGGCGGCACCGTCCACCACCGCCCTCACGGCACGCAGCAGTTCGTCGGGTTCGGTGTCCTTGACCAGAAACCCGGACGCGCCGGACCGGATCGCCTCGAAGACGTACTCGTCGAGTTCGAAGGTGGTGAGCATGACCACCCTCACCCCGTCCAGTGCGGTGTCCTCGGTGATCCGCCGGGTCGCCGCGAGCCCGTCGAGCACCGGCATCCGGATGTCCATCAGCACGACGTCGGGCCGCAGTTCACGTACCGCGCGCAGCGCGGCATCGCCGTCGGCCGCCTCGCCCACCACCTCGATGTCGGGCTGGGCGTCGAGCAGTGCGCGGAAGCCCGCCCGCACGAGTGACTGGTCGTCGGCGAGCAGGACGCGGATCACGGTGTCTCCTCGGTCGTGAGCGGAAAGGTGGCGCGCACCCGGAAGCCGCCGTCGCCGCGTGGCCCCGCCTCGACGGCGCCGCCGAGGGCGACGGCCCGCTCCCGCATGCCGGTCAGCCCGTTGCCGCTGCCACCGGCCGCCGTGCCGGTCGCGGGTCCCGCGTCGTCGACCCGCAGGTCGAGGAGGCCGGGAGTGTGCCGGAGCACGACCGTGGCGGTACGGGACCCCGAGTGCCTGACCACGTTGGTCAGCGCCTCCTGGACGATCCGGAACGCGGCCAGATCGGCGCCGGGCGGCAGCCGTACCGGCGCGCCCTCGCGCCGGACTTCGACGGTCAGCCCGGCGCTCGCCGCCTGCTCGACCAGCTCGGGCAGCCGGCCGAGGCCGGGCGCGGGCGCGCGCGGCGCGTCGCCCGGCGTCCTGAGCGAGTCGAGGACCTGGCGCACCTCGCCAAGTGCTTCCTTGCTCGCCGCCTTGATGGTGGTGAGCGCCGAACGGGCCTGTTCCGGGTCGGAATCGAGCAGGGCGAGCCCCATCCCCGCCTGGACGTTGATGACCGAGATGGAATGGGCCAGCACGTCGTGCAGCTCACGTGCCATCCGCAGCCGCTCCTCGTCCCTGCGCCGCTTCTCGGCGGCGGCCCGCTCCACGGCTGCGGCGGCCCACTGCTCGCGCCGGGCGCGTACGACGTCGGAGATGGCGAGGACGGCGACGATCCAGGCGGCGACGACCGTCTCGGCGCCCCACCCCGCGCCCCAGCCGGCGGCATGCTCGGTGTGCGCCGGCAGCCACTGGTACAGCCAGTGCGTGATGAGTACGAGCCCGCCCCAGAACAGCCCGGCCGCTCCCCAGGCGGCGCGCCGGTGGCCGTGGACGACGGCGCTGAAGCAGGCGACGACGACGGTGGCGAAGACCGGGCCGTACGGGTAACCGGCCCCGAAGTACAGCAGCGCGGAGGCGGCGACACCGAAGACGGCGACCACGGGGCAGCGGCGCCGCAACAGCAGCAGAGCGGGCCCCGCGAGCAGCAGCAGCCGGGCGGGAGCGTCGAGGGAGGTGTGCTGCGCACGGGCGGCGAAGCCGCTGCCCAGCACCACGAAGACGGCGAGTACGAGGCTGGAAGCCCACGGCACCCGCCGCTCCCGCCCCTCCCGCCCCCCGGCCACCCAATGCCGCGGCCCGCGACCGAGATGACGGCGACCCCGACGGACGCCCCGCTCGTCTTCCATACGGGCCACGCTAGACCGGCGGACGGCCGCGGGGCGTCAGCCGGGCGTGGGGGTCGTCCGTACTCCCCGGGGAGTACGAGCAGGGGGGCTTGGTCGCGGTGTCGCCGTCCGGCGCGGGTTCGGTTGCGGGTTTGGGTTGCGGTTGTTGCCGGGGGCCGTTCCGGGGAGGCGTCCTGCGCTGCGGTGTCGCCGTCCGGCGCGGTTCGGGGTAGCGGGTCTTGGTTGCGGTTGTCGCCGGGTGCCGTTCCGGGGTCGTGTCCTGCGCTGCATGATTTACGGCGCGTACTCCCGAGACGCGGAGCCACCGCCCAGATGCGCCACAAATCACGCTCTACGCTCCGGACACCACCCCTGCACGACCCCCTTCAGCCCCCGCCCCACGGGACGGCAGCCCCGCGACCACCAAGGGCCGGCGGCCGGGCGTCCACGCCAGGGACGTGCCCGCAGCTGGCAGGTCACCGCTCGGCCGCGGTGACGCGGGCGCGTGTGCCCGACCACCGGACGGGAGGGGGCCGGGGCCGGAGGAGGGGGGTGTCCGGACGTAAAGCGAAGGAGCTCATGCGACAAGCAGTCCGGACACCCCCCTCCGCAGGACCCGGAACCCGCCACCGGACAGCGACACCGCAACCCAGACCCGCAACGCCGGACGGCTAGTCCCGCGCTGGCGCGTCCATCGCTTCCGGCTGGACGGCTACCACCTTCGGGCCCGTCGGCTCCATCCTGCGGTCCAGGATGTTCAGCGCGCGCCTCGCCAGCGGGTGGGTCCTCACCAGGCCGCCCAGTGTGGTCGAGCCGCGTGCGATGTCGGCGAACGCGTTCCAGGCCGGGCGCAGACCGGTGATCGCGCCGTGCAGCAGGCCCGGGCGGCGCTCGAAGACGGCGAGCATCCGGCGGCCGACCGCCATCTCGACGCCCAGGCCCGCCTTGATGGCGAACGCGTAATTCAGCGCCTGGCGGCGGGCGTCCACCGCGTCGTGCGCCTCGGAGATCCGTACGGCCCACTCACCGGCCAGCCGCCCGGAGCGCAGCGCGAAGGAGATCCCCTCGCGGGTCCACGGCTCCAGCAGTCCCGCCGCGTCACCGCACACCAGCACCCGGCCACGGGACAGCGGCGAGTCGTCGCTGCGGCAGCGGGTGAGGTGCCCGGACGAGACGGAGGGCTCGAAACCGGCGAGGCCGAGCCGGGCGACGAAGTCCTCCAGGTAGCGCTTGGTCGCCGCGCCGTCGCCGCGCGCCGAGATCACGCCGACCGTGAGCGTGTCGCCCTTGGGGAAGACCCAGCCGTAACTGCCGGGCAGCGGACCCCAGTCGATGAGTACCCGTCCGGCCCAGTCCTCGGCCACGGTGGGCGGTACGGGGATCTCCGCCTCCAGGCCGAGGTCGACCTGGTCCATCTTCACCCCGACGTGGGCTCCTATCCGGCTCGCGCTGCCGTCGGCGCCTACCACGGCGCGCGCCAGCAGCGTCTCGCCGCTGGCCAGCACCACGGCGACCGTGCGGCGGTCGGGGACTCCCGGGCCGTGCTGCTCGACGCGGGCGACCGTCACGCCCGTACGGAGCGCGGCGCCCGCCTTCTGCGCGTGCTCGACCAGACTCGCGTCGAAGTCCTGACGGTTGACGAGCCCGAAGAGCATCCGCTTCGAGCGGCGGGTGCGGGCCAGTTTGCCGTTCAACGAGAAGGTCACCGCATGCACCCGGTCCCTGAGTGGCAGCTCGAAGCCCGGGGGCAACGAGTCGCGCGAGGGGCCGATGATGCCGCCGCCGCACGTCTTGTACCGGGGCAACTCGGCCTTCTCCAGCAGCAGCACTTGGCGGCCGGCGACCGCCGCGGCATACGCCGCCGAGGCTCCCGCCGGTCCAGCGCCGACCACGACGACATCCCACACCGGCTCGTCGTGCTCGCTTCCGGCGTCTGCGTTCTCGCTGCTCACGATGTGCTTCTGCTCCTGATTCGACCGGTGGGCCTTACGACCTGCTACTTATCGAACGGCATCCTACGGCGCGGGCCGTCTCGACCCACTGTGGGAGGATCATGACTGACCTTTTGTCCCTGGGTCGTGTCCCCATTACACCTACCCAACGTCGTACCGACGAGGAGCGTGCCCATGGCTGCCGATCCGATCGCAGAAACAGTCGTCTCACTCATGCCCCGTGCCCGCACGGAGCTGTCGGAGCTGGTTGCCTTCCGATCGGTCGCGGATCCGGCGCAGTTCCCGAAGAGCGAGTGCGAGGCCGCCGCCGTATGGGTGGCCGACGCGCTGCGCGCCGAGGGGTTCCAGGACGTCGCCGTACTCGACACCCCTGACGGCACCCAGTCCGTCTACGGTCTGCTGCCCGGCCCGGCGGGCGCCCCGACCGTCCTGCTGTACGCGCACTACGACGTCCAGCCGCCTCTTGACGAGTCGGCCTGGCAGACACCGCCGTTCGAGCTGACCGAGCGCGACGGGCGCTGGTACGGCCGTGGTAGCGCCGACTGCAAGGGCGGCTTCGTGATGCACCTGCTCGCGCTGCGCGCCCTCAAGGCGGCCGACGGGGTGCCGGTCAACGTCAAGGTGATCGTGGAGGGTTCGGAGGAGCAGGGCGGCGGCGGGCTCGAACGGTACGCGGAGCAGCACCCGGAACTGCTCACGGCCGACGCCGTGGTGATCGGTGACGCGGGCAACTTCCGTGCCGGTGTGCCGACCGCCACGGCCACACTGCGCGGCATGACGATGCTGCGCGTGCAGATCGACACCCTCGAAGGCAACCTTCACTCGGGCCAGTTCGGCGGGGCCGCCCCGGACGCGCTCGCCGCGCTCATCCGCGTCCTCGACTCGCTGCGCGCCGAGGACGGCTCAACCACCGTGGACGGGCTGCCCGGTACGGACGGGTGGACCGGACTCGACTACCCGGAGGCCGACTTCCGCGCGGACGCCAAGGTGCTCGACGGGGTCGGGCTGATCGGCGACGGGTCGGTCGCCGACCGGATCTGGGCGCGGCCCGCCGTGACCGTGCTCGGCATCGACTGCCCGCCGGTGGTCGGCGCGACCCCGTCCGTGCAGGCGAGCGCGCGTGCGCTGGTCAGTCTGCGGGTGGCGCCGGGACAGGACAGCGTCGAGGTGACGAAGCTGCTGACCGCGCACATCGAGAAGCACACGCCGTGGGGCGCCCGCGTGACGGTGGAACAGAGCGGCCAGGGCCAGCCGTTCCGGGCCGACACCACCAGCCCGGCGTACGCGGCCATGGCCGAGGCGATGGAGGTCGCGTACCCGGGCCAGCGGATGCAGATCGCCGGGCAGGGCGGCTCCATCCCGCTCTGCAACACCCTGGCCGAGCTGTACCCGAGCGCGGAGGTCCTGCTGATCGGGCTGAGCGAGCCCGACGCGCAGATCCACGCCGTGAACGAGAGCGTGTCGCCCGACGAGTTGCGGCGGCTCTCCATCGCGGAGGCGCACTTCCTCGTCAAGTACGCACAGTCGAAGCAGGTGTGACGGAGCGTCACATCTGAACCGGCGTACCGCCCCCGGCCGGCGGGGGCGGTACGCCGGTTCAGCGGCCGACCGGGACGCCCGCCTCCAGATTGAGCACGGTCCCGTCGGCCCGCGCCCGCAGCGCCCAGCGGAGCCGTTCCCAGCGGGCGGGCGGCAGCAGGGTCGCCGCCTCCTCGGGGCCGACGAAGCGCCAGCCGCGCAGCTCGGGCCCCGGCAGCAGCACCCGTCCGGCCAGCCGGGCGGGTAGCTCACCACCGTCGAACAGCAGCCGCAGCCCGCCGTAGCCGGGCGGCCGGGGCGGCTCCCAGTCGATGACCAACAGCTTGGGTACGTGGTCGAGTTCGATGCCTATCTCCTCGGCGACCTCCCGGATCCCGGCGCGGGCCGGTGCCTCGCCCGCCTCCACGACACCGCCGGGGAACTCCCAGCCGGGTTTGTAGGTGGGGTCGACGAGCAGCACCCGGTCCTGTTCGTCGAAGAGCAGTACCCCGGCGGCGACGGTCTCGGCGGTGGGTTCCGGGGTCTGCACGATGTCGCAGAACCCGGCGGCGCCGCTGGCCACCGCTTCGGCCAGCACCCGGGCCGTCTCGCCCGCCGTGCGGCGGCTGTTGTCGACGACGTGGGTGTCACCGACGAGCCAGTCGAGGGCCGCCTGGTACGCGTCGATGTGCTCGTAGCACCACTGCCGGGCCCGCTCGTCCACCTCCGGGTCGTCGTCGACCGGGTCACGGCCCGCTATCCGGTTGCGCAGGATCGTTTCGTCGGTTGTCAGCAGCACATGCCGGACGCCTATGCGCCGGGAGGCGAGGCCGCCGAATATCTCGTCGCGGTACTCCTGCCGCAGCAGTGTCATCGGGACGACGAGGACGCCGCCCACCTCCGCCAGCAGCGCGGCGGCCGTGTCCACCACGAGCCGCCGCCAGATCGGCAGGTCCTGGAAGTCACCCACCTCGGCGAGCCGCTTCGGCGGCAGCAGGTACCGCAGCCCCTCGCCGATCAGTCTCGGGTCGTACAGCGTGCTGTTCGGGATCAGGTCGATCAGTTCGCGTGCGGTGCTGGTCTTGCCCGCTCCGAACGCACCGTTGATCCAGACAACGATCACGGTTCCCCCTCTTCCGTAGCCCTCAGTGGATTGCCCGCAACACCCGGGGACGGAAACCCTTGGCCAGAACCTGTCGCCCCGCGGAGCCGTGACGGACGCGGCCGGTGGTCGTTGGACACGGATGTGACAAGGGGGTGCGCGATGCGCCGGACGGTACTGGAGAAGTTCCCCGCGGGCGGACCCCGCGGCAGTTGGCCCGCGGAGGAGTTCGCGCGGGCCAGGCGAGCGGAGGGGACCCCCGCCGAGGTGGTGATAGACCTCGAGGCGGACGCCTTCCTCGTGGTCGTACCGCAGCAGGCCGGCGAGCCCGGCGTGTGAAACCAGCCCACCGCCGGACGCCCCGGAGAGGCCTCATGACCGTGAACCCGATCCCGCCGCTGCCGCCGATCCCACCGGCTCCGGCCGCTTCCCCGTCGCCCGCCGTCCGGGCCGGCCTGCGCGGCGCGCTGACGTTCGCCCTGGCGGGTCTCGCCCTGTCCCTGACGGCGGCGCCCGCCGCGGCCGACAGCAGCGCCTGCACCCATGACTTCTCGGGCCCGCAGATCTGCATCCAGCTGCGCGGCAACGGCGGCTCGAACGCGGTCACCGCGCTGTGGACCAATCCGCCGGACGGTCTCACCTCGCGCGCCGTCACGCTGTACCAGGACGGCAGACAGGCCGGTACGGCAACGGCGACCCGCTCGGGCCGCGCGCTCAGCCACACCTGGCCGACCCGGGACACCGGCACCGACAGCCGGCTGTGCGTGAAGTTCCGGGGCAGCGAGCGGATGGCCTGCCAGACCACCCGCTGACCGCCCGTACGGGCGGGCATGGCGGAATCCGCCACCCCGGCGGCCGGGGCAGCGGCGGCCGGGCCGTCGGCGTACGCGACGGTGGCGTCCGCGACCGGCTCAGCCCGCGACCGGGGCTGCCGTGTCGTCCCTCGCCCCGAGCGAGGCCGCGGCCGCCGCGCCCACCAGACCCGCGTCCCCGCCGGTCAGCGCCGGGGCGATCGTCAGGTCCTGGACGAAGGAGAGCGTGGCGTAGTCGCGCAGCGAGCGGCGCAGCGGCGCGAACAGCACCTCGCCCGCGTTCGCCACTCCCCCGCCGATGACCGCGATCCGGATCTCGACCAGCGTCGCCGTGGCGGCGATCCCCGCGGCGAGCGCCTTGGCGGCCCGCTCGAAGGAGGCGATGGCGACCGGATGCCCGGCGCGGGCGGCGGCGGCCACGGCTGCGGCCGAGGCGTCGCCGTCGGCGCCCGGCTGCCAGCCGCCCTCCAGCGCCCTGCGCGCGATGTTGGGGCCGCTGGCGATGCGCTCGACACAGCCGCGTCCGCCACACGGGCAGAGGTCGCCGTCCAGATCCACGCTGATATGGCCGATGTGGCCCGAGTTGCCCGTCGGACCCGGATGGAGCTTGCCGCCGAGGACCAGACCGCCGCCGACACCGGTGGAGACGACCATGCACAGCGCGTCGTCGTAGCCGCGGGCCGCACCCTGCCAGTGCTCGGCGGCCGTGATCGCGACGCCGTCGCCGACGAGCGTCACCGGCAGTCCTCCGGTGGCGGCGCTGACCCGCTCCACGAGCGGGAAGTCGCGCCACCCCGGCACGTTGACCGGGCTGACCGTACCGGTCGACGCGTCGACAGGACCCGCGCTGCCGATGCCCACGGCCGTCGCGGACGACCAGAGCGGTGAGGCGGCGACCTCGGCCAGCACCTCCGCGACGGCGCCCATCACGGCCTCCCCGTCCTCCTGCGCGGGGGTCGGCCGCTGGGCCCGCACGAGGATCCTGCCGCTGCCGTCCACCAACGCGCCGGCGATCTTGGTACCGCCGATGTCCAGGGCGGCGACGGTGTCGGTTTGCATCGGTGTCGGATCTCCCGGGTGAAGAAGCATCTCCGCGTGTGACGGAGGATGGGTGGACCTGTTGCTAGTCAACAGTCTCCATTCACCTGACAACGTTGTCCAGGGCCTATGCTCGTCGCCACGCCCAGACAGGGCAAACCGACCGACGACAGGACAGCGCACTGTGGCCGAGACCCCCCGTCGCCCCGAGCCCCGCTACGGCAGCAGGCCCACCATGAAGGACGTGGCCGCCCGCGCGGGTGTGGGCCTCAAAACGGTCTCCCGTGTGGTGAACAGCGAGCCGGGCGTGACACCCGACACCGAGCGCCGGGTACAGGAGGCGATCGACGCGCTGGGCTTCCGGCGCAACGACTCGGCCCGGGTGCTGCGCAAGGGCCGCACCGCCAGTATCGGCCTGGTCCTGGAGGACCTGGCCGACCCGTTCTACGGCCCGCTGAACCGCGCGGTCGAGGAGGTGGCCCGCGCGCACGGCGCGCTGCTGATCAACGGGTCGAGCGCCGAGGACCCGGAGCGTGAGCAGGAACTGGTGCTGGCGCTCTGCGCGCGCCGGGTCGACGGGCTGATCGTGATCCCGGCCGGCCATGACCACCGCTATCTGGAGCCGGAGATCAAAGCCGGGGTCGCCACCGTCTTCGTGGACCGGCCCGCCGGCCGGATCGACGCCGACGCGATCCTCTCCGACAGCTACGGCGGCGCGCGGTCGGGCACCGCGCATCTGATCGCGCACGGGCACCGCCGCATCGGGTTCATCGGTGACCAGCCCCGGATCCACACCGCGGTCGAGCGACTGCGCGGCTACCGCACCGCCATGGCGGACGCGGGGCTCGACATCGAGGACGAGTGGGTCTCGCTCGGCACCACCGCTCCGGACCGGGTCCATGACGCCGTCGTCTCGATGCTCGCAGCTCCGGACCCCGTCACGGCGATCTTCACCGGCAACAACCGGGTGACCGTGACCGTGGTGCGGGCGCTGGCGGCGCACCGGCGGCCGGTCGGCCTGGTGGGCTTCGACGACATCGAGCTGGCCGATCTGCTGGAGCCCGGCGTCACCGTCGTCGCGCAGGACGCGGCGACGCTGGGCCGTACGGCCGCCGAGCGGCTCTTCCAGCGGCTGGACGGCGCCGCCGACGCCCCGTCGAGAGTGGTGCTGCCGACCCGGCTCATCGCGCGCGGATCCGGCGAGATCGCCCCGCAGCCGCGCGTCTGAACCCAGAAAAGGTCCCAACTTCCCGCCCCTCCGCCGCCGTTGCCGATCTTGTCGATCCCGGCCCGGCGGCGGGGTCGTGAAACGGCTCGGACCGGGTACTCTCCCACCGGCGTTCGGCAACACCGCTCCGGTTTCCGGATCGTTACATCCCCGTCCGCGACCACCCTTCCTCCCCTGCGGGGGCAAAGCGCCCGCTCAGGACCCGCTTCACGGCGTCACCACGGCGGCGTCGAGCCGGAGGTGGCGGGATGCGCAGGGATTTTGGTGTCAGGCGATACCTTGACAGCCAAGGCGATCTTGTTGCTATCTGAGCAAGCGTGTTTGCTTCTGTTTGATCGCAGTCCTGGGAGGGCTCATGACTCAGTCTCCGACCGATGACCGGCTGCCGGCATCGTCCGTGTTCAACAGCGCACGGCGAACGGTCGATCGCCGCTCGATCCTGCGCGGCGCGCTGTTCGGAGTTGGTTCGCTGGCCGTGGCGCCGCTCCTCGCGGCCTGCGGTGGCGACGACGACTCCGGCGGCGACTCGGGCAGCGCGACGGGCACGGTGACCTTCGGGTCCAACGCGGCGGTGCCGCAGCCGAAGGGCGCGTACCAGACGCTCTTCAACTCAGCGAAGTCGGCGACCGGTCTGACCGTCAAGCCCAACTGGGTCGACCACAACACCTTCCAGCAGAACATCTCGACGTATCTGCAGGGCAACCCGGACGACGTGTTCAACTGGTTCGCCGGTGAGCGCATGCAGTTCTTCGCCGGCCAGGGCCTGGTCAGCGACGTGGACGATGTGTGGAAGAAGATCGGCCCCAACTACACCGACGCCATGAAGGCGCAGAGCAAGGGCGAGGACGGCCACTACTACCTGGTGCCGTTCGACTACTACCCCTGGGCCGTCTTCTACAGCAAGTCCCTGTTCAAGTCGAAGGGTTACGAGCCGCCCACCACGTGGGACGAGTACATAGCCCTGGCCAAGAAGATCAAGGGCGACGGGCTCATCCCGATCGCCTTCACGAACAAGGACGGCTGGCCGTCCATGGGGACGTTCGACTACCTCAACATGCGCATCAACGGGTTCCAGTTCCACATCGACCTGATGCGCAAGGGCGAGGACTGGAACTCCCCCAAGGTCAAGGCCGTGTTCGACCAGTGGCGCGAGCTGATCCCCTACTACTCACCGGGGTTCGCCGGTCTCACCTGGCAGGAGGGCGCCCAGCAGATCCTGAACCAGAAGGCCGGCATGATGGTGCTCGGCCTGGACCAGATCGGCACGATCTTCACCGGCGCCAAGGCCGACGACCTCGGGTTCTTCGCCTTCCCCGAGATCGACCCCGCCAACGGCCAGGACGCGGTCGAGGCGCCGATCGACGGGATGATGGTCTCCAAGTCGCCCAAGAACAAGGCCGGCGCGAACAAGCTGCTGGAGTACCTGGGCACGGCCAAGGCCCAGCAGGTGTGGCTCGGCACCAACCCCGCCGACATCGCGACGGCGACCGGTGTGGACGAGACCAAGTACACCGCCCCGCAGAAGGCGGCCACCAAGCTGATCCAGGGTGCGAAGAACCTCTCGCAGTTCATGGACCGCGACACCAGGCCCGACTTCGCCGACCCGGTGATGCTGCCCGCCATCCAGAGCTTCTTCAACAAGCCCGGTGATGTGTCGGGGATCCTCTCGAACGTCGACAAGCAGGCCAAGTCCATCTGGGCGGCGGGGAGCTGACAGGATTCAGCGACGCCGGGCCCAGGGCCTTTCGTCCGGCCTGATCCGGATGAAAGGCCCTTCGGGGCCGGCGCGCCGTGTCCGGCGACACGGTTCAGCACAACGGGGCAAGAGTGTGACGACAGCGAGGAACGCATGACTGCAATGGAAGGCGCGGCGCGATCCGCGCCCCCGGTGGCGAAGCGACGAAAGCTGAGGCAGCTCAGCATCAGGGACCGGGTGGTCCTGAGCCTGATGGCCGGGATACCGACGCTGCTGACCGTGGGGCTGGTCTGGGTCCCCGCGCTGGCGTCCGTCGTTCTCTCCTTCTCCACCTGGACCGGGTTCGGTGACTTCTCCACCATCCAGTGGGTCGGCACGGAGAACTACAAGAACATCTTCACGATCTACCCGCCGTTCCAGCCGGCCATCGAGCACAACCTGATCTGGCTGGCGGTCTTCTTCTGCGTACCGGGTCCCTTCGGGCTCTTCCTCGCGGTCCAGCTGGACAAGCAGATCCGGTTCTCCCGCATCTACCAGAGCGTGCTGTTCCTGCCGGTGGTGCTCTCGCTGGCGCTCGTCGGCTTCATGACCGAGCTGATCTTCTCGCCGACCCAGGGTCTGATCAACAACCTGACGGGCCACGCGGAGCACAACGTCATCGACTGGCTGGGCAATCCGTCCCTGAACATCTGGGCGGTCATGGTGATGGCCTGCTGGCGGCAGGCCGGTTACGTGATGATCCTGTTCCTGGCCGGGCTCAAGAGCGTCGACCCCTCGCAGAAGGAAGCGGCGGCCCTGGACGGCGCGGGCGGCTGGCAGACCTTCCGGCACGTGGTCTGGCCCGCGATGCGGCCGATCAACATCGTCGTGCTGGTGATCACGGTCATCGAGTCGCTGCGCGCCTTCGACATCGTCTACGTCATCAACAAGGGCACCAACGGGCTGGAACTGCTGTCCGTCCTGGTCACCGACAACATCATCGGAGCCGGCAGCCGCATCGGATTCGGTTCCGCGCTGGCCACCATCCTGCTGGTGATCTCGATGATCTTCATCGTGCCGTATCTGATCAGCATGTTCCGGAAGGACGAGCGAGCATGACCGCGACGACCACCGAGCTTCCCCGGCGGATCGCCACCTCGCCCGTGGCCGGCGGCGTACGTCCGTCGCAGACCAGGCGCGTCCTGCTGCACACCTTCCTCGTCATCACCTGCCTGATCTGGATCGCGCCGCTGATCTACGCGCTGTACACGGCGCTGCGCCCGTACGAGGACACCCAGCGGCTGGGGTACGTGTCGGTCGGCGGCCACTACAACCTGCACAACTTCACCGCCGCCTGGCAGCAGGCCGAACTGCCGCACTACTTCTGGAACTCGGCGCTCATCACGGTGCCCGCGCTGATCATCACGCTGCTGCTGTCGAGCATGGTCGCCTTCGTGGTGGCGCGGTTCAGGTTCCGGATCAACATCGCCCTGCTGGTGCTCTTCACCGCGGGCAACCTGCTGCCGCAGCAGGCGCTGATCACCCCGCTGTTCAAGATCTACCAGCTCGTCGAACTGCCCAGCTGGATGGCCGAGTCGGGCAAGCTCAACGACTCCTTCCTCGGCATCATCCTGATCCACATCGCCTTCCAGACCGGCTTCTGCACCTTCGTGCTCTCCAACTACATGCGCACGATCCCGGGCGAGCTGGGTGAGGCGGCGCTGGTCGACGGGGCCTCCGCCTGGCGGCAGTACTGGCAGATCGTCATGCCGCTGTGCCGGCCGGTGCTCGCGGCGCTGGCGACGCTCGAATTCACCTGGATCTACAACGACTTCTTCTGGGCGACGGTGCTGATGCAGACCGGCAGCAACCGGCCGATCACCGCGGCGCTGAACAACCTCACGGGGCAGTTCTTCGTCAACAACAACCTGATCGCCGCCGCCGCGCTGATCGTCGCCGTCCCGACCCTGGTGGTGTTCTTCGCCCTCCAGAAGCAGTTCGTCTCGGGTCTGACCCTCGGGTCCAGCAAGGGCTGACGGCCGGGGCCCCGCGGAACGGCCTTACGGAGCCGTGACCGTGAGGGCTCCGCGCCGGGGTACGGCGAAGCCCTCCAGGTCGTCGCGGGTCAACCCGGTCAGTACGGCGACCTCGTCGTCGTCGAGGGCCCCGCAGTCCAGACCGCGCAGCAGATAGCCGCTGAGCGCCTTCGCCGTCGCCGGCTCGTCCATCACGTCGCCGCCCGTCCTGGCGGCGTACGCGGCGAGCCGCCCGGCGGCGGCCGACATGCCCTCGCGGTAGAAGGCGTAGACGGCCGCGTAACGGGTCGGCAGATGGCCCGGGTGCATGTCCCAGCCCTGGTAGTACGCGCGGGCCAGAGCGCGCCGGGTGAGGCCGTAGTGGAGCCGCCACGCCTCGTGGACCTGGGCGGTCGGGCCGACCGGCAGCACATTGGTCGAGCCGTCGGAGACCCGTACGCCGGTGCCGGCGGCGGCGACCTGCATGACGGCCTTGGCGTGGTCGGCCGCCGGGTGGTCGCTCGACTGGTAGGCGGCGCTGACGCCGACGCAGGCGCTGTAGTCGAAGGTGCCGTAGTGCAGTCCGGTGGCCCGGCCGCCGGCCGCCTCGATCATGCGGGCCACGGTCGCCGTGCCGTCGGCGGCCAGGATGGACTGGCTGGTCTCGATCTGGATCTCGAAGCCGATGCGGCCCGGCGCGAGACCGCGCGCCTCCTCGAACGCGGCCAGCAGCCGCGCCATCGCCGTGACCTGCTCGGCGTAGGTGACCTTGGGCAGGGTCAGTACGAGCCCCTCGGGCAGCGCGCCGGACTCCAGCAGCCCGGTGAGGAAGATGTCGAGGGTGCGGATGCCGCGCTCCCGTACGGGCGCCTCCAGGCACTTGGGCCTGATGCCCAGGTACGGCGGCGCCGTGCCGTTCGCGAACGCCTCCTGGACGAGCCGGGCCGCGCGGGCCGCCGCAGCGTCCTCCTCGGCGTCCGGGCGGGGCCCGTAGCCGTCCTCGAAGTCGATGCGCAGGTCTTCGACCGGCTCGCGCTCCAGTTTGGCCCGTACGCGTTCGTGGACGGGTCCGGCGAGTTCGTCGGACAGGCCGAGGACCTTCGCCAGCGACGCGGCGTCCGGGGCGTGTTCGTCGAGGGCCGCGAGTGCCTGGTCGCCCCAGGAGCGCACGGTGCCCGCGTCGAACACGTCGCCGGGCACGTAGACGGTGTGGACGGGCTGGCGGGTGCCGGGGTCGCCCGGGTAGCGCCGGGCGAGTTCCGCGTCGACCGGCGCGAGTGAGGCGCTGATCTCCGCGCTGACCGCGCCGGCGATGCTCGTGGCCACCTTCTCCTGCTGCCCCATGGACACACCCTCCCGATTCCACTACTTCAACATTCTGTTGAACGAAGGTATGCGGCGCCGCCGAGCCACGTCAATGGTGGCCCGGAACGCGGCGGGGCCGCGCGGTGGAGTGCACCGCGCGGCCCCGTGGCCCGTGACGACGTGGCAGGTCAGCCCTTGCGGGTCTTGACCTCTTCGGTCAGCTGCGGCACGACGTCGAAGAGGTCGCCGACGACGCCGTAGTCGACGAGGTCGAAGATCGGCGCCTCGGCGTCCTTGTTGATCGCGACGATCGTCTTCGACGTCTGCATACCGGCGCGGTGCTGGATGGCGCCGGAGATGCCGGAGGCGACGTACAGCTGCGGGGAGACCGACTTGCCGGTCTGGCCGACCTGGTTGGAGTGCGGGTACCAGCCGGCGTCCACGGCGGCGCGCGAGGCGCCGACAGCCGCGCCGAGCGAGTCGGCCAGCGCCTCGATGACGGCGAAGTTCTCGGCGCCGTTGACGCCACGGCCGCCGGAGACCACGATCGCGGCCTCGGTCAGCTCCGGGCGGCCCGTCGACTCGCGCGGCGTGCGGGAGACGACCTTGGTACCGGTGGCGGCGGCGCCGAAGGAGACGGAAAGAGCCTCGACGGTGCCCGCGGCGGCGGCGGGCTCGACCGGCGCCGAGTTCGGCTTCACGGTGATGACGGGCGTGCCGGTGGAGACCCGGGTCTTGGTGGTGAAGGCGGCGGCGAACGCGGACTGCGTGGCCACCGGGCCGCCGTCGCCGGCCTCCAGGTCGACCGCGTCGGTGATCAGACCCGAGCCGATGCGTACGGCGAGGCGGGCGGCGATCTCCTTGGCCTCGGCCGACGAGGGCAGCAGCACGGCGGCGGGCGACACGGCGTCGTAGGCGGCCTGCAGCGCGTCGACCTTCGGCACGACGAGGTAGTCGGCGAACTCGGCGGCCTCGGCGGTGAGTACCTTCACCGCGCCGTGCTCGGCGAGCGTGGCCGCCGTGTCGGCGGCGCCCGCGCCGAGCGCGACGGCGACGGGCTCGCCGATCCGGCGGGCCAGCGTCAGCAGTTCCAGGGTGGGCTTGCGGACGGCACCGTCCACATGGTCGACGTAGACGAGAACTTCAGCCATTGCTACTCCTGCGCGAGATGTCCGGACTCGGTCCGGGAGGGCGGTTCGACCGCGAGGGCCGGGTGGGGCGGAGTCGTTCGGAGTCAGCCGCGCCGGTCATTGCATGCAATCAGCGTACGATTGCGCGATCCGGGTGGGCGGGACTCCCGAATCAGCTCAGATGAACTTCTGGCTCACCAGGAACTCCGCGAGCTGCTTGCCGCCGTCGCCCTCGTCCTTGACGATCGTGCCCGCCGTACGGGCCGGGCGCTGCGCCGCAGAGTCGACAGCGGTCCAGGAGCCGGCCAGCCCCACCGTGTCCGCCTCGATGTCCAGGTCTTCCAGGTCCAGCGTCTCCACCGGCTTCTTCTTCGCGGCCATGATGCCCTTGAAGGAGGGGTAACGCGCCTCGCCCGACTGGTCGGTCACCGACACGACGGCCGGCAGCGACGCCTCCAGCTGCTCGCTCGCCGCGTCGCCGTCCCGGCGGCCCTTGACCGTGCCGCCCTCGACGGAGACCTCGGAGAGCAGCGTGACCTGCGGGACGCCGAGCCGCTCGGAGAGCATCGCGGGCAGCACGCCCATCGTGCCGTCGGTGGAGGCCATGCCGCAGACGACCAGGTCGTAGCCGGTCTTCTCGATGGCCTTGGCCAGCACCAGCGACGTACCGAGGACGTCGGTGCCGTGCAGTCCGTCGTCCTCGACGTGGACGGCCTCGTCGGCGCCCATGGACAGCGCCTTGCGCAGCGCGTCCCTGGCGTCCTCGGGCCCGACCGTCAGGACGGTGACCTCCGCGTCGTCGGCTTCGCCGGCGATCTGCAGCGCCTGCTCCACCGCGTACTCGTCGAGTTCCGACAGCAGACCGTCGACATCGTCCCTGTCGACGGTCAGGTCATCGGCGAAGTGCCGGTCGCCGGTGGCGTCGGGCACGTACTTCACACAGACAACGATCCTCAAGCTCACGCCGGCTCTCCTACTACGTCGTCATTTCCGGGCTGCCTCATTGCATACAGCATAGGTGCCCCATGGGGCGGCCGGTCAGGGAGACCGGCGCACCGGCAAGAATATTACTCGTCAGTAATTCCATCCTTGTGTACCTCGTGCCCAGTAAGCAAGCGCTCATAACTGTGACCTTGCCAACGGGTTATCGCAAGCACGGACGCCCTGGCGCGCCGGGCGGGCGCGCCGCTCAGTCGCGCAGGGCGTTGAACCGTCCCTGGTGGTACAGCAACGGCCGTCCGGAGCCCGCGGGATCGCCCACGACCGCCTGGGCCACGACGATGCGGTGGTCGGCCGCGGGTATCCGCGCGACGACCCGGCAGACCAGCCAGGCCAGTACGCCGTCGAGCACCGGCACGCCCTCAGGTCCGGTGCGCCAGGAGGTGGGCGACGCGAAGCGGTCGGCGCCGCTGCGGGCGAAGGTGGCGGCCAGCGCGCCCTGGTGCTCGCCGAGTATGTGCACCCCGACATGGCCGGCCTCCGCGATCACCGGCCAGCTGGACGAGCCGGTGCCCACGCCGAAGGAGACCAGCGGCGGTTCGGCGGCGACGGAGTTGAGCGAGGTGGCGGTGAAGCCGACCGGGCCCTCGCCGGCGGCGGTGATGACGGCCACTCCGGCCGCGTGCTGCCGGAAGACGGAGCGGAGCAGATCGGCCGAGGCGAGCCGGGGGGTGCCAACGCCGTGCGTCGCCGTCATCGAGCCGTCCTTCTGCGAGGGGTTACGAACGGGTCCGTGACCCCTGTTCAGCGTGACGAGGCGGGCCGGGCGCAGTCAAGTGCGCACTTCACACCGCCGCGCCGAGCGCCGCGATCACGTCCACCTTGCGCGGCTGCCCAGCCGCGCGCCGGACAATCCGCCCGGTCGCGTCGAGCACCAGCACCGTGGGGGTCTTCATGATGCCCAGCTCACGGACCAGTTCGAGCCGCTGCTCGGCGTCGAGTTCCACGTGGGAGACGCCGTCGACCAGCTCCGCCACCTCGGTGAGGGTGCGTCTGGTCGCCCGGCAGGGCTGGCAGAAGGCACTGGAGAACTGTACGAGCGTGGCCCGCGCGCCCAGCTCCGCGCCCAGGTCGCCGGAGTCGAGCCGCCGCTCGCCGTCGTCATCGCGCACCTTCAGCCTCCCGTCGGCACGGCGGTGCAGCAGCCCGAACACGCTCGCGGCCACGAGCACGGCGGCGCACACCACGAGCCCAGTCGTCGTCATGGACCGGTTCAGCGTTCACAGAACCGCAAAATATTCCCGGGCCGCCGGACGCCCGGGGTAGGCGATGCTGGTGGGATGGACATCGACATCAGAGGGCCCCGCTTCGGAGCGGCCGTCACCACGCTCGTACTCGCCGTGGTCCTCGTCACCGGCAGCGGCTGGCTGCTGGTCTGGCAGACCCTGTGTTTCGCCGTCGGCGCCGCCGCCGGCGTGTCGCGTTCGCCGTACGGCTGGCTGTTCCGCACCGTCGTACGTCCGCGCATCGGCCCTGCCCGGGAGTTCGAGTCCCCCGCTCCCCCGCGCTTCGCGCAGGCCGTCGGGTTCGGCTTCGCGGCGGTCGGTCTCGTGGGCTACTTCTGGGGTCCGCAGTGGCTCGCTCTCGCGGCCACCGGGTGCGCGCTGGCCGCCGCCTTCCTCAACGCGGTCTTCGCCTACTGCCTGGGCTGCGAGATGTACCTGCTGTTCCGGCGGACGGCTCCGGGCCTGCGGTGACGTGACGAGAATCTCTCCTGACGCGCACAAGAGGACTGGCCACGGCGGCGCGTATGGGGCACCATCGGCCCAATGCCGAAAACCTACGGCTGCGTAACTTCCGCTGGGAGAACCTCCCCGGAACAGAAGGGTCCTCCCCAGATGGCAGAGCTCGTCTATCGGCCGGTCATCGGCGTCGCCCGTACGTGGTTCAAGGCGCTCGACCTGAAGATCGACACCCAGGGGACCGAGAACATCCCGCGCTCCGGCGGGGCCGTCCTGGTCAGCAACCACATCAGCTATCTGGACTTCATCTTCGCCGGCGTCACCTCGCTCCCCCAGAAGCGCCTGGTGCGCTTCATGGCGAAGGAATCGGTCTTCCGGCACCGGATCTCCGGTCCGCTGATGCGGGGCATGAAGCACATCCCCGTCGACCGCAAGGAAGGCGAGAAGGCGTACGCCGACGCGCTGCGTTCGCTGCGCTCGGGAGAGATCGTCGGGGTCTTCCCCGAGGCGACCATCTCCCAGTCGTTCACGCTCAAGAGCTTCAAGTCGGGCGCGGCGCGGCTGGCGCAGGAGGCCGGGGTGCCGCTGATCCCGATGGCGCTGTGGGGCACCCAGCGGCTGTGGACCAAGGGCAGGCCGCGCAACTTCCGGCGCAACCACATCCCGGTGACGATCCGGGTCGGCGAACGCGTCGAGGCGCCGGCCGACCAGTACGCGGGCGCCATCACCCGGCGGCTGCGCGAGCGCGTGCAGGAGCTGCTGGAAGCGGCGCAGCGCGCCTATCCGGTCCGTCCCAGGGACGCGTCGGACACCTGGTGGGTGCCGGCGCATCTGGGCGGTACGGCGCCGACGGCGGCCGAGGCACGCGAGGCCGAGACGAGCTGACGCGTCCGGGCGGGCCGACGCGGGCGCGCCCGCGTCGGCGTCGGCGCACCGCGCTGTCCTCAGCGCACGGGGTGCACGGTGATCCGCGCTGCGGGGCTCAGCTTCCGCAGCCACTCCGCGAGTTCGGCGCCCGCCGCTTCGAGTTCGTCCGGTGCCAGCGGCGCCAGCCCCTCCAGCAGGAAGAGCGCGTCGGTCGACGTCCCGGTGAGCCGGGTGCGGGTGCCCTGGCGCCAGTTCCAGCGCCGGCAGGTGACGCCTTCCTCGTCGCGCCAGACGACCTCGCCCGGCTCGGGGTGCTCCACCGCCGGCTCACCGCCCGCCGCCGTGGCGAACGGCTCGTCGCCGGTGGCCCGTACGAGCCGCATGGGGCCGACGACGCACGCGGTGTCCTCGCCGCCGACCGGGATCAGCCGGGCGACGCTGATCGCGTTGTAGAGGTCGACGAGCAGATTGATCCGGGGCAGCCCGGCGTCGGACAGCGCGCGCTTGGCCAGCGCCTCCGCCGAGTTGCGGGTGCGGGACGGCTTCGCGCCGAAGGCGCTGTACGCCGCACGCCACGCCGCCATGTGCGGGTCCTCGTGCGGCGCGCGCCCGTCGAGCAGCGCGGTGAGCCGCCGGACCGCCTCGTCCAGCAGAGCCGAACTGTCGGCGTTGCTGGGGCCGTTCACCAGGCCGTGGGCCTCGACGGCGAGATGGCTGAAGCCGGGGACGAGGGTGCGTACCTCGTCCGAGACGATGAGGGTCTGGCTCATGACGGGTGCGTGCCTCGGCTTCACAGGGCGGACGGCAGCGTCCGCCAGAGATGGGGCCGGTCGACGGCGGAGCGCAGGGCGTTCAGCACGACCGGGTGCGGTGCAGGATAGAGTACCGGATAGTCCATCTCGTTACACTCGGGCCGTACGGTCCAGGCAAGCCGCTCGCCGTCCACCGAGAACCGCGCGTCCACGCCGGGTTTGTTGCCGCGCGGATCCTGCCGGTGCCACCCCGCCCCCTCGCGTCCTGACAGCCGGACGGCCACCAGACCGTGCAGCACCGGGCTGGTCCCGTCGTCGTCGGCGAGACGCTGGTAGCAGAGGGCGGCGGGGACGGCGCGGGCCCGCAGCAGGGCGGTCAGGGCGTGGGCCTTGGCGAAGCAGCTGCCGGTGCGCTCCCGCAGCACGTCCGACGCGCGCCAGGTGACGCGCGGGTCGCCGGTGTCGGCCGAGTGCGGAACGGTGTCACGGACGAACGTGAAGGCCGCCTCGGCGTATGCGTATGCGTCACTGCCGGCATGGCCGAGGCGGGCCGCCGTCTCGCGCACCAGGGGGTGGTCATGGTCGATGACCTCGTCGGCGGCCAGATAGGCCGCGACGTCGGGGACCTGCTGGATCAGCCGCATACCCGCCGACACTAATCGGCGGGCCGACCGGAATCAATGAATTTCCGGTCGACCACATACATATGCGGCAGGCGGCGGCTCCTAGCGGGCCATCTCTTCCTTGAGCGCCTGGACGAAGCTGTCGATGTCGTCCTCGGTGGTGTCGAACGCGCACATCCAGCGGACGTCGCCCGCCGCCTCGTCCCAGAAGTAGAACCGGAAGCGCTGCTGCAGCCGGACGCTGACGTCGTGCGGCAGCCGGGCGAAGACGCCGTTGGCCTGGACGGGGTACAGCAGCTCCACGCCGGCCACGTCCCGTACCCCGGCGGCCAGCCGCTGCGCCATCGCGTTGCTGTGCCGGGCGTTGCGCAGCCACAGGTCGCCCGCCAGCAGTGCCTCCAGCTGCACGGAGACGAAGCGCATCTTGGACGCCAGCTGCATGGACAGCTTGCGCAGGTACTTCATCGCGTGCGCCGACTCCGGGTCGAGGACCACGACGGCCTCGCCGAAGAGCATGCCGTTCTTGGTGCCCCCGAAGGAGACGATGTCCACGCCGACGGCGTTGGTGAAGGCCCGCATCGGTACGTCGAGCGAGGCCGCGGCGTTGGCTATCCGGGCCCCGTCCAGATGGACCTTCATCCCGAGGCCGTGGGCGTGTTCGCAGATGGCCCTGATCTCGGCCGGTGTGTAGAGCGTCCCCAGCTCGGTGCTCTGCGTGATCGAGACGACCTGCGGCCTGGCCCGGTGCTCGTCGTCCCAGCCGAACGCCTGCCGGTCGATCAGCTCGGGGGTGAGCTTGCCGTCCGGGGTCGGTACGGTCAGCAGCTTGAGCCCGGCGACCTTCTCCGGCGCGGCGCACTCGTCGGTGTTGATGTGCGCCGACTCGGCGCACACCACCGCGCCCCAGCGGTCGGTGACCGCCTGGAGCGCGACGACGTTCGAGCCCGTGCCGTTGAAGACGGGGTACGCCTCGGCCGTCGGGCCGAAGTGGCTGTGCATGACGCGCTGGAGGTGGCCGGTGTAGTCGTCCTCGCCGTACGAGACCTGGTGGCCGCCGTTGGCCAGGGCCAGGGCCGCCAGGATCTCCGGGTGGGCTCCCGCGTAGTTGTCGCTGGCGAAGCCGCGCGACGCGGGGTCGTGGTGGCGGCGGGCGTCCGTCGCTGCGGACCTCACGGCTTGGGAGTCAGCCACAGGCGGGTTCCATTCACTTCCCTGGCGGGCCGGTCCCAGACACCGGCGATGGCGTCTGCCAGGTCGGTGACGTCGGTGAAGCCCGCGAACTTCGCGTCCGGGCGCTCGGCGCGCATCGCGTCGTGCACCAGTGCCTTGATCACCAGGATCGCAGCAGCGGTGCGCGGGCCTTCCTCGCCCCCCGCCTTACGGAAGGAGTCGGCCAGGGCCAGCGTCCAGGCCTCGGCCGCCGCCTTCGAAGCGGCGTACGCGGCGTTCCCCGCCGTGGGCTTGGTCGCGCCGGCCGCGCTGATCAGCAGGAACCTGCCGCGGTCGGAGCGCAGCAGCGCGTCGTGGAAAGCCAGGGAGGTGTGCTGGACCGTTCGGATCAGCAGCTTCTCCAGCAGGTCCCAGTCGGCCAGGTCGGTCCCGGTGAAGGAGCGCCCGCCGCGCCAGCCGCCGACGAGATGGACCAGGCCGTCGATCCGGCCGTGCTCCTCCTCGATGCCGGCCGCCCACGCCTTGGTGGCGTCCAGGTCGAGCAGGTCGACGGTGGACCCGGCGACGCGCGCACCGTCGTGCTTCGCGTGGGCCGCTTCGACGGCCTCTGCCAGCCGTTCGGGGTCGGCGTCGGCGCCGACCACGGTCGCACCCGCCCCCGCCAGTCGCAGCAGCGCCGCCCGGCCCGCGGGGCCCGCCGCTCCGGCCACGGCGATCACGGCCCCGTCGAGTCCGCCCGCCACCTCGCCGGTTCCGTCCTTCGCCGTGCTCGTCGGCGTTGTCGTCATCCGTACTGCCTCCCGCTCGTCACCGACAGGGCTCACGCGGCTGCCCGCTCGACGCCCCGTCCGGCGCCCGGTCCGGCGCCCGTGGCCGTGATGCCCTTGGTCGAGGCGATCACATTCTTCAACTTCTTGGCGAGCGCCTCGTAGAACATGCTGAGCGGAAACTCGTCGGGAAGCACGTCGTCGACGAGCTTGCGGGGCAGCTGGGACAGGTCCAGCGCTTCGGGGCCCTTGGCCCAGCGGGAACCCGGGTGCGGCGAGAGGTACGTCGAGACCAGGTCGTACGCGGCGAGCCAGTGCACCAGCTTGGGGCGGTCGATGCCGGCCCGGTACAGCTCCTCGATCTCACCGCAGAGCTGGTTGGTGACCTTCGGGACCTCGTCCCAGTCGATCCGCAGGCTGTTGTCCGTCCAGCGCACCACGTCGTGCTTGTGGAGGTAGGCGAAGAGGAGCTGGCCGCCGAGACCGTCGTAGTTGCGGTTGCGCGCGCCGGTGACGGGGAAGCGGAACAGCCGGTCGAAGAGCATCGCGATCTGCACGTCGTGGCCCTGCGGGACGCCGTCGGCCTCCAGCTTCACGGCCTCGCGGAACGCGGTGAGGTCGCAGCGCAGCTCCTCCAGGCCGTACATCCAGAACGGCTGGCGCTGCTTGATCATGAAGGGGTCGAACGGCAGGTCACCGTGGCTGTGCGTGCGGTCGTGGATCATGTCCCAGAGCACGAAGGCCTGCTGGCAGCGGTCCTGGTCACGCAGCATGTCGCGGACGTCGTCGGGCAGTTCGACATGGAGCAGGTCGACGGCCGCCTCGGTGACGCGGCGGAAGCGGGCGGCCTCGCGGTCGCAGAAGATACCGCCCCAGCTGAACCGCTCGGGGGCCTCGCGCACGGCGATGGTCTCGGGGAAGAACACCGCGGAGTTCGTGTCGTACCCCGGGGTGAAGTCCTCGAAGGTGATGCCGCAGAACAGCGGGTTGTCGTAGCGGGTGCGCTCCAGCTCGGCCAGCCAGTCGGGCCAGACCATCCGCAGCACGACCGCTTCGAGGTTGCGGTCCGGGTTGCCGTTCTGTGTGTACATGGGGAAGACGGCGAGGTGCTGCAGCCCGTCGGCCCGGTGCGCGGCCGGCTGGAAGGCCAGCAGCGAGTCCAGGAAGTCCGGTACGTCGAAGGCACTGTCGGCCCAGCGGCGCAGATCCGCGACGAGCGCCGCGTGGTAGTCCGCGTCGTGCGGGAGGAGCGGCGAAAGCTGCTCGACGGCCGAGATGACCCGGTCCAGCGTCGCCTCGACGGCGATACGGGCCGGTGCGCCCTCGGCGTCGAAGTCGATGGAGCCGTCCTTGGACTGCCAGGGCCTGATCTCCTCGACGGCGTTCTTGAGCGCGGGCCAGGCCGGGTGATCGATCACCCGCATGTCGTTGGATATTGCGTCCTGGGCGGCCTGCTGCTCAAGAATTTTCGTCATGTCACTTCCTCCACGGGAGAAACTTGCGTTGTCGCCGTTAAGAGAGCGTATAGGCGCCTCTTCCGTCCAGACAAGTCGGGCAGGGTAAATTCTCCTGTCAAACCTGGGTCGCGGCCGTTGTTTTTCCTGTCACGCGCCGTCGGCACAGACATCCCGATTACCGACCGTTAGGCTTCCGCAGTGCCGCGTAGGCACCGGTGCCGCGCGGGAGCCGCCGTCGAAGGAAGCGAGACGATCTTGACTTTCCTCACCATCGGTCATCGTGGAGTGATGGGCGTCGAGCCCGAGAACACCCTGCGCTCGTTCGTCCGCGCGCAGGAAGCGGGGATGGACGCCGTCGAACTCGATCTGCATCTGAGCAAGGACGGCGCGCTCGTCGTGATGCACGACGCGGAAGTGGACCGCACGACCGACGGGTCGGGGGCGATCGCCGACCGGACACTCGCCGAGCTGCGGGAGCTCGACGCGGGCAAGGGTGAGCGGGTGCCGGTCTTCGAGGAGGTCCTGGACGCGGTGCGCTCGCCGCTGCAGGCGGAGATCAAGGACGTGGCGGCGGCGCGCGCGCTGGCCGAGGTGATGCACCGGCGCGGCCTGGCGGAGCGGGTGGAGGTGTCCTCGTTCCACGACGAGGCGGTGGCCGAGATCGCCTCGCTGGTGCCCGGGGTGCGCACGGTGCTGATCGCCAGCCGCTGGGAGGCCGACGTGGTGGACAGGGCCACGGCGGTGGGCGCCGCCTCGCTGGCCCTGAACATCCGCAGGCTCACGCTGGAGGTCGTGGAGCGGGCGCACGCGGAGGGGCTGCGGGTCATCGGCTGGGTGGTGAACACCCAGGACCAGCTGCGGCTGGCCAGGGCGTTCGAGCTGGACGCCGTGACCACCGACTTCCCGGAGATCCGGCGCACCGGCCGCTTCACGGCCTGAGCGCGGGCCGGGGCGGCGTCAGACGAGCGGCTTGACCAGCAGCTCGAACGTGAGGTCGGGGCGCTGCGGAACGCCGTAGCGCTCGTCGCCGTACGGGAAGGGCGTGAGCTTTCCCGTACGGCGGTAGCCGCGCCGCTCGTACCAGGCGATCAGTTCCTCGCGCAGGGTGATGACCGTCATCTGCATCTCCCGCACCCCCCAGGTCTCGCAGGCGATGCGCTCGGCGTCGGCGATGATCCGCCGGCCGAGCCCGTCGCCCTGCAGCCCGGGGCGCACCGCGAACATCCCGAAGTAGGCGGCGGGGGCTCGGTGTTCGAGCTGGCAGCAGGCGATCAGCTCGCCGTCGCGCTCCACGGCGAGCATGCGGCTGCCCGGGGCCTCGATCACGTCGAGCACGCCCTGCGGGTCGGTCCGCTGCCCGTCGATGAGGTCGGCCTCCGTGGTCCAGCCGGTGCGGCTGGTGTCACCGCGGTAGGCGGACTCGACGAGGGCGACGATCGCGTCGGTGTCGGCCGTGGTGGCGTCCCGGTAGGTCAGTTCGCCCGCACGGCGCGAAGCGGTGTCCATCGTGCGCGTTCTCCGTATCTCGGTCGGCTGAAACGCCCGCAGCCTAACGCGGGCGTTCCGGCCATGGCCTCCGGGTCGCGCGCACCGTACCCGAAGCGATATGCGCCGTCACCGTACGGAGCCGTCCGGCCGCGCAGGGCGACATGTCCGTGTCTGTGCGCTCAGCGCTCCTCGGTGGGGGGGCGGGGTGCCGGTGCGCCAGCTGTGCCGGGGCACGAAACCGAGCGTGCTCGTGCAGGCGCCGATGTCGAACAGCCCGGCGTGACCGGCCAGTTCGGCGAAGGCCGGCACTCCGGGGTGGTACCGCGCCATGAGCGTGGCCGTCGGCACGTCGGACGAGGTGTCCGGAGCCACGACGTTGAGGACGTGGCAGCCCTCGATCTCCGCCTCCAGGGCGCGGCGGAGCGCCTCGGCCGCGTCCCTGGTGTCCAGCCAGCCCCACAACTCGGCGCGGTTGGAACCGGGATCGGCGCGCACGTTGTCGAGCTGGATCCGCAGCCGTTCGCCTGCCCCGACGAAGGGGAAGCGCATACAGACGATGTCGGTGCCGTAGCGGCGGTGCGTGGCGCGCGCCACCTCCTCCAGGACCACCTTCGACAGACCGTAGGGGTCCTGGACCAGGATCGGGTGCTCCTCGTCCAGCGGCACGTACTGCGGCGACTGCGGTACGGGCGACCAGGCGAGGCCGACGGCGGAGAGGCTGGAGGCCGCCACCACCCGGCCGACCCCGGCGCGCCCCGCCTCGTCCAGCACCCGGTGCGCGGTGAGGCAGTTGGTGGCGAACAGGGCGCTGGGGTCGGGGCCGTTGGGGTGTGGGATGGCCCCCAGATGGACGACGGCCTCGGCGCCGTCCATCGCCTTGCGCACCAGTTCCGGATCCTGGAGGTCGCCGGTGTGCACCCGCTCGGCGCGCGGCTCGTCGACCGGTACGAGATCGGTGGCGACGACCTCGTGGCCGTGCGCCAGCAGATCGTCCAGCACGTAGCGCCCGATATGGCCGGCCGCGCCGGTGACCAGCACCCGCATCAGCCCTTCACCGCCCCGACGAGACCGTTCACGAAGTACCTCTGGAGACTCAGGAAGAGCACGATCACCGGGATCACCACGATCAGCGCGCCCGCCATCAGATTGTTGTAGTGTGGCACGCTTTCCGACGACAACGTCTGCAGCCCCAGCGGCAGGGTGAAGGTGGACGGGTCGTTCAGCGAGACCCGGGTGAGCAGGTACTCGTTCCACGTCGGGATCGCGGTCAGCAGGGCCACGGTGATCAACGCGGGCCGGGCCAGCGGCAGATAGACCCCGGTGAAGATCCGCAGCTCGCTCGCGCCGTCGACGCGCGCCGAGTCCCGCAGCTCGCTCGGCACGGCGAGGAACGCCCCGGTCATCAGCAGGATGGACAGCGGGGCGCCGCCGTTGACGAACGGCAGGACGAGCCCGAAGTGCGTGCCGAGGATGCCCAGTTTGTTCTCCAGCATCACGATCGGCAGCATCACCGTGACACCGGGCACGAACAGCAGTGAGACGAAGAGCTTCTGCAGCGCGCCCCTGCCGGGGAAGCGCAGCACGGCGAAGGCGTAGCCGGCCGCCGAGTACACCACCACCGTCAGGACGACGGTGTAGACCGTGACCAGCAGGCTGTTCATGAAGAAGTCGAAGAAGTGCAGCTTGTTCCAGGTGTCGACCAGGGTGTCGAACGTCGGGTTCTGCGGGATCAGATGACCGCCGCGCACCACCTCGACCTGGTCCTTGAAGGCCGCGGACACCATCCACAGGAACGGGTACACACTGACGAGTCCGTAGAGGCCGAGCAGGACGCCCACCACGGTACGGGCGATCAGCCGGCGCCTGCGGGCCCTGGCGTCGTCCGGTGTGACGGGGCGTGCCTTGACCGATATCGATGTCATGTCTTGCTCCGCAGCGCTCGCAGATTGATCAGGGCGAGGATCAGCGCGACGGCGAAGAGGATCCAGCCGAGCGCGCTGGAGAGCCCCAGCGTGGGTGAGAGGTTCTTGAGGAACGCGAGGCGGTACGCCTCAAGACCCAGCACGTTGGTGTGGTCCCCCGGGCCGCCGTTGGTCATGACCAGGAAGGTCTGGAACCCCTGCAGCGACTCCCGCAGGTTGAGCAGGACGACGATGGCGGTGATCGGCCGCAGCAGCGGCCACACCACGGAGGCGTTGGTGCGCCACCAGCCGGCGCCGTCGAGCTGGGCCGCCTCCAGCACGCTGCGGTCGATGCCCTGAAGGCCCGTCAGGTACAGCAGCATCGACACGGGCACCGAACTCCACACCGTCACCACGATGATGGTGGGCAGCGCGGTGTGCGGATTGCCGAGCCAGCCCTGCGGCTGGGCGAGCGAGCCGAGTCCGAGTCCGTCGAGCAGTGTGTTGATCGCGCCGTCCGGCTGGAGGATGTACTGCCAGGCGAAGAAGACGGCGATGCCGGTGGTCACGTACGGCACGAAGTACACCGAACGCAGCACGGACTGCATCCGCTTGGCCTGGTTGAGCAGGACGGCGAGCGGAAAGGACACCGCGACGGTCAGGGTCGGCACGGCGACCATGACCCAGAGGGTGTTGAGCGCCGCGTGCCGCACCCGGGGGGCGTAGATCGGGTCCCGCCACAGCAGGTCGGCGTAGTTGTCGAGGCCGACCCAGGTCCAGTCGGGGGTGAATCCGTTCCAGGTGGCGAAGCTGAGGGCGAAGCCGTACCCCACGGTGTAGACGCCCATGACGAGGAACAGGACAACGGCGGGGGCGACGAACAGATACCCGGACAGTGCTTCGTACCGGCGCGCGCGGCGGCGCGGCGACGTGTCGCCTGCGCCGCCGCCCGCCGTGTCCGGCACGGTGGTGCGGACGGCCGTCGTCACCGCAGGGCCGCCCAGTAGGAGTCGATGAGCTTGCTGAGCTTCTGGCCCGTCGTCCCGACGGACTGCTGCTTCAGCGGGGTGAGGTCGGCGAGGATCGCGCCCGCGTCGTCCTGCTCGTAGCCCGAGGGGCGGAAGTCCACGTCGGGGCTGGGCTTGTAGGTGTTCTCGGGCGTGCCCTTGAAGCTGGCGACCAGGGCGCTGAGCGTCGGGCCGAGCAACGCCTCCGAGTCGGCGCCGAGTTCGGTCGCGGGCAGGTCGGCGGAGTCCTTGGCGAACTGGGCGGCGACCTTCTCGCCGGACAGGAACTCCATCCACTTCTTGGCGTTCTCGGGCTGCTTGCTGGTCCCGGCGACGCTCAGTCCCGTCAGGGCCTGCGGGCCGAGTGCGCGCTGGGGCACCGCGCCGTCCTTGGGCGAGGGCAGTCCGAACGCGATGACGTCGTCGGGGTTCATGCCGTTCTGCTTGAGGAAGGCGAGGGTGAAGGTGCCGCCCACGTCGAACGCCGACTTGCCCTGGGCGAAGGCCTGGTCGCCCTCGTCGATGGTGAGGGTCTGGGTGCCCGGCATCCAGTACGGCGTGAGCTGGTCGTAGAGGCCGAGGACCTTGGTGCCGTTGGGCGAGGCGAAGTCGGTGCTCTTGTCCTGCTTGAACAGCGCCTCGTACGGCTGCTGTCCGAGCTGGGCGAAGGCGAGCGGCTGGAGGATCCAGGTCAGCCCGGTCGCCTGGACCTTGAGGCCGAGCGAGATGCCGCCCTTCTTCGGGTCCTTGGCCGTGGTCTTCTTCAGCATGTCCAGCCACTCCTCCCAGCTGGCGGGAGGCTTGGTGAATCCGGCGTCGGCCAGCATCTTCTTGTTGGCGAAGACGATGCCGAAGGTGCCGGCGGTGAACGGCACGCTGTAGCGGGCGCCGTTCTTGATTCCGTGGTCCTTGGCGGAGGTGGGCTGCGAGGCCTTGAAGCGGGCGTCGGTCACCAGGCCCGAGTTCTGCACCGCGTCCTGCATACGGCCGGCCCAGGCGCCCTTGAAGTCGCCCTTGATGTCGCTGACGACTCCCGCCGCGCCCAGCACCCGGTCCTCACCGTCGGAGTGGACCTCCAGCACGTCGGGCAGGTCCCCGGTCTTGGCGGCGCTCTGCACCTTGGTGGTGTAGGCGTCGTCCGGGGTGTACGCGTCGATCTTGACCGTGATGCCGGTCTGCTTCTTGAACTGGGCGGCGGCGGTCCGCAGCGCCGCCACGTGCGACTGCTTGAAGGTCCACATCTCCAGCGACTTCGAGTCGCTGCCGGAGCCTCCTGAACCGCCGCAGGCGGAGAGGGTGGTCAGTGAGAGTGCCGTAACCGCGGCGACCGCCGCGAACCTGGCATTCCGCGTAAAAGGTATGCGCATGGCCCCTACCTAGGAATCAAGCGTTCAGAAGACCGAATGACGTTGGAGTGACTGAACTTATGGTCGTAGTGATATAGCGTCAAGACGCACGTCGAGAATCGTGCTGACCGGTCGCCGAGGGGCGCCCGGTACGAGAAGCGGAGGTTCCGTGGAATCGGTGGCAGCAGCAGCGCGTGGGCGCAAGCCGGAAGAGGTCAAGTCCGCCGCCCGGGTGCTTGAGGTGCTCGAACTGCTCGGGGAGAACGGCGCCCGGCTCTCGCTCGCCGAGATGGCGTCGGCGATGGCGGTGCCGAAGAGCAGCCTGCACGCGATCCTCCGCACCATGGAGGCCAGGCGCTGGGTGGACCTGGACGGCACCGGCACCCGCTACAGCCTGGGCCTCAAGGCCCTGCTGACGGGGACCGCCTATTTGGAGGGCGACGACGTCACGAGCCTCGCGGGCCCGGTGCTCGACGCGCTCGCCGAGGAGACAGGCGAGTCGGTCCACCTGGGCAGGCTCGACGGCACGGACGTCGTCTACCTGGCCAAACGCGAGTCACGGCACGCCCTGCGGATGTACTCCGCGGTGGGCAGACGGCTGCCGGCGCACGCCACGGCGTTGGGCAAGGCGATGCTCTCCCAGTACGAGGCGGCCGAGGTGCGGATGCGGCTCAACTGGCCACTGGAGCGGCTCACCCCCGACACCGTGACCGATCCGGACGAACTGCTCGCGCAGCTCGCCGACGCCCGGCTGCGCGGCTGGGCGTCGGACGACGGGGAGAACTCCGTCGACATCCGGTGCGTGGCCGTCGCGCTCGGTACCGGACACGGCGGCGGCGACGCGATCAGCTGCTCGGTACCCAAGGTCCGGATGGACGACGCGCGCGCCGAGGAGATCGCCGGCGCCGTCACCGAGGCCGCACACTCGCTACGGACCCTCCTCAAACGGCTCGGTCAGCACTGAAGACCCGGCGACCCTTATTTGGTAGAGTCGTTGACAAATTGATCTCGCCCTCCGTACGTTCGGATAGCAGTACAACATCCTGCTATCTGTACGCTGGAGTTCGCATGGCTCAGCCTGATGCCCGCTCCGACGTTCTCGCCTCAGCTCCCTGGGTCGAGGAACGCGGCGCCAAGATCCGCATCACGGCCGTACGCACGTTCCTGACAGCCCCGCACGGCTGTCCCCATCTCATCGTCCGCGTCGAGACCAACGAACCCGGGCTCTACGGTCTGGGGTGTGCGAGCGATCCGCAGCGCACCCTCGCCGTCCGCTCGGTCCTCGACGACTATCTCGCTCCGATGCTGGTCGGGCGCGATCCCGACGACATCGAGGACATCCACCGGCTGATGCTCAACAGCGCCTACTGGCGCGGCGGTTCGCTGACCGGCAACGCGCTCGGCGGGGTCGATGTCGCGCTGTGGGACCTCAAGGCGAAGCGCCTCGGCGCTCCCCTCTACTCACTGTTCGGCGGCCGGGTCAGAAGCCGCGCCGACGCGTACACGCATGTCGACGGCGCCGAAGCCGCCGAGATCGCCGACAAGGTCACGGCGGCGCGGGAGCTGGGCTACCGCCATGTCCGCGTCCAGGCGGCGGTCCCCGGCTCCGACACGTACGGCACGAAGGCGGCGGGCGGCGCCGACCCCCGGGCGGCGCGGCTGCGTTCGGTGCCCTGGGACTCCGCCGCCTATCTGCGGACCGTGCCGCGGATCCTGACCGAGGTACGCGCCCTCGTCGGTGACGAGGTGGAGCTGCTGCACGACGTCCACGAGCGGCTCGACCCGCGCCAGGCGCGTGACTTCCTGCGCCGGGTCGAGGACGCGGGGCTGTACTTCGTGGAGGATCTGCTCGCCCCCGAGGACGCGGCCCACTTCGCCGGGCTGCGTGCCCATTCGCCCGTGCCGCTGGCCGTCGGTGAACTCTTCAGCGACATCGGCCAGTTCCTGCCGCTGCTCGAAGGGCCCGCCATCGACTTCGCGCGGATCCGGGTACCGACCCTGGGCGGTCTGACCCCCGCCCGCAAGCTCGCCGTCCTGTGCGAGCTGCGCGGTGTCCGGCTGGCACCGCACGGCCCCGCCGATGTCAGCCCCGTCGCGCAGGCCGCCACGATCGCCATGGACATCAGCAGCCACGCCTTCGGCGTCCAGGAGGCGGCGGTCTTCCGGCCGCCGGTGCACGAGGTGTTCCCCGGCACGATCACCGCCGCGGGCGGGAGCCTGGCACCATCCGAGACCCCCGGCCACGGCGTCGACTTCGACGAGGCCGCCGCCCGCCGTCATCCCGTGCCCGAGCCGCTGGAGCACGACCGCTGGGCCATGCTGCGCAACACCGATGGGAGCGTGCAACGACCGTGACGACCGACACCCGACGGGCACTCGTCGTCCGTGGCGGCTGGGCGGGACACTCGCCCGTCGAGACCACGGACCTCTTCCTGCCCTTCCTGCGCGACAACGGCTACGCCGTGGAGATCGCCGACACCCTCGACGTCTACACCGAAGCGGCGCTGCTCGCCGCGACCGATCTCGTCGTCCAGTGCTGGACCATGGGCGAGATCAGCAAGGAGCAGGTCGCGGGACTCACCGCGGCCGTCAGGGCCGGCACCGGATTCGCGGGCTGGCACGGCGGGATCGTGGACGCCTTCCGCGGCAGTGTCGACTACACGCTGCTCACCGGCGGCCAGTTCCTGATGCATCCGCACGGCTACTCCGACCACCGGGTCACCCTCGTCGAGGACCGCGCCGGGCATCCGGTGCTCGCCGGGCTCGGCGACTTCGACGTGCACACCGAGAAGTACTGGATGGCCACCGACCCGTCCATCGACGTGCTGGCGACGGTGGAGTTCGAGGCCGGCGAGGACCGCGAGCGGCCGGTCACCATGCCGGCCGTCTGGACCAGGACCTCGGGCGCCGGGCGGGTCTTCGTCTCCGCCGTCGGCCACAAACCGGACGACTTCGACGTGCCCGAGGTGCGGGCACTGACCGAGAGGGGACTGCTGTGGGCGAGCCGTTGAGGATCGGGATGGTCGGCGCCGGCAAGATCAGCGGCGCCTATCTGGACACCCTGGAGCGGCTGGAGAACGTGACGCTGACCGCCGTCACCGATCTGAACGCCGAGCGCGCCGCGGCCGTCGCCGAACGGGTGCCGGGCGTGACCGTCGTCGACTCGGTCGCCGACCTCGTCGTACGGGACGACGTGGACGCGGTGCTCAACCTGACCATCCCCGCCGTGCACGCGGAGGTCGCCAGGGCGGCTCTCGCCGCGGGCAAGCACGTGTACGGCGAGAAGCCGCTCACCACCGACCTGGCCGAGGCCGGCGAACTGCTCGCCACCGCCGGGGCGGCCGGGCTGCGGGTCGGCTGCGCGCCCGACACCGTCCTCGGCACGGGCGTGCAGACCGCGCGTAAGGCGGTCGACGACGGTCTGATCGGCACGCCGGTCGCCGCGATGGCGTTCATGACCACACCGGGCCACGAGGCGTGGCACCCGGACCCGGAGTTCTACTACCGGCCGGGCGGCGGGCCGTTGCTCGACATGGGCCCGTACTACGTCTCGGCCCTCGTCCAGTTGCTGGGCCCCGTCGTCAAGGTCACCGGCGCGTCCTCCCGGCCGCGCGCCGAGCGGCAGATCGGCAGCGGCCCACGGGCCGGTGAGCGGTTCGCGGTGGAGATCGACACCCATGTCACCGGCGTGCTCCACCACGCTGGCGGCCAACTCAGCACGCTAGTCATGAGTTTCGACATCGCCAAGGCCCGGCTGCCGCGTATCGAGGTGCACGGCACGGACGCGTCCCTCTCGGTGCCCGACCCCAACAACTTCGACGGCGCCGTCGAGTTGTTCAGGACCGGCGGCGACTGGGAGACCCTGCCCGTCTCGGCCGGCTATGCCGGAGGCGGGCGCGGCACCGGCCTCGCCGACCTGGCCGACGCACTCGCCGAAGGGCGCCCGCACCGGGCGTCGGGCGAGGTGGCCCGACATGTCCTCGATGTGATGCTGACGCTGCTCGACTCGGCGAAGGAAGGCAGGACACTCGACATCGGGAGTACCTGCGCCAGGCCGGAGCCCGTCACCTGGTAGCGGTATTTCTGGCTGGAACGGCGGGGAGGCGGCGGCCTCTCCGCCGTTCTTTGTCCGCCAAATGCCAAGTAAATTACTTTACGAGAGGGTCGCAATGTGGAATTTAAATCGCCTGACAATTCATTGACCTGGCCCGTTCCACCTGGCAGAAGAAGGGTTCCAGCTCAGACGTTGACTTGATAACACTCTTGGTTTTACATGGCGGTCACAGGCTGGACAGGAGGGCCGCCCATGCATGACCGCAGTAAGCAGGGAGAGGCGCGGACCGCGCATTTCCTCGCGGACCGTTTGCGTCCCGCGCTGTACACCGGGCGGCTCCCGATGGATGTCACCGCCTGGCACATCCCCGGCGAGCCTGTCCCTGTCGGGGTCGCGCTGCGCGCCGAGTACCGGCCGTTCGTCGTCGGCGACGCCTGGGGCGGGCCCTGGTCGACCAGCTGGTTCCGGCTCGACTGCGAGATACCGGCGCGCTGGGCGGGCCGCCGGGTCGAGGCGGTCATCGACCTCGGAGACGGCGCCGAAGGCCTCGTCCACGACGAGCACGGCACTCCGCTGCAAGGGCTCCACGCGGCCAACAGGGCCGTGACGCTGTCCACTTCGGCGAGCGGCGGCGAGCAGGTACGGCTGCTCGTCGAGGCCGCCGCCAATCCCCCGATCGACGCTGACTCCGGCGCGGGCAGCCACTACGGCGACCC